>NZ_CACVBR010000001.1 GCF_902728265.1 Chryseobacterium potabilaquae
TACGCATGGCAGCTCGATTGCCGATCGAACCACTCTCCACTTCTTGTACTACAGAGAGTTTAAAGGATAGGCTATAGTCTTTTTGACTACGTTTTACATACTGATTATTAAGATCTTTCATAACATTGCTGTTTTTGTGTAACGCTATGTTAGGATCAGACATGTGAAAAAGTTAAAAGGGCTATCTCCAATGAGATAGCCTAATTTTTTAATTTTTATTTTATAAAAAAACGGTGTTCTATACTATAGGATTTTATTTCGCTCCTAATTATTGATAAATCACTACATTATCTTTTTTAAGTTGATAACCCATCTTTTTATTAGAAACTAAAGCATAGTTTCCATTTTTCCAAGTTTTTCCTTTTTTTACTCTCGTAAGAATTAAACTTCCAGACTCTTGCTCAGGCAGAAAAACTTCTGCTTTTTTCATATCATCACTGAAAACAACGGCAGTCATCGAAGTATAACTAGCTTTAGGATTTACCTCAGTCAATTTTACTTTTTGCTCAAAAGTCCTTATACAATCTTTTTTAACTTGTGAATAAGTATAACCAGCTGAACCAATGCATCCATGAGCATCTCTATCGCCACCTACTTTTTGTGCAAACATAAAAGAGCCAAGAAACAGCGTATTAATTAGAATTATTTTTTTCATAGTTGTTTGAATTATTTCACAACAATTACTAGTAAAAATCATACCAAAGATGAAAAAACTATTGAAAATAACACTTTTTGTTAAATTTATTTTCCACATTCACCTATAACATCAGTTTGTGACGCTATTATTCCATGTTATTTTAATACCACTTCTTCATCTTTACTACCTAATACAAGAAAAAAGCCATTCTTTTGAATGACTCTTTTTTGCTTATTTGCTCCAATTAATTTTTACATGTTTGACTTCTTCAGAATTTGTCCCTATCATAATATCAAATTCTCCAGGTTCCCAATCATATTTCAAGTCTCCATTATAAAACTTTAAATTTTCCGGAGTAATATCGAAAGTAACTTTCTTAGATTCTCCTTTTTTCAAAAATATTTTCTGAAAACCTTTTAGTTCTTTTACTGGTCTAGTAATACTTCCCACCATATCTCTAATATATAATTGAACAACCTCTGCTCCATCATAACTTCCAGCGTTTGTTATCGTAACAGATGCCTGAACGGTCTGATTCGCTTTTGGGTTTACATTAGAAATCGTGATATCAGAATAATTGAATTTCGTATAGCTAATACCATATCCGAAAGGATAAAGCGGTGTATTACATTCATCCATATAATTTGAGCGAAACCTCTGATATTCACATTTATCAACCAATGCTTGATCTAAAGGGCGACCTGTATTTTTAGCATTATAATAAATCGGAACTTGTCCTAAACTTCTAGGGAAAGTCATAGGAAGCTTCCCTGAAGGATTTACTTTTCCGAAAAGAACATCAGCAATTGCATTTCCAGCTTCTGATCCTGAAAACCAAGCATTCAAAATAGCATCCGGAGCATCTTTAACATTCGTTAAGGCTAATGGACGCCCTGTAAAAAGAACCATTACAATTGGTTTTCCTGTCTTTTTTAATTCATTAAGTAAATCTATCTGAGACTGAGGAATTGTAATTTCAGTTCTTGAAGAAGATTCGCCACTCATTTCCGCAGATTCTCCAATCGCCAGAACAACAACATCTGCTTTATTGGCTATGTCAACTGCTTCTTTTAATAATTCTTCTTTTGAACGCTTGTCTCTATCGGTTTTCTTTCCATGAGCTGCATAAATATCCTCTAATTTTTCATTATAATCAATATTAGCTCCTTTGGCGGAAAGGAATTTAATGTCTTTCCCATAATTTGTTTGCAGCCCTTGCATTAGATTAACCGCTTTATCATGTTGAGCCCCAACACTCCAAGTTCCTGCCATATTCAATGAATTATTCACTAATGGACCTATTACGGCAATCGTTCCTGACTTTTTTAAAGGGAGAACTTGGTTATTATTCTTCATCAAAACCATGGATTGAGCCGCTGCATTTCTTGCAATATTTCGGTTTTCCATACTGAAAACTTCTTTTGCCGCTAATTTGGAGTCTCCATATTTATAAGGATCATCAAATAGCCCTAGATCATATTTTGCTTCAAGAATTCTTTTAGTCGCCATATCAATTTCAGACTGAGTCACTCTCCCTTCCGATAAAGATTTTTTAAGTGTCGTTAAAAAACCTTCACCCACCATATCCATATCAATTCCCGCTTTCAAAGCTAACGCTGAAACTTGTTGAAGATCTCCCATTCCGTGGTCAACCATCTCGTTAATTCCTGTATAATCTGTTACAACAAAACCTTTGAAGTTCCATTTATTTCTTAAAACTTCTGTTTGAAGCCACCTGTTTCCTGTGGCAGGAACCCCATCAACTTCATTAAAAGAAGCCATTACAGATGCTACCCCCGCATCAACAGCTGCTTTATAAGGTGGGAAGTATTCATTAAACATCCTCACATGACTCATATCAACTGTATTATAATCTCTCCCCGATTCACCCGCTCCATACAAGGCAAAGTGTTTCACGCAAGCCAGAATAGTATTACCTACAGATAAATCTTTTCCTTGGTAACCATACACCATATTTTTAGCAATCTCACTTCCTAGATACGGATCTTCTCCAGAACCTTCAGAAACCCTTCCCCATCTTGGCTCACGAGAGATATCAACCATAGGAGAATAGGTCCAATTAATTCCATCCGAAGATGCCTCTTTGGCCGCTACTCTTGCTGATTGTTGCACTAAATTCATATCCCAAGAAGCGGCTAATCCTAATGGAATAGGAAAAGTTGTTTCGTAACCGTGGATCACATCCATTCCAAAAATTAAAGGAATTTTTAAACGACTTTTTTCAACAGCAACTTTTTGAACAGCCCTTATTTTATCAGCTCCTTTTATATTGAATAAACCACCTACAAAACCTTGTTCAATTTTTTTTCCTATATCAGAACTTTGAGCAAGCCCTGTAGTAAAATCGCCTGAACTGGGTAAATTCAACTGTCCAATCTTTTCATCTAACGTCATTTTCGACAAAAGATTTTCAACAAAAGCTTTCTTTTTAGCCTGGTATTGAGCTGTTTGATATGATTGAACCGGCTTTGATACCATTTCCTGTGCTACTACTACTGGCGCAAGCGCTAAAGTGGCTATTACAATTAACTTTTTCATAAGTCTATCTTCTTTTATAATTATAGTTCTATTTTTTTGTCTTAATTTTTATTTACTTTTCTTTTTTGACAACATCCAGGTATATAATTCAGGGTTAGAATAAGTAGAATCCCATGAATTATGATTATCATTTGGAAAAACAGTTAATTCTGCCGTTGGATTTACCGGATGTAAAGCCTGATAAAAATTATAAGCATTTTCAGGTAGAACTACATCATCCATACCTCCATGAAAAATTTTCATATTTAAATCTTTATATTGGTCAATATTTGCATACATCACTCTATCCGTAGGCGCACAAACTGATACTACTGCAGCAAACATCTCAGGATGTTCCATCGCCAGCTTCAACGTTCCCCAACCTCCCATAGAAAGTCCTGTAAGATAAATTCTTGACGCATCAATCTTATATTTTGATTGAATTTCTTTAATGAGATGATAAATAGTTACCGTATCCCACCACATATTTGCAGGACATTGAGGTGCTAAAATCGCTATGGGTTCTTTAATAAGATTTTTATACGTGAACGGGCTATGAGCTTTAACAATATCTAAATTAGTTCCTCTTTCTCCTGAACCATGAAGAAATACAATTAAAGGAACCTCACTTTTTATATTTTGAGGATAGTCTAAAATATAGGATATTTTTTCCTGTCTTTTACATTCTTTATTTAATTCCGCTTTGATTTCCTGAGCCTGTATACCAAAAGAAAACGGTAAAAGCATAAATGGTAAATATTTTAGTGTAATTTTCATTTAATATTTCAATTTTTAGCTAAAATCAATTTCGATTATAGCTTTATTAAACAATATTCTATTTATTTTATTCCATATTTTGGGGATTGAAAACTTAATTTTTCCAATCCTTTTTTAATTTCCGGAGCATTCATAAATAGTTTCCATAAAAATCCTGTTCTGTAGTTTTCAATCATAGGAGCAATAGTCCCTTGATCAATCGCTAAGTATCTTGGAGTGTACCAATTATTATAGTGAATAGATGTTGCATCATAAGGTCCTGCAGAACCTATAAATTCAGGCTTCTGAGTATAAATAAACCTCAAAAAATCCATAGATTCTTTTGGTGAATATGGAAAACTACTCAATGCTGCAGTCGGAGTGATTATCCCATGGTCATTTTGTGGAAAATGAGCATTATATCCTACGCTCCCATCTTTATTTCTAGAATAACTGGCTGTTAAACCCCAATAGTTAGGTCCGTAGCCTTTCCATTGTTTTGGGTTTTCAATACAGTATTGATAATCGATAAGAATATGATTTTTATTTAAATTAAAATAATTTTCAATTAACTTATCTGATAAGTTGGTAGGATCTAAACCAATATATGAATATTGTGCCCAGAATAAAGGTCCTCCATATTCTTCAGCATAATTATGCTTCACATACATAGAAAGCCCATATTGTTTTTTATTTGTAAGATAAGTTCCGTTTCTCGTCCAGCCCTTATAGTAGGTTTCCGCATCGATTGGATAAGTAGGTGATGATGCTGCTAAAATGTAAGTAATTAAGCATTCGTTATATCCTTCTAAAGGAAAATTCATCTCCCATTGATACTCTGGTGACCAATGCCAATACAATACCTTTTGACCCTCTTTGGTGTACCAATTCCATTGAATACCTTTCCATAACTGATCGCATTTTTGCGCAAGAGCTTTTTCTTCTACATTTCCATTTTTAAAATATTCTCGAACCATCAATATCCCTGAAGTCAAAAATGCCGTTTCCACTAAATCTCCCCCATTATCTTTTTTACCAAAAGGAACTGTCTTTCCTGTTTCACCATTAATCCAGTGTGACCAAGCTCCTTTATAACGATCCGATTTTTCTAAAAAATCCATCATATGAGTAAGTCTTTTAACAGCTTCTTTCCGCGAAATAAATCCCCTTTCAACCCCCACTAATATGGTGGCTAATCCGAAACCCGATCCACCTGTCGTTATCACATGTTTATCATCATCCGGATAAATATCATCTTCATGGTATCTTTCCCTTCCCAACATAGAATGAGGTTCTGCATATTCCCAAAAATATTTTAATGCATCTTTCTGAACTCTATCCAAAAGTTCGTCATCCGTAATATTACTTTTTACAACTCCCTGCTGAGCGTTTTCTGCTTTTTTTAATTCATTATTTTTACAAGAAATCGTAAAGAGCGACGCTACAGCAACTGACCATATTATCCTTCTCATTTTTTTATTTTTTCATAGAATACTAAAAGAAGAGGAGAACTTTCATTCTCCTCTGTAATTTATAATAGATTAATATCCTGGATTTTGAACAAATGCTCCATTACTTTGATTCATGGCATCCAAAGGAATAGGAAATACCTCATTTTTACCTGCTTTAAATCCATAAGAAGCTAAAACTGTTGCTGCTTGACCAGTTCTTACTAAATCTACGAATCTATCTCCTTCTAAAGCTAATTCGACTCTTCGTTCATGCCAAATTGCCGTTCTTAAAGCTAATTGAGTAGACGCAGTTGTATCTCCTAACTGAGCTCTATGTCTTACCTTATTAAGGTTAGCAGCTGCCGTAGTAGAGTTTCCTAATTCATTAGCAGCTTCTGCATTAATTAATAAAATTTCTGCAAATCTTATAATTCTAATATTCTGAATAGAACCATACCCACAAGCATTGTTATTTAGGGAGGTAGGAACATATACTTTTTGATTATATGTAGTAACAGAATTTGGGTCTCCCATGGCAATAAGATCTCCCTCTAATGTAGTCTCTCCATTTCTAAGAATAGTTAATTCTTTTCTGATATCTCCAACTTCAAAAGCATTCTCTAATGCTGCTGAAGGAGTAAAGAAGCCCCAGCCAAATTGATTTCTTACCCCTTGTACTTCTGCATACTGGCTACCTCCATATTGGGAAACACACTGGCAATTCACTTCAAAAACTGACTCTGGACCAAACTCTCCAGCAGGCCTAAATAAATGATTAAAATCCGGATCTAATCCATAACCCAATGCTATTACCTGATTAGAAGTATCGTAAGCTTTTTGCCAATCTTTTTTATACAAATACACCTTTGAAAGCAACCCCAATGCTGCTCCTTTAGTTACTCTTCCTAAATCGGCCGCCCCATATGTTTGTGGAAGAACGCTTGCTGCAGAAGTAAGATCTGAAATTATAAAATTATAAACTTCATCCACTGAGTTTCTTGGAATTGTATAATTACTTTGAACCCCATCAAATATAGGTACTCCTCCATAGATCCTTACCAAATTAAAATAGAAATAAGCTCTGAGCATTTTCGCCTCCGCCACAAGTCTATTTTTTAGATCTGAATTCATATCAATATTAGGAACATTAGTAATAACTTGGTTTGCTCGATTCACAGCCTGCCATTGTCCAATCCAATATCCTCTGACTCCTTCATCACTTACAGTATAGGTAAAATTATCATATACATTAATAAAAGATGCATCTCCTGGATTGGAACCTTTTATCACATCATCTGCAGGAACACCAAAAACAAATTGATACGGAAAAGCAGAATTCTCCCAACTTCTAAGAAAACTATATATTGCATTAGTAGCCTGCATTGCATCATTTTCAGTTTGAAAAAAAGATGAAGCTTCCGTTACACCTTCCTGTTTTATATCTAAGTAATCATTACAGCTTATTGTTAAAGAAACTAAAGCTATTGATAAAAATATTTTTTTCATAGTTTTTAATTAAAAGGTTAAGTTCATACCAAAAGTATAAATAGCTGAAATAGGATAAATATTTTGATCAACTCCCATTTGCACCCTATCTGTATTCATAATCTCCGGAGAAAAGCCATGATACTTAAAGCTTGTCCAAGGGTTCTGTGCGCTTACATACAGCCTTAATTTAGTAATAGACATAGCATTAGTAAATGTTTTTGGTAAATTATAGCCAATTTGAATATTTCTAATTCTAATATAGCTTCCATCTTCTACATAAAAACTACTTGGCAAAATAATTGCTTGATCATTGGTAACCATTGAATATGAGTTGGAAGTTCCCGCTCCCGTCCATCTATTATTGTAGAAATCAAGATCCCAATTTTCATTTCCAAAACGCTGCTCTCTATTGAAATTATAAATCTTATTACCAAATACTCCTTGGAAATCAATAGCAAAATCAAAATCGTAAATATTCATATTAACTCCGAAGCCATAAGTTCCTTTTGGTATTGGACTTCCTAAAAATGTTTTATCTCTAGAATCGATAATTCCATTTCCATCCAAATCTGCAAATTTAAAAGCACCTGGTCTCGCTTGGTTTTGGGTAGGTGAAGAACTTACATCAGCCTGATTTTGAAATACTCCAATTACCTGATAACCATAATAAGAACCAACAGCCTGACCTTCTTGTAATCTTACAATTGAATTACCAAATAAACTTGCTCCGGTTTCCAAATAAGATCCACCGTACACTGAAGTAATTTTATTTTTCAAGGCAGTATAATTACCATAAAAAACTATATTTATATTCTCATTAATTTTAGTATTATAGTTTACAGAAGCCTCAAAACCTTTATTATTGAAAGAATATGCGTTAGTAATAAAGTTATTCCAATTGCTTGCACCCGAAACCGTTCCCTGAACAACACCATATACTATATCTTTAGAATCTTTATCAAAATAAGTCGCTTCAATTTTAAGTTTATTATTTAATAATGCCATCTCTAATCCTAAATCTTTTCCAGTAGTTGTCTCCCAACCAATATTTGGATCAATGATTTGATCTATTGTTTGTGCAGGATATCCACTGTTTCCAAAATATGTTCCACTATTAATAATAGTTGTAATAAGTGTAAATCTCCTCTTAACACTTGGATTCCCTAGCTTTCCCCAGCTTGCTCTCAACTTTAAAAAATTAAATACATTTTGTTCACTCATAAAGTTTTCTTTTGAGATCACCCAACCTGCACTTACAGCCGGAAACACTCGAGATCTATCATCCGAAGAATACTGTGAAGCACCATCTCTACGAACAGAAGCATTCACTAAATATTTCCCTTCATAATCATAGTTTACCCTTCCGAAGAAAGATTGAATCCTGTAATGGTCAGGGACTACATTACGAGCCCCTTCATCAAATGTTGTCCCGTAAATATCAGTTCCATTGAAAATATCAAGAGAAGCATTGCTGCCATTATAATATACATTCAAAGCCTCAAGATATGATTCAGAATATGTGTTTCGTGTTCTAGAAAAACCTGCTAATAATTCTAAATTATGCTTACCAAGAGCTTTCTTCCAGCTCAATGTATTATCCCATACATAATTTCTATTTTTAGAGTTTCTTGTTACTAACTTATTAGGTTTTTGATCTCCAGACGGAGTATATGTAGCTGTTGGTGTGTATTCATATTTACTCGTATTAATATTATCAGTAGAGTAACTAATTCTTAATGTAAAGTCTTTTAGGAATGTATATTCTCCCCAAACATTATTTAATAATCTTTCCTGCCTAGTCTGAGAACGATATAAATCCAACTTTGCTCTCGGATTAGGAATGGAATATCCATTAAAAAACTGATAATCTCCTGTAGTCGAATTCATTATTGGAAATATCGGAGGGGCTGTGTATGCATCCAATAAAGGATTCAATGCCGCATCAGTACGCATTTTTGAGAAAGAAAAACTGTTACCAATTGTCAAATTATCTGTAATTTTATAATTAAGATTTAATTTTGTTGCTAACCTATTAAATCCACTTCCAGAATTAATTCCTCCTCCAGCAGCAAGATTTCCCTCATCTTGCAAATATCCAATACTTCCATAATAATTAAGTTTACCTAAATTTCCTGAAGCTGAGATATCATTTGAGTTAATAATACTGGTTCTGAAAATTTCCCTTAACCAGTCTGTATCAGCAGGAAAATTGGATCTGCTTAACAATTTTGTTGGATCTGTATTTCCCTCATTAGCAAGCTTTTCATTATACAACTCTATATATTGATCAGCATTAGCCATTTTAGGAATATTAGTTACTTTCTTAAATCCTAAATATGAATTAAAATTAAATACAGGCTTTTTACTTCTGCCGATCTTTGTTTTAATAATCACCGCTCCATTCGAGGCTCTTGCACCAAAAATTGCTAAACTGGAAGGGTCTTTAAGAACACTCATTGATTCAATATCTTGAGGATTCAAAAACGAAATATCATCGGTAAGCATACCATCTACAATAAATACAGGACTTCCAGTCAATGAACTGATTCCTCTAATATCCACTCTTGGAGATCCTCCAGGTGATCCCGAATTTAAAATTTGTACCCCCGCTAGTTTTCCTTGTATAGAACTAATAGGGTTTGCATTCGGTTTATCAGCAAGGTCTTTTGCAGATACAAGGCCTATACTTCCTGTAATATTCTCTTTTTTTTGGGATCCATATCCAATCATCACAACCTCTTCAATTTTCTGTTCTTTTGTTACAGAATCTTTAGGAGTAGTCTGTGCATTGACGTTCATACTAAAATAGAGAACAGCAATGAGACATGAATACTTTACATTAGTTTTTTTCATATAGTTTAATTTATTTCGTTCAATCTATTTTAAAAGAGGGAATATATTCACCTCATATAAAGTTTTTAAATAAAATTTAATAGTTAGTCTCAAAAAAGGACATTATCCAAAATTATAAAAATATCCTTAATATTATTAACTTTTAATAAAAATTACATAATTAAATACTTAATATTAATTTAATAAATTAAAAATATCAATTTATTGAATTAAAAACAATGTTTATTATTTTTTTTAATAGAAATAGCAATAACATCACAACTGTTTAATACTCAAATACTCACAAATAATACATAATAACTATAATATTCTGTTAAAATAAATAATTGTGTTTAACTTTGGTGCATTATTTGAAAGAGAAAAATTAGAAGAAAATAAATGAAAAAATACATCATTATTGCTTCCTTATTATTAGGTACAGGAGCATTTATTACAACTACAATTCACTCATGCTCATCTTTAGCAACCACTGACTTAGGTATTTCTGTAATCAAAAAGTTTTTATTAGGAGGAATAGATAAAGGAATGGGTATCTATAGTAATAAAGATGCTTTTTTGCAAAACAACCTGATTGATAAAGCACTTCCGAAAGAATTAAAGAATATCAATTCCATATTGGAAAAGATTGCCCCATCCTTAGTAACACAAGAAAAAGAGTATATTGCACAGGCAGCTTCTTATACGGTAAATATATCAAAACCCATTCTCGTGGAGGCAGTTAATAGCCTCAATGCACAAGATGTTTCACGCATTATCCAAGGAGAAAAAGGTACTGCTACATTGATCCTCAAAGAAAAAACGCACCAAAAATTAATTGCTGCAATTGCCCCAAAGATCGATGAAAAATTAAATGAATATGGGATTGCCAAAACCATAAACACTGCTTTATCCGGAAATAATTTATTAGGTAACTTACTGGGAGGCAATACCAATTCCGTAAATGCAGGAGGACTCAGTCAACTAGCCTCCGAACAATTGGTAAATGGGCTATTTAATATTGTAGAAGATTACGAAATACAGAATTCAAAAGCGTTGCTTGGTCCTCTTGGAAAATAGCCAAAAATATAGTATATTTATATATAATTTAAAATTTGTAGATGGATATATTACAAGGAAATCAACACGCAAGTCCGGAAGACTTTTATAATTCCTTAAAGTCTAAGTTAGAAGATCATCATGATTTTCCCGAAGATTATTTATTTAAATTTATTATACCTACTGACCAATCAAAACTGACAGAAATTTACAGGGTTTTTGACGGGATCAAATTTACATTAGGAAACCGTGAAAGCAAAAATGGAAAATATACAGCTTGTAACATCAATGCATTTGTTTTGGATGCAGATCAGGTGATTAATATTTATAAAAAAGTAGCCAAAATAGAAGGCGTAATTCTATTGTAAATTAAAAAGTCAGCAAATAAAAGCTGACTTTTTGATTTATAACTATTTTTCAATAAAATACTTTACATTTTCGATCGGCCTTCCTAGCATGGCTACAGAACCCTTAATTAAAATAGGTCTTTGAATCAAGGACGGGTTCTCTGACAAAATCCTAATCCACTCATCTTCAGAATAATTATTTTTAGCAAATTTTTCTTCATAGAGTTTTTCTGTTTTTCTAATGATATGAAAAACACTTTGGTTAAGCTTCTTAAGAACCGTTTTAATTTCTAAAATACTGAGAGGGTCTTCAATAATATTGATAATCTCAAATGGTACACCATTTTCATCCAAATACTCCAAAACTGCATTAGACTTCGAGCATTTTCCATTATGTAAAACTTTAACTAACATTTTGATGGTATTGAGTTAAACTTATACCACAAATGTAGTCATAAATCAAGTCAATGTGATTTTAATTTATACTAAATAATTGTTAAAACAATCCATAAAGCTCTACTTCAATTTTTTCTAAGATTAAGCCGAAATCTTCAGGTTTCTCAACAAAATCCAAATCATCTACTTCAATAATTAAGAGTTTGCCCTCCGTATAATTTGAAATCCACTTCTCATATTTTTGGTTCAGCTTAGAAAGATACTCTATACTAATTGAAGCTTCATATTCCCTTCCTCTTTTATAAATCTTTTTAACTAAGTTGGGTACATCAGATTTCAGGTAGATTAGTAAATCAGGAGCCGAAATAAATGATTTCATCAAGTTAAATACGGATACATAGTTATTAAAATCTCTACTCGAAAGTAATCCCATATCATTCAGATTTTCTGCAAAAATATGTGCATCTTCATAAATGGTTCTATCTTGAATAATATTTTTTCCACTTTCTCGAATTTCTTTAACTTGTCGGAATCGACTTCCTAAAAAATAAATCTGTAAGGCAAAACTCCATTTACTCATATCTGCATAAAAATCTTCTAGGTAAGGATTATCTTCCACATCTTCAAACTGAGCATCCCATCCATAATGTTTTGACAACATAGTCGTTAATGTCGTTTTCCCTGCTCCTATATTTCCTGTTACTGCAATATGCATATCTTTACTCTTACTATTTTATAAATTAAATATTTAACTTTATATTAGAAAACCTATACAAAATCTCTAATTTGTATTTATTGGTTTATTGTAAGACTCTTCTATAGATTTCACCTCTAATTTCGGTTCTATCTGTTGGTCAAGCTCTCTATTTTTTTCAAGGCTGTAAAGATAAAGCTTGTTAGCTTTGATTTCAAAATATGCTAGGGTATTTTTATCCACAATTTGGGCATCTTGATCGTAAAAAATTTTCTCAAATTTATCATTTAATCTATATCTTATTATAGAATTATTTGTTATAACTAAAATAAATTCATTCTCTCGTCTAAAACGCTTTCCATTATCTATAGATTCTTCAAAAATTTTCTCAAACTTCAGGGTATATACTCTAATATGTTTCCTCGTCAAAATATATACTTTATTTTCATATACTAAAAGATCCATTAAATCATCAAAGCTTGCATCAAAAGGATATGAATTGATGATTGTTTCATTTCTAAAATTATATTGAATCAGTCTTTTCATACTATCATCCAACAACCAGAGCTGTTGAAGATCTTCAGTATATGCCATTCTGATAAATCCGAATTTTTGCTTAAAATCAATTTTTTGAATTTCATTCAAATTTTGATCCACAAATTTCATTTCCTGGGCATTCTCTGAAAACAATGGCACACTTAAAGGATTCTGTACGGATTGAACTTTATAAGGAACCGTAAGCATCATTTTACCAATCTGCTTACCCAAAGAGTCGTATTTTGTAAAGCTAAAATCTTTATTTTTGTATATATATACGTTACCATAATCATCGGCAAACATATCTTGCGCATCTTTTACTTTAATGCTGTCCAAAGGAAGTACTTTCTGAGCAGACAATGACCAGAAAAAGAATAAAAAAATTATACTCTGTAATTTCACTATACTATTTGAGCACCATTTTTTATCAAAATTATTTAATAATAACTTCATAAATTTTAGACCAATTTTTGCCTGTAATAAGCATATTATTTCCTTTAAATGCAATCCCATTTAAGATTTTCTCTCCGTTTTCCTTTGTATTTTCATTGGTAATCTTCGTAAAATCAAATTTACCAATAACTTCTCCATTTAAAGGATTAATTTTTAATACAATAGGTTTATGCCATATATTGGCATATAAATAACCCTCATGATACTCCAATTCATTAATTTTATCATAAACTTCTGAGGCTCCAGCTACGGAAATAGATCTTATTATTTTTGTCGGATTTTTTACTTCTAAAAAATAGATATTTTTTGAACCATCCGAGGCAATAAGATTCTGGCCATCATAAGTAAGTCCCCAACCTTCTTCCATTGTTTCTGGATAATCAAACTCAGAAAGTAGTACCAATGAATTTTTATTGTATATAAAACCTTTTTTATTTTTCCATGTGAGCTGGTATATATGATTCCCCACAACGGTACATCCTTCAGAAAATATTCCATGAGCTTGCTTTGTAACCATCATGGGAGCTGACTCTCCTAAGGTATATTTTATAAGCTGAGAAAAACCTTCAAGGCCATCACTTTCATATATCATATTTCCTTCCATTTGTAGCCCTTGTGTAAAGTTTTTAGGATTGTGAGGATATTCAGCAATGATCTCATATGGTATATTTCGCTCAGAATTCTTAGCAAAAACATTAATTTTTGCATCTTGATTTAGCGTTTCTCCACTTTTGGTTTTGATGATAAAAGTCACCATATTATCTCCTAATGTAAAAAAACGGGGATCAATCAACAAATTTGAAGTTTCTCTATCTCCAAAACTAACGCTGATAGTTTTTACACTATTCATAACTTCTACGGGAAAACTAATTTTTTCACCAAAATGATATCCTGTTTGTTCCATAGAAGCATTATACCTCTCTAAATTATGAATTAATTTTGTGTTCTCATTACAAGAAACCAAAAACATAGTGACTATACAAATTATGAATATTTTTTTCTTCACGAAATTTCTAAATATTCTCAAAAATAGCAAAATTATTTCGCTTTACTCATGTATTCTGAGCGTGAATCCCTATACAAAATAGGCTGTCTCAAAAAGAAACAGCCTAAATTTATTATCTAAGGTGAAGTAGACTTTTGATTATACCAGTTTTACTAAAAGAGTATCCTCGATTTTTTCTACTTTCATTATGTTATTTTTAGTTAAATTCTTAGATGCTTTATCCCATTTTTTACCGGATAGCTGACTTCTTTCCTTTAGTTCTGCTAATGCAAATGGTTCTTCTTGAGAGTTAAGAAT
Organism: Chryseobacterium potabilaquae; assembly: GCF_902728265.1. Taxonomy (GTDB): domain Bacteria; phylum Bacteroidota; class Bacteroidia; order Flavobacteriales; family Weeksellaceae; genus Chryseobacterium; species Chryseobacterium potabilaquae. The sequence continues at coordinate 14,489 of NZ_CACVBR010000001.1, forward strand.
TTCAATAATTACTTTCTCATCCTCTCCTAATTCTACCTGCGAAATTGCTTTTTCCGGTCTCATCTGAGGGAAGAACAACACCTCTTGAATGGAAGCATTATTCGTTAAAAACATAATTAATCGATCCATCCCAATTCCTAAACCAGATGTTGGAGGCATTCCATATTCTAATGCTCTAAGGAAATCCTCATCTATAAATTGTCCCGCTTCATCATCTCCTTTTTCCGAAAGTTTTAATTGCTCTTCAAAGCGCTCTCTTTGATCAATTGGATCATTAAGTTCAGAATAAGCATTGGCAATTTCTTTTCCACAAACCATTAATTCAAAACGCTCTGTAAGACCTTCTTTGCTTCTATGTTTTTTAGTTAAAGGAGACATTTCAATGGGATAATCCGTAATAAATGTAGGCTGTATAAAATTACCTTCACATTTTTCACCGAATATTTCATCAATTAATTTTCCTTTCCCCATTGTTTCATTCACCTCAATTCCAATAGATTTAGCAAAATCAAATAGTTCCTGTTCTGTTTTTCCTGTGATATCAAAACCTGTAAACTTTTGAATAGCTTCCGTCATAGACACTCTTGCATAGGGAGCTTTAAAGTCAATTTCGTGTTCTCCAAATTGAGCTTTTGTTGTTCCATTTACTTGAGTAGCACAAAACTCTAACAACTTTTCAGTGAAGTCCATCATCCAATTGTAGTCTTTGTATGCTACATAGATTTCCATGGCGGTAAATTCCGGATTATGTGTTCTATCCATTCCTTCATTTCTGAAGTTTTTAGAAAATTCATATACTCCGTCAAAGCCTCCCACTATTAATCTTTTTAGATATAACTCGTTTGCAATTCTTAAGTAAAGTGGAATATCTAAAGCATTATGATGTGTTATAAATGGTCTTGCCGCTGCCCCTCCAGGAATTGACTGTAGTATAGGTGTTTCCACTTCAAAATAACCTGCATCATTAAAGAATGTTCTCATCGCATTGAACAATTTTGTTCTTTTCACGAAGATTTCTTTAACATGAGGATTGACAGTCAAATCCACATACCGTTGTCTATATCTTAACTCAGGATCATTAAATGCATCATGTACTACTCCATTATCATCTGTTTTAGCCTGAGGAAGAGGACGAAGAGATTTCGTAAGAATGGTGAAATTTTTAACCAATACAGTCATCTCTCCTACTTGAGTTGTAAATAACTCACCTTCTATACCTATAATATCACCAATGTCTAAAAGATATTTATAGACCTCATTATATAAATCTTTATCTTCTCCCGGACAAATTTCATCTCTATTGAAATATACCTGAATTCTACCGGTAGAATCTTGCAATTCAGCAAAAGAAGCCTTCCCTTGAATTCTACGGGACATTAATCGTCCAGCGATCTTCACCTGTTTACTTTCTGCGAACTCTTTTTTTATAGATTCTGTAGTATCTGTAATTTTATATTCATCCGCCGGGAACGCATTAATCCCCATTTCAACAAGCTTATTCAGCTTTTCTCTTCTAATGATTTCTTGTTCTGATAATTGCATTTCTTATATTTCTAAAAGCCCACAAATTTAGTGATAATTTATAAAATTATATCGCAAAATCTATTTTTAAAAATATTAATTTAAAATTTAATGTTTTTTTAACTAAGTATTTTACAAACAAATTACTTATTGACAAGGAATAGATAATCTCTATCTAAAAGCTGAATACAATTAATTTTTATTTTTTTAGATAAAGATTATAAAAAAACCTTGCAAATATTGAATTGCAAGGCTTTCTATTATTTATTTTAAATAGAATTATTTCTTTTTTAATGTCAGAATATATTCTATCATTTTCTTCGCATCTTCTTTTGATACTTGTGGATGAGCAGCCATTGGTACTCCACCCCACACACCACTTCCACCTTCTACAATCTTTGAAGCAAGCATTTCAGTATCTTTTTCAGAATATTTATCCGCAATTTCTTGATATGAAGGTCCTATCATTCTTTCATGGATAGTATGACACCCTGAACAATCCAATGTTTGTATCATCTGATCGCCTGAAATATTTGTATTGACAGGCTCGGAGACGAGACTCGTTTCAGAGGATACTGATTCAAGGGTAGGATTTTCTTTTTTAGAACAGGAGTATAGAAAAAATATAAGTCCCCCCGTTAAAAATAGTTTACTCATTATTTCTTGGCCACTGAATCTTTTTTAGCAGGTGCTGGTGTTGCTACAGCTGGCTTTGGAGTTGATTTTGTAGTCGAATCCACTACTGTTGGTGCATCAGGTTCCGGTAACATCGTGTTACTATCTTGTAATGAATGATCTATCTTTTTAGAACAGTTAACCACTAATAAACCTCCAATAAATGCAATTGCTAATACTTTTTTCATTTTTTCTATAAAATTTAAGCAAAAATATAAAAATAAATTTTTAAACCTATGATAAATTCAAAACTTGATTATATTTTCAGGAAGAATAGTATAAATTTTAATAATAGGAGAGTAAATGGAAAATACAACTGATTTAAAAGTTTGTCAAAAATTTTCCTTCTATCACCATACTTTACCATTAATTTGAGGCAAGATAAAATGTATTTTTAAAGGAGAAAAGCTATTAAGATAATAAAAATAAAGCATAATCTAAATAAACACAATAAAACACTATTAAGGGAATAATTTTTACAAATAAAAGCTATACTAATAACATCTAATAACAAAAATCATATAAAAACAGACTAAATAATCAAAAAAAAACTACACCTATTAAAATAATTAAGTTCGATTTAAGTTTTTTTATTTTTTATTTTTTCATTTTTTGTATTGAAAATTTATTTACTTTTGCAATATGTTTATTATAAGCAACAATATATGGTGGTGGCATTCAAACTCTTCGTCGGGTCTGGAGCTATTATCCTGTTGCAGAATAGTATAATGGCAAAAATAATATAGAAACTATATATTTAAAGACTTTGACGAAATCGTTAAAGTCTTTTTTTTTTAACTTAATAAAAATACAAATGTTTAACAAAAAAATAAAAATAAAAACTGTTTCCAAAAAAACATTAGGAGATCTTCAAACTCCCATGAATATTTATCTGCAAATTCGGGACAAGTTTCGAGATACTATTTTATTGGAAAGCTGTGATGCAAAAAATATTGATAATAATTTCTCTTTCATCGCAATTAATGCAGTTGCGGGTATTGAAATTAAAAATCTAAATGAGTTCGAAATAAAACTTCCAGGAGAAGAGCCCTTCAAACAATTCATTATAGATCACAATATTGCAGATATACTCCAAGATTTCACTCAGATTTTTGAATGTGAAAAAGCAAATGATTCTATAGAAGAAACCGCCCAAAGCCTAATAGGGTACACAAGCTATGAGGCTGTTCAGTTTTTTGAAAATATTACTTTTAAAGCCCAAAGCCCGGAGACCAAAATTCCTATTTTGAGATACCGTCTTTATCAATATATCATTGCCATCAATCATTACAATGATGAAATGTATATTATTGAAAATCAAATTAACAATATAAAATCTGAGCTTCATTTGCTGGAAAGTTTAATTAAGAATCAAGATTCTATTATATATCCATTTGAGAAAACGGGCCCGGAAACCTCCAATATTTCTGATGAAGAATTTATAAAACTTGTCGAAACAGCTCAAGCACATTGCATGAGAGGAGATGTGTTTCAAATGGTTTTAAGCAGAAGGTTTCAACAAGACTTTAGAGGTGATGAATTCAATGTTTATAGGGCTTTAAGAAATATCAATCCTTCTCCTTATTTATTCTTTTTTGATTATGGTAATTACAAATTATTTGGATCCAGCCCCGAAAGTCAATTAATTATAAAAAACAATAAAGCGATTATCCATCCTATAGCTGGAACTTTTAAAAGAACAGGCCATTTTGATACCGATTTAGCATCCATTGAAGAATTGAAAAAGGATCCTAAAGAAAATGCAGAACATACTATGCTTGTTGATTTAGCTCGAAATGATTTAGGAAAATTGGGAAAAAATGTGATTGTTACCAAATTAAAAGAAATTCAGCTTTTTTCCCATGTTATCCATATGGTGAGTGAAGTTACTGCAGATCTACAGGAAAAAGCCAATCCATTTGCTATGATTGCCGCGACTTTTCCACAAGGCACATTAAGTGGGGCTCCTAAACACAAAGCTCTTCAACTCATCAATAAATACGAAAAAGATTCAAGAGGTTATTATGGTGGTTGTATCGGAATTATTGGTTTAAATGGCAATTGTAATCAAGCTATTATGATCAGGACATTTTTAAGTAAAAACAATACTTTATATTATCAAGCAGGCGCAGGTTTAGTAGCCCATTCTATTCCTGAAAATGAGTTACAAGAAGTTAACAATAAACTAAATGCATTAAAACAAGCAGTAGAAAAAGCAGAAAAATTAGTTGATAATTAAGCTTTTCAATGAATCTCACCCTTGATATAAAACCTAAAAAGATAAAAATGAATAACAATATACAAAAAATAGATAACAAAGAACAATCAGAAGCTAAAGTTCTGGTATTTGATAATTATGATAGCTTTACTTACAATCTCGTTCAGATTATCGAGAGAATTTTAGATAGAAAAGTAGATGTCATAAGAAATGATCAAATTACCCTGGAAGAAGTGGAAAAATATGATAAAATTATACTTTCTCCAGGGCCAGGAATTCCGGAAGAAGCAGGAATTTTGTTGAACATTATTAAAAAATATGCTCCGACGAAAAGTATTTTTGGAGTATGCCTTGGTCAACAAGCTATTTGTGAAGCATTTGGGGGGAATTTAATTAACCTTTCTGAAATCTTTCATGGCGTGGCAACTTCAGCTGAAATAGTAAAAACAGATGCAAAGCTCTTCAGAAACCTTTCTCCAACACTAGACGTGGGAAGGTATCATAGCTGGGTAGTAAATCCTAACAATTTTCCTCAAGAATTAGAAGTTACGGCAGTCGATAATAATGGGATGATCATGGCTTTACAGCATAAAAAATATGATGTACATGGAGTACAGTTTCATCCTGAAAGTATCTTGACTCCTGATGGAGAAATCATTATTCGAAATTTCCTAATGTCCTAAAATCACACAATCCCTCACTCATTAAAAATTCACACAAATGAAGGAAATCTTACAATACTTATTCAATCATCATACTTTGTCAAAATCTGAGGCAAAGGCTATTATGATTGAAATTGCCCAAAATAAATTCAACACGATGGAAGTTACGGCTTTTATTAGTGTTTTCTTGATGCGAAATATTACATTAAAAGAACTAGAAGGATTCAGAGAAGCATTACTACTTATGGCTCTTCCCGTGAACCTTGCTTTTGATGACACTATGGATATTACCGGAACAGGAGGTGACGGAAAAGAGACTATTAATATATCCACTTTAGCAAGTTTTGTTGTAGCCGGAGCTGGTCAAAAAATCACCAAACATGGTAACTACGGGGTATCTACTACTACAGGCTCATCTAATGTGTTGGAAGAGCTGGGTTATGAATTCAAAAACAATTCAGAAAGATTGAATGAGGATTTAGAAAAAGCCAATATTTGTTTTTTACACGCGCCCTACTTTCACCCCGCTCTTCAATCTGTTGGATCCCTAAGAAAATCCCTGGGATTAAGAACGTTTTTCAATCTCCTAGGTCCTTTAGTAAACCCTTGTAAACCCAAATTTTCTATGATAGGAGTTTATAATATGGAAATAGCTAGGGTTTATCAATATTTATTACAGAAAGATGACCAAGACTTTATATTAATTCATGGATTAGATGGATATGATGAAATTAGTTTAACCCATGATTCTAAGATCATTACTAAAAATATTGAAGAAATTTATTCTACCGAAGATTTAGGATTTGAATCTATTACCGCTGAAAGTATTAAAGCAGGTAAAACAACTCAGGAATCCGCAAAAATTTTCATGGATATATTAGAGGGAAATGGATCCGAAGAACAAAATTCGGTAGTATTAGCCAATGCTTCAGTTGCCCTTTATTATACTTATAAATTTGGAAGTTATAATGATTGCCTTCTTATGGCTCAGGAAAGTTTAGAAAGTGGAAAAGCATTGAAATCTCTAGAATTATTGTTAGAATAAATATACAATTTACTATATCATACTGATAAATTCATCAAATAAAAATGCAAATGACAATTTTAGATACCATCATACAGAGAAAAAAAGAAGAAGTTATAGCTTCTCAATCCAAAATTTCTATAAAAGAATTAAAAGATTCACCATTTTTTAAGAGAAAAGGAATTTCATTAAAAGATTCTCTAAAAAATAAAAGTGGCATTATTGCAGAATTTAAAAGACAATCTCCATCAAAGGGTATTATTAATAACACTGTTTCACCCCTAGAAGTAGTTTCTTGTTATGAAAACTATGGTGCAAGTGGAATTTCTATTCTTACAGATACTTATTTTTTTGGAGGAAGTACTGAAGATATACTCAGCGTAAGAGATCAGATAAACATTCCCATTCTAAGAAAAGACTTTATGATCGATACGTATCAATTTTATGAAGCAAAAAGTTTAGGTGCTGACGCTGTTTTACTTATCGCTTCTTGTCTTTCTGCAAATCAGGTTTTAGAATTTACAGAGCTTTCCCATGAGTTAGGGCTAGAAGTTTTACTAGAAATCCATACAGAAGATGAGCTTACCCATTATAATTCACAAATCGATTTAGTAGGAATTAATAATAGAAATCTAAAAGATTTTAAAGTAGATCTGCAACATTCTGTACAATTAAAAAACAGCCTTCCCAAAGGAGTTTTGTCTATCGCAGAAAGTGGTATTTATAGTATTGAAGACTTTCATTATTTGAAAGAAAGAGGATTTGACGGATTTCTCATGGGAGAATATTTTATGAAAAATGAAAATCCTGGAAAAGCCTTTGAGGAATTTATTGTAAACATAACCGTCTAAAACTACCCAATGGATCATCTCCCATTATCAATTCCTCAGTCTCCACCACAACTCAAAGTTTGTGGGCTCACAAAACTCGATCAAATTACCGAGTTAGCCTCATTACCAATTGATTTTCTAGGGTTTATATTCTATGAAAAGTCACCAAGATATGTATTGAATCATTTAAGATTGGAAGATATTGCGAAGATCGAGCAAAATAAAAAAGTTGGAGTTTTTGTCAATGAAAGCTTAGATAAAATAATAGAAATTGCAACATGTGCAAAGCTGAATTTCATCCAACTTCATGGAGACGAGAGTACAATATTTATAAAAGAATTAAGGAAAAAACTACATCCAGAAATTGAAATTATTAACGTAATCAGAATCGGAAATTATAAACAAGAAATCAATAGAAATCTTCAAGAAATAGTTAACGCTCAACTATCAGATAGTAACTATTTTCTATTTGACACCGATAGTAAGGCTTTTGGGGGAACGGGATTACAGTTCGACTGGGATATTTTAAATACAATAAAAATACCTCTACCCTATTTTTTAAGTGGCGGAGTTTCAGAAAAAAATATTAAAAACATCAAAAATTTGAATCAAAAACCTATTGCTTTAGATATCAATTCCAAATTTGAAATGAGCCCTGGAAATAAGGATATACTAAAAATAGCATCGTTTAAAAACGAATTAAACCTAGCAATAAATGATTCTTTTTCTCAATTATAAAATAATAACAAAATGAATTATAAAAATCCAGATGAAAATGGATACTATGGAGAATTTGGGGGTGCTTTTATTCCTGAAATGTTGTATCCTAATATAGAAGAATTACAGAAAAACTATCTTAATATCATCGAATCGGAAGACTTTCAAAAAGAGTATCAAGATTTGTTGAAAAACTATGTAGGGCGCTCTACTCCTCTCTATTTAGCCAAAAATTTAAGTGAAAAATATAATACTACAATTTATTTAAAACGGGAAGATCTCAATCATACCGGAGCTCATAAAATTAATAATGCTTTAGGCCAGGTTTTATTAGCAAAACGTCTTGGAAAAACCAGAATTATCGCGGAAACCGGCGCCGGTCAACATGGTGTTGCTACTGCCACCGCTTGTGCGTTACTTGGTTTGGAATGTATTGTATATATGGGTGAAATCGATATTCAGCGACAAGCTCCGAATGTAGCAAGGATGAAAATGTTAGGTGCTAGTGTTGTGGCAGCTACTTCGGGTTCCAAAACATTAAAAGATGCTGTTAATGAAGCATTAAGAGATTGGATTAATAACCCGATTACCACACATTATGTAATTGGAAGTGTGGTTGGACCTCATCCGTTTCCTGATTTGGTAACGAGATTTCAAAGTGTCATTTCAAAAGAAATAAAAGAACAACTTAGCGAGCAGATAGGAAGAGAAAATCCAGATTATGTGATTGCCTGTGTAGGAGGAGGAAGCAATGCAGCGGGTACTTTTTATCATTTTGTCAATGAAAAGGATGTAAACATTATAGCAGCTGAGGCGGGAGGCCTTGGAATTGAATCGGGTCAATCAGCCGCTACTACTTTCTTGGGAACTCTAGGAGTGCTACATGGAAGTAAGAGTTTGGTAATGCAGACAAAAGACGGACAAGTCATAGAGCCTCATTCTATTTCAGCCGGATTGGATTATCCTGGAATAGGACCTTTTCATGCTCATTTATTTAAAGAAAAACGTGCTGAATTTTTCAGTATCAATGATGACGAAGCCTTACAATCTGCATTTGAGTTAACTCGCTTGGAAGGAATTATCCCTGCTTTAGAAAGTTCTCATGCATTGGCTGTGCTAGATAAAAAGAAATTTAATCCTGATCAGATTATTGTCATCTGCCTTAGTGGGCGAGGTGATAAGGATATGGAAACCTATTTAAAGAATTTGTAAATAGCTTATACAAGAAATGAAAAAACTCAACATATACTTCACAGCAGGGATACCCCAATTAGAAGATACTGCAGAAATTATACAACTGATACAGAATTCAGGAGCTGATATGATAGAAATCGGGATGCCTTATTCTGATCCGGTAGCAGATGGTCCGGTTATTCAAAAAGCACATGAATTGGCCCTGAAAAACGGCATGACCATTGAGCATCTTTTTTTACAGCTAAAACAAATTAAAAATGAAATTAAAATTCCTTTGATCTTAATGGGTTATATCAATCCTGTTTTAAGTTTTGGATTTGAAAATTTTTGTAAAGAATGCTCTGAAAGTAGTATTTCAGGATTAATTATTCCAGATTTACCATCCATTGAATTTGAAAAGAATTATCAGCATATTTTAAAAAAATATAATTTGAATTTCACATTTTTGGTAACTCCGGAAACTTCAGAAGAGCGAATTTTATATCTAGATTCTTTAAGTTCAGGATTTTTATATGCTGTAAGTTCTTCATCTACCACTGGAAATGATACTACTATTTTAAGAAATGAAGAGTATCTTTCAAGATTAGCCTCTCTCCCACTGAAAAATCCGGTAATGATCGGTTTCGGAATTAAATCAAAAGAAGATTTTGAAAATGTTACTGAAAAAGCGGATGGTGGAATCATTGGAACTGCTTTTGTCAATATTCTATTGCAAAATAGAGATTGGAAGAAAAATGTAATAGATTTTGTCCATTCCATAAAAGAGTAAAAATCACTAAATTTGTATATCTAAAAAAAGGTATGAACACACATCAAAATAAAGTAGTAGAGTTTGAAGATTTAGGGATCAAAGAATATCAGCCTTCTTGGGATTATCAGGAAAAACTGATGAAAGATATTATTGATACTAAAATTAAGAATCGTGATTTACCCACAGAGCAACATATCTCGACTCTGAATCACTTTCTCTTAGTAGAACATCCTCATGTGTATACCTTAGGCAAAAGTGGTCATGAAGAAAATATGTTGGCTGGAATTGATAAATTAAAAGAAATCGATGCTACTTTTGTAAAAGTGAATCGGGGCGGAGATATTACGTATCATGGATATGGGCAAATTGTTGGCTACCCTATTTTAGATCTTGAAAATTTTTTCACAGATATTCATTTGTATATGCGAAATCTTGAGGAAGTGATTATTCGAACAATTGCAGAGTTTGGATTGAAAGGAGAACGTTCACCAGGTGAAACTGGTGTTTGGTTGGATGTGGGAAAACCTTATGCTCGAAAAATTTGCGCAATGGGAGTAAAGGCCTCTCGCTGGGTTACCTTACATGGTTTTGCATTGAATGTGAACACAGATATGCGATATTTTGAATATATAATCCCTTGTGGAATTAAAGACAAACAAGTAACTTCTTTAAAAAGAGAACTCGAAAGAGAATTAACCGCAGAAGAATTTGAAGAAGTAAAAGCTAAGATCAGAAAACATTTTGTGGATGTTTTTGAGGCGGAGTTCGCTTATAAATAATCAAAATGTAAGCATATCTTTATTAACAACATTCATAATCTCCATAGTTTTATGAGATTATAGAGATTGGATTGTAGATAAAAAGACTTAATATTCTTAAGGAATTGTTTTATCTTGTCGTCGAATCCGATTTTTTATAAGCTTCTACTTGCTTATAAGAGTCATTCTTTTCTTTTTCTTTTTTGTCAGAAATCAAAATTCCGAAAAGATGATCAATTTCGTGCTGGAATATTACGGCTGTAAAACCTTCTACCATTTCTGAATGTTTCTCTCCCTTCAGATCAGTATATTCCAATTGAATAACTTTACTTCTATAAAATTGATCTCTAAAATCAGGAATTGATAAGTCTCCTTCAGGACCTAAATTTTGTAATTCGGATCTCCAGATAATGACCGGATTGATAAAATATTCTAGCGGATTTCCTTCTTTATCAAAACGTTGAACCCAAATTACCTTTCTGTTAATTCCCACTTGCGGAGCAGCAATCCCAACTCCCCCCTTTGTGGAAAGAAGAGCTTCTTTCATTCTTTTCACTAAAGTTGCTGTATTTGGATCAAAGGGATTAATTTCTGTTGACAGGTTTAATAACGTTTGATGTTGATGATCATCAGTAGTTTGATAGATTGGTAATGCAGAATTGATATCTCCCTCATTAATAATAGCCGTTTCCTGGGAATTTAATTCTTGAGCATTCATAAAGCCCATAAAAAGGATACATAAAAAGTATATATTTCTCATATTCATGAAATGTCGTGCAAATATACGTAAAGAGAACATTATTTTAACTCTTATTTTGTTCATTTAAAAAAAACGGACATTAGTCCGTTTATATCAGCCCATTTCCTTTATATCGTTATGTATTGAAAATTAAAAGGTTTTTGTCATATCACTTGGAATAATCAGATTATAATCTGTAGGAATATAATCTTTATCAGGCGTTTTTAAATCAGGATCATTTGATTCGAAAACAGAAATTACGGCCATTTTTAATTTTTGATTTTTCTGTTTGATATACCAATAAATACCTCCAAATTCTTTACTATGATAGTTTCCATTATAATGAATGAAAGTCTTTCCTGCTTGTATATTGCGTAGAATAGATTCCGCCATTGTTGCATCTTTCGTTGCTTGAGCAGCAATAAAATTCATTACTTTTGTTCCTTCTGCATGATCTCCCATCATCGCTTTCATTTCAAGATAGCCAGGTGTATCCAAAGTTACCTTAATAGGTAATTGTGCAATATAAGTCTTTTCTTTATCTGTTAGAGTATCTAAAGATCCTAGCCCTTGTTTAGACGTTTGGGATGCATACCTTCTGGGAATATTAGTCGCAATAAAACTTAATTTCTTATCTTTAGCAAAATCCACTAATGGTTTATAATCGGTGATATAATTATTCCATAAACGTGTAGAATCTTTAAAGGTTTTCGCATCAATTGCCCCATTCAAATATTGATTTAATTGAACTTGATTATCTCTTTCAAACATTTCTGCCCCTAAAATAATGTGACCCTTTTTTTGTTTATACAAAGTCTCTGTAACTTTTAACTGTAACCAATGATTGATAGAATTATTATGATTTTCTCCAAAGAAAACGACATCATAATCAGCTAACTCTTTAACCAATTGATCCGTATCTACTTTTTTTCCTTTTTTATCATAAAATTGATAAGCTTTGAAACTTTGTGCACTTAACGAATAAAAACCAATCAACAATATCGCAATAAAAAAATTTTTCATTTTACTTTTTAATTAAACTTTGGCGATTCAATTTATTATTAAAAAAGCTGCCTTGAAATATCACAAAACAGCCCTTTTACAATCATCTAACTATATTATTTTTCCAAATCTGCAACAAGATCTTTCCATTCTTGTAGCTCAGGAATTCCAGGCTTTCTTTTTCCGAAGAACTGAACGATAAAATCTCCTTCCTTATTAAATATCTCAATCGCAGTTACTTCTCCATCTTCAGTTGGTTTTTTAACAATCCAAGCTTCTTCAATTTTAGTTACATCTAAATGTAGATTGAAATCCGGATCCATAATATTAAACCATTGTTGATGCCAAAGTGTTTTCTTTACGTTTCCTGTATGAATTTGGATAATCCCTCTATTTCCCACAAAAACCATAATAGGAATTTGTTTTTCAGAAGCATCTTCAATAACATTTACAACTTTAGCATTATCAATTTTTTTAGCAAATCCTTCCGGAGCTAATCTTAAAGCCTGAGTTCTACTCACTCCAAATTTTCTTGTCATCATAAAGAAATCGTGAGTATCTTTTAATTCCGTCCAAGCTTTTTTGAATCCTTCTACATCAATTTCAGCATCATCTTTTTCTGGTGCTTTTGGTGCAATTGATTCAAATTCAAAAACTTGATCCTGATTTTCTGCTTTATATTTTTCAACAATAGTTTCAAAAGCGGATTCGTTACTCTCTTTCGTTAAATAAATTTTATGAAGCGCTAATCCATCTTTTCCAAAGAACTGAAAACTTTTCTTATCACCTTCTACTACGGCAAAAGCAAATTTCCAAGAGTTAAGAAAAATTCTTAAGTCAATATCTTCACCCACAAAAAGTTGCGCATGTGGACTACTGAAATCTCCATTTAGGTATGTTCCTTTTCTTTCATGTACACATTCGTCATTACGAGTAAGTGCCATTACTTTTCCCAATGATTCAACCTCTGTTAAAATATTTTGAAATTCAGGTTTTAAAATTATAACCCCTTCCCCTACGCTAGTTAGTAATAATTCCGCTTCACTGACCCCAAGTTGTGTTGCTGCATTTCTTATTCTCATGTGTGGGTTCTCCACTTTTAGAGCTTCCCATTTTTCCTTTAAATTGTTAACTAATGTACTCATTACTCTAATTATTTTATTTTTTTATGGTTAAAATTGAATACCTTCTTTTTATCATTTCTTCTCCTGTTTTGCTTTTTATTTCTTCTTCTTTTTCGGAAACTTTCATTCTTTTAAAATGACTTTTGGAAACCATTTCTTCCATTTCATCCGTATTATATAATATAAAATTATATTTTGTGAATGGAAGTGTTTCCATGAAGTTTCTTTGTCCAAAGGTTAAAACAAAAGTTCCATTATCTTTTAAAACTCTATATATCTCATTTAAAAAAGCCACGGGTTCTTTCCAAAAATACACTGTATTTACCGTAAATATTTTGTTGAATTTTTGATTCTCAAATGGAAATTTTTCCCCTTCATATAAAACAAAATCAGCTTTATTTTCAAATTCTTGGTTTAATCTTTTGGCTTCATTGTGCATGGTGGTGGAAATATCAATTCCTGTATATTTTATACCTTGGCCTTTATTCAAAATATTTTCCACATGTCCTGCGTTGCCATGTCCTATCTCTAGAATATGTTCTTCATCTTCTATCAATAAGGCTTGAATGCTTTCTAATGTCATTCCGATATTAGTCGCATTCATAATCTCACCTATTTCTTTACCTTTTTCTCCTTGCGGATTGGCTAAATTTTGAGCTAATAATTTTAATTCTTCTGTTGTTGTTTCCATATTATCCGAATATGATCATTGGGTTATTGTGTATCGGGTGTTGGCATATCGTACACGGAAAGTTATATGCCTTGCTAATATTTTCAGCGGTAAAAACCTCATCAGGTTTCCCATATGCGGAAACTTTTCCTGATTTCATTAATAAAACTTTATCTGCAAATTGGGCTGCCAGATTTAAGTCGTGTAAAACAACAATTGCACTATTCGCCTTTTTTGTAAAGTTTTTAATAATTTCTAAAGCTTTATATTGGTGTTTAATATCTAAATTGTTAAGAGGTTCGTCTAAAAAGACAAGTTTATGAGCAATTTCATTTTGTAATTGTGCCATTACTCTCGAAAGATGCACACGCTGCTTTTCTCCGCCTGATAAGGTATTGTATTCTCGATCTTTCAAGTGAAAAACATCTGTTTCATCCATCATACTATTCATTGCATCATGGTCTTCCTGTTTTGGTTGAGTATCAAAATAGGGATAACGTCCCATCATGACCACATCTTTTACTTCAAGAGGAATATCATTACTATTATGTTGTGAAAATTTTGCTTTATGCTTGGACAGCTCTTTTACTTCCCAGTCTTTTATATTTTTATTTTTAAATATAATGTGCTGTTTTGATTTGATTTCATTCGCCAACACACTTAAAAGACTAGATTTCCCGGCTCCATTTGGTCCTACAATAGCTAAAAACTCCCCATACTCCAAGGCCACATCGATTCCATTAAGAATATGAAACTCTTTATGCTTATAATTGATTTGATGTGCCTTTATCATTAGAGTGATTTTTTAAATTTAATTAATATGGCAATAAATATCGGACCTCCCATCAATGCTGTTAAAATACCTATTGGTAATTCGGAAGGTTCTACTATACTTCTACTAAAGGTATCGGCAGTTAATAATAAAATACTTCCACAAACAGCCGATAAAGGTAGTATAAAAGTATAATTTGATTTAAATAAAAGTCTTAAAATATAAGGTACTATAAGACCTACAAAACCAATTGTTCCAGAAAACGCGACACAACTTCCTACCATCAATGCCGTAATAATAATAATTTTTTTCTTTAACCTTTCCACATTAATCCCTAAATGCTGTGCATCTTTTTCACCCAACATCATCGCATTCAGTGCTTTTCCTTGAGGAAGTAAGATGATATACGAAATTACTAAAACTATTCCTAAAATACTATTTTTAGTCCACGTTGCGGCTGCTAAACTCCCTAAATTCCAAAACGTTAAATCTCTTAGCTGATCATCTTTTGAAATATAAATTAAAAAACCCGTGATTGAAAATCCTATAGCGGTAATTGCCACACCTGTCAATAGCATCATGACTACGTTGGTTTTCCCTCCATTTGTAGAAATCCTATATACCAACATCATAGACAAAAAGGAACCAATAAATGCGGAAATACCTACCAATGAAAACTGCACTGCTTCAGGGAGATATTCTTTAAAGTATCCTCCTAAAACAATTGCAATGGCTGCCAATAAGGTGGCTCCGGATGTCAATCCGATTAAATCTCCTGTTGCCAAAGGATTTTTAAATAATCCTTGTAAGCTTGTTCCGGAAACCGCCAACATACTTCCAATCAAAATAGCCATCACAATTCTAGCTGCACGCACATCCCAAATTACATAGGTATCACTTAAGGATAAGTTAGGATCCTTATTGATTGTTTTTTGAAAAACTACAAATGCGGATTGACCACCAAAATCATAAACCCCCGTATTAAGTGACCATACTGCTAATATAATGAGCAGTATGGTACTTATTATCAAATAAAAGTATAGCTTACTTTGTGTTTTCAATTAAAAGTTTATTTAATTCCACAGTAGCCTCTCCTAATCTTGGTCCGAAACTTGAAACTAAGCCTCCATCCATGGTAATAATCTTTTTATTTTTGCCTGCATTTGTTTGAGCAACACCAGGCATCTTAAATGCTCCTTCATTTCCTCCCGCACCTTGTAATCCACTTGTAAAAAAGAATAATATATCAGGATTAGCTTTTACTACAGCTTCAGGAGTTAATGGTTTAAAATCTTCAAAATCTTTAACTGCATTTTCACCTCCGGCCAGACCTATCAATACATCCATTGGAGTATTTTTACCCGCAACCATCAACATATTTCCTCTAGCATATATAAATAATACTTTTGGCTTCTTAGAAAGAGGCTGAACTTGTTTTAAATCAGCATCAATTTTATCGTTTAACTTTTGATAATCTGTATTCCCAATCGCTTTTGCTACATCAGCGACTAATTTTTTAGTCCCCTCAACAGAATATTCTTGTTTAAAAATATCCGCTTGGATTCCCGAGGATTTAATTTTTCCCATTAATTCTGGGTTGATATCCTTTTCTGAAGCTAAAATCAAAGTAGGACTTACTGCCATAATAGGCTCAATGGTCATTGATCTTACGTGTCCCAAATCTTTCGCTGTTGTTTTTAACGTTTCAGGGTAAGTACTGGTTACATCTGTTCCTACAATGTCCTTTTCATGTCCTAATGCACTCACAATCTCTGTGATGCCTCCATTAAGTGTAACTATTTTATTACTACTTTTCTGTGTTTCAGAAGTTGATTCTGTTGTATTTTCTTGTTTAGCATCCTGTTCTTTTTTACAAGAATATACTGCTATAAGTACACAAGCTGTAAGAATGAATTTTTTCATGATATCTATTATAGATTATTGTTTTACAAAGGTTCAAATTCAAAACTAGCATGACCTCTATTTCCCTGAGCATCTTTCATTTTATTAAATCTCAGCTTAAAATAAAACCCTTCAGCATCTTTCAATATAAAAAATCGATCGGGATACACAAATGCTCCTGGTGTAGTTGCTGTTCCCGTAGTCGTTCTCCACTTATCACCTATAGCTCGTTGATCATCAAAAACAAATTTACTTTCATCCACATTATTGAGCTTAAAAGACGCATATGCCTGATCCAAATTGGCTCCAGCATCTACCTGGTAAGCTCCCACTCCACTTGTTGTATTTGTTATAATAAAATCAGCAAAGAAATAACTTCCAGCACTATTTCCAGGTCCCATAAACACTTCACTGGTAAAAGCAGTAAATGCAAGATCCCAATTTTTCTTTTTTGGTTGAATCATCACAGGAAGTCCTGTTTTAAGATTAAAAAAATTAAAATTATATTCTGAATCTTTTAGAATAGTATATTCTTGATAAGTTGTAGCATTTAAGTCGGCATATCTAATTTTATATCCATTTGTAGCCCGTAAAATTTGAATTTTCTTCCACCCCCTTGCTTCTACCCCTAAAGAAGTACTCCCAGGTGCTACATTCATATTGGGATCGGACATTTCTCTTCCTAAATTCACCAAATAAATAGGATTTTCTGAATCATTTTCTTTTATAGCCTCAATACCTGAAGTTTGAGATAAAAAGTTCCCTTTAGGACTATCAATATATTGTAAATTTGCAATATTAAATGTTCCCACTTGCACCATACTTTGAAGACTAGCAACATCTGCTTCTTTTACCTCATTAATATTCGTTGCATTTGGAATTTTAGCGACTGCCATTGCAATAGAACTATTAATAATTACTCTGTAATCTTCTCCAGCATAAAAGCCTAAATCCCAATCTGTTCTTTTATTAATTGTAGGTTTTTCAAAATCACTAAGATCAATCCAAACCTGATTAGGTTCTGTAGGTCCTCCTACTTTAGCTTCCACCTCAGAGCCAGTCATGGGTGGTACTGATACTGGATCTTCATCTGCTGAAAAACACGATTGTATTGTAGCAGTCATGAAAATAAATGATAATATTTTTACATACTTCATAATGATTGTATTTAGAATTGGTACATTAATCTTGCAAAATAGCTTCTACCATAATATAAGTTTAGGCGATCTGATCCCGCTGTATGGGCAGTCCCTACATTAGCTGTAGTGTTTATTGAAGTCACATCAAAAATATTTTTAACTCCCACAGAAACTTCAAAACGATTAGCCCAAAATGGTTGACTCACAATGAAGTCCATCATATGGAAACCATCTGCTTTTCCTAGTCGGAAATTTCCTGTTTCAATTACATACATTCTCGCCGGTCCTGTATATTTATAGTAGAGATTGAAAGCTGTATTGCTATTTTTTAGCTTGTATGCTACATTGGCCCCAGCCTGAAAATTATATTGAAAATCTGTTGGAGTAGCAATATCCAAATCCTGTTTTCCTACTGAAATTCCATTTAATGCAGTCCTAATTCCTAATATAAATTGATTCTTCACTATATTGGCATTAGCCGAAAACAAAAGACTTTTGTATTGATCTATATTCATATATTGGTATGTTGACGGTCTTTTAACCATCACCATTTCGATCCTATTATCTAAATCCAAGTATAATGCTTCGAGATTATAATTTAATTTCCATCCGTTACCTAGCATAAATCCTTGATCCCAAAAAGCGCCTATAGAATATCCTTTTTCAGGATCCAAGTTCGGATTTCCTTGTATATCATGGTTGACATTCACAAAATAAGTAAAGAGTTCATCATAAGTAGGATATCGATTAGCTGTTCCGAAAATACCTCTTAGATTAGAATTTTCAGAGGTTTTCCATCTTGCAGAAACTGAATAATTAAATTGGTTTTCAAACTTATCACTTAGTGATAATCTAGCCCCTGGTCTTACCGATATTTTATCCGAGATATTCCATTCTGCTGAAATGAAATTACCATAGGTGAAAATCTTTCTTTTGATATTTTCACTATTAAAATCACCAGCAATCAAAGCAGCATATCCATTAGTATGATCTAATTCATACCCCAATTGGAAATCAAATTTTTTATTATTTAAAAAATTACTAAACATACCTCTTGAATAGATCAAGTCTGTTTTATAATATGACCTTTGGTCATAATTGGAATTCACGCTTCTGTTAGGAATATCATAGGCATAATCAAAATATTTTCTATCCTGATTTTGATATGAAAAATCTCCAATATACCGTACTTGTCCTAAGTTAGTCTGAATATTTAACTGGTGAATCCAACGTTCTGTATTATACTGTCTATCTGTACTTCTATAAGTAACTCCACCTTGTCCATCATTAAGAGGCACTCTGTCTACTAAAGGATTATAAAAATTAAATTTTTCATTTAAATAAGAAACTTTGTAGAAAGCAGAAGTTTTATTTTTTGAATATCCTACCAATCCTGTAGCTTCATACTGATCTTTTGGATTCCATTCATAACCTCTTTTATTATTTTGTCCAAAATACTTATATCCTTGCTGCCCTCCTTCATAACCCATAAACTGGTTATGATTAAAGCTAATATTAGTAAACCAATGGTCATCAAAATTGTACCCAACATTCAAATTTTGAATATGCCTTCCTTTTCCTTTCTTTTTCAAATCATATCCATTTCTTACTGTTTCTTCCTGAATAGAAGCTCTTATGTCGAGTTTTTTACTACTGCTTTTTTTAGTAATAATATTAATAACTCCTGCTAGAGCACCATTTCCATATTGAACTCCCATGCTTCCCTTCACCACTTCAATTCTTTCAATATTACTCAAACTTATTTTAGTAAGATCAATATTACTTCCTAATCCCGTATCCCCTACTACAGGAATATTATCAATTAAGATCTTCACGTAACTTCCACCTAATCCCATGATATTTGCGGTAGAGTTTCCGGAGTTTGTGTTGGGAGTAATTTGTATATTCAGACTTTGATTTAAAACATCGGCAACATTGGTAGCTGCCATATTTTTAATCTGCTCAGCATCAATAACTTCAACTTTGTATATCGACTTATTAATAGATTGCTGGGTATATTGTCCTGTGATGACAACCTCTTCAATTCTTTTCTGACTGAGAGTATCATTTTCCTGTGCATACATCCACAGAGTGGTGGATAATGAAAGAATAGAAAGCACTTTCTTCTTCATAGGTACAAAAAATTTTGACAAATATATACTTTTATTTAGAATAATTAAAAATTAATTATTATTTTTGTTAAATAATTCTAAATAAAAATAACGCTATGAAACTAAAACTACTATCTGCAGCTTTGTTGTTTTCGATCACTGCTCAATCTCAGGTAGCTACAATTAATGAGAATTTTTCTACTTTTTCTGGTCAAACTTTTCCTCAACAAGGATGGACCTCAAGTAAGCCCTATCCGTATGCACTTTTTTCTGTTAATAATTTCCCCCAAGTATATAGTGGAACGGATGTTATTAATCCTACTTATATCATCACTCCTGAGCTTATAGCCATTGATGGTACACAGACATTAAAGTTTGATGCCCAAATTTCTACAGGATCATTTCAGGGTGCAGCAGGAACCATAGAAGTGGGTACTATCGCTAGCCCGAGTGACACATCATCTTTTGTTTCTATTAGCTCCCCAGTAGCTTTACAATCAACATCTTCGGCATTTTCTTATACAATTCCAGCAACCACGGCTAAATTTATTGCATTCAAGATTAAGCCTTCAACAGTACATTCAGCATTTCAAATTGATAATGTAGTATTTTCCGCAGCTTCTAATCTAGGAGTTGGCGATCAAACAAAATCTAAAGAGAATATCCAATTTACTGTAAATCCTGAAAACACAACCCTACAGTTTACCACGAAAAAAGAGCTAAAAAATATCCAAATCTACTCTAGCAATGCTCAAAAAGTAAAAGAGGGAAAAGTAATGGATAAAGCCTTTGATATCAGCAATCTTCAAACTGGTATTTATTACTTTACTATAGAATCAGCAGAAGGCTCCATAATGAAATCAACATTTATTAAAAAATAATATAATAGATTATCTTACATTTCTTAAACAGATTTATGAATTCATAGATCTGTTTTTTATTTTATACAAAAAATTGATTATCAAAGTCTAAAAATCAAATAAATGATAATAAGATAAATATCATTGTTTTATTTAGAATAATTAAAAATTAATTTATAATTTTGTGAAAAGATTTTGGTGAGAATGAGAAAACCAAAAAATACAATAAAATAATTCAAAATTTTAATACTTTCTATTTTTTCTAATAAAAAGGCTGTCAAAAAATATTTTGACAGCCTTTTACATTTTCATTGAACTCGAAATATAAACAATAAAGTTTTATTCTAATTGTCCATGGAATCAATAAATTTTAAATCCTTTATAGACCTGAGTTGAGCTTTCTAACATTTTGGAAGCTTCTCTACGAAAGTATAATAAATGATCCTGCCCTATATGATGATTATGATGCTCTACGCTTTCCCATAATTCGATCAGAAAAAAAACACCTTTATTCTCATTATCCTCAATAAGATCATATTGTAAGCACCCTTCTTCTTTTCGTGTTTCTTTTACAAGATTCCTAAAGAGCTCTACTGCATCCATCAAATAATTTTCATTAAATTTAAAAAGGGCCACTATATGTAAATTCATATTTTATAATTATACTGTAAAAGTAAAATATTTTCAAAATTGAAAACGCCTTTATTTACTGTATTTTTCCACAGTGCACAGAAAAATTAGTTGAAAAACTGATTTATAAATAGTTATAGAACTCATGATAATGACAAGAGTTCCAATAATAAGGAACATACCTTTCACAGGAAGCCTTGCTGTTAACATAGCGGAAAAAGGTGCTGTGACAATCCCTCCAATTAAAAGTCCTAAAATAATATTCCAATGTTGAATACCTAATGTCAATATAAAAGTTATTGCCGCTGTAACTGTTAAAATAAATTTAGCTACAGTAGAACTGCCTATGGCAAATCTGGGAGTAAATGAATTTTTAATCAATGTTCCTGTTACTAGCGGGCCCCATCCTCCTCCTGCAAAAGAATCTATGAAACCTCCCAGAATTCCCAAACGGGTAAGGTTTGTTTTGCGTTTAAGGGCTTTACTTTGTTTTTTCTTCCATGCATTAGTTAAGATTTTGAATCCCAAATATAAAGTATAAAAAGCCATGATAACTTTGGTGATTTTAGCATAATATTCTCCCACATAGGAAAGGCAAACAGCTCCAATAATAGCTCCAATAACTGCAGGAATGACTAGTTTCTTAACCAAACCTTTACTTACATTTTTTAGTTTGATATGACTAATACTTCCCGCTGCCGTTGTAAAACTTTCCGCAGAATGAATACTGGCACTTACAATATGGGGAGGAATATTTAAAAATAAAAGTGTTGTGGTACAGATTACCCCATATCCCATTCCCATTGACCCGGCAACAATTTCAGCTAAAACCCCCACAAGAAGCATCCAATAAAAAATATAATTATCTTTTGCCAACACCGTTAGAAGCTCATCCCAATACCCTAATTCATACATGGAAAAGATGAGAAAACTGCACCCTAAAATAGTAGCAAAAAAAACATGCAGTCTTATCTGAATTTTTCTTGAAATTACCATATCATAAAATCATTACGGCTCCTACTGTAGAATTACTTGTTTCATCAATCAAGATAGCATTTCCTGTATCTTTATTATCCTCAAAACTATCAAAAACCAATGGAGAAGCTGCTTTTAAACGGATTTTAGCTACTTCATTCAGATTGATTCCATTAGTAACTGGTATTTTTTCCAAAGAATTAACATCAATTTTATAGTCAATTTCTTTTATGATGACTTTCGACACTTTACTTTTGTGTTGAATACAATATTTATTTCCTTCTTTTAGCTCTTTTCTATCAAGCCAACAAACAATGACATCAAACTCATTTTCAACTTTTGGCAATTGTTCTTCTTTGACTAAAAAATCTCCTCTACTAATATCAATATCATCTTCCGTATGCAATACTACTGGCTGATTTGCAAAAACATAGTCAATTTCTTTTCCTCCTGTTTCAATTTTTGATATTTTGGTTGGAATATTTTGTGGGAGTATGATCACCCTATCTCCTTTTTTATAACTTCCAGAAATAACTTCTCCTGCATATCCCCTATAATCATGTAACTCATCTGTTTGTGGGCGTATTACATATTGTACTTGAAACCTTGAATTTTTATGATCTTCTTTCTGATCAATTTCAACACTTTCCAAAAAATCAAGTAAGGTAGGGCCTTTATACCATGATGTTTTCTCAGATTTTTCTACGATATTGTCTCCATAGAAAGCTGAAATCGGAAAATAGTACACATCTGTTAATCCAAGTTTGTGAGCAACAAGTTCATATTCAGACTTTATTCTATTAAAAACATCTTCAGAATAATCCATTAAATCTACCTTATTAATAGCTACTACAACTTTTTTCATTTTTAGTAATGCTGCAATAATGGAATGTCTTCTTGTCTGTTCAGTAACACCTTGTCTTGCATCAATTAGAATAACAATTAGTTCTGAGTTAGAAGCACCGGTTATCATATTTCTCGTATATTGAATATGTCCTGGAGCATCTGCTATAATAAATTTTCTTTTCGGCGTTGAGAAATATCGATACGCAACATCTATAGTGATTCCTTGCTCTCTTTCTGCCCTCAAACCATCTGTTAAAATCGCTAAATCTATTCCGTTTATATTTTTGTTCTTGGATTGTTTTTCTAATGCATCAAGCTGATCTATCAATATGTTTTTGCTATCGTATAAAAGTCTTCCAATAAGAGTACTTTTACCATCATCAACACTACCTGCGGTTATAAATCTTATTATATTCATCTTTTATTGTATTAAAAATATCCTCCTTTTTTGCGGTCTTCCATAGCTGCTTCTGTCACTTTATCATCAATCCGGGTTTCTCCACGTTCTGAAATTCTAGATAACGTAATTTCATTGACAACCTCATCCAATGTTGCGGCAGAGCTTTCAATAGCAGCAGTACATGTCATATCTCCAACAGTTCTATAACGTACTTTTTTATGAATAATGTGATCATTTTCATCTAGACGAATAAAATCAGAAACGGCAATTAGCTGCCCATCAAATTCGATTACCTGTCTATCATGAGCAAAATAAATAGAAGGCAATTGAATATTTTCTTTTTTTATATAATTCCAGACATCTAATTCTGTCCAATTTGAGATAGGAAATACCCGTACATTTTCACCTTTATTAATTTTTCCATTATAAATATTCCATAACTCCGGACGTTGCAGCTTGGGATCCCATTGCCCAAACTCATCACGAACAGAGAAAAATCTTTCTTTTGCCCTTGCTTTTTCTTCATCTCTCCTTGCTCCACCAATACATGCATCAAACTGATATTCCTCAATAGTATCTAATAATGTATGAGTTTGCAACCAATTTCTTGAAGCAAATTTCCCTTTTGGTTCAGACAGCTTTTTTGATTTAATGGTATCTTCAACCTTTCGTATAATAAGCTCAGCTCCTATATCTTCTGCTAAATGATCTCTAAAACGTAATGCTTCAGGAAAATTATGTCCCGTATCAATATGGACTAATGGAAAAGGAATTTTCATGGGTGCAAAAGCTTTTTTTGCTAGATGTACCAACGTAATAGAATCCTTTCCGCCACTGAAAAGTAAAGCAGGTTTTTCAAATTGAGCCGCAACTTCACGCATAATATAAATGCTTTCTGCTTCCAGTTGTTCCAGGTAATTTAATTTATATGTACTCATTATTATTTAATAAGAATTTATCATTATCTATGTAAGCCACATTCTTTATGGGAACTTTCCCACCACCAACGACCATTACGTGGGTTCTCTCCTTCTTCCACTGCTCTTGTACAGGGCTGACACCCCACACTAATGAATCCCTTTTTATGTAAGGGTAATTCCTGTACTTTATTTTCTTCTAAATAATGCAATACCTCTTGATAATTCCACTGAATTAATGGATTGTATTTGTAAAGCATTCTCTCTTCATCCCATTCTATAATAGACATATTTTCACGATTCTCAGATTGTTCTGCACGAAGCCCCGTAATCCAAATATTAGCATTTTTCAATGCTTGATTCAACGGTTTAACTTTGCGAATAAAACAGCATTCTTTCCTGGCTTCCACAGAATAATAGAAAGCATTCACCCCTTTCTCATTAACGTATCTTTCTACATCAGCGGTATTAGGAAAATGAACTTCTATCTTTGTTTTATATTTTGAATTGTTGTTGGCAAGCAGCTCATAATGTTCATAAAATAACCTTCCCGTATCTAACGTAAAAATTTTTACCGGCAAATCATTTTTGGAAATTATATCTAAAATAACCTGATCTTCCTGACCAAGTGATGTGGAAAAGACAAGTCCTTCTGAAAATTTTGAGGAAATAAACTTCAATCCCTCCTCTGCTGAAAGCTGCTTGATGATATTCACATCTTCTATTGAAATCATAATGTATTCATTTGAAGTAATGCAAATATCTAATAAAATAATTACCCTACCAAATAAGTAGACTAATTATTCAAAAAAAAAGGATTTATATCAATCGACTAAATCCAATAAAGTTTTTTTCTCCAAAATATGTAATGAGGCATCTCTCACTTCAATTAATACATCATGCAAACTACAATGATCTTCATTACAATCTTCACATTTTTCATAAAAATTTAGGCTTACACAAGGCAAAAGCGCTATGGGTCCATTTACCAAGCGAATAATCTTGGCTAGTTTTACATTTTCAGGATTTTCTTTAAAAAAATATCCTCCTCCTTTTCCTTTTTTACTATCCAAAATTTCTGCCTTTTTCAGTTCGAGCAAAATATTCTCTAAAAACTTTAAAGGAATTTTTTTATGTTCCGCAATTTCGGAAATAAGTATAGGGCCTTCATTCCGTTTTTCAACAAGGTATGAAAGTGCCTTAAAAGCATATTGAGATTTCTTTGACAGCATTACAGCAAAAATAAGAAAATTGTTTTATTATGTAGCAAAATTAGAAGTGAGTTGAAATAGAATTCTTAGTTTTCTATGAGCATCCATAGGGTAATTTTATTTCAAAATTATTAAGTTTGTTTTTATGTTTAGTAAACAAGAAGCGCAACAGATAAAAAAAGAGTTTTGGACCGCATTTGGAAAATCTTTTCCTAGAAAATGGATTTTATATGATACTAAAATCAAGGATATGGCTTTCAAATTTAATGCTGACACTAAAAAAGCAGAGGTGTCTCTAGATATTGAAATGAAAGATGAAATTTTCCGGAATGCTTATTATGAAAAAATTTGGTCTTTAGAAGACATTTTAAAAGATTTCGTGGGTGATTTTCATAAAGATGAATATTTTATGTTAGAAAATGGTAAAATAATTAGCAAAATATGGATTGAAAAGCATGGAGTTTCTATTTTCAACAAAAATACATGGCAAGAAACATTCGAATTTTTTCTCGAAAAAATGGATGGTTTTGAAAGGTTTTATTATGAGTATGAAGACTTTATAAAAGATGTTTAATCTCTGAAAAAAATTCTATTCAGACATTTCAAATGATTTAGATATGAACCTCATTTAATTATGATTTTCAATGCTCTTAACCCTATAATTAAAAAAAATTCCGACTTATTATGAGTCGGAATTTTTACAGTTATTTAGATGTATGATCGTTATAAAACAGGAATACAATTATTTATTCTTGATAATTTTCTAATTTAGATTGAATACTTCTTTTATACTAGGGGCTCTTTCATTCATTTGAAGTTCTTTTACAAAAACCTTTACATCTGTATATAATTCTTGTGAAATTGTTCC
The DNA here is from genome assembly GCF_902728265.1 of Chryseobacterium potabilaquae. Classification (GTDB taxonomy): domain Bacteria; phylum Bacteroidota; class Bacteroidia; order Flavobacteriales; family Weeksellaceae; genus Chryseobacterium; species Chryseobacterium potabilaquae. The sequence continues at coordinate 41,005 of NZ_CACVBR010000001.1, forward strand.
TACTTGCTGTTTTTTCTTACCTTGAAGAAGAATATCAGCAGGAACCCCTAGAAAATAGCTCCCTTCAATGGGCTGAGAGTAATTTAAAGCAATATTCCCCGTAATGGATAGAGGAATTTCATATCGTATTTCTCTCTTTTTCATTGTTTGAATCATATAAATGGCTATTTTCTTATTGGCCGGAATACTGTATGAAATTTTCTCCGTCAATTTTTGGGCTTCTCTTGTTTCAACAGAACTTCCATTTTTATTTTCTAATCCAATTTCTGTATTGATATCCTGTCCCCATATTCCTAACTTAGCTCCTACCTTAAGTCCCACATTTACTTCTATTGTATTTTTAACCACAGATTCCTGGGTGTATTCGATAGATTTTTCATAGTTAGGATTTCCTGATGTCCCAGCTGTTACTTCAGTTCCACTCATGAGTACTTTTACATCATTTTTTTTCAGATTTTTTATAGGTGTAATAATAGGATCACCTGTTTCAATATATGCCCACCATCCGTATTGATCTGCAAGATTTGATTTCGAATATGCCCTAGAAGTTTTGTAATCATTAATAGTAACTCCGTCTATAGCACCTCCATTTCTCATCTTTTCACGAACCATAGTTATTATTTTCTGTTCACTGAGGCCTAGCTCTACCAAATGCGATGAAGTAATTTTTTCCTTAACATGCCCAAAATTATAGCTACTTCTTGCAGCATTATCTTTTCCAGGAAATGTGGCAATTAATTTCAGGTCATTATCTTTTATGAATTCCTCAAAATCCTTTTCATTAACTATCAAATTGGAATCAGAAGATTTTGTATTGAGTGAAGTAGCTATATTATTTTCATCTTCCATATTATCCGTCTTACACGCAACAAATAGTAAGATAACTGATATATAACCAGTGATATATTTTATTTTTATCATAAAGAATGTTTTTTTGTGCTGCAAATATAATTGGAAATCAACAAATTAGAATCCTTCTAAATAATGATAGATATCATAACCGTTTTAATAAAATTTAACATTTAATTCATATAAATGTTAAATAATAAATATCAACAATACAAAATATAAAATCTTCATTAAAATAAATGAAGATTTTAAAAAATTTATATCTAAAACCAAATATTATTGCTTTAAATTAAATACACTCTTAATATCCGGTGCCTTTTCATTAAGATCTAACTCTTTAACAAATACCTTCACATCACTATACAATTGTGCGGATATAGTTCCTGTCTGCTTTTTTCTCATTTTTTCAAAAATAGTATCGGCACTATATTCATTAAAATATCCCAAACCTTCTATTGGTTTAGAATAGTTGATTCCAATTCTACCTGTTATGGAAACAGGAACTTCATATTTAATGCTATTCTTTTTAATGGTTTGAACCATGTAGATGGCAATTTTCTTATTAGCCGGAATGCTATATGAAATCTTCTCAATAAACTTATGAGTATCTTTGGTTTCCGAACTTACCCCATTTTTATTTTTGAGTTCCACTTCGGCATTAAAACCCATACCGTAAATTCCAAATGCAGTACTTGTTGTCACTCCAACATTCCTATATATTGATTTTGTAAGAACTGATTCCTGAGTATATTCAATAGATTTTTCATAATTCGGATTTCCTGAAGTCCCAGCCGTCACTTCTGTTCCACTCATAATCACCTTTACTTCATCCGGATCACTACTATTAACAGGAGTAATGATAGGAGCTCCCGTTTCTATATAGGTCCACCACCCATATTTTTCAGCTAAATTAAATTCTGAATATGCTCTAGCTGTTGTATAATCATTAATAGTTACGCCATCGATATTCTCGTTATGAAATGCATTTTGACGTACTAAGCCTAATATTCTTTCATCATTTAGCCCCATCTCTTTTACCTGAACAGCGGTCATTTTCTCTTTAATATGAGTAAATGTAAAAGCCCCGTCATTTTTTTCTGCACTCTTTTTCATAGGAAAAGTAGCAATCAGTTTCAGTCCTTTATCTTTTGTAAATTGATCAAAAGCTTTTGCGTTGACTCTCCCATTTGATTGAGCTTCTGATGGATAGTGAGCTTGATCTTCAAAATTAGTATCTTCTGTTCTACATGATGTCAATAATAAAGCTAAAGATAAATAAGTTAAGAAATAATTTGTTTTTATCATAGATGTAATTTTCAATAAAACCTTACTTTCGGCAAGTAAGGTTAAAAATGATATAGGATATATTTGTTATATTATTTCTTTATACCAAACACTTCTTTAATATCAGGAGCTTTTTCATTCAAATTTAATTCTTTAACAAATACCTTTACATCAGCAAACAGCTCTTGAGAAATAGTCCCAACCTGCTTCATATCCAAATCACGGAAAAATGCTTCTGCCATAAATGACTTAAAATAAGATCCATCAATAAGGGTGTTATAATTTATCCCTATTGCACCACTAAAAAATACAGGAACTTTATATTCTATTTCCCTCTTTTTAATAGTTTGAATCATGTAGATTGCTATTTTCTTATTAGCAGGAATACTATAGGAAATTTTTTCTGTTAATTTGTGTGTATCCTTTGTTTCTGTTGTCCTTGAATTCTTATTATCTAATGAAATTTCTGCCTTAAATCCTTGACCATATATTCCAAATTCGGTTCCGGTTTTTAATCCCGCATTAACATCTATCGTCTTTCTTAGAATCGACTCTTGAACATATTCAATAGATTTTTCATAATTAGGATTTCCCGACGTTCCCGCCACTACCTCAGTTCCGCTCATGATTACTTTCACATCATCCATAGCGCTGCTATTAACCGACGAGATTATAGGATTTCCTGTCTCAATATAGGTCCACCATCCATATTTCTCTGCCAAATTATAGGGTTCATAACCTCTAGATGTTCTATAATTATTAATATTTACTCCGTCGATATATAAAGCATGATCTGCATCTTCTCTAGCAATATCCATTATCCTCTCCTCTGTAAGCCCTAATTCCGTCAAGTGCTCAGGAGTCACTTTTTCTTTAATGGTACTGAAAGTAAAATTACCATCCGTAGCCTTTGCACTTTCTGTGTTCTTCATAGGAAAAGATGCTATTAATTTAAGCCCCTTGTTTTTTGCAAATTGTTCAAAACTCTTTGCTCCTACTATTAAATCGGATTTTACGTCTGCAGAATTTTCAATTCTATTTTCATGGTCAGAATCATCAGTTCTACATGATGTTAGTAATAAAGCTACAGATAGACACCCCACCAAGTAATTTGTTTTTATCATAAAATGTAAATTTTTTGTGATGCAAATGTAGTATTATAATTACAATTTAGAATAAAATCAAATAATGACAGATATCATAATAAAATCACAATGATATTTATCATAAACCAATAAAATAATCAAAATAAAGCAGTAAAATAAAGAAAAACAACAATAATACAAAAGACAAGTTATTTATTAAAATTTAAAAAATAGTTTTTCTTATTAACCAATATATGCAATGCATAATTAATTATCCTTTAATTATTAGTACTAAAAGTATTATATACATGCATTAATAAAAGTAATTTCAGCTTAATTTGAGAAGATACAGAGCTTTTAAATATCTTAACATCCCTAATCTGATTCCGATTTAAAAAAATATCATCTAAATAAAAAAGAGAAACCTCTATGATTTCTCTTTTTTAAACTTTTTTATCCAAATTTTCTTTTCCGCAACCAGAAGAAGCATCCTCCAAAAGCTCCTATAATGAGCAAAGGAAATAATAAATTAAACCATTGCCAGTTATTTTTTTCTTCAGTAATTCTTTGCCGGTCAAGAAGTCGTTCTTCAATATTTCTATTTCTCAGTTCCATTAGATTACTATCATCTAATAGATAATCCAATGCATTTCTTAAAAATTGCTCATTACCAAATTGTTCATTGGTCAATAAATCAGTACCTAAAGGTAACGGCTCTCCCTTTATTACTTTATTTCTTCCTACATCCCCATCAGCAATCACAATCATTTTATTCTCCGAACTCTGCCCTTTAAAACCAGGATACGATTTCCTTTCAATTCTCGATGCATAAGCAGAACTAAATTTTCCCTCCAAAGCAACTGCATAAATTTTCGGAGTACTTGGTTTTTCCATTTTCCCCAAACTATCTACACTTGCAATTTCTTTTAGATCAACATAATTAGGAACTTGTTTTAATAAAGTTCTCTCACTTGATTCAAAAAGAATTCTAGTTTTTATATTTTTTCTTCCTAAAGTATCTATTGATGTAGGAAATTCAAACTTTACAGGATTGATATTTTTTGTAATAGGATTATGATCTTCTGCAATTCCTAGCGGAAAATAAGGCCAAGGAAGACTGGTATATTGAGGATTCCCCCCTACTTCGCCAGTAACAAGCCTTAATAATGCAAATTTTTTCACATCTTTTACCAATGCTGGATTAATTCTAATTCCATAATTGAAAAAGAAATCTGTCATATTAATATCAATAGGAAAAGGCATTAATTTTTTCGCCCTAGTTAATGTATCCATTTCAGCATTCACAGCATCAATCATCCAAAGTGTTTTCCCACCATTCATAATATACTGGTCTAAAATAACTTTCTCCCCATCAGTAAAAGCTTTTCTAGGCTTAGCAATAACTAAAGCATTCATTTGTTTTAAAGCAGGAACATCAGCCAACGTCAATTCAATCTGATTTTTAGGAATAATAGGCCCTGCATCGTAACTTTCTAAAGCTAGATGCATAAACCCTTGGAATTCGTCAGGGCTTAATTCATCTTGATTGACCAAAACTCCAATTTTCTTTCTCTTATCCGCAGTAATATTTTTAATATTGGATACTAGATTATATTCTAAATTTTCGATAGACTTGATAAGTTGTTGATCCGCATCAATCCCTGTTTGCTGAACTACCAATGGAATAGAAACACCTCTTTCTTTATATTTTACGACGGCATACGGGAATAAATAAATTTGTGAAACTTTCCCATCTTTTATATCTGGTAACACAGAAGGTTGCATTCCCATTGCCATTAATGTATCTTGAGACATTTTGGATTTTATGGGATCAATAAATTTAAAATCTATTTTTGGATTGATTTTTCTGAAATTATCCAGCATAAACCTTGTTTCCGATTGAAGTTGCTTAAAACTTGCCGGAAAATCCCCTTCTAGATACACTTCAACTGTCAAAGGTTTTTTAATTGATTCCAATATTTTGATTGTATTATCGGAAAGCGTATATCTTTTTTCTTTTGTCAAATCCCATCTAATTCCCGATAGCAATAAGATGATAACTAGGGGAATGATAACAAAAAGCAAAATTCCTAACGGTGATTTAAATGAAATCTTCTTCATAATTTTACTTTTTTTTATTGATAAAATGATTGGATAATAGTAAGGTAGTACCAATGATAAAAACAAAGTAAGCAAGATCCTTAGCATCTATAAGCCCTCTTGTAAATCCTAGGAAATGTTGATAAAAACCTAAATTCTGTAAAATAAAGTCAGCTCCCCCTAACAGTTTGTAACTAGCCAACTGTTCTACTCCAAAATACATAATAAAACACATAAAGACACCTACCAGATACGCCATAATTTGATTTTGAGAAATAGAAGACGCTAAAATCCCTATTCCTGAAAATGCAGCGATTAAAATAATGAGACCTATATAACTTCCAAAAGTCATCCCAAAATCAATATTTCCTTCAGGAACCCCCAACACATACACTGTATAGAAATAAATTAATGAAGGGATCAAACATAATATTCCCACCAACCATACGGAAAAAAACTTTCCCAGCACTAAACTATGTATATGTAATGGTTGAGAAAAAAGCCAATGTAAAGTACCTGTTTGCTGCTCTTCGGCAAAAGTTTTCATGGAAAGTGCCGGAACAATAAACATAAGAAGCCATGGAACCAATACAAAATAGCTTTGCAGGGAAGCCAAGCCAATCTCAAAAATATTAGAATCGTTTTCGAAAAAAAATAGAAATAAGGTAGTAATGAGACTAAAAGCAGCAATAATTAGCCATGCACTCCAGTTCCCAAAATAGCTCCAAAGCTCTTTTTTTAAAATTGCAAACATGTATTTTTAGTTATGATATAAATTATAAGTTACTGAAAAGCTATTTAAAACATTATACTAGCCTCTATATAATTCATCATTTATTTATAGGTTATTTTTTCTTTTTTTATTAACCAATTTTACGGTTACCATAATCAGGAATACTAATACGAAAAAGCCACTAATTAATTGCCACCAATATTCAATCACTGCTGATTTTAAAATGACAGTAAAAACGACAAGGAATAAAATAAAAGTAGCAATTTCATTACTTTGTCTTAATTTCACATTGGCAATCTCAAGAGATTTTCCATCTAACCCTTTAATTTGAAGTACTTTCTTCCAACACCAATAATGATAGATAGCCAGTCCTATAAGAAAAGTCAGCTTCAGATGAAACCAAGGAGTTTTCATAAGACCTGTATTTAAGAATATCATCGTTAGACCGCATATTGTCATAATAATTCCTGCAGGAACCGTAATAATATTCCACAATCTTCCTGCCATGAAAACATATTGCTCTCTTAAGATCTTTTTCTTTTCTTCTGAAAATTCATCTGTATCCTTATAATAAACGAAAATCCTTACCAGATAAAAAATCCCCGCAAAATAGCTTACCATAAAAATGATATGTAGAGCCTTTATTATTGTATATAGCATTTTAAAATTTATTTATTATAATATCTTCAAAAATATTTTTTGGTATTGTAAATTAGCGAGTCACGAAAATACAATATACTTCTCATTAAACAATTACTCCAAGCTCTTTACCCACTTTTTCAAATGCAGCAATTGCTTTATCAACATGTTCTCTCGTATGTCCCGCAGAAAGCTGAACTCTAATTCTTGCTTTTCCTTTAGGCACTACAGGATAGAAAAAACCGATTACATAAATCCCTTCATCCATTAATTTTTCCGCCATTTTTTGAGAAAGAGGAGCATCATAAAGCATAACAGGCACAATTGCAGCATCTCCATCAGGAATATCAAAACCTTTTGTTTTCATCTGGGTTCTAAAATATTCAGCATTTTCCATTACTTTATCACGAAGTGAAGTATCTTCTGAAATCATATCTATAACCTTCAAGGCAGCTCCTACGATTCCCGGAGCCAAAGAATTAGAAAATAAATAAGGTCTTGAACGTTGTCTCAACATATCAATGATTTCTTTTTTACCTGAAGTGAATCCACCTAAAGCACCACCTAAAGCTTTTCCTAAAGTAGAGGTAATAATATCTACTCTTCCCATTACCTCATTAGCTTCATGGGTTCCACGACCTGTTTTTCCTATAAAACCAGTGGCATGAGAGTCATCCACCATTACTAATGCATCATATTTATCTGCTAAATCACAAACACCTTTAAGGTTTGCCACTATTCCATCCATTGAAAAAACACCGTCAGTAACAATAATCTTGAAGCGATGGTTCTTTTCTGAAGCAGCAATGAGCTGTGCTTCAAGATCTGCCATATCATTATTTTTATAACGATATCTGGCCGACTTACAAAGACGCACACCATCAATAATGGAAGCGTGATTTAATTCATCAGAAATAATCGCATCTTCTTCCGTAAACAAAGGTTCAAAGACACCTCCGTTTGCATCAAAGCAAGCTGCATATAGGATTGTATCTTCCAGGCCTAAAAAATCAGCAATCTTCTTTTCTAGTTCTTTATGAATATCCTGAGTTCCACAAATAAAACGCACCGAAGACATTCCGTATCCATGAGATTCTATCATATCTTGAGAGGCTTTCATCACTTCAGGATTATTTGACAATCCTAAATAATTATTAGCACAAAAATTTAAAAGCTTTTTCCCATTAGCTTCAATTTCCGCACTTTGTTGAGAAGTAATAATTCTTTCTTTTTTATAAAGTCCATCATTCTCAATATTTTGAAGTTCATTTTGTAAGTTTTCAAGATACTTTTTAGAAATCATTTTTCTTAATTTTTTGATGCGCTAATTTAGTAAAAAGGTAGTAAAATATTGTATTTAATGATTTTTATTCTAAAAATTAGTTCAAAATAATAATACAAAAGCGGACTATAATAGCCCGCTTTTGTATTATTTGATTTTCAATATTTTTAATGTTTTAAAAACTTAATATTTTTATCCTTGATCGTTAAAATATAAGTCCCAGGAGTCAATTCAGAAATATCAATTGGTTTATTAGGTTGATATATACTTTTTCTAATTAATTTACCATCCATAAAATAAATCATAAACTCAATCGGTTTTTTTATTCCTTTTACATATAATTCGTTTTTAGCCGGATTTGGATATAAAGAAAAATCATCAACACTAAACTCTTTTGTACTCAATGTATTATCTTGGTTCACTTGAGAATCTTTTTCCAGGATCTGAAGTTCATAATTAAATTCTACACTTGATACTGGAAAAGATACCGATTCTGTAAAAAATTGATCGTTAATGGTATTATTCAGTGCAAAATAAGCGACTTCACCATTCGTTCCATTCACTTTTATAGGAAGAGGCATTTCAAAAAAGCTTACAGAAGAGTGACTTTGTGTTTGAGAAACTTTAAATGTAATTTGATTTCCAGCCTGTTTCCATTTTATATCATACGTAGGATATCCTTGTCCATAGATCCAGTCATTGAAAAATTCTGTAAAATCCTTCCCCGTTGATTGCAATAAAGAATTATTTAAATCGGTTGTTTTTGCATAATTATACGCTAAATTAGGTCTTGCATGATAATCTTTAATTGCCTGATAAAATGTGGTATCCCCTAAAATCCATTTAATCATTCGAACAACATATCCCCCTTTGGAATAAGTTAACCTTCCGCTAAAGATAGTTCCAATATTTCCTAAGTCTGCATCTGATACATAGGTACTCCCTCCCGGAGCGCTCGTAATATAATTCTTTTCAGAAGCAAGATAATTCATGAATTCTGAATTGGTCATCAATAATTTTTCATTAGACAAATGTTCTCCAAACGTGGCAAATCCTTCATTAAGCCAGATATCATTCCATGCACCACAAGTAACTTTATCTCCAAACCATTGATGAGCAAGCTCATGTGCAATGACTCTTTTTCCCCAAGAACTCATAGAAGACATTGTTTGATGCTCCATACAAGTCCCATTATAATGAAACTCCATGTGCCCATATTTTTCATCCCTAAAAGGATAAAGTCCAAAATAGCTTTCGAAAGTTTCCATTACCTGTTTTGTCCAGTTAATATTAGCCATCAATCCTGGATCATTGGCAGTCGAGGGATACAAATAGTTTACAAAAGGAAATGGTGGATTACCTATTGTATCATTTAATTTAACAAAATTAGTAATCGACAGAGCAATTAAATAGGCAGGTGTGGGATACATCGTTCTCCAGAAAGTTAATTTTTGGCCACTTGGAAGTATCGTTTCCGACATAAATTTTCCGTTAGCAGCGACACTATATTGAGATGGAGTCGTAATTTTAAAATCAAATCGATCGATTTTATCATTCATACTTTGTTTTGTAGGAAACCAATCCTGTGCTCCATAGGGTTCATTCAAGGTGGCTAATGTAAGAACTCCACTTTGAGAACCTGTAGAGAATGCACCATTATTTGTAGGAGGCTGCCCTGAGTAATGAATCGTTAAAGAATCTGTAACATTGGCGGGTAGGCTTGAGGGAAAATCTATTTTTAGCTCTTTGGTAGGCAATTGTTCAAAAACAAGGTCAACTCCATGATACTGAACCTGAGAAACCGTTAATGGATTAGCAAGATCAAAATAAATACTCCCCATACTTTGGTTGGGCTTAAAATGTGATGTTACTTTACCGGAAATATTATAATCAGCAGGATCTAGACTTACATCCATTCTTTGATATTGTAAATCATAATTTAATGTATTCGGATTAATATTATAGGCTACCATTCTTGCCGCATATGATTTCTGCTCTTTTAAAATTAAATCCTTCTTTTCTACATTTTCACTTTGGCCGTACAATTGGTAAAAACCACAAATACTCAGTACTACGAAATAGATCTTTTTCATATTGAAACAATTTTTCCAAATATAAAAAAAACCTCTTAATAAGCATTAAAAGGTTTTCTTATATTATTGAAATAAAATATTTTATAGATCTAGCGCTGGTTCTAGAATTTTTTCCATCCTTTTCTTTACCATATCTACAGATCCTGAATAATCATTAACCATCAGAGAAAAAACCAATGTTTTTCCAGAATTAGTTTTCATATACCCCGCAAGAGTTTTCACCTTGTTTAGTGTTCCTGTTTTAGCAAAAACCTGTCCATTACCTGTGTAATTAAACATTCTTTTTAATGTTCCGGATTGTCCTCCCACTGGTAATGATGAAAAATAAGTTTTATAATATTTTTCTCCCATTAAAGACGTTAAAAACTTGACTTGAGAAATTGGCGTCACATTATTACCCCTTGAAAGTCCACTTCCATCCATATAGTTAAGTCCCATCATATCAAATCCTTGGTCCTTTAAATGGTTTGTTACCACTATTCTACCTGATTCGGAAGTTTGATCTCCTAATCTCTGAAAACCTACTGTTTTAAGTAATGCCTCTGCAAGAGAATTGTCACTATGCTGATTTGTATAATAAATAATATCTGCTAATGTGGGAGATTTATAGATAGAAATCATTTTTCTAGCATCAACAGCAGTCTCTATCATTTTTGGAGTTACTTTTCCACTAACAGATATCCCATTCTTTACTAACGATGTTCTGAATGCATTTGCTAAATAAGCAGGTGCATCAGGTAATTTTGTCGTTACTATACCATCCCCTTCATATTTATCTGCATATACTACTTGATTTATATAAGGTGAAACATAAAAATATTTATTCTCTTCAGAAAAATTGTTTTTATGTTTTACAATCAATTTTTCATTTTCAGGATTAATATCACGAGTAGTTCCTACAGGTAAATAGTAATTATTCTTTTCTAACCAAACAATATTTTCTGGAAGTTTTGAAATATTACCTTTAAAAAGTGCGGTTTGAATAATAATATCACCATTTACTTTTTTGATTCCTTCTCTAGAAAGCCCGTTTATATAGTCTGTAATAATCTCTCTATATGACCATGCTCCCGCTTTATTAGTTCCTAAAGATGGGTCTCCACTTCCTACAATATAAAGATTTCCATTTAAAGTTCCATTTTCATCAATACTACCAGAATATTCCAATTGCGTCATCCAACGATAATTCTCACCTAAAAGGTTTAAAGCCGTCTCTGTAGTGAGTAGTTTGGTTGTAGAAGCTGGGATTAGGGCCGTATTTTCATTATATGACGAAATCACCTTTTGTGTTTTCGGATCATAAACAACAAATCCCCAATTTGCATTTTTCAAAACTGGATCAGCCATCATAGTGTTTACATTGATATCTACAAGTTCTTTTGCCGATAAAACAGTTTTCTCCACTGTAGAACTAATGGGAGAAGGTAAGTTTAAATTACTTTTTTGATTATCATAAGATTGGGAAAATAAAACTGTAGAGACGGTAGATTGGGCAAGTATAAAACCTGTAGCCAAAACCGTAATGCCTGAAATATATTTTCTGAATTTTATCATGTATTTTTTCATTTTCTTACAGTTTGGATAATATAAAGGAGAACTGGTTAAAGATCATATATTAAATATCCAACCCTGTAAATAACGTCCAAAAGTAAAAATTATTGTTATAAGGCACTTTACCAAGGGTTTATAAAAGACTATAAAGTTTGTTAAAAATTGTTAAAAGTCGACAAAAACGCTCTTTTTAATGCTTTGATAGGCTGTAATTTCTTTAAACTCTTTTAGACTTATGATTACTTTATCCTTGAATATTTCATAATTTTTTCCTCTCGGCAGCTTTATAAGTATCTGAAACTGATATAAATTATTAAGCTTTGCAATTTGTGCTCTTTCCGGGCCTAAAACACATTCTTCCGGAAGGTATTTACGTAAAACCGAACCTAAAAATTGAGAAGCTCGATTTACTTTATCCTCTCTTCTATGCTTAAGTTCTATCATAATCAGCTTAGTAAAAGGTGGATAGTGAAACTTTTGTCTTTCTGTAAGAATATATTTGTAGATTTTGGTAGGATTATTTATTTTGATTAACTGAAATACAGAATGTTCAGGATTATATGTCTGGATGAGCACTTTTCCATTTCCGGAAACTCTTCCTGCTCTTCCTGAGACCTGGGTAATGAGTTGATAAGCTCTTTCTTCCGCCCTAAAATCTTGAATATATAATAAAGAATCTGCTTTAGGAATGGCTACCAATTCAATATGATCAAAATCTAATCCTTTTGAAATCATTTGGGTTCCTACTACAATATCCGTTTCTTGATTTTCAATTTTTTCGTAAAGTTTTTCATAAGCAAACTTCTTTCGCATCGAATCAATATCCATTCTATCGACCTCATTATCTGGAAATATTTTAGAAACTTCTTCATGTATTTGCTCTACTCCGACCCCTCTTTCATTTAAGTTTTCCGAATAGCACTTTGGACAAGTCTTGGGTTTGGAAGCCCGTTGTCCACAATAATGACATTTCATTTCATTTGCCATTTTATGATAGGTCATTACTACATCACAATTAGAACAATAGTTTACATATCCACAGGTTTCACATTCTACTACATTGGCATAACCACGGCGGTTATGGAGTATAAGAGTCTGCTCTTTATTATCAATCTTTTTTTTGATTTCTTCAATTAATTTAAAAGAAAAATTTCCGGATACATTTTTAGAATCCTGAGCTTCTTTGAAATTGATAATTTCATATTCAGGGACATTCACATTTCTAAATCTTTCATTCAGAAAAACATATTTCATTTTATCTTTCCTGGCTCTGTAATAGCTTTCAACCGATGGCGTTGCAGAGCCAAGTATAATTCTTGCGTCATAAAAATCGCCCAATATTAAGGCTGAATCCTTAGCATTAAAATAAGGGGATACTTCTCTTGGTTTATAAGCAGAATCATGCTCTTCATCTACAATTATCAATCCTAAATTTTGAAAGGGTAAAAACAAAGAATTTCTAGTTCCTATAAGGATTTTAATATGATTTTGTTTAATTCTCCTCCATACTTCTACTCTTTCAAAATCAGTGAGTTTTTGGTGATAAAAGCCCAGCTGACGACCATATTTTTTTTCTAACCGTTGGGTAATCTGCTTAGTAAGAGAAATTTCAGGAAGTAAAAACAATACATTTTTGCCATTATTGATACATTCTTCAATTTTTTCCAAATAAATATGCGTCTTCCCTGAGGAAGTTATTCCATGGAGAAGAACATTTTTTCGTTCTTCAAAGGCTTCATCAATTTCTTTTTTTGCTATCTTCTGCGATTCCGACAATTCTTCAATCTCTTCAATCTCTCCATCATAGCTTTCCAATCTATCTTTTTGAATATAATACTCTTCAACAAAGTTTTTCTCGGCTAACGCTTTAAAGTGTGAACTTGAAAAATATCCATCCTCAAAGAGTTCAGATTTTTTAATTATTCCTTGCGGATTTTCTGTTTGTTTTTCTAAAATATGAAGAAATAATTCTTTTTGTTTACGAGCCTTATTTAATTTTAAAAGAATTTCTGTCAGATTCTGATTGCTTATGACTTCTTCATTTATTTTAACATAGGCCACTTCTTTTACCTTATATTTTTCGGAAACTTTTTCATCAATCTCAATATATTGAAGATCAATCAAAGAATTAATGGTTTTAACGATCTCTCTTTTTGGAATAAACGCTTCAATATCGGTAAGATTAATAAGCTGTCGAACTTCCAATGCCTGAATCAAATACATCTCGTGTACATCTAGATTCTCGAAATCAATTTTTATATTAGGCCTCAGCTTCAAGTAAGTTTCACTTTCAAGTTTGAGTGAAGAAGGAAATGCGAAACGATAAATTTCCCCCAAGCTGCATAAATAATAATTTGAGAGCCAATTCCAGAAATCAATTTGCTCTTTTGGAACAATCGGATTGTCATCCAAAATATTAATAACCTCTTTTGCAATGAAATTTTCCGGTGCCTGATTATGCAAATCAAAAACAATTCCCGTATAAATTTTTTTGCCTCCGAAAGGAACCAAAACACGCATTCCAATCTGAATTTCACGTATCATCTCATCTGGAACTTTATACGTAAAAGATCCTTCTAAATTTAATGGTAAAACAATTTGAGCGTACTGCAAGGCAATTTTTTAAAACGTAAAATTAAAATTTTCTAAACAGAACTGCAATTATTTCTATGAGCTTGTTTGAACTTATCTAAAATGGTCTTATTGATATAAATTTAGCTAAGGAAAATTCCATGCAAATATGCCTCATCATAATACAATATAAAAAATGGTCGGAATTTATTCCGACCATTGCTTGTATCAAAAATCCACCTTTTGGACATTATTAACCATTTTTTGCTATCTAAAAGCCTCTCAAAAGTCACCATATGATTTTTTGAAGCCGTTTTTCACTATTTAATCTGGACAAGTTTGCTTTTCAATACAATACCATCCCAATGTAGTTCCTCCATCATTGGATGTATACATTTTTAAACATTGATTAGTCGTATCATATACCATCATACCTTCCACAAAGTTAGATGGAGAAATACCAATTGGATTACCAGAAATATCAAAAGCCACTCTATTCGGTACAAAACCTTTGGTTTTAGATTCTAAAGCAGTCCATGCCCCTTTTCGAACCATTGGCCAATTATCTCCATTGGCTCCTGCTCTTCCCAAAGCTGTAATCCCTAATTTAGTATCTAAGGTTAATCCAGTGGTAGCAGCAGGCTTATAACAAAAATCATCAGGAGAAATACTACTACAAATATTGTTATACATGTCCAAGATATCCTGATCAGACTGCAAAGTATTTGTCACCCTAATATATGCCACATTTGTAGGAGATTGTTCAAGAGGAGCCTGAATATCATCTTTAATAAAAATAAAGTTTCCTGATGAAGTCAATTGATAGGTTCCTGAAGCATCATTATAGCCCGATGCCAATACTCCGTTGATATACACTTTCACATATCCAGTCGCTCCATTTCTTGTAAGAGTTAACAATACATACTCCGTTCCTGAATTGATCAAAAGGTTATTTCCTACATTTCCATTAGGATAGAAATTTAAATTATCTCCCGTTCTATAAATTCCAGCATCTAATATATTATCCTTTACATCAATAATCCTAACATAATTACGCACGATAGGTTCGTATGGGTTAAATTTAAAATAAATACTAACACTATAATCATTATATAAATTACCTGGACCAAAATTAAATCTTAGTCCCGCATTTCTAGCAACATAGTACACATTTCTATTAACATTACATGGCGTAACATTATCGTGAATGAAGGCATTCGAATTGTATTCCGTATTGTAAGCAACAGGAACTAATGCTGTGGTATTGTCTTTATCTACCAAATCATCCGTTAATAGAAACTCTTTATCAATAATATCCCCTACATTATGAACATCTACTAAAATCTGATAATCTTCAACTTCACCAAAAGGAGTCGTAGAAGCATTTGTGCTATTAGCGCTAGAGGTAGCCCCATTACCAATACTTCTCTCATCAAGAGTAGCTCCTCCAGAAGCAACCGTTGTAAAATCCTGAAGGTTTTGATCCGAGAGTCTTAATCTTAAATAAATATTTGGCGTTCCAGAGGCAATCTGAGATATTTGAGCAGCTGTCCAATTTAGGCTTAATAAATAATGCCCTCCGCTTAACGTAGTAGTAGTTTCCGCTGCTTCTCCTACTTGAAATCGCCCATCGCCATTGAGATCGAGCCATCCATACAAGTGTTTTGTCCCGTTTAAAGAAGTCGGAATATTTACCGGTACAGTAAGACTAAAGGCAAATCCTGTATTGATTGAAATAAATGATGGTTGTAATGCATCTTCATCAACTAATCCTATTGCGTTATCACCCGTCGTATTATTTTGATTAGAAGAAATTACTGAAGCAGGTGTAGTTTCAAAATCTATAAGAGATCCTAAGGTAAATCCTGTAAGTGGGGCATGTACTGCAGGTAATGGATTATTATCTTTATCGTTTTCGAAAGACGCAGGAGCATCTCCATATTCATAGGTATTCACCACCTCAATTTGATAATCTTCTACCTCACCATCTGAAGGAGCCGAGTGATTCGTAGCATTTCCCGTTGAAGTTGCTCCATTACCAATACTCCTTTCATCTAAAATAGCTCCTCCTGTAGCTACCGTAGTAAAGTCATTCAAAGATCTATCAGAGAGTCGTAATCTCATATACAACTTATTTGCACTGGCGACTATTGTGGCTGTTTGAGCAGCCGTCCACGTAAGGGCTTGCATACTGTTTCCTGAGGTTGAAAATGTATTAGTAGCTACTTCTTCTACCTGAAATTTCCCATCATCATTGAAATCAATCCAACCATATAGATACTTGGTACCTGAAGGGTTAGCAACAGGAAAATTTAAAACATAAGAAACTCCCTTTCTGATTTGGTTCAAGGAAACATCTATGGCATCCTCTTCCAAACCATCTCCATTCGCACCATTGTTGTCTGCGCCAGCCGCTACACTATGAGGAGTCGGTTCAACACCAGGAACTATATTTCCTAAGGATAGTCCCGCAAGTGAAATATGACCTGCAGGTACAAAGTTTCCCTCTTTATCATTATCATAAGAAACCGGTACATCGCCATAATCATAAAAATCTACAGGAAGCTGATAGTCTTCCACTTCACCAAAAGGAGGAATAGCAGCATTCGCGCTATTAGAACTGGATGTTGCCCCATTACCAATACTTCTCTCATCCAGCGTTGCTCCTCCTGTTGCCACCGTAGTAAAATCTTGTAAATCCAAATTGGATAATCGTAATCTTAAATAGATGCTAGGAGTACCAAAAGCAATCTGATTGGTTTGAGCAGCAGTCCATGTGAGCTGAACATTACCTGAAGTAGTAGCAATAGTCGTAGCTACCTCTCCAGCCTGAAAACGACCGTCTCCATTGAGATCTAGCCAGCCATATAAATATTTGGTACCTGTTAAAGAACTTGGTATGCTTACCGGCACCGAAAGATGAAATGGTACTCCATGACTCACACTTTCTAAAGAAGTTAAAGCATCTTCATCCGCTAATCCCACTGCATTATCACCAGCAATATTATTTTCATTGGGAGAAGTGACTGATGCCGGATTTGATTCAAAATCTATAAGAGACCCTAAGGTAAATCCTGTCAAAGGAGCATGCATTCCAGGTAATGGATTACTGTCCTTATCATTCTCAAAAGAAACAGGAAGATCCCCATATTCGTAAGTATTCACGACTTCAATTTGATAATCTTCTACTTCACCATTCGCAGGGGTCACATAATCGGTAGGATCATTGGTCGAGGTTGCTCCACTACCAATACTTCTTTCATCAAGAGTTGCTCCTCCTGTTGCCACTGTAGTAAAATCATTCAAAGATCTATCAGAGAGTCTTAATCTCATATACAGCTTATTCGCACCTGAAGCTATTGTCGCAGTTTGAACAGCTGTCCAAGTAAGAGTTTGGGTACTGCTTCCTGAGGTTGAAAATGAAATACTCGCAAATTCTTCGGCCTGAAACTTTCCATCATTATTAAAATCTATCCAACCATATAGGTATTTAGTACCAGAAGGATTAGTAACAGGAACACTTAAAACATAAGATACTCCTTTCCTGATTTGGTTCAAGGAAACATCTATAGCGTCCTCTTCCAAACCATCTCCATTTGTCCCATTATTATCCGCACCATCAGCTACACTGTGAGGAGTGAGCTCGGTACTGGGAAGTAGGCTTCCAAGAGACAATCCGGTAAGCACTGTATGGGCAGCAGGAACATACACACCATCCTTCGTAAAATCATAAAGGGTCGGGGTATCTCCGTAATCAAATATAGCTGAGGTTACACTAGCCCAGCTTCTTCCTACATTGATCCCATCAACCTCAAGAGTAGGAGCATTTGATGCATTTCCCTGGTAAAGAAAAGCATACGTTAACGAACCTACATCACCTATAGCTGGAGCTGTTACAATATCAGCGGTAACAGGCTCTGAAGCAAGGGAAGGATTGACATATAATTTTATCTCATCATTCTGAGCTCCCGTAACAAACTCATATTTAAGAACCAACATAATATTGGTATTAAAAGGTCGTACGGTGGTTTCGTATTCCGCAGAAGCCGCTGTTTTTCCAACTCCGAAGCTGAAACCAATACCATTTGAGCGGATATACACACTGGCATTAGGACCAGAAGCTCCTAATGCAAAAAAGAAATCACCTATAGCCTGAGCTTGGGATACATTAACGATCAGGGAAGAATAGACTCCCGGATTAGAGACATCTAAAGAAGCAGAGGTAAAAGAATGGTATACATCCTGTCCACTACTACTTAAACTTACCTTACTTCCGATATTATTTGAGATCGTATTCGGATAAGTAAGATTGCCATTCGCAACAATCACGGAAGGGCTTCCTCCTGCTTGTTGGGACCAATGGGCATTAGTCAACAAAGTTCCCGAAGGGTAATTGAAGCTTTCTGTGAGAAGAGTCTGAGCCTCAGCTCTTCCCATCAAAACTGTTATCACAAAAGAAACAGTCAGACAGAAGCTCCGGATACCGGGATCTAAAAAATTGTATTGTAATATTTTCATGGAAAATTAGTATTAGTATATATGTTTAGTTATTCTACTCTATACCATTCATAGCCTATAAATCAGAGCATTAACATGAAAGGGTAATATGGGACTGATATTAGGATAATACCTCGAACATATTAATAAACTAGAAGGTAGTATGAATATCTTACTATATGGATGATCAAAAACGGAATACCAGCTTTGTTGGGCTTCTATCAGAAGAAGCTTTCTCAAAAAGGAAAAAACAATTATTTTTTCTTTCATTATATACAAGGTTAGTTTTGGAAGAAATAAAAACGTTTTCAATAAAGTCACGAAAAATCCTGTCGCTTCTTTATTAGAAACAATAATTAATACAGACTATATTTTCTGTATCTATGTAAAATGATTATTTTATCAACAAATACCTACCTATCCTGAAAGTCGATTGTAATATATTTTCATCATTTTATTTCTTTATGTATTTAGAATATTATCATACTCCTTATTTACCATAAGCTCAAAAGAGATATCAATAAAATTGGAATCTTAATATATGTAAATATACGTCATGTATGATATTTTGCCTTCTAAGAGATATAGATTTATAATTAATAAAATTCGAAATACTATTTACTTATACATAATGAAAATATTACATACTAAACATAATTAATAATATAAAATTAAGTTTTTATCATTCTTTTGTTTTTCTAATATATAATTTATTAATATCAAGCCTGCTTATACTCTTATCAAATCATAAACTTGTTAAAGAGTTTAAGCAGGCTTAATATATTAACTAGAATACATCATCATTTTTAATAATATCTATAACCTTTAGATCTTCTTTTAATATATCTTGATGAGATGCATTAATAGGGTATACTTTTAATAGATTTTGATCCTCAAGTATCTTATCCACATTATTATAAGTTAGTTTATGTAAATACTCTGCTAGCAATTGATTTTCTAAATCCTCTTTCAACATCGCTTTTAAGAGTATAGTTTTTGTACATTTTAATTGAGTAGAAATATTCTGCTTATCAATCAGAAGCTCTGTCATCAGTAAATTTTTAGCCTGTATAAAATAATCACTATCCATAGGAACATGGAATCTTTGACTGATCGCTTCATCTGAAAAGGATATCATATTCAATTTCATCAACTCGGAATCTGAATGCTTGAGAATCGTATCCAATAAATAAACTCTAATGTTTTTACAACCTCTATTTTCTAATTCTGAAGCGATTTCCAATGCAATCTGACCTCCCAAAGACCATCCTAATAAAATATACTCTTTCTGTTGGCTCTCCTTTTGTATTTTATCTATATGATCAAGATAATACATAGCCAAATGGTTGAGGTTATCTATCTTTTCTTCATGATACAAATTGTAAGAATCTACGCCATAACAATGATAATCCCCATCTAATTGATCTGCAAGTGATTGATACACTTCACAACCCCCTCCTCCTGGGTGAATCATAAACATATTAGGTTTAGTATTTGCATTATTAAGAGAGACTACCGGTTTGTATTCCGGCTTAGAGATAATAATAATTGAGGATAATACTCCAATGGTTTTTCCTTGAAAAACATCAGACACTTTTATCCGGACTCCTAACTGGTGATTAATCTTACTAATCAATTTGACTGCCATAATACTATTACCTCCCAATCGGAAAAAGTCATCATGTAAACCGATACTTTCAATAGGTAAGCCCAACAATTCGCTATAGATTGCTACCAGATCTCGCTGAAGAGAAGTCTCTGGTGCAATATATTCTTTATCTCCCGTGAAGTTAGGATCCGGTAAAGCCCTGCGGTCTAACTTTCCATTTATCGTAAGAGGAAGTTCTTCTAAATGAACATATACAGAAGGAACCATATACTCCGGAAGTAATCCTGATAAATGTACTGACAACTCTTCATGATTTAATGCTGCATCTGACACATAATAGCCAACCAAATATTTCAAGCCTGAACTATTCTCCTTTGCCAGTACAACACTTTGACGAATCCCTTCATAACTCAATAACCCATTCTCTATCTCTCCCAATTCTATCCTATACCCTCGTATTTTTACCTGGAAGTCATTTCTTCCTATATATTCCAAATCTCCATTAGCAAGATAACGGACTAAATCTCCTGTTTTATACATACGATCATTATAACCAATCTCTTTCTCTTCTTCGCTTTGAAAGGGATTCAATAGAAAACGCTCTTTAGTAAGCTCAGGAAGATTCAAATAACCTCTTGATAAACCGGCTCCTCCTATATACAATTCTCCTACGGCTCCTATAGGAACTGGACGTAAGTATTCATCCAGTACATAAGTTGCAGTATTGGTAATAGGTTGACCTATATTAAGAGCATTACCATCCTCATGATAATGATGATAAGTAGCACATACCGTGGACTCGGTAGGACCATACGCATTGATTACATCAACACCTTCTCTTCTATAATATTCCATTACTTCCGGATGAGTAGTATCTCCTGCTACAATAAGGGTATCCAACGGGAGAATTAATTCTGTAGTAAGTAATATAGGAGGAATCGTAGCTATCTGGATCCTATTTTCAACTATATATCTATGTAATAAACTTAAATCTGTTTGGATTTCTTTACTTATTAGATGTAAGATATGACCAAACGAAAGAACGGAATAAACATCCCATACATGAGCATCAAAAACATAGTTGGCATACCATAATGCTCTTTTTTGTGGATCCGAAGAAGAATGAACTGTATTCAAGCTAAATAGAATAGACTGCTGCTCAATTAAATTAACCACATTTCTATGCGCTATCATCACTCCTTTTGGCTTTCCTGTTGTTCCACTGGTATAAATGACATACGATAAAGCTTCCGGACTTACTTCAGTATTTGGATTATCCGTAGAACAAGTACTCAGTTCAGCTTTCATTTCTGAACCATTCAGACTTATAATACTCAGGTTTGAAGATGCTGTTTCTGTAGCTGTTAGTTCCTTGTACTCATATAATCTGTCTTTTGTATTCTCTTCAACGATTACCAATCTAGCCTTGGTATCTCCCAGAATATGTTCTATTCTATCCATAGGATAACTAGAATCCATAGGAACATACGCTCCGCCTGACTTCAAGACTCCTAAGATTCCAATCAGCATCTGCTCGGATCTTTCTAAACATAATGGAATAAGTTCATCAGGCTGGATTTTGTATGTTTCTAAAAGATAATGAGCTAACTGGTTTGATTTCTCATTAAGCTCTCTATAGCTTAACTTTACATCTTCATACACCAAAGCAAGATGATCCGGAGTCTTCTCTACCTGTCTTTCAAATAATTCATGAAGGGTAGCACTTGTGTCGTATTCTACTCTAGTTGCATTCCAACTATGGATCAGGTCTTGATATTGAAAAGCTGAAACATATGACAATCTATCTGTAGTAATAGTAGGATCTTCCAAAAGCTGATCTAACATCAACTCCATACCTTCTAGTACCTGAGACATCATAGCTTCTTCAAATAACAATCCTTCATAGTTTAACGTGAGACTCACTTCCTCTCCTCTCTCATACGCAATTAAACTTAAGGGATAATCTACCTTCTCTATAGAATCCCGGAATCGAATATCTAAATCCTCAGAAACATCTCCATCGGATATAGGATAATTCTCATACACAAATAAACTGCTGAATAAACGCTCTCCATTATCTTGAAGACTTGATAAACTCTTATCACTGTATGTGTTAAGATCACTTACAGAAGATTGAAGATTTACTATTACATCCATCACCTTACCTTCCTTATGCTCTACAATCAAGGGAAGGGTATTGATATAAAGTCCTACAGAACTCTCAATCCCCTCAACAGGTAAACTTCTTCCAGAAACGGTCGTTCCTACTACTGTCGTTCTTTGATTGCTGTAGATACTTAACTGTTTATGCCATACATACTGTAACACCGCATTAACTGTTAAGCCCTCCTTAGAGATTAAATTCTTTAAAGAAAGATATCTTTCTCTATCAATACTCCAAGTTAAGGATTGAGGATCCTGAATATGACGATAGCTTGAAAGATTTCTATGCTTCTCTGAGACTGTAAGTAAACTACTCAAATCCTCCCTATCTTCTAATAGCAACATATACTCCTTCCAGAATGAATCACTCTCTCCCTTATGACTCTGAAGATACTTCTGGGATTCTCCATACGATATATCCACCATAGAAGCTACTACTTCTCCTTTCAATAATCCAAGGTAGGTGGTATGAATATCATTAAACAGTACAGGCATACTCCACCCATCCAAGATCGCATGATGATTACTGAAGATACATGTATAATGAATCTCGGAATGTTGACACACATAGACTCTAAAGAGTCCTGATTTAGAAAGATCATACTCCTCTTCTCTGTCTTTCTGAACAATGGATTTGATCTTATCTTCTCTTTCCTTTTCATCATACCCACTCAGATCTATACAACGCCACTCCACAGAACCTATCTTATCTATCACCTGAACTATAGACTCTGACCAATCAAATCTCGTTCTTAATACAGGATGCTTCTTCTGAACATATTCCCACGACTCCTTTAACTTATCCAAATCAACCCCTCCATGATAATCCCATAAAAGCTGTACCCGATAAGAATCATCTACATCCCCCTGACTTAAAGCATGGTAGATAAAGCCTTCCTGAAGACTACTGGCCAAATATACAGAGTCAATCTCTATCTCTTCCTGAATAGAAGCTAGTTGACTGGAACTTATAATATGATCCACATCTGACACCGTAAGGTAGTTTCTATCTATTCCTGATAACTCATTCACCAGCTTCTCTAAGTATCCTTTAAACAATACTGATAAACGAATCATCTCTTCTTCACTGAAGTAGCCTCCTAATCCAAAATACAATTCTCCTCCTACCACAGCACCATTGATAGTAAGAAGATGAGAATCCAAATTATCTATTCCTATAGGTTCTCCACTATTCTCCCCTACGATATACCAACTCTCTGATACAGATTCCTGTTGATCCAACTGTCCCAAGTAATTAAAACTAATTCTAGGAAGATTTCCATCTGTATAGCCCATAAGACTTCCATAACCTATCCCATTATTAGGAATACCTCTCAAAGACTCCTTCGTATGAACTAGTGTAGAGAATACATCTTTACCTCTCTTTAACACTATGGGATACATCGTGGTAAACCAGCCTACTGTTTCAGTAATATCCATTCCCCGAAAGATATCCTCTCTTCCATGACCTTCTAATACAATACCATGAGTAGACAACCCAGTGAAATCACAAAGAGCCAAAGAGAAAGCTGATAAAAGAACATCATTGATCTGGGTATGATACACACCATGAATATCTCGAAGTAAACGACTCGTGGAGACTTTATCCAATACCAAATCGGAATGATGATAGAGAGAACTACTAAGACTCTGGATATGAAGACTGCTATTCTTTGTATTCTCTATAATACTATTCCAATACCTTAGCTCTTCTTCTCGGGAGGTAGCACTATCCTCTTTATAAGTCTTAACCACATCAACCCACTGACGGTAACTGCTTCCTTTTACATACAATGGGTTGGTATTTCCTTCCTTAAGAGATCTATACATCAACTCAAGATCTTCTGTTAAGATTCGCCAGCTTACCGCATCGATAATAAGGTGATGGAAACAGAAATGAACACGACAACTTCCATCTTCATAACCATGGATATATCCTACATGAAGTAAAGGACCTTCAATGATATCAAATCCACTCTGCCAAGAAGTAAAGACTTCTACTAATTCTTCTTCACTTACATCTCTACGATCAAGTATACTCAAATCAGGAGATATAGCTTCTTTTCTATACTCTTGAAGATAGCCATGCTCTGTCTTAGGATAATATAGCCGTAAGGCATCATGCTTCTCTACTAATTGTAGGAGACTTTGTTTTAATATATCTATATCCAATTCAGGAACATGAATCATAAAGGACTGATTCCAATGATGGAAAGAGGTAAAATGTTCTCCCAACTCTACTTCATGGAAGAACCATTCCTGAATCGGTAATAATGAAACTTCACCTTCTAATATTCCCTGTTCTGTAATAAGAGACAATCCTTCTTCATGCTTTCTACTTTCTAAGAGCTCAGAAAGATGATACACTGTTCTATAGGTAAAGACTTCTTTGACACTTAAGGATAAGGATAATCTTTTTCGTAAACGACTCACGAGTTGGATACTGATGATACTGTCTCCTCCCAAACGGAAAAAATCATCATGTAAACCGATACTTTCTACAGGTAAACCTAAAACTTCTCCATAGATCTCTGCTAATTGTTTTTCAAGAACTGTTGTTGGTGCTATATATTCTCTATCTCCTGTGAAGTTAGGGTCTGGTAACGCTCTACGATCCAACTTTCCATTAATCGTAAGAGGAAGTGATTCCAAATGAACATACACAGAAGGGATCATATAATCCGGAAGAAGCCCAGATAAATGCATAGATAAGTCTTCATTATTAACTGAAGCATCCGATACATAATATCCTACCAAATATTTCAAGCCTAAACTATTCTCCTTGGCTAAAACTATAGCCTGACGAACTCCTTCATAGCCCAATAATCCATTCTCTATCTCTCCCAATTCTATCCTATACCCTCTTATTTTAACCTGGAAGTCATTTCTGCCTATATACTCTATATCCCCACCAGCAAGATAACGTACTAAATCCCCGGTCTTATACATACGATCATTATAACCTATTGCTTTCTCTTCTTCACTCTGGAAAGGATTCAATAGAAAACGCTCAGCGGTAAGCTCAGGAAGATTTAAATACCCTCTTGATAAACCAGCCCCTCCTATATACAATTCTCCTATAGCCCCTACAGGAACAGGTCGCAGAGATTCATCCAAGACATAGGTTGCCGTATTGGCTATAGGTTGACCTATATTAAGAGCATTACCATCCTCATGATAATGATGATAAGTTGCACATACCGTAGATTCTGATGGACCATACTCATTAAGTAAAATAATATCTGAATATTCCTTTCTATCGATTTCAGGGAAAGATTCGCCTCCTGCAAATATTAGCTTAAGACTTGTATCCGGTAACATTTCTTTTAATAAGACAGGAGGAATAAACGATACCTCTATACCATGATCTGTAATATACTCATTAAGTTCTTTTACCGATTTTCTATGTTCATCACTATACAACCACAACGTATTTCCATTACACAGAACAGGAAAGGTTTCACATGCAAAAGCATCAAAAACATAATTCGAATAACAACCTACATTCATATATTCGTTAAGTTTGTGAGAGGATATCATAAACTCTACAAGATTTACAACTCCTTTATGCTCTATCATGACTCCCTTTGGTTTACCTGTTGTTCCACTCGTGTAAATTACATAAGATAAATCACCTGAACTTACTTCTGTATTGGGATTTGCTGGAGAACAAGTACTCAGTTCAGCTTTCATCTCTGAAGAATCCAGACTTATGACACTCAGGTTTGAGGATTCTGTTTCTATAGCTGTTAGTTCCTTGTACTCATATAATCTGTCTTTTGTATTCTCTTCAACGAGTACAACTCTAGCCTTGGTATCTCCCAGAATATGTTCTATTCGATCCATAGGATAATTAGGATCCATAGGAACATATGCTCCTCCTGATTTTAGGACTCCTAAGATTGCTATGAGCATCTGCTCGGATCTTTCCAAACATAGAGGGATCAATTCATCAGCCTTAATCTCATAATTTTGTAATAAATAATGAGCCAATTGGTTTGATCTCTCATTAAGCTCTTTATAACTTAACTTTACATCCTCATACACCAAAGCAATATGATCCGGAGTCTTCTCTACCTGTCTTTCAAATAATTCATGAAGGGTAACACTTGTGTCGTATTCCACTCCCGCTATATTCCAATTATGGATCAAGTCTTGATATTGAAGCGCTGATACATACGACAGTCTATCTGTAGTAATGGTAGGATCTTGTAACAGCTGATCCAACATTAATTCCATACCTTCTAGTACCTGAGACATCATAGCTCTTTCAAATAATAGTCCCTCATAAGTTAAGGTCATACTTATTTCTTCTCCTCTCTCATACGCAATTAAACTTAAGGGATAATCCACTTTCTCTATCGATTCACGAGGCTTAATATCTAAACCATTTAAAACAACACCATCAGATATAGGATAATTCTCATACACAAATAAACTACTGAATAATCGTTCTCCACTTTGTTGAAGACTCGATAAACTCTTATCACTGTATGTGTTAAGATCACTAACTCCATCTTGAAGTTTTGC
The DNA here is from genome assembly GCF_902728265.1 of Chryseobacterium potabilaquae. Lineage (GTDB taxonomy): Bacteria > Bacteroidota > Bacteroidia > Flavobacteriales > Weeksellaceae > Chryseobacterium > Chryseobacterium potabilaquae. Next base: position 67,991 of record NZ_CACVBR010000001.1, read on the forward strand.
GATCCAATCTAGTACCTTACCTTCCTTATGCTCTACAATCAAGGGAAGGGTATTGATATACAAGCCTACTGAACTCTCAATCCCCTCAACAGGTAGACTTCTTCCAGAAACGGTCGTTCCTACTACTGTCGTTCTTTGATTACTGTAGATACTTAACTGTTTATGCCATAAATATTGTAACACCGCATTAACTGTTAAGCCCTCCTTAGAGATTAAATTCTTTAACAAAGTATACCTCTGCTCTTTGAGATGTAAGGTTAAGGAGTGAGGATCCTGAATATGACGATAGCCTGAAAGATTCGTATGCTTCTCTGAGACTGTAAGTAAACTACTCAAATCCTCCCTATCTTCCAATAGCAACATATACTCCTTCCAGAATGAATCACTCTCTCCCTTATGACTCTGAAGATACTTCTGGGATTCTCCATACGATATATCCACCATAGAAGCTACTACTTCTCCTTTCAATAATCTAAGGTAGGTGGTATGAATATCATTAAACAGTACAGGCATACTCCAACCATCCAAGATCGCATGATGATTACTGAAGATACATGTATAATGAATCTCGGAATGTTGACACACATAGACTCTGAAGAGTCCTGATTTGGAAAGATCATACTCCTCTTCTCTGTCTTTCTGAACAATGGATTTAATCTTATCTTCTCTTTCCTTTTCATCATACCCACTCAGATCTATACAACGCCAGTCCACAGAGCCTATTTTATCTATCACCTGAACAATAGACTCTGACCAATCAAATCTCGTTCTTAATACAGGATGCTTCTTCTGAACATATTCCCACGACTCCTTTAACTTATCCAAATCAACCCCTCCATGATAATCCCATAAAAGCTGTACCCGATAAGAGTCATCTACATCTCCCTGACTTAAAGCATGGTAGATAAAACCTTCCTGAAGACTACTGGCTAAATATACAGAATCAATCTCTATCTCTTTCTGAATAGAAGCTAGTTGGCTGGAACTCAGAATATGATCCACATCTGATAACGTAAGGTAGCTTCTATCTATTCCTGATAACTCATTCACAAGCTGCTCTAAGTATCCTTTAAACAATACTGATAAACGAATCATCTCTTCTTCACTGAAGTAGCCCCTTAATCCAAAATACAATTCTCCTCCTACCACAGCGCCATTGATAGTAAGAAGATGAGAATCCAAATTATCTCTTCCCACAGATTCTCCACTATTCTCCCCTACGATATGCCAACTCTCTGATACAGATTCCTGTTGATCCAACTGGCCCAAGTAATTAAAACTAATTCTAGGAAGATTACCATCTGTATAGCCGATAAGACTTCCATAACCTATCCCATTATCAGGAACACCTCTCAAAGACTCTTTCGTATGAACTAGTGTAGAGAATAGATCTTTACCCCTCTCTAACACTATAGGATACATCGTGGTAAACCAGCCTACTGTTTCAGTAATATCTATTCCCGGAAAGATATCCTCTCTTCCATGACCCTCTAATACAATACCATGAGCTGATAGACCCGTGAAATCACAAAGAGCCAAAGAGAAAGCTGATAAAAGAACATCATTGATCTGGGTATGATACACTCCATGAATATCTCGAAGTAAACGACTCGTGGAGTCTTTATCCAATACCAAATCGGAATGATGATAGAGAGAACTACTAAGACTCTGGATATGAAGACTGCTATTCTTTGTATTCTCTATAATACTATTCCAATACCTTAGCTCTTCTTCTCGGGAGGTAGCACTATCCTCTTTATAAGTCTTAACCACATCAACCCACTGGCGGTAACTGCTTCCTTTTACATACAATGGGTTGGTATTTCCTTCCTTAAGAGATCTATACATCATCTGAAGATCTTCTGTTAAGATTCGCCAGCTTACCGCATCGATAATAAGATGATGGAAACAGAAATGAACACGACAACTTCCATCTTCATAACCATGGATATATCCTACATGAAGTAAAGGACCTTCAGTGATATCAAATCCACTCTGCCAAGAAGTAAAGACTTCTACTAATTCTTCTTCACTTACATCTCTACGATCAAGTATACTCAAATCAGGAGATATAGCTTCTTTTCTATACTCTTGAAGATAGCCATGCTCTGTCTTAGGATAATATAGTCGTAAGGCATCATGCTTCTCTACTAATTGTAGGAGACTTTGTTTTAATATATCTATATCCAATTCAGGAACATGAATCATAAAGGACTGATTCCAATGATGGAAAGAGGTAAAATGTTCTCCCAACTCTACCTCATGGAAGAACCATTCCTGAATCGGTAATAATGAAACTTCACCTTCTAATATTCCCTGTTCTGTAATAAGAGACAATCCCTCTTCATGCTTTCTACTTTCTAAGAGCTCAGAAAGATGATACACTGTTCTATAGGTAAAGACTTCTTTGACACTTAAGGATAAGGATAATCTTTTTCGTAAACGACTCACGAGTTGGATACTGATGATACTGTCTCCTCCCAAACGGAAGAAATCATCATGTAAACCGATACTTTCTACAGGTAAGCCCAATACTTCACTATAAATTGCTGCCAGATCTCGCTGAAGAGAAGTCTCGGGTGCAATATATTCTCTATCTCCTGTGAAGTTTGGTTCAGGTAAAGTCTTGCGATCTAATTTTCCATTAATCGTAAGAAGAAGTGATTCCAAATGAACATACACAGAAGGGATCATATACTCAGGAAGTAATCCTGATAAATGTACTGACAGCTCTTCATGATTTAATGCTGCATCTGACACATAATAGCCAACCAAATATTTCAAGCCTGAACTATTCTCCTTTGCCAGTACAACACTTTGACGAATCCCTTCATAACTCAATAATCCATTCTCTATCTCTCCTAATTCTATCCTGTATCCTCGTATCTTTACCTGGAAGTCATTTCTGCCTATATATTCCAAATCTCCTCCCGGAAGATAACGACCTAAATCTCCAGTCTTATATATACGATCATTATAACCTCTTGCTTTCTCTTCTTCACTCTGGAATGGATTCAATAGAAAACGCTCCTCTGTAAGCTCTACAAGATTTAAATAACCTCTTGATAATCCCGAACCTCCAATATATAATTCTCCTACAGCTCCCACGGGTACCGGACGTAAGTATTCATCCAACACATAAATCCGTTGATCCGGAATACTTTTTCCTACCATAGACGAATTCCCTAACTCTCCCGAATCAAGCACTCTATAACTCGCATGAACTGTAGTCTCAGTTGTACCATACATATTGATTAAACTTGGACTCTCAGGATAGCGACCATACCAAGGTTCCAAAGAAGCAAAATTCAATGCCTCTCCTGCAAAGATGACATAACGAAGTTTAGAAAGATTCACATCCTTAGATAAACCAACTTCTATAAACTGGTAAAAGGCTGTAGGGGTTTTACATAATACAGTAAGATTATTTTTATAGCATAAATCAAAAAATAAATATAAATCTTTAGTTTGTTCTACACTAGGTATCAATAATTTTCCTCCATGAAGTAAGGCGCCCCACATCTCCCATACACTCACATCAAAAACATACGAATGGAATAAACTCCATACATCCTTATCCGTAAATCCATACCAATGATTTGTAGCACTGAATAAACGAACCACATTCTTATGTTCTATCATTACTCCCTTAGGCTTTCCTGTTGTTCCACTGGTATAAATAACATACGATAAATCACCTGAACCTACTTCTGTATTTGGATTTACTGTGGAACATATATCCAAGCTATCTTTCATATCTGAAGAATCCAGACTTATAATACTCAGGTTTGAGGATGCTGTTTCTGTAGCTGTTAGTTCCTTGTACTCATATAATCTGTCTTTTGTATTCTCTTCAACGATTACCAATCTAGCCTTGGTATCTCCCAGAATATGTTCTATTCTATCCATAGGATAATTAGGATCCATCGGAACATACGCTCCTCCTGACTTTAAAACTCCTAGAATTCCGATAAGCATCTGTTCGGATCTTTCTAAACATAATGGAATAAGTTCATCAGGCTGAATCTGATAAGTATATAAAAGATAATGAGCCAATTGATTAGATCTCTCATTAAGCTCTCTATAGGTTAACTTCACATCCTCATACACCAAAGCGATATGATCAGGAGTCTTCTCAACCTGTCTCTCAAATAACTCATGAATCGGAACCGTGGTATCATATTCTGAATAGGAACCCAAAAGATTGGAGAAGATTCCATCTGCACTATACTCTTCCTTCCTTGTCCAAGATAAATCTCTAAGTTGTAACTCAGAGTGGTTACCTTTCTGATTAGATACGATTTGCTCTAAGAGATAAACATACGTACGGATCATATGATCAATCGTACTTTCTTTAAAGAGATGGATAGCATAATTAAAACTTCCTGATAAAAAATTTCCATGATCATCTATCATCAAACTCAAATCAAACTTAGCCACATCATAGGAGACATTTCCTTTGAATTCTTGAAATAATGAATCATCTCCATACCTATCCTTTACTTCACTTCCAAAACTCTGTAAACCAAACATCACCTGGAATAGAGGATGACGAGATACATCCTGAACTACTCCCAACTCTTCTACCAATTTCTCAAAAGGTACATCCTGATGCATCTGAGCCTCAGATGCTGAACCTGAAACTTGCAAAATAAAATCTCTTACTGATACTCCATAATCAATCTCTTCTCGAAGGACCAAAGTATTTACAAAGAAACCGATCAGATCATCTAAGCCTGCATGATGACGATTCGCTACTACTGTTCCTAGTACTATATCCTTTTGTCCCGAATAAGAGGATAATAGTAAATAATATCCTCCCAGCATTACACTGTATAAACTCACTCCTAAGTCTCGAGATAAGAATCGAAGGTCTTCTCCTAATGTGTTAGGAATACTAAAACGTATTGTATGTCCTTCATAAGAAATAACCGAAGGACGAGCATAATCTAAAGGAAGATTTAGAGGTTCTACTTCCAAAAGTTTAGCCCTCCAATAATCCAATTGTTTTTCTAATACTTCTCCCTGAAGATACCCCCTTTGCCATAAAGCAAAATCTTTATATTGAATTCGTAACGAGGGTAAAGAAACCGGATTACCCAATAACAAATCCCTATAGATAACATGTAGTTCTTCTAAAAAGATATCACTAGACCAACCATCAAAAGAAATGTGATGAATAACTATACTGATATAAGAAGTAATCTCACTATTATTTGGGGTATCCTGCTTTTTCTTTGTTTTATTATTTTTAGTTTTTTCTTTCTCATTGAATACACAAACTGAAATAGGAAGTTCTTTGGATAAATTAAAAACTCTAGTGATTTCTTGAGATAGAAGATCTTCTAATTCTCTAGAGCTAAATACATCAGTCTCTTTAATACTTAATTCCTGATCACTAACATATTGATACCCTACTCCCTCTGAACTGGTTACAATTAAAGTACGTAGAATTTCATGTCTGGACAGAAGAATTCTAAAGGACTCTTTTAAGATTGTAAGGTCAACCCTGGAAGATAATCCGAAAACCATAGGAATATTATACGCCGAGCTTCCTCCTTCATACTGATCAATAAACCATAAACGCTCCTGAGCAAAAGATAAAAGTTGCTGCTCAGGATGATGAACCACTATAGGACGGATCATCTCTACAATATCAATTGATAAACCTTCAAGTGCACCTGCTAATCCAAAGATGGTTTTATGGCTAAACACCATCGCTACACTGGCCTGTAAGCCTAATCCTTGATGAATCTTGCTAATAAGCTTAATAGCCATAATACTATTTCCTCCCAAGCGAAAGAAATCATCATGAATACCAATACTTTCTACAGGTAAACCTAAAACTTCTCCATAGATCTCTGCTAATTGTTTTTCAAGGATAGTCGTTGGTGCTATATATTCTCTATCTCCTGTGAAGTTAGGTTCAGGTAAAGCCCTGCGATCTAACTTTCCATTAATTGTAAGAGGAAGTTCTTCCAAATGAACATATACAGAAGGAACCATATACTCCGGAAGAAGCCCTGATAAATACACAGATAAGTCTTCAGGATTAAATGAAGTATCAGACACATAATAACCTACCAAATATTTTAACCCTGAACTATTCTCCTTGGCTAAAACTACAGCCTGACGAATACCTTCATAACTCAATAAACCATTCTCTATCTCTCCTAATTCTATTCTATAGCCTCGTATTTTTACCTGGAAGTCATTACGACCTATATATTCCAAATCTCCTCCCGGAAGATAACGTACTATATCTCCAGTCTTATATATACGATCATTATAACTTCTCTCTTTATCTTCTTTGCTCTGGAAAGGGTTTACTAAAAAACGCTCCGCTGTAAGCTCAGGAAGATTCAGATAGCCTCTTGATAAACCGGCTCCTCCTATATATAATTCTCCTACAGCTCCCACGGGTAATAAACGTAAATACTCATCTAAAACATAGGTGGTGGTATTGGAAATAGGTTGACCTATATTAAGAGTATTACCATCCTCATGATAATGATGATAAGTAGCACATACCGTAGATTCTGATGGACCATACTCATTAAGTAAAATAATATCTGAATATTCCTTTCTATCGATTTCAGGGAAAGATTCGCCTCCTGCAAATATTAGCTTAAGACTTGTATCCGGTAACATTTCTTTTAATAAGACAGGAGGAATAAACGATACCTCTATACCATGATCTGTAATATACTCATTAAGATCTTTTACCGATTTTCTATGTTCATTAGTATACAACCACAACGTATTTCCATGACAAAGAACAGGAAAGGCTTCATACACAAAAGCATCAAAGACATAATTCGAATAACAACCTACATTTCTATAGTTCGCAAGCCTGTGAGAGGATATCATAAACTCTACAAGATTTACAACCCCTCTATGCTCTATCATTACCCCTTTTGGCTTACCGGTTGTTCCACTGGTGTAAATCACATAAGATAAGTTACCTGAACTTACTTCTGTATTCGGATTATCCGCGGAACAAGTACTCAAAGAGTCTACTATATTTAAAGCATTTAGACTTATGATACTTAGGTTTGAGGATTCTGCTTCTGTAGCTATTAATTTCTTATAATCATATAATCTGTCTTTTGTATTTTCTTCAACGAGTACCATTCTGGCCTTGGTATCTCCCAGAATATGCTCTATTCTATCCATGGGATAATTAGGATCCATAGGAACAAAGGCTCCTCCTGATTTTAAAACTCCTAAGATTCCAATCAGCATCTGCTCAGATCTTTCTAAACATAGAGGGATCAATTCATCGGGCTTAATCTCATAATTTTGTAGTAAATAATGAGCCAATTGGTTTGATCTTTCATTAAGCTCTTTATACGTTAACTTTACATCTTCATACACCAAGGCTATATGATCAGGTGTCTTCTCTACTTGTCTCTCAAATAACTCATGAAGAGTAGCAGTTGTGTCATATTCTGAATAAGTATCCAAAAGATTGGAGAAGATTCCATCTCCACTATACTCTTCTTCTCTTACCCAAGATAAATCTTCAAGCAGTAACTTTGGTCCATCTGCTTTATGATAAAATGCTATTTGCTCTAAAAGATATATATACGTACTAATCATATGATCAATCGTACTTTCCTTGAATAATCCTCGAGCATAATTAAAACTTCCTGATAAGCTTTTCCCATCGTCATCTATCATAACACTTAAATCAAACTTCGCTACATCATAAGAAACATTTCCTTTAAATTCTTGAAACAAAGAGTCTTCTTCATACATCCTCTTTGCTTCACTTCCAAAACTCTGCAGTCCAAACATCACCTGGAATAAAGGATGACGAGATACATCCTGAACTACTCCTAACTCTTCTACCAATTTCTCAAAGGGTACATCCTGATGCATCTGAGCCTCAGATACTGAATCAGAAACTTGCAAAATAAAATCTCTTACTGATACTCCATAGTCAATCTCTTCTCGAAGAACCAATGTATTTACAAAAAAGCCGATCAGATCCTCTAAGCCTGCATGATGACGATTCGCTACCACAGTACCTAATACTATATCCTTTTGTCCCGAATAAGAAGATAATAACAAATAATATCCTCCCAGCATTACACTGTATAAACTCACTCCTAATTCTCGAGACAGGAGTCTAAGTTCCTCTCCTAAAGTATCTGAAATACTAAAATGTACTGTATTTCCTTCATAAGAAATAGCAGAAGGACGAGCATAATCTAAAGGAAGATTTAAAGGTTCTACTTCCGAAAGCTTGCCTTTCCAATATTCCAACTGCTTCCTTAATACTTCGCCTTGAAGATAATCCCTTTGCCATAAAGCAAAATCTTTATATTGAATTCGTAACGAGGGTAAAGAAACGGAACTATTCGTTAACAAGTCTTGATATATAGATCGTAGCTCTTCTAAAAAGATATCACTAGACCAGCCATCAAAGGCGATATGATGAATTACTATACTTATGTAAGAGATATACTCACTATTATTTTTAGCCTTCTCTTTTTTATAGAATACACAAACTGAAATAGGAAGTTCTTTGGACAAATTAAAAACCCTATTAACTTCTTGATAGACAATACCTTTTAACTCCGTAGAGTTATATACATATGTTTCTTTAATATTGAACTCTTGATCACTCACATACTGATAACCTATTCCCTCTGAATTGGTCAAAATCAAAGTACGTAGAATCTCATGTCTTGATAGAAGAATTTTAAAAGATTCTTTTAAAATGCTAAGATCAACCCTGGAAGATAATCCAAATACCATAGGAATATTATACGCAGAGCTTCCCCCTTCATACTGATCAATAAACCATAGCCTTTCCTGAGCAAAAGATAAAAGTTGCTGCTCAGGATGATGAACCGCTATAGTACGGATCATATCACCTCCTCCTAAGTCTAAATCTTTCAGTACTCCTGCTAATCCAAAGACAGTCTTATGGTTAAACACCATTGCTACACTTGCCTGTAAACCTAATCCTTGATGAATCTTACTAATCAGTTTAATAGCCATAATACTGTTTCCTCCCAAACGGAAGAAATCATCATGTAAACCTATACTTTCTACTGGTAAACCTAAAACCTCACCATAGATCTCCGCTAATTGTTTTTCAAGAGCTGTTGTTGGAGCGATATACTCCTTATCTCCTGTGAAGTTAGGTTCAGGTAATGCACGACGATCTAACTTCCCATTAATCGTAAGAGGAAACTCTTCTAAATGAACATACACAGAAGGAACCATATACTCCGGAAGACGTTCTGATAAATACACAGATAAGTCTTCAGGATTAACTGCATTATCCGATACATAATAACCTACCAAATATTTCAATCCTGAACTATTCTCCTTTGCCAGTACAATACTTTGACGAATACCTTCATAACTCAATAAGGCGTTTTCTATCTCTCCTAATTCTATCCTAAATCCTCTGATTTTAACCTGGAAGTCATTTCTGCCTATATATTCCAAATCTCCTCCTGGAAGATAACGGCCTAAATCTCCTGTCTTATACATACGATCATTATAACCTCTTGCTTTCTCTTCTTCACTCTGGAAAGGATTAACCAGAAAACGTTCCTCTGTAAGCTCTAGAAGATTTAAATAACCTCGCGATAAACCCGAACCTCCTATATACAATTCTCCTACGGCTCCCACGGGTACAGGACGTAAATACTCATCCAACACATAAATCCGTTGATCCGGAATACTTTTTCCTACCATAGACGAACTCCCTAACTCTCCCGAATCAAGCACTCTATAACTCGCATGAACTGTAGTCTCAGTTGTACCATACATATTGATTAAACTTGGACTCTCAGGATAGCGACCATACCAAGGTTCCAAAGAAGCAAAGTTCAATGCCTCTCCTGCAAAGATGACATAACGAAGTTTAGAAAGATTCACATCCTGAGATAAAGCGACTTCTATAAACTGGTAAAAGGCTGTAGGGGTTTTACATAATACCGTAAGATTATTTTTATAGCATACATCAAAAAATAAATATAAATCTTTAGTTTGTTCTAAACTAGGAATCAATAGCTTTCCTCCATGAAGTAAGGCGCCCCACATCTCCCATACACTCACATCAAAAACATACGAATGGAATAAGCTCCATACATCTTTATCTGTAAATCCATACCAGTGATTTGTAGCACTGAATAAACGAACCACATTCTTATGTTCGATCATTACTCCCTTAGGCTTTCCTGTTGTTCCACTGGTGTAAATGACATACGATAAATCACCGGAACTTACTTCTGTATTCGGATTGTCCGTAGAGCAAGTACTTACTTCAGCTTTCATCTCTGAAGAATCCAGACTTATAATACTCAGATTTGAGGATTCTGTTTCTGTATCTACTAATTTCTTGTACTCATATAATCTATCTTTTGTATTCTCTTCAACGATTACCAATCTAGCCTTAGTATCTCCCAGAATATGTTCTATTCTATCCATAGGATAATTAGGATCCATCGGAACATACGCTCCGCCTGACTTCAAGACTCCTAAGATTCCAACCAGCATCTGCTCAGATCTTTCTAAACATAAGGGAATGAGTTCATCAGGCCTAATCTGATAGTTTTGTAATAAATAATGAGCCAATTGGTTAGATCTTTCATTAAGTTCCCTATATGTTAACTTTACATCTTCATACACCAAAGCAATATGATCAGGTGCCTTTTCTACCTGTCTTTCAAATAACTCATGAATTGTAACACTTGTGTCGTATTCTGAATAAGTATCCAAAAGATTGGAGAAGATCCCATCTCCACTATACTCTTCTTCTCTTATCCAAGATAGGTTTTCAAGTTTTAACTCTGAGCTATTATCTTTTGAATGAGACACCATCTGCTCTAAAAGATATACATACGTCTTAATCATATGATCAATTGTACTTTCCTTGAATAATCCTTGAGCATAATTAAAAGTTCCGGATAAACTTTCTCCATCATCATCTATCATAACACTCAAATCAAACTTGGCTACATCATACGAAACATTTCCTTCAAATTCATGAAACAAAGAGCCATCTCCATACATTCTCTTTGCTTCATTTCCAAAACTCTGCAAACCAAACATCACCTGGAATAGAGGATGACGAGATACATCCTGAACTACTCCCAACTCTTCTACCAATTTCTCAAAGGGTACATCCTGATGCACCTGAGTCTGAGATACTGAATCTGAAACTTGCAAAATAAAATCTCTTACTGATACTCCATAGTCAATCTCTTCTCGAAGAACCAATGTATTTACAAAAAAGCCGATCAAATCCTCTAAGCCTGCATGATGACGATTCGCTACCACAGTGCCTAATACTATATCCTTTTGTCCCGAATAAGAGGATAATAACAAGTAGTAACCTCCCAGCATCACATTGTATAAACTCACTCCTAAGTCTTGAGACAAGAATCGAAGGTCTCCAGCTAGAGTATCTGAAATACTAAAATGTATTGTATTTCCTTCATAAGAAATAGCTGAGGGACGAGGATAATCTAAAGGAAGATTTAATGGTTCTACTTCTAAAAGCTTACCCTTCCAGTATTCTAACTGCCTATCTAATACTTCACCTTGAAGATAACCCCTTTGCCATAAAGCAAAATCTTTATATTGAATTCGTAACGAGCGTAAAGAAACCGGGGTTCCTGATAATAAATCCCTATAGATAACATGTAGTTCTTCTAAAAAGATATCACTAGACCAACCATCAAAAGCTATATGGTGAATTACTATACTGATATAAGAGCTGAGCTCATGGTTATTATCCTTTTCTTTCTCATGGAATACTTGAACTGAAATAGGAAGTTCTTGGGACAAATCAAAAACTCTAGTGATTTCTTGAGAGATAAGATTTTCTAATTCTCTAGAGTTAAATACATCAGTCTCTTTAATACTGAACTGCTGATCACTCACATACTGATACCCGATTCCTTCGGAGCTTGTTACAATCAAAGTACGTAGAATCTCATGTCTTGATAGAAGGACTTTAAAAGATTCTTTTAAAATGCTAAGATCAACTTGTGATGATAATCCAAAAACCATAGGAATATTATACGCTGAGCTTCCTCCCTCATACTGATCAATAAACCATAAACGCTCCTGAGCAAAAGATAAAAGTTGCTGCTCAGGATGATGAACCGCTATAGGATGGATCATTTCACTAACTCCTGATTCTAAACCTTCTAGTACTCCTGCTAACCCAAAGACAGTTTTATGACTAAACACCATCGCTACACTGGCCTGTAAGTCTAATCCTTGATGAATCTTACTAATCAGTTTAATAGCCATAATACTGTTTCCTCCCAAACGGAAGAAATCATCGTGTAAACCGATACTTTCTACTGGTAAACCTAAAACTTCTCCATAGATCTCTGCTAATTGTTTTTCAAGAACAGTCATTGGAGCAATATACTCCTTATCTCCTGTGAAGCTAGGTTCTGGTAAGGCTCTTCGGTCCAATTTGCCATTGAGAGTCATGGGGAATAATTCCAAATGAACATAAGCAGAAGGAACCATATACTCCGGAAGTAATCCTGATAAATACACAGATAAGTCTTCAGGATTAAATGAAATATCAGATACATAATAACCTACCAAATATTTTAACCCTGAACTATTCTCCTTTGCCAGTACAACACTTTGACGAATCCCTTCATAACTCAATAACCCATTCTCTATCTCTCCAAGCTCGATTCGGTATCCTCGTATTTTTACCTGGAAGTCATTACGACCTATATATTCCAAATCTCCATTAGCAAGATAGCGAGCCAAATCTCCGGTTTTATACATACGATCATTATAACCTATCTCTTTTTCATCTTCGCTTTGGAAAGGATTCAATAGAAAACGCTCATCTGTAAGCTCAGCAAGATTCAAATACCCTCTTGATAATCCCAAACCTCCTATATACAATTCTCCTATAGCTCCAACTGGTACAGGACGTAAGTATTCATCCAGTACATAAGTTGTGGTATTGGCAATAGATTGACCTATATTAAGAGCATTACCATCCTCATGATAATGATGATAAGTAGCGCATACTGTAGTTTCTGTAGGACCATATTCATTAATTAAAATAATATCATCACGGTTTAAATCACTAATATCAGGGAAAGATTCGCCTCCTGCAAATATTAGCTTAAGACTTGTATCCGATAACATTTCTTTTAATAAGACAGGAGGAATAAACGATACTTCTATACCATGATCTGTAATATACTCATTAAGATCTTTTACAGATTTTCTATGTTCATTAGTATACAACCACAACGTATTTCCATTACACAGAACAGGAAAGGTTTCACATGCAAAAGCATCAAAAACATAATTCGAATAACAACCTACATTCGTATATTCGTTAAGTCTGTGAGAGGATATCATAAACTCTACAAGATTTACAACCCCTTTATGCTCTATCATCACTCCCTTTGGCTTACCTGTTGTTCCACTCGTGTAAATGACATAAGATAAATCTTCTGAACTTATTTCTGTATTGGGATTTGCTGGAGAACAAGTACTCACTTCAGCTTTCATCTCTGAAGAATCCAGACTTATGATACTCAGGTTTGAAGATTCTGCTTCTGTATCTATTAATTTCTTATAATCATATAATCTGCCTTTTGTATTCTCTTCAACGATTACCAATCTAGCCTTGGTATCTCCCAGAATATATTCTATTCTATCCATAGGATAACTTGGGTCCATGGGAACATAGGCTCCGCCTGATTTCAAGACTCCTAAGATTCCAATCAGCATCTGCTCTGATCTTTCTAAACATAAGGAAATGAGTTCATCAGGCTGGATTTTGTATGTTTCTAAAAGATAATGAGCCAATTGGTTAGATCTTTCATTAAGTTCTATATACGTTAGTTTTACATCTTCATACACCAAAGCAATATGATCAGGAGTCTTCTCTACCTGTCTCTCAAATAATTCATGAAGGGTAGCAGCTGTGTCGTATTCTACTCCCGCTATATTCCAATTATGGATCAGGTCTTGATATTGAAAAGCTGAAACATACGACAGCCTATCTGTAGTAATAGTAGGATCTTCCAAAAGCTGATCTAACATCAACTCCATTCCTTCTAGTATCTGAGACATCATAGCTCTTTCAAATAACAATCCTTCATAGTTTAACGTGAGACTCACTTCCTCTCCTCTCTCATACGCAATTAAACTTAAGGGATAATCCACCTTCTCTATAGAATCCCGGAATCGAATATCTAAATCCTCAGAAACATCTCCATCGGATATAGGATAATTCTCATACACAAATAAACTACTGAATAAACGCTCTCCATTATCTTGAAGACTTGATAGACTCTTATCACTGTATGTGTTAAGATCACTTACGGAAGATTGAAGGTTTACTATTACATCCATAACCTTACCTTCCTTATGCTCTACAATCAAGGGAAGGGTATTGATATACAAACCTACTGAACTCTCAATCCCCTCAACAGGTAAACTTCTTCCAGAAAGGGTCGTTCCTACTACTGTCGTTCTTTGATGACTGTAGATACTTAACTGTTTATGCCATAAATATTGTAACACCGCATTAACTGTTAAGCCCTCCTTAGAGATTAAATTCTTTAACAAAGTATACCTCTGCTCTTTGATATGTAAGGTTAAAAATTGAGGATCCTGAATATGGCGATAGCTTGAAAGATTCGTATGCTTCTCTGAGACTGTAAGTAAACTACTCAAATCCTCCCTATCTTCTAATAGCAACATATACTCCTTCCAGAATGAATCACTCTCTCCCTTATGACTCTGAAGATACTTCTGGGATTCTCCATAGGATATATCCACCATAGAAGATACTACTTCTCCTTTCAATAATCTAAGGTAGGTGGTATGAATATCATTAAACAGTACAGGCATACTCCAACCATCCAAGATCGCATGATGATTACTGAAGATACATGTATAATGAATCTCGGAATGTTGACACACATAGACTCTAAAGAGTCCTGATTTAGAAAGATCATACTGCTCTTCTCTGTCTTTCTGAACAATGGATTTGATCTTATCTTCTCTTTCCTTTTCATCATATCCACTCAGATCTATACAACGCCAGTCCACAGAACCTATCTTATCTATCACCTGAACAATAGACTCTGACCAATCAAATCTCGTTCTTAATACAGGATGCTTCTTCTGAACATATTCCCAAGACTCCTTTAACTTCTCCAAATCAACCCCTCCATGATAATCCCATAAAAGCTGTACCCGATAAGAATCATCTACATCTCCCTGACTTAAAGCATGGTAGATAAAACCTTCCTGAAGACTACTGGCTAAATATACAGAATCAATCTCTATCTCTTCCTGAATAGAAGCTAGTTGACTTGAACTCAGAATATGATCCACATCTGACACCGTAAGGTAGCTTCTCTCTATCCCTGATAACTCATTCACAAGCTGCTCTAAGTATCCTTTAAACAATACTGATAAACGAATCATCTCTTCTTCACTGAAGTAGCCTCTTAATCCAAAATACAATTCTCCTCCTACCACAGCACCATTGATAGTAAGAAGATGAGAATCCAAATTATCTCTTCCCACAGATTCTCCACTATTCTCCCCTACGATATGCCAACTCTCTGATACAGATTCCTGTTGATCCAACTGTCCCAAGTAATTAAAACTAATTCTAGGAAGATTACCATCTGTATAGCCGATAAGACTTCCATAACCTATCCCATTATGAGGAACACCTCTCAAAGACTCTTTCGTATGAACTAGTGTAGAGAATACATCTTTACCTCTCTCTAACACTATGGGATACATCGTGGTAAACCAGCCTACTGTTTCAGTAATATCCATTCCCGGAAAAATATCCTCTCTTCCATGACCTTCTAATACAATACCATGAGCTGATAGACCTGTGAAATCACAAAGAGCCAAAGAGAAAGCGGATAAAAGGACATCATTGATCTGAGTATGATAGACACCATGAATATCTCGAAGTAAACGACTCGTGGAGTCTTTATCCAATACCAAATCGGAATGATGATAGAGAGAACTACTAAGACTCTGGATATGAAGACTACTATTCTTTGTATCCTCTATAATACTATTCCAATACGTTAGTTCTTCTTCTCGGGAGGTAGCACTATTATCTTTATAAGTCTTAACCACATCAACCCACTGACGGTAACTGCTTCCTTTTACATACAATGGGTTGGTATTTCCTTCCTTAAGAGATCTATACATCAACTCAAGATCTTCTGTTAAGATTCGCCAGCTTACCGCATCGATAATAAGGTGATGGAAACAGAAATGAACACGACAACTTCCATCTTCATAACCATGGATATACCCTACATGAAGTAAAGGACCTTCAATAATATCAAATCCACTCTGCCAAGAAGTAAAGACTTCTACTAATTCTTCTTCACTTACATCTCTACGATCAAGTATACTCAAATCAGGAGATATAGCTTCTTTTCTATACTCTTGAAGATAGCCATGATCTGTCTTAGAATAATATAGCCGTAAGGCATCATGCTTCTCTACTAATTGTAGGAGACTTTGTTTTAATATATCTATATCCAGTTCAGGAACATGAATCATAAAGGACTGATTCCAATGATGGAAAGAGGTAAAATGTTCTCCCAACTCTACTTCATGGAAGAACCATTCCTGAATCGGTAATAATGAAACTTCACCTTCTAATATTCCCTGTTCAGTAATAAGAGACAATCCTTCTTCATGCTTTCTACTTTCTAAGAGCTCAGAAAGATGATACACTGTTCTATAGGTAAAGACTTCTTTAACACTTAAGGATAAGGATAATCGTTTTCGTAAACGACTCACGAGTTGGATACTGATGATACTGTCTCCTCCCAAGCGAAAGAAATCATCATGTAAACCGATACTTTCTACAGGTAAACCCAATACTTCGCTATAAATTGCTGCCAGATCTCGCTGAAGAGAAGTCTCTGGTGCAATATATTCTTTATCTCCTGTGAAGTTAGGTTCAGGTAACGCTCTACGATCTAACTTACCATTAAGCGTAACAGGAAGTGATTCCAAATGAACATACACAGAAGGAACCATATACTCCGGAAGTAATCCTGATAAATACACAGATAAGTCTTCAGGATTAAATGAAATATCAGATACATAATAACCTACCAAATATTTTAACCCTGAACTATTCTCCTTTGCCAGTACAACACTTTGACGAATCCCTTCATAACTCAATAACCCATTCTCTATCTCTCCAAGCTCGATTCGGTATCCTCGTATTTTTACCTGGAAGTCATTACGACCTATATATTCCAAATCTCCATTAGCAAGATAGCGAGCCAAATCTCCGGTTTTATACATACGATCATTATAACCTATCTCTTTTTCATCTTCGCTTTGGAAAGGATTCAATAGAAAACGCTCATCTGTAAGCTCAGCAAGATTCAAATACCCTCTTGATAAACCAACTCCTCCTATATACAATTCTCCTATAGCTCCTACGGGTACTGGACGTAAATACTCATCTAAGACATAGGTTGTCGTATTTGCTATAGCACGTCCTATGTTATTAAAGCCATTTCCCGTATTAACTATAGAAGTAACTGTTGTTTCTGTTGGGCCATAGGAATTGACCAGTCTAAATTGTTTATTCTGTAATCGATTATATAAATCATCAGCTAAATGTTCTCCTCCTGAATTTAATACACGTAAACTCTTAACTTTTGTGACATCAATCCCTTTTAATACGGAAGGTGTAAAATGCATATAAGAAACATTATGATCGGAGAGAGTCTTCAGAAATAGCTCTTCATTCAAATAGCTTTTATCTTTGATCAAAACTAAAGTATTCCCGTGTAAAAGAGCCAAAAACATTTGTTCAACAGAGGCATCAAAAACATAATTAGCAAACTGGAGAATAACATCTGCGCTATTTAAGTCATAACGAGAATATAAATCAGAAACCAAGTTCACAACCCCACTATGTTCTATCATTACCCCTTTTGGCTTTCCTGTTGTACCACTCGTGTAAATGACATACGATAAATCACCTGAACTTACTTCTGTATTGGGGTTTTCTGTGGAACAGCTATTGAGTGAGTTTTCTATGTCTGGGCTATCTAAACTTATAACACTAAGATTAAATTCACCGAGATTTTGAGTAGTATATTCTTCTCCTATTACCAATCTGGCCTTGGTATCTCCCAGAATATGTTCTATACGATCCATGGGATAATTAGGATCCATCGGAACATACGCTCCGCCTGACTTCAAAACTCCTAAGATTCCTATGAGCATCTGTTCAGATCTTTCTAAACATAAGGGAATGAGTTCATCAGGCCTAACCTTATAATTTTGTAGTAAATAATGAGCTAATTGGTTCGATCTCTCATTAAGCTCTCTATAACTTAACTTTACATCTTCGTACACCAAAGCAATATGATCAGGAGTCTTCTCTACCTGTCTCTGAAATAACTCATGAATCGTGAGACTTGTGTCGTATTCTAATTCCGTGGCATTACAACCATGAAGGATTGTTTGATAACTCTCTTTATCTAATAATTCATAAGAAGATATACGTGTATCTATTTTATGAGACAATATATCATGTAATACTCCAACGAATAACCTTTTGTAGATTTCTATAAATTGACAAACTAATTCTGAATCTAATTCAAAAGTATCATATTTAACCCTGTAGTTTAAATGATTCTCTTTTATTTCCTGTTCAAATATAATTTTCCCTAACAAGTCTATATTCAACTCATTATTAATAACTATATCATACAACCCTTCATAATTAATAGCAATATCTTTAAGATTAGCCTGAACAAAACTAAACTCTAATACATCAGAAGTCGGAGCATACCTAATAAGCTCTGCAATGGGTAGGTACTGTCCTTTGGTTTTCTTTAAAGCTGTAACATAATCTAGATTTTGATCAATAAGCTCGGAAAGAGTTGTTTCAGAGGTAAAATGATAGCCTTTGATTATCGTATTCACATGGGCTCCAAATATAAAACTTTGACCTTCCTTTATACCTACCGGATAATTTATCCCTAGTTGGCCTACTCCCGTAATTCGATGAAGAGCTATTGCCAATATTATTTGACCATAAGTATAAGGAGTAAGTTTATAACTTCTTGTCAATTGTTTTACTTTTAAAAAAAGATCTTCTTCAAATTCAAATCTAAACTCACTGATCTTATTGATAGCAATAGCATTTGAATATTCCTTTAATGACCCAGTCTGTAAAAATTTAAATCCGATATTTTCTAAACCCTCCAAATGCTTTTTCCAAAAATTGGTCATCTCCAATTTGCCTTTATTGAAAAGCTCATCAAATTGATTACTCAATTCTTCATGTAAACGGGCCTGATCAGAAAGACTCACTGAACTTATATAATGGGGATCATTATAATAAATACTGGCCTCATCATATAAGGAATGAGTACTTAATCCATCTACTATAATATGGGAGAATACATACACTATTCTATACCTCCCATCATTTAATTGAATAGCATAAAACCTTACTAGCTGATCTTTTTCAAGATCAAAGGGCTGTAATACCAAATCTAATAATTCCTCTCGACTTAACTCCTGAGGAAAATACTTGAGAACTTGGGTATCTTCAGATAATAAAGGCCTATTTTTCCAGTAAAGTTCATCCGATATATCCACAACATTACTATTCATTAATAAATGACTATTTATTAATTTTATTAAGCTTGTATTGAGTCTTTCAATATCTAAAACTCCCGACATCGATTGATCAAAGGTCATATTGTAATCACTCCTTAAGGGATTAAGCATCCATTCATGATAAAAAGATTCTTGATAAGGAGTGAGCTTTATTAAAAATTGAGGGTTTTTCATTTGTGTTGTATATAATTATTAATTTAAATCAGATAATAAAAAGGGAAAGGTTTTTAGTTTTATAAGAAGTTCTTCTAGAGGAATAAAATGAGAAATATGTTCGGTTGAATTACTAGAAAAATCACTTTCACTCATCACAACCAAATGTCCCATATACTCTGAAGAAAAATCAAGCTCTTCAAATAGAAAATGTTGGGAATTAAAATATAACGTATCTTCTAGCGTACTAAAGCTATTCAAAGGAATTCCTAATCCCTTCCCATCCGCTTTTATGACAGCTTCTTTTCTTGTCCAAAGCTTATAAAAAGTTTGAGTAGGTGACGCAGAATCAACAATATAATCCCACTCGGGAATAGTAAAATAATCCTGAAAGTCAGTATAACAAATAGGCTTTATAATTTCCAGATCCATTCCAATATTATACTTGCTATTAATCGCACAAGCAACATAATTCCCCGAATGGCTGATATTAAAAAAAGGCCCCTCTTTAAAATAAGGCTTTTCATGGTTAGTAAAACAAAGGGTCAACGGGGAGCTGCTTCCCAAAAGATCAATCGTTCCATACCAAAGTAAAAGTCTTCCTAAGAGATAGGATAAAGCCGCTTCTTTATTCTTATACTTCATTTGCTTGTTTACAATTTGGGGCGTAAGGTATGGATGGCAAACGGAAAAAAATAAATCAATGTCAGACCCACTAAAGTCTGTCCAATATATAAAGGTAATCATTAAAATATATTCATTTTGGGTTCAAACTTGATCTACCCCATTATCAATAGTTCTCTTTACTCTTATACTAGACTATCCTTCGATATTTAATCAAACGAACTTTTAAATTAAGATTCTTAATTTTTTCAATATTTATCTATATCAAAAAATGTAAATAGCGTAAGAATTTTTTATTAAATTGTGAATTATTTATAACAATTATTTTCTTCATATTTACCATTATTTATTTTATATTGACTAATTTCTGATATATAAAGCCTCTAGGCCTCTAATCCTATCCGATTATATAATATTTGCCTCATCTTGTCAATAAAAAATTCAGTAAAATTCAAAATAAAGAAATAAAGAAAGCATATCTCATAATTAGCAAAAGAAGTGCTAATTCAAAATTGAAAAACAATAAATTATGAGTGGTAAATTGGAGTATATTTTTAAAATATAAGATCTATAATAGTATACCATACTGCCGAGGTAAAAAATCCCATGATAATACTAACTCCTATAATTAAATTTGTCAATTTAGTATTTAGCCGAAATTGTTCTGCTATGATACTAGAGGTAACTACCGTTGGCATCGCCGCTTCAAAAATGGTAATTTTAGCTACATCCCCTTTTACACCCAATATAATAGCTAATACTAAAACCATTGCCGGAGCTAGGATTAACTTATACACCATCGAGGTCGACATTTGAGGAATCAGTTTTTTCCATCCGTTGAATTTCAATTGTAATCCAACTGAAAATAAAGCTAATGGACTTACTGTTGCTGCTAGTTTATCAAAAAAGGGCTCAGCTAAGGTAAAATCAATAAACTGAGATAATATTAATGCTGCTATACAGCCGACCAATGGCGGAAAGGTAATTAATCTTTTTAAAATAAATTTTGCGCTTACTTTTCCTGATCTGCTTCCCCCTTTCACAGCTGCAATAATCCCTAAAGTGGAAAGCGCAAAAAACATGGACTGATCACATATAATGGCAATGCTTAGCAAACTTTCACCATAAAAAGCACTGATTAAGGGAAAACCTATAAACGAAGTATTACTATAGCCACTCGTTAACTCCAGAGTACTTCTTGACCTCCTGGTATACCCTTTGCTCTTGCTATAGAACATCATAAAAAAGAAACAGAAAATGGAAATCAGGAACGTAGCTACAATAGGAAATAGCATCTCCATTGTCCAATGAACCTTAGGTAAGTATTTGAAAGAGACTGCGGGAAGAGCCACATATAGAATCCAGGTATTGATTCCCTTGTGTGCATCAGGATGGATCGATTTTGTTGATTTGAATACCATTCCTGCGATAATACATACTGCAATCAAAACAAAATTTACCATAATTATAAAGAAATAGGATACAAATTTACGGTTGATTTTTTAGTTGAACATAGAAAATAATATTTTTTATCCCGTTTTCACTATTTTATAAAACCTTTCTATTAAAATTTTATAATATCTCATCATGCATCACGTCCCAGAGACTCATTACTTCAATCTTTTCCAACGGTTTAGACAGTAAAATTCTTTTTGAACTTCCGGGTAATAAATCAAAAAAATTATCACTGAAATGTATATCTCCCATAAGATACACATCTTTTGCTAAAACATCTGTGGAAATTTCAATTTCAGTGGGGGAAAGTTTTTTGATCTGAATATTGGGTTTTGAAAGGTTTAAATCTTTAGGCTTTACAAAGAAATAATTATTTTTAGCAAGGATATTTCCATTACCATATTTTAAGGTTAATTTTAAAAAAGTTTCATTCTTGTTTCCAATTATTTGTTCAAGATTTATGGAATCCATCTTTACAAACTCTTCTAAAATTTTTCCATGCGGAACAGAAGAAATGGTTTTTAAAATTTCTCCATTAAACTTATTCTCCTGAATTTCAAGATAAATATTCTCAAACCTTTTCAATTCATCATTAACTGCATAAAAGTTAAGAATCCCTTCTTTTTCATCGGCTAAAATGACTTGATTTTCAAAACTCCTTTTTATCTGATAATGCAAAGCTTTCCAGTTTCCTAAATAATCAATGGATGACCATGATACAACGGGCCAACAATCATTCAGCTGCCAATACAAAGTTCCCATATTGTAAGGTTTTGCACGACGATGAGCTTCAATAGCAATCTGCATTCCCCGTGCCTGTAACAATTGAGATATGTAATTATATTTGACAAAATCCGTTGGAACTTTATAATCACGTTCCATATATTTATTGATAATTTCCCAACCTCTAGTATGTTTTTCATGGGCCTTAATTGTTTCATCTTGTAAACTAAGATTAGGCATACCGGAAAACATTGCCTTTGTAGTAGCAAGGCTTGGCATTCCTTGAAAACCATATTCTGACATAAATCGTCCTACTTTTTCATTATATATTTCAAATGGTTGTTCACCCCACCAAACTCCCCAATAATGAGAATCTCCTTCTGCTAAACTTTCTTTATGTCCCCAACCAATTGAAGGTGAGCTGGGCCAATAGATTGTTTTATCACTGGTCGCATATCTTTTGATGGCATTGGGAATTACTTCATGAAAAATTTTCTTATAATCCTTCCAAACCTGTAAAGAATCTTCTTTTGAATATTTGAATTGCTTCTGATACCCCCAATTAACTATTGCTTCATCGACTTCATTGTTTCCACACCATAAACCCAATGAAGGGTGATTCTGAAGTCTTTCAATCTGATCTTTCACTTCAAATTCTACATTTTTCTGAAAAGATTCATCTGCCGGATAAAAACTTCCTGCAAACATAAAATCCTGCCAAATAAGAATCCCATTTTCATCACAACCTTTATAAAATTCATCATCTTCATAAATCCCTCCTCCCCAAACGCGAATCATATTCATATGGGCCTCCTTACAATCTTTAATTAATTTTTGATATTTCTCTTTCGTCATTCTTGGCGAAAAACTATCCGCAGGAATCCAATTGGTCCCTTTTATATAGAGCGGATTTTCATTAACTTTAATATAAAAAGACTTTCCATTGGTATCTTTTTCCTGAATTAATTCAATCGTTCTTATCCCTATTTTTTCTGTTTGCTCCGTGATTTTTTTTGAATCGTGTTCAAGAGAAATTTTAACCGTATATAAATGAGCCTCTCCCCATCCATTGGGTTGCCATAATTTTGGATTTTTGATCTGATAAGGGATGGAAATGACATTTACACCGGGTTTTAAAGAAATATTTTGAAAAGTATTATTGATTAGTATTTTATATTTCCCTTCTTTACGAGCAAAAATTTCTGAATGAACCACTAATTCTGCTGTTTTCTTTGTTATTCCTTTTTGTTCAATCTTTATATTTTCAAATGTAGCCTGATTCCAAAAATGTAATTTTACATCTTTCCAGATTCCTGCTGTAACCAATCTTGGACCCCAATCCCATCCAAACTGATATTGAGCTTTTCTCACAAAACTCCTAGGAGATTCAGGCATCGTGAAAGGAACATTCTTCGCCAATTCCTTTCCTTTATTAACTGCAGAGCTAAACCTCACCTTCAGAATATTCTCACCTGATTTTAAATATTGTTTTACAGGAATGAGCCATCGTCTGAACATATTGTCCGTAGTTCGTATAAGCGTTCCGTTTACATAAATTTCCGAAAATGTATCCAATCCATTAAAAACCAAATCTATATTCTGATTTTCCCATTCTTTTTGAGAAAGATTAAAAGATGTTTGATAATCCCAATTTTCATGTTCTATCCACTGAACTTTTTTTTCATTCTCATCTTGATAAGGATCTGGGATTATTTTATTATTCATCAAGTCTAAATGCACTGTTCCTGGTATTTTTGCCGGAAGCCATTTCTGATCTTTAGAGTTTTTGAACTGCCATTTTTCAGAGGACAAATTACGCTCTGAATGTTGTGCATTCATTAAAACTTGAATAAAAAAGAAAACAAAAAAGATTGATTTATCCATTACTGCTTATTAAAATTACATACTCTTCAAAGCAATAATCTCCTCTGCATTAGCAAAAGCACCACCATCCATAATTGCAGAAGAATGGAAATACCCCGCACGGGTAAATTCTCTTAATTCTTTAATATTAGTAGATCGAAGTCCGCCACCCACAAGAATTTCGATTCTTCCATTGGATAGTTCAACTAACTTTTTCAGATTTTCCTTTCCTTCTGAAACATTCGATTTCTGGCCGGAAGTAAGGATAGTTTTAAAACCGCATTCAATTACCTTTTCTAAAGATTTTTCCAAATCTTTGACTCTATCAAATGCGCGGTGAAAAGTACATGGATAAGGTCTTGCCAATTCCACTAGCTCTTTATTTTGTTCCTCATTTACCTCTTCATTTTCATTTAAAATTCCGAAAACAAAACCATCAATATTTAAAGTTTTTAATTGAATTAATTCAGATTTCATCTGTTCAAACTCTATATCAGAATAAGTGAAATTACCACCACGCGGACGAATCATTACGAAAATCGGAATATTGATTTTTTCACGAAGTTCTTTTACTATTTCAAAATCTGGTGTAGTCCCACCTTCACTCAATCCATCACACAACTCTATCCTATCTGCTCCATTTTCGAAGGCTATCATTGCGGACTCCGGATTAAAACATGCTATTTCTATTTTTGACATTTATTATTACATTTAAAATTGGACTGATTCATATAAGCTACTTTACAGCAAATCCAGGCTTTTCTAAACGGTTTCCTTTCTGATCATACACCGCAAAGTTAAATCCGTCCTGAACACAATATGAACCATACTCTCCTTTTTTATTGAGAGCAATAAAGCCCACTTGGATATCATTTAAATTTTTATTCCTTCTTTTAGTAATGGTCACTATTCTTTCCACTGCTTCTTTGCAAGCTTGTTGCGGAGTTTTCCCTTGTCTCATAAGCTCAACAACAAGATAGGTTCCCACTGTTCGGATAACTTCTTCTCCATGCCCAGTAGCCGTTGCTGCACCCACTTCATTATCAACAAATAATCCTGCTCCAATTATAGGAGAATCCCCCACTCGCCCATGCATTTTAAAAGCCATACCACTTGTGGTACAAGCTCCTGAAAGGTTACCTTGTGCATCCAATGCGATCATTCCTATCGTATCATGATTTTCTATGTTGACAATAGGTTTATATTGACTCGTCTTTAGCCATTCTTTCCATTCTCTTTCAGACTCGGCTGTTAACAAATTTTCTTTTTTAAACCCCTGAGAAATAGCAAACTGAAAAGCCCCATCTCCTACCAACATTACGTGAGGCGTTTTTTCCATGACAGCTCTCGCTACAGAAATAGGATTTTTTATATTTTCGAGACACGCTACAGATCCTATATTATAATTTTCATCCATAATGCAAGCATCTAATGTAACTCTGCCATCTCTATCCGGCCTCCCTCCATATCCAACACTTCTTTCATTAGGGTTGAGCTCAATGATACGTACCCCATTTTCTACCGCATCCAATGCTTTTCCTCCTTTTCCTAAAATCTTCCAAGCTTCCTCATTAGCTTTTATCCCAAAGCTCCATGTAGATAATACAATAGGTTGATTAACAATTTTATTAGTTTCAGGCAATTCTTTAGCAATTAAATCCAGAGGATTGAATAATAAAGCTGAAGAGGCCAATGCTGTATTTTTTATAAATTTTCTTCTAGAATTCATAGTTAAGTAGAGTTTAGGATTATAAAGCACCAATTTCATCTATAAAAAGCCAAGCTTTTGAATCAGCACCCGGGTTTCCGGCAGGAATTATTCCTGCATTTTCAATTTTAATTTTTATATATTTTGAATATTGTTCTCCTATATTTATCTTAATTTTTCCTTTTGCTTTCTGAATTTCATCTTTACTAATTTCGCTCACTTTTTTAAAATCTTTACCGTTATCGGAAAGGAAAACTGTTGCTGATTTAGCTAAATGAATCCAACTTCCTTTATTCTCTAATACGTTAAAATAAATTTCCGAAAATTCAGTTTTAGTTCCCAAATCAATAGTTGCTGTAGCATCTTTTCCTTGAAAACCTAACCAAGTCTTTCCTAATTGTTTCTGATTTCCAATAATCCCATCCACCAAAGTAAAAGCCCCGCCAAAAGAATAATTTTCACTGGGCTGCTCTTCTAATATAATGGATTTGCCCATCGTTTTTGAAGTATTAAACTCTTGAGACGAAATAGCACTTTTTAATTCTCCATTTTCAAAATAAGCTGATTTTATTATCAAGGATTTTGAAACAGGAATCGGACTTTGATAGACTTGAGAATTAATAGTAGGCTGAGTTCCATCAATCGTATATCGAATTCTCTTGTTTTTTTGCGAAGTTGAAAGTTCATAAGCTACTCCATGGCCATTGGGAATTACTTTTCCAGAAATATTATAGATACTTTTGGCATAGTTCACTCCCATTTTATCTAATCTTTTAAATTGATTAATTACTCTTCCTTCAAATTCTTTATAATCTTTAGCATCTGAAGTTCCCCATCCTACTTCTGAAAGTGCCATCAACCTTGGAAAAATCATATATTGTACGTGTTTAAAATCCAAAATATATTCCGTCCATAGATTAGCCTGAACCCCTAGAATATATTTTACTTCTTTTTCATTCAATTCTGTCGGAATCGGGTTGTAAGAATATACTTTTTCCAAAGGGGTAAAACCACCAAAAGCATTCGGTTCAGTTTGTGGATCTCCTTGATAGTGATCAAAATAACAATAAGAACCAGGCGTCATTACTGCAAAATGTCCCGATTTTGCTGCTTCGATTCCTCCTTTGATTCCGGTCCAGCTCATTACGGCAGCATTGGGAGCTAATCCTCCCTCAAGAATCTCATCCCAACCTATAATCTTTCTCCCTTTACTGTTTACATATTTTTCAATTTTTTGAATAAAATAACTTTGCAAACCGTGTTCATCTTTTAGATTATTTTTCTTAATTAATTCTTGACAATGCGTACACTCTTTCCATCTCGTTTTGGGACATTCATCACCTCCAATATGAATATAGGGTGATGGAAAAAGTACTATTACCTCATCTAAGACATTTTCTAAAAATTGAAATGTTTCATCCTTCGGACAAAAAACATCATCGAAAACACCCCATTCCGTAGCAGGTTCAAATGAGCCTTTTGTACAGGCCAGTTCAGGATAAGCAGATAATGCGGCTAAAGCATGTCCCGGCATTTCAATTTCGGGAACAATGGTGATATGTCTATCTTTAGCATATTCAACAACCTCTTTTATTTGCTCCTGAGTATAAAAATAAGGTCCATAAGGTTTACCATCAAAAGTATGATCAATATAAGCACCGATCATGGATTCTTTACGTTTTGAACCTACTTGGGTAAGTCTCGGATATTTTTTTATTTCTATTCGCCATCCTTGATCATCCGTCAAATGCCAATGAAAGGTATTAAGTTTATACATAGCCAAATAATCAATATATTGCTTGACTTCATCCACTGTAAAAAAATGCCGACATACATCCAGATGCATTCCACGCCATGAAAACTTTGGATAATCTTCTATCTTTAAAGCAGGAATTTTTTTCTCATTTTTAAATTCTTCAAATAATTGAATGACTGTTTGAATCGCTAAAAAATATCCTTGATTGGTATAAGAACTTATTTGGATTTGATACGGTAAAATAGTAAGCGTATAAAATCCATCATTATTTACGGAAGATTCGGAAGGTTCTAACTTTGAGTATATTATTTGTGCATTTCTATGGTTTGACTCCTGAAATTTAATCTTTAATTTTGTTTTTAGATACTCTGTTTCTTCCTTAGGAAGATGATTACTTAGAACCAATACATTAGGAATTATAAATTCACCTTTGTTAATTTTTATATTCTGTGGATAAGGAATTAAGTTCAATTTTGTTTGGGAAAAAACTATATTTGAACACAACAAAATAAAAATAATAGTCGATAAAAGACGTTGCATTAGTTTTAGTTAAAGGTTTAGCGAATATAATTATTTTCTAAAGAATTTTTTCGATGAATTTTAACTTGTTAGAAAATAAAATATCTAACTCTATAAAAATATATAATGAGAAAAATCATTTTTTTAGTTGCCGGGTTATTTTTTTCAGTGTCAACACAAGCCCAACTTTTAGATGCTTTAAAGTCTACTGTAAAGGATAAAACCGGTATTGATCTCAATACTCCTACTACCAAAAACGCCACTACAACTCCTACAAATTCTACCAAGAACCATTCCTCAGCAAATCTGAGTAACCTTTCTTCTTCTCAGATTTCTTCAGGGTTGAAAGAAGCATTAAATATAGGAGTAACAGAAGGTGTACAGAAGCTTGGTGTAACGGATGGTTTCTACAAAAACGAAATGGTTAAAATTTTAATGCCTGAAAAACTAAGAAACATTGATACCAAACTTCGTGCATTTGGATTAGGAAGCTTGGCTGACCAAGGTGTGAAATTATTAAATAGAGCAGCTGAAGATGCCGTGGTAGAAGCAACTCCTATTTTCACAAGTGCCATTACTTCTATGACTATTACTGATGCTAAAAATATTTTATTAAGCAGTAATAATGCTGCGACAAATTATCTTCAAGATAAAACTCAAAAGCAATTATTTAGTGCCTTTCAGCCTAAGGTAAAAGCCTCATTAGGAAAAGTAGGAGCTGACACTGTTTGGACAAATTTAATTTCGAAATATAATACATTAACTGGACAG
Source organism: Chryseobacterium potabilaquae (assembly GCF_902728265.1). Lineage (GTDB taxonomy): Bacteria > Bacteroidota > Bacteroidia > Flavobacteriales > Weeksellaceae > Chryseobacterium > Chryseobacterium potabilaquae. Next base: position 97,243 of record NZ_CACVBR010000001.1, read on the forward strand.
TCCATTACTACTGATATTAATGAATATGTTACTACAGAAACAATCAATGGAGTTTTTAAAATGGTAGCGGAAAAAGAGAGCGGAATTCGAAATACTCCCGCTATGAGAACAACAAGTATTCTACAACAAGTTTTTGGGGCACAAGATAAGAAGTAATTTATTTTTACAACAAAAATATAATACTTGGAAATTGAAACTAAAATATTTCCAATAAAAACAACAGGCTATCTCAAAATTGGGATAGCCTGTTTTATTTCATTAGAGCTGCATTTCGGGAATTTCTCCTTCAATGATCAAATCAGCTTCTGTTGCTTTTATAATATCTTCAACTGAAACTCCCGGAGCTCTCTCAATCAGTTTAAAACCTGCCGGTGTAACATCTAAAACGGCTAATTCAGTCACCACTCTCTTCACACAGTTTACTCCTGTCAAAGGAAGTGTACATTTTTTTAGGATTTTGCTTTCTCCAGCTTTATTTACATGCATCATTGCAACAATAATATTTTCTGCAGAAGCAACTAAGTCCATTGCCCCACCCATTCCTTTTACCATTTTACCCGGAATTTTCCAATTGGCAATATCACCATTTTCCGATACTTCCATAGCACCAAGGATAGTAAGATCTACTTTTTGCCCACGAATCATTCCAAAGCTAAATGCAGAATCAAAAAATGATCCCCCAGGTAAGATAGTAATGGTTTGTTTCCCTGCATTGATAATATCAGCATCTTCTTCACCTTCATAAGGAAATGGCCCCATTCCTAATACTCCATTTTCACTTTGAAATTCTACAGAAATATTTTCAGGGACATAATTAGCAACCAGTGTGGGAATTCCTATTCCCAAATTCACGTAATAGCCATTTTTAACTTCTTTGGAAATTCGTTTTGCAATATCTTCTTTTGATAACATTCTGCTTATTTTTTTCTGGTTGTACGTTGCTCTATTCTTTTTTCAAATTTTTCACCTTGGAAAATTCTTTGAATCATAATTCCTGGAATATGAATGTTATTAGGATCTAATTCTCCTGGTTCTACCAATTCTTCAACTTCAGCGATTGTTATTTTCCCGGCACCAGCCATGGGGTGGTTAAAATTTCTTGCAGAGCCTTTAAAAATAAGATTACCGGCATGATCTCCTTTCCACGCCTTAACAATTGAAAAATCAGCTTTGTAAGCATGTTCCAAAATATGCGGTTTGCCTTCAAAATCTTTTATTTCTTTTCCTTCTGCAATCTCAGTTCCATATCCAGCGGGAGTATAGAATGCGGGAATTCCCGCCTGAGCAGCCCTACATTTTTCCGCCAAAGTCCCTTGTGGAGTAAGTTCAACCTCTAATTCTCCTGACAACATTTGTCTTTCGAATTCTGCATTCTCTCCTACATAGGAAGAAATCATTTTTTTAATTTGCTTTTTGTGAAGCAATAGACCTAATCCGAAATCATCAACTCCTGCATTGTTTGAAATACAGGTAAGATCCTTAACATCACTTTCTACTAAAGCATTAATTGAATTTTCAGGAATACCGCAAAGACCAAATCCTCCAAGCATTAAAGTCATCCCATCTTTAATCCCATCAATGGCCTCCTTTGCATTTTTTACTCTTTTATCTATCATGAAATATTAGATTTTCTGTTGGCTTAAATTTAATACTTTTTCCCATACGTATTGTATTTCAGAATTAGATCTCTATTTAAACCCGATTCTAGTGGAGATTTTAAAACTTAAAAGCCATCTTATAAAATCATAATGTATCAAAATCTACTATAATTTTGAAATTACCCATTAAAAACAAGCTTTTTTTAATTCATAATATTTGGTACATCAAAATCTATTTTGTATATTTGCAACCTGTTATTCAACCTCTGACGATATACGTGTAAGTTGCTTAGCCTTAACATTTTATTTTAAATAATAATGGATTTATTAAAGTACGTACAAGATAAGTACATCGCAAAAAAAGAATTTCCAAAATTCAAAGCGGGTGATACCATTACAGTGTATTACGAAATTAAAGAAGGACAAAAAACAAGAACTCAGTTCTTCAAAGGAACAGTAATCCAATTAAGAGGTACTGGTTCTACAAAAACTTTTACTATCAGAAAAATGAGTGGTGATGTGGGTGTTGAGAGAGTATTCCCAATCAATATGCCAGCCCTTCAAAAAATTGAAGTTGATAGAAGAGGTAAAGTTAGAAGATCTAGAATTTATTACTTCAGAGACCTTAGAGGTAAAAAAGCTAGAATCAAAGACGCTGCTTTTAAGAAATAATTCAGACAACAATAATTCAAAAAGAGACCATTTATTCATAATGGTCTCTTTTTATTTATTATGGAAAAAGACTTACATGATAAAATTGAATAGAGCCTTAAAAAATTGATCATAAACTTCAATATGAGGAAGATGTCCTACATTTTCAATCTCTACTAGTTTCGAACCCAATATTTGTTTTTGTGTTTTTTTTCCCAGTTCCTGATACTGACCCATTTTTGCCTGTAATTCTTTAGGTGCCCTATCTTTCCCTATTGCCGTCCTATCCCTTGTTCCAATAATCAATAATGTAGGTACTTTGATATTTTTAAATTCATAACATACTGGTTGATTATAAATCATATCCGATGTTAGAGCAGCATTCCAAGCCACTTTGGGATAATCTGGGTGTAAAGTCCATCCCGCAATCATATCCAACCAAGGCTGATATTCATTTTTCCATTTATTATCATAATAAAACTTTAACTGATAGTTTTTATAACTTTCTGCAGTATTCTTTAGTTCAGATTCGTAAGCCTGATCAATAGTTTGGTAGCTCGCAAAAGTTTTATAATCTTCCAATCCTATAGGATTTTCTAAAATTAATTTTTCAACCCTATTAGGATATTGAAGTGTAAATCTAGTCGCCACCATTCCCCCCATTGAATGTCCCAATACTATTATTTTATCAATTTTCAATTCATCTAAAATAGCTTTCGTATTTTCCGCCAACTGAGAAAAGGAAAATTGATAGCTTTGGGGTTTTGATGATTTTCCAAATCCAATTTGATCCGGGATAATTACCCTGAAACCTCTTGCTGAAAGATCTTTAGCTGTTTTTTTCCAATAGGCTCCGTTAAAGTTTTTCCCATGAAGAAGCAGTACAACTTTACCATTTGATACTTTTGGCCATACATCCATATACGCCATTTTTAACTCATTATTTTGAGATTTTATATTCATGAAATGCACATCGAAAGGATATTGATAATCAGAAAGCATAGGATCCAAGGGTCTCATTTGAGAGAGTAACAGATGAGGAAAAATGGATAACATTACTACAGCCACAATGTTTTTAAAATATTTCATGAAATTTTATTTTTAGATGCTAAAATAAAAAAACCGTCTCAAAAGAAACAGTAATACATGATTATTTTAACTTAATTATAAATTTCTAAGAAACTTCCGCTAATACATATTCTTTTTTTGAAGGTAAGTTCATCAAAACAATTGCAAAAAGAATTAATGCAATTCCTAACCATTGTGTAAGAAAAACATTCTCTCCTAATACCATATATGCGATGGTAACAGAAACAGGAAGCTCCAAGGATGAAACAATACTGCCTAATCCTAGTCCAGCATTTGGAAATCCTATATTAAATAATATCGGAGGTATGATTGTTCCAAACAGAGCAAGTACAAAACCGTACGTCCAAAGAATAGAATAATTAAATGAATGAATATGCGTTGTATTATCTGTAAAATTTAAATAAAAGGATTGTAAATTATCAAAATAAAAAGGTCCTATTTGTGCAAAAAATAAGAATATAAATACAATAATTGCTCCTCCCGACAACATCACCAAACTTTTTCTCAAAACAGGTAAATGATTAGCTATCGTATTGGAAGTAAACATGGTTAAAGTATAAGACCCAGCTGCCATAAGCCCCCAAAAGACACCATGCCAGTCTATCTCAATCTTCTCATTAATAATGTTAGTCGCTAAAATTGTTCCTATTAATACTATAACCACCGAGACTACCTTCCGGCTATTGGGTAATTTCTTAGTGATAAAACTCTCTACTACCACACTGAACCAAACAGATTGCATAAGCAATACAATAGCAATGGAAACATTAATATATTGAACAGCCAAATAATAAAACAAACTTGTTCCTCCTAAAGATGTTCCTGCCAACATAAGCTGCTTTATCTCTTTAGAGCTTGGTGAAGACAAGGCTTTCTTGGAAGTCATCGTTTGGATAAAATTAAGTGTTAAAAGCCCTACTAGTCCCAATAAAAACTGAGAAGTTGTAACTTCCGAAGTGGTATATCCTTCGTTATAAGCCATCTTAACAAACGTCGCTAGCATCCCGTATATACTTGCTCCAACACCTACGAATAAAACGCCTTTCAATATATTCTTCTTCATAATGTATGATTTTTTAAAAAGTCAGCAAAGTTACATATATTAATTTAAATCTTTTAAAAGAATACTATTCATAGATTAATAAAAATAGCCGCAAACAAAGTTTACGGCTATTTTTAATCAATTTTTTAGATCTATTTTTTAATAATGACTTTTGAAGTAGCATCAAAGCCTAGACCTTTTACTCTAATCATATAAGTTCCATTGATTAATTTCTCTGTAGAGATAGCTTTTTTAGTATCAGGAGATATTTTATCCTCTGAAGAAAGCAATTTTCCTGACATATCATAGATTTCAACACTTACTTTTCCCATAGTATTGCTTGGGAAATTAATATAAAATTCATTCTTGGCAGGATTTGGATAGATAGAGATTGTGTTTTTCACTCCTTTCACTTCATCTGTCGCTAATTGCGATAAATTACATTCCGCAGGTACTGCAAAGCTTTCTGTTTGATCATTAATATTTGTTTTTGATCCAGCAGATGCATTTACCCCTAATCCTCTTTTTGCAAAAGCACTCCAAATCATACATTTATCAACTCCTGATGTTGCCGCTAGCTCAGCAGCTAAGATTGCATTTCTTCCATCTACAAATGTAGGATTACACGGTTGCAATTTTAATGCATTTGTAACCAACTGAAGAACCCTTGAACTCCCACTTGTCGTATTTGCCATTACATCTGATGAATATCCATATTTCTCTACATACTTCCAATGAAGATCCCATAACATGGTAGCCCAAATAAATCCAATAGCATGAACATTGGGTACAGTGGAAGATCCACTACTTAATTCTAATCCATTAGTATCTCCATATGTATAATCGTTGACAGAAAAATTAGGAGAATATGCAGCAGGCCTTATACCTTTACCATTAGTTCCTTGTCCTATAGCATAAGTCCCTACTCCTCTAGGAACCAAAGCATTATCTCCAGGTTTATTCGTAAGCATTATAGCAAAGAAATCGGACCACCCCTCTCCCATTTGTTCTTTATCTAAGGATGAATTTAAACAACTATATCCATTTCCTGTTAATCTATTGGATATACCGTGTCCATATTCATGAGTAATAATACCATTATCAAAACTTCCATCTGGCGTAACAGCCGTTGAAGGGTCATTTTTTAAAGTAACATTTACGTTCATATTGGCCGCAATTTGACTTTTAATATAAACACCTTCATCATTCGTAATAAGTATGGAAGGAATAGTAATTGTGGCATCACTTCCACCCATACTTATTAATGCTGAGCCATTAGGTGCATTATTATAAATAATTACGGCTGCTGCTCCTGCATTTTGCGCATTTTTTACCTTTACTGTAAAATTGCAATTTCCTCTTTCTACCAAACCTATTTTACCGGCTAATGAACCTGCAGGCATTGCTGAGCATCCATCAAATATAGCTGGCAAAACAACGTTTGCAGTAACTCCCGTTCCATTAAGAGGGCTTCCAAACTCGGCTTGGCCGATATTAGGATTACGTGGTTGTGCCGAACCTGGTGAATTATAGAAAAACTGTTTATTTATTGTTGACCATAGATACATTTGCATATACGGATTACTTCCATCTGGCGGTGTCCCAAAATTAGCATTATTCAATCCTCCACCATCTTGTCCTTCTGCTTCCACATGATCATTTCCTGTACCTCCACTTCCAAAGTTATTTTTTTGAAAATTTCTTGCTGCTTCCGTAAAGCCAAGTTTATAGAATATATCATGAACTCTATTGTTCATGTAAAATAAATTGGTAATAGCGGCATTTCGATTAGCCAAAGGAGTAGCATTAATACTATAAGAGAAGTTAAAATTCCTAGATGGGCCTCCATCCGGTGAAGATCCTGGTGAATTCTGATTGCCAGAGTCTTCATATGCAAATACATTATTTCCTCTTGTAATGGTATAATGATTTGTCCCATCTGAATGCCATCCTTCAGGAGATGCAGAAAGTATCCATGGGTTACTAAGAATTGATCTGGATCCAAATGTAGGCGCTTCTGTAGGTAAAGCAAACACATTATAGGTAGCGTTATCTGGTGCTAAAAAAGGAATATTTTGTTCACTTACATAAGATTCTGGAATATTATTTTGATGTTCTTCATCCATGTGCTTGTATGCATCACTATGAAAGTTACAAGATAAATTTAAGTTGACTTTATCAATAATAGTTCCATCATTGGCATCTAGTAAGATATTCCATAAGTTTGATGATTTAGGCTCACGAACGATAAATTCGTATGCTAATATTAAATTATTATTATCATTATAATAAACTAACCGTTGCTTGGCTACTTGAGTATTTTCCGGTGATGCGTCATAAAATCCTAGTACCGGATATGAGGAAATACTTTCTTTTTGTAGGTGATCAGCAATCTTTTGAATTGCTGCCACTTTATTCACAGATACATTATTTCCTACGACAGCATTATAATCTTTTAAAAAATTATCAGAATAATATATAATCTCATTATCCTTAATCAGAGCGGATCCGGCAGAATTATAAATAGGAATCCCTTTATACATTTGGTGAAACTTCACCACATTTCCATTTAAGAATTTTGAAGCATCTCTGTTCTCAATTGCAAAATCCATAAGATCATGTTTCTTATATTCATTGATCATATTTTTTGAAATATAATCTTTAATCATAAGATTTTCTGAATTCTGAGATAATAAATAAGATGGGAAAATTGCATGTAATGCTACGCAAATAGGTAAGATTAGTTTTTTCATATATAATATTTTAAGTACTAAAATACAAATTATTCACACTAGTTTGATAAATATCCTATCTTTTTTTTACTAAATCTCTTGAATATTTAAGATTCTATTTTTCAAACAAAAATTCTAAAACAGCCTATATGAAAGCTTATTTTTACTAAACTGCCCCTAAAAATTATAAATATTTTTAGGGGCATTATAAAAAATATGAAGTGTAATTTGGTTTAAAATAAAAATATATTTAATTGAAAATACAGAAAAGATTAAATAAAAACTTCCTATCCGTTATTAATTTCACAATTAATAAATATTTCATAAAAATTTAATCATACAACTAATTTTTATTAATTCAAACATTACATTAATCATTATATACTAAATATCACGCAAACAATATAACATTTATCATTAAAATAATTTTATGATTTAATCTACTTCAGAGATAACCAATTCGGATTCCATATTTCGTATTTTTTCATAATCTGACAAGATAGAATCACGGTCCCCACACAATGCAACCATCCCAATACTTGTTAGAAAATCTTCCGTTTTTGGAACCATATCACCATTTTTAAACCATATATGTTTATTAAATAAGGTCGGTAATTGGGATATTTCAGTTAATACTTCAGAGTTTGAGACAACTCCATTCACTGGTGATTTCAAAAAGACACTCATCATAGGTGTTTTTAGCGTGTACTCTTTTGTCATAACATCTCCATTAACTAATGCCTCTACCAGTTTATCTGCCTGGCTGCTACCCGTCGCTTGTCTAGTATAATTTACAGAAGGTCCTCCACACATTCTTGCTGCTGTTTCTATAAGACGAGGTCCTTTCTCGGTAAGCATAATTTCATTGTGAGCAGCTCCCCAACGAATTCCCATTGCATCTAAACAATTTTTCGTATACTCAAATAATTCTCCATACATTTCTTCATCATAAGGAACAAATTCCACATAATCAATAACCGTTTTACGATCATTAAACCACATTTTATTGTATTTAACTAAATGAGCTAAATAATGTTTCCCGTTCGCAGATACAGTACCCACTGCATATTCAGTCCCTATAGCTTCTTCCTGAACGACAACGGTATCACTAACCACTCCTGTAATTTTAGAAGGTTCTGTTAATATACGGTTGAAAGCTTTTTTCCAATCACCTTTTGCAGGAATGTGAAATACTTTATCACTACCCGCAGAAAGCGGCGGTTTACATATCAATGAAGACTCCTCTAAATCATTTTCTTTAACCCAATCTAATACTTCATTTTCACATGAAGTATTAATCGTTTTAAGGCATGGAACCCCCGATTCATGTAACGTTTTCTGCATAAGAGCTTTATGCTTTCTGTTTAATACTTTCCCTGGATCATTAGCAAATTCAGGAGTTAAGATCGAAGCAAGATGCTCAGCTAACGGAACTGCCTTGTCCGTACCCGGAAGAATGGCAAGCGGATTATATTCTCTAAGAATATCAACAAGATTGGGCTGATCCATAATAATTTCGGTAAAATCCGAAGTTTGGATTTGCGTCCCATAACCAATCCTCTCTATAGATCCAATGGTAACAGCTATTGACGGTATTCCCCACTTTTTAAACGTAGGCGCTAATTCTACCCCCGATGAAAGAGGGTCTATAATAATAACAGGTCTGTTCATATGTTATTTTTTAAATTAAAAAACTCTATTAGTTTAAAGTGACTAAGAAAAAAGAATGTTATTTAGTCTTTTTCTATTATTTATTATATGGCATATATTCTAGCTAAATAATCAAATAAGATCGATTCTACATTTTCCAAAGATGTACAAGATTCAATATATGAATCCGGTCTTACTAAAATTGCTTTATCTTCATAAGGAGTATTATCTGCCCAAAAGTGTGTGGATTGCTTTTGTGAATAAATCTGAATTATTTTTACAAACTCCGGTATATCTAAACTCAACTCTATATCTCCAAAAATCAACAACGTGAAATGTGAATAGTTTAAAATCGAATATAATCGTGTTTCAATACTCCCCTTATACATTTTAAAATCAAATATCCTAGAACCCGATATTCCCTGATCTCCATAGCGAATTCCCATTCCGGTTATACTTCCAGCATATTTCTGTACTGTTTTTACATAGTCCTCCGCATGAGTTCCTTTATTCGAATATTTAGTAGAGCGAACAAGATCACCAGAGGCCTTTATAACACTTTGAGCAATTGGCCTACGTTCATCTTCATAAGTTTGCAAAAGTTCAGTGGGTGCATTAAAGTTAATTACCATATTAAGTTTCCACATAAGATTGAATGCATCCGCAAGGCCTGTATTGAGCCCCTGCCCTCCATTAACCGAGTGAATATGACAAGCGTCACCAGCAAGAAATACCTTCTTATTTACATGGAATTTTTCTGCTACAGATTCTTTAACTGAAAATTGCGAAAACCAAACAACTTCTTTAAATTTTAGTGTATGAGGTTTGATTGCATGATTAATTTTACCAATAACTTCCTCCATACTAAAATCTTTCTTATCCATTCTTACATAAAACCTATCAATTTCTCCTTCACGAGGAATCCAAGCCACGTCTGAAGTATCCGTTTGAAAGGTTATAATTTCTGGTACTTTTGGAAAATCGGTATCTATAATTCCATCAATTACTGCCCATATGAGTTGGGGACGTATAATATCAAATGGTATATTAAAGAGACTTCGAACTTTTGATCGAGATCCATCCGCACCAATAACATAGCTAGACTGAATAATCTCTCCATTTGAAAGACTCGTTACACAACCATCTCTTAAAAACTCAATATTCTCCACTATCGTTAAACGATTAACCCCCGCTTTTCTCTCTTCAAGAATTTCACTCAACAGCTTTTCAACATAAGATTGGCCAAGCATAAGAAAGTGTTTATGTAAACAGCCTTCCAATTCATTCCACCACGTAGATTGCCGGGATGTGAATCTTCCATTACTCCATACGGAGCTTGTATTGCAAGGTTTTCCTAAAGGATAAAGTTCTTTAAATAAATTGACCAATTCAAAGAGTTGCAAAGTACGGGCATTCAAAGCATCAGCCCTACCCACCTCTAAAGGACCTGGAGATTTATCGATAATCATGGTGCGCAAACCACAGATCTGGCCAAGATAAGCACACATTAATCCAACAGGTCCGGCTCCAATAATAATTACATCTACTCGTTGAGTACTCATTTGTATGATTCTAAACCTGGATTTTTAAAAGCAGGTGAGCTATTCACATGCACTCTCTGCAAATGACGAGGAGCATCTTTTGCATATACTTCTCGTCCATGCAAAAGAGTAAAATTGTCGGAGATAACAATATCATTTTTATGCCATGTATGCGCATAATATGCTTGTGGGCTATATAATGATTCTTTTAACTGGAGTTGAATTTCATCTAATTGATTGTCTTCTACTCCTAAAAATTCTATAATAGGTGGATTAATAAAATCAGGAATATCTTTTTCCGGCGGCTCATTGTAACGCATAATCAATTGATCTTTATAGGGATGACGGGTAATGATCGGTGAAGTTGTAGTACTTTCATAAAATTCCATTTTGCGGGTATAACGCACAGTAATCTTTTTCCATAACTCAATCCATTCTACTGGAGATTGATCAATCACTAGAGCTGTATTCGTAAAAGTTGTTCTCCCTCCTTGATCTAAATTCGGAGAGTCTACACAATGAAAAATTTGATATTCCGGAACTTCGGGTCTATACATACCATCCCAATGTAAAGGCACATAATTATTATCAAAAATATGATCTTCAGGATTGTTTTGTCTTACTAGCTCCAGAACTTTTCCAAATGGCCATACACTTATTTCTCCCCAACGTTCACAATAGTTTGCAAAATCATGTGCTGAACAAAATGTCCTAAATCCCCGGATGACTACAAGTTTTTCTTCATCTACGTACTTTTTTAAAAGTTCGGTACTGAGCTTTTCAATATGATAATCTGCATTATCCGCTTCTATTAGGATTCCAAATGGTTTGAGATGGGTAATTTTATATTTCATTCTTATTTAAAATTGATCAGGATAAGCATTGATTTACAGTATATAATAATCCGGTTGGGCATTTTCATTATATACTAATTGGGCTTTTAGTTTTTCAGCTTCAAATCGCTTGACAAACATAATTTTGCCCTTTATATTTAAGGCAACCCCATGCCACGGAGTTATTGAACTTTCATTTGACAATTTTATTCCTATTTTTACATCGCCACATGTTTGAGGATGAATGGAGAGTCGTACATGTTCAGGAAAATTTTGGGCGATAAAATCACTCCAGGCATTACTTAATTGGATTACACTATACGCTCTTTTTTTAGCATCTTTTTGAATTTCGGTTCTAGATTTTGGCTGTCCCGGATACAGTGAATCTTCAAATAAAAATTTTGTAATACTCCTATACATACGGTTAGCTTCTTTATCTTCTCTAGATCCATATTCATTAATACCACGGGAAACCTTTTCTTTTAATAAAGAAATAGGCTTTCCAAAACTTTTCATTAAATCATGCCTCATACTCTCAAAATCATCTCCTCCATACAACTGATCTAAATGAAATGTTGATATATATGTAAGTTCAAGCTTTCTAATTATTGAATCCAACTCCTTTTGATAGGAGGTAATATCCGAATCTTTCATTCCTATCACATTACTGAATACCCTACCATCTGAGCATATCAATATGCGCGCTCCTGGAGAGTATATTTTTTGTATGGATTTACATAAATCATTTAGAAATTGTAATGAATATCGTTCTGCCATATCCGGCAATGGTCCTAAGACTTTTTGAGGATTAGGAGATTTACCCGGAAATGCAGGTAATACAAACAAAATAGGTTCGCTCTTTTCTATCGAATTGATAATCTTGGAAATGTGAGGTTCATAACAACTATTACAGGGTATATTACAGTATATGGACTCATCCTCTTTTGTAATACGAAACTGCATAACATTTGCCAGAATATCATATGCTATATCACGCACTAATTTTTTATTTATAGAGCATGTATTATGTGTTATTTTTTTGTTTAGCATATAAGGGTTTTGATTTTGGGTATTTACAATTCCAAATAGTACATAGAAGTATTGACTATTTACCAACATTCTTCATAGAATGATTTGATAGAAATTAATAGTATATCCATAATTAACTTTCAAAATACTATTATAAACTTTAGCTGATTATTTCTACGTTCCATGGAAACTTCCCCGTTAGTATATCATGATTTTCTTCTAAATTCAACAGCCAAAAATACATATTTTATATCACTATTTAATGAATTAAAATGCAATAAATAGTATGCAACAAGTAACAACTCTTATAAGTGCATAAAAAAAGGCTGTCCTTTTGGGACAGCCTCGGTTCTTATATAGTTGAAGATTATTTACCTTCTTCCATTTTTCTTTTCAATTCTGCTAATGCATCGATATCTCCAAGAGTAGATCTTTCTTCATTATTTGATGAAGACCCTACATTTTTAGAAACTTCTCTTGCATTTTTCTTTTCCTCATCTCTGAAGATTCCAGTGTGAGATACTACTACTCTCTTGAATTCTTTATTGAATTCAATTACTTTAAAGTCAGCTTCTTCACCTTTCTTGATTTTAGATCCATCTTCTTTCTCTAATAATCTTGAAGGACAGAATGCTTCTACTTCAACATCTTCAAATTGAACAGAAGCTCCTTTATCGTGAACTTCTACTGCTTTACCAGCGTGTATTGTTCCTTCAGCATATTTAGTTTCAAATGTATCCCATGGATTTTCAGTCAATTGCTTATGACCTAAAGATAATCTTCTTGCTTGAATATCCAATTCAAGAACGGTAACATCCAGTTTATCACCTACTGCACAGAACTCAGACGGGTGCTTGATTTTCTTAGTCCAAGAAAGATCAGAAATGTAGATTAGACCATCAATTCCCTCTTCTAACTCAACAAATACTCCGAAGTTAGTAAAGTTTCTTACAGTACCTACATGCTTAGATCCTACAGGATATTTAGCTTCAATATTTTCCCATGGATCTTTAGATAATTGCTTAATACCAAGAGATATTTTTCTTTCTTCTCTATCTAAAGTTAATACTTCAGCCTCTACTTCATCTCCTACTTTTACAAAATCACCAGCAGATCTCAAGTGAGTAGACCAAGACATTTCAGAAACGTGGATTAGACCTTCTACACCTGGAGCAATTTCTACAAATGCACCATAATCAGCAAGAACTACTACTTTTCCTTTTACCTTATCTCCTACTTTAAGGTCAGCAGAAAGCGCATCCCATGGATGTGGCTCTAACTGCTTCATACCCAATTGGATTCTTGTTTTCTCATCATCAAAATCAAGGATTACAACTTTTACAGTTTGTCCGTCCTCCAGGATTTCAGATGGGTGATTTACTCTAGACCAAGAAAGATCCGTAATATGGATCAATCCATCTACTCCACCTAAGTCAATGAACACACCGTAAGAAGTAATATTCTTAACAGTACCTTCAAGAACTTGTCCTTTCTCTAATTGAGAAATGATTTCTTTTTTCTGACCTTCGATATCTGCTTCGATCAATGCTTTGTGAGATACTACTACGTTTTTGAATTCAGGGTTGATTTTCACAACTTTGAACTCCATAGTTTTTCCTACGAACTGATCGTAATCTTTGATTGGCTTAACGTCAATTTGAGAACCTGGTAAGAATGCTTCGATTCCATGAACGTCAACAATCATACCTCCTTTAGTTCTAGACTTAACAAAACCGTTAACGATTTCACCTGTTTCGTGAAGTTCGTTTACTTTATCCCAAGCTTTAAGTGTTCTTGCTTTTTTGTGAGATAATTGTAGCTGACCAGTTTTGTCTTCTCTTTTATCAACCATTACTTCTACTTCATCACCTACCTGAAGACCTTGGTTGTAACGGAATTCGTTCAAAGAGATTACACCTTCTGATTTGAAGTTGATATCAACGATAGCTTCTTTATCAGTTAATCTTACAACTTTACCAATTAGAACGTCGTTATCGTCTAAGTTATTTAAAGAACCATTATAGATTTCTTCTAAATCACTTTTCTCTTTTCTAGCATCAGCATCAAGACCCGATTCGAAAGAATCCCAGTCAAATTGTTCAGGTGCTACGTTTTGGTTTAATAATAATTCTGCTGAATTTGTCTCTTTTGACATAATTCTAATAAAATTTGTATTCCTTCTCTTCCAACGGTTTGAATAAATGTGGATTGAAAAATACGGAAGTTATTAATATTTAATATTTTACTATTTCAAACCTTTCCCACAAAAAGTGGGTGCAAAGATACTGAATTTATTTAAGATAAACAACAGATTTAAAGCCATTAAGATTCGCTCCTACTCATTAAAAATCAATAATCCCATAAAAATCTGTAATTATTATAATTTGTGTTTTTAATCCTAAGCCTCTAAATTTATTACCTTTGCAGGATGGAATTACAGTCAATCTACAAAAAATTGCAGATTCAGGATATGAATCAGATGCAAAAAACTACCTATAAAGCCACTGAAAACCAAAATGACGTTGTTCTACTTTCTCCCACAGGTTCAGGTAAAACATTAGCATTTTTATTTCCTATTCTTAGAAACTTGGAAAAAAACAGAACAGGAATTCAGACTTTGATTTTAGTTCCAGCAAGAGAATTAGCATTACAAATTGAACAGGTTTTCAAAACCATGGGAACAGAATATAAAGTTTCTGTTTGCTACGGCGGTCATGATAAAAAAATTGAGATGAATAATCTGATTGAAGCTCCGGCTGTCCTCATTGGAACCCTGGGAAGAATTGTTTATCATTTACGTAATAATAATTTCGATCCTACAACAATTCAAACATTAGTTTTGGATGAATTCGATAAAGCTTTAGAGCTTGGATTTCATGATGATATGGAATATATTATTCGTTCTTTAAAAAATATATCGCAAAGAGTTCTTACTTCCGCAACTGCGATGGATAAAATTCCAACATTTACCGGATTAAAAAATGAAAAGACGATTGATTTTTTAAAATTAGCTGAAGTGAAGCCTGATATTCAGTTAAAAAAAGTCATCACAACCTCCGAAGAAAAACTGGATACACTCTTTCATTTAATTTGCAAAATCGGAAATAAAAGAACTTTAATTTTCTGTAATCACCGTGATGCTGTAGATCGCATTTCTGAATTGCTAAGACAAAAAGGAATTGACAGAGAAACATTTCACGGAGGAATGGAACAGGATGAAAGGGAACGTGCTCTGTTAAAATTTAGAAATGACTCCGCAAGAGTATTAATAACCACCGATTTGGCAGCAAGGGGACTAGATATTCCCGAAGTCGAATCGATTGTTCATTACCAATTACCTCCTAAAGAAGATGCTTTTATCCATAGAAACGGTCGTACTGCAAGGATGAATGCAAAAGGTTTTGTTTATTTAATTATGACCGAAGAAGAAAATTTTCCTTTTATTAAAAATACTATTCCTGAGGAAAACGTTACGGACTTCAATAATGCTCCGGAAAAAACACCTTTCCAAACCTTATATATTAGTGCCGGAAAAAAAGATAAAGTAAACAAAGTAGATATTGTTGGCTATCTTATTAAAAAAGGAGAGCTTCAAAAAGAAGACATTGGCTTAATTGAAGTAAAAGATACCAGTTCTTATGTAGCGGTTTCAAGAAAAAAAATAAATCATATCCTTAAAAAATTAAGTAACGAAAAATTGAAAGGGAAAAAAATAAAAATGGAAGTAGCTTATTAAAATTATAATAAATTGAGGATAAGACCTATTAAAAATCTCATCCTCAATTTCCTATTTATTTAACACCGCTTACCTTAGTGGGTAACGTATATACTGATTTCGAGGCGGTAATAAATAAAATATCATGATGCTTCCCTCCAAACGTTATATTTGAAGTCCATTTTTCAGGAATAGGAATATGATAGATTTTTTTACCCTCTCTGTTAAACACATGTACTCCATCACCTGTAAGATATAAATTTCCATGTTTATCCAGGGCCATTCCATCTGAACCCATTTCACAAAATAGTTTTCTTTCAGATAATTTTCCTTCTCCCAGAATATCATACACATATGTTTTTTTCGCCTCAATATCTGAAACATACAACTTCCTAAATTTCTCACTTCCAACAATTCCATTGGGCTGAATAAAAGTTTCCAATTTTGTAATTTTCCCTGCCTTATTCATATAATAAAGACTTCTATTGGGAATCTCTTGCTTAAAATTAACCCAATACTCTCTTTCATATAAGGGATCTGTAAAATACATTCCTCCCAAAGAATCGTTCCATACATCATTAGGTCCGTTCAACCTCTTACCTTCAAAATTATTCAGTACAACCTGAATCTTTTTGTCTTTGGAAATTTTCCAAATTTCACCGTGATCATCAGAACAAGTTATCAAATTATCATCTTTATCAAAATGAGCCCCATTCGCTCTTCCGGTCTTATCTAAAAACTCAATGATTGTATTGGTTTTCCAATCCCAATAATAAATCTTATCATTTGGTTGATCCGTAAAGTAGACATTTCCATCTTCATCCGAAGCTGGACCTTCTGTAAAACTAAATTTATCAGAGATTCTTTCCGGCTGTACACCATTATAAAACATATCATTATAATTTATTGATTTGCAATTTAATAATACTAAAATCAAACCAAACCAATTTAGGCTGAAAATATTTTTCATACGATGAACTTTTAAGTAAGATATACTCTACAATATATAAAATCAAATATAAAAAGTTGTTCTTACAGAATATGCAATAATACTATCAATAAAACAGTAATATTTACGCATAATGTTATGAATATATGCAAGAAAATCATCTAACATTTTGACTGATTTTCATTCATTTTTATGAGATTGCAAACAAATATTTTACTACCTCTGTTTGTAATAAATTTTAAAAAATCTCTATATTTGGGTTTTTGATTCGAAAAATGAAGATAAATTTACCCGATAAGCTATATTATTCCATTGGAGAAGTCGCGAGAGCATTTGACGTAAACACTTCATTAATACGTTATTGGGAACAAGAATTCCCTATTATTAAGCCTAAAAAAAATAAAAAAGGCAATCGATACTTCACCCCTGAAGACATAAAAAATCTTCAGATAATTTATCATTTAGTTAAAGAAAAGGGATATACTCTTGATGGGGCTCGGATTGCTCTTACGACCAATAATAAAATCTCTGAGACGGTTACTTTGATTGATAGATTAGAGTTTATAAAAGCTGAACTTTTAAAACTTAAAGAATCCTTGGTAGAAAAGGACAGTGAATAATATAAAAAATTATCTGAATCGGTCATTCAAATTTATTTTACCAACTTGATCTCCTTACTTTTTCTGAAGATCATATCAAAATTTAATTTTAGCCATTCATCATTTGAAAAGCATAATTTTATTATTAAGTTTACCGCATGATGAAAAAGAGCTATTACCAAAAGATAGCCGGATTAGGAATATTGCTCATTATTATATTTGCATTTCAAAAATATTCGGGTAGAGAAAAAGAGGACTTTTCCAATATAAAATTCATTTCAAAAGAGATCTCATCCCTCCATGTATCGAAATTTAATCCTAATGATTTAGATGACGAGCAATGGCAAAAATTAGGCTTTTCTGAAAAACAAGCCGTTACAATTCTCAATTATAAAAAAATAGTGGGAGGAAAATTTGTTTCTAAAGAACAACTTAAGAAGTGTTTTGCTATTTCTAATGAAAAATTTTTAGAATTAGAATCTTATATTTTACTTCCTGAAACTCATAAAAAAACAACTCCTGAGACCTCTTCTAAACAAACAAAGCAGCATATTCAATACTATTACTTTGATCCTAATACATTAGATACCAATGGTTGGGAAAATTTAGGTTTTACTCAGAATCAGGCGAAAGTGATTATTAATTACCGCGATAAAAATTTACACGGAAGCTTTAAAAATATAGAAGAAATCCAAAAGTGTTTTGTTATTTCTACTGAGAAATTCAACGAGCTAAAACCCTACATAAAACTAAGCCCATTAAAAATCAATTCTTCTGAGACTCCAAAGGCAGAATTAAAACAAGAAAAAACTGATTTTTCAAAACTTGACCTCAATATTGCTACTTTTAGACAGTTACTAGAATTTGGTTTAGATGAAAAAAGCGCAGGTTCTATTATTGGTTTTAGAAAGAAATTAGGGGGATTTATGAACAAGCAACAAATATTAGATACTTATAACATAGATAAAGAGCTCGTTCAAAAATTAATTTCTATTGCACAGCTCAACAGTTCGAACATTACAAAATATACATTAGTAGATGCTCCGGAAGAATGGCTTAAAAATCATCCGTATTTTAAATACTCGGCTGATAAGATTATTTTTTATCGAATAAGCAATCCAGACGATGATAAAATATGGAAATTACTAAAAATAAAACCCGAATATGAATCAAGGATGAAGCTTTATTTAAAATAGCTTACTTCCTATATATAGCCAAAAGACGAATTATTCACGGCAAACTACATACTCCAAGCAGAAAAAATAGTAATCTTAGACATTGAATATAAAAGCACCAAAATTTTTAAATACCCCTGCTGCTTTTTCATCTAAAAATTAGTCTATTGTTTTGCTAGAATCTTTTAATAATGTATTCAAAGTAGAAATTTCTTCAGTTGTCAAATCCCTCCATTTACCAACAGGCAGATCCAATTTAATATTCATAATACGAATTCTTTTCAATTTTTTCACTTCATATCCCAGATACTCACACATTCTTCGGATTTGTCGATTAAGTCCTTGTGTAAGAACAATTCTGAAATTCATCTCATCAATTTTTTCAACTTCGCACTTCTTCGTTATTGTATCCAAAATAGGAACTCCATTTCGCATTTTTTCTAAAAACCTTGGATTTATAGGTTTATCAACCCTTACCAAATATTCTTTTTCGTGATTGTTTTTTGCTCTTAAAATTTTATTCACAATGTCACCATCGCTCGTTAGGAGGATCAATCCTTCGCTAGGCTTATCCAATCTACCAATGGGAAAAATTCTCTTTGGGTGATTAATATAATCTACGATGTTGTTTTTTTCACGTTTAGTATCCGTTGTACAAACAATACCTACCGGTTTATTAAAAGCAATATATACGTGACTTTCTTGTGGTTCACGAATAGGCTTACCATCTACTTCAACCTTATCTTCATCCGAAACTTTTGTTCCTAATTCCGGAATTTTCCCGTTGATAGTAATTCTACCTTCTTCTAATAATTTATCCGCAGCCCTTCTAGAGCAATAACCTACTTCTGATAAATATTTATTAATACGTGTCTTCTCCTGCATCAATACAACTTGTTAAAGTTTCAAATCTAAAATCATTTTCAAGAAAATCAGAAGTTGCATTTTGAATTGTATACTCTCCGATCTTTGTGCGTCTTAATTGTGTTAAATAAGCTCCTACATTTAGTTCTTGGCCTATGTCATGGGCTAAGCTCCTAATGTAAGTTCCTTTTGAGCATCCTACTGTAAAGCTTACCAATGGGAAGTCAATATGTATGTCTTTAATATAGAAAATAGTTGTTTTTCTAGATTTCATTTCAACTTCTTCTCCGGCTCTGGCTAAATCATAAGCCCTTTTTCCATCAATTTTTATAGCCGAAAATACAGGAGGTTTTTGATCAATTTCTCCGATAAACTTATCTAGGACCTTCAACACTTGTTCTTCCGAAACAGTTGATATATCTTGAGGCAATATTTCCGGTTTTTCAGTATCATAAGATTCTGTTTGCACTCCAATTTTAATTTCTGTCCTATATTCCTTTGGAGCATCCTGTATCTCCGGAATTTTTTTAGTGAATTTACCACAACAGACAATCAAAAGCCCTGTTGCTCTTGGATCTAAAGTTCCAGCATGTCCAATTTTAAATTTCTTAGGAAGATTAAATTCTCTTTTAAGCTTATACTTCATCTTGTTGACTGCCTGAAAAGAAGTCCAGTCCAAAGGTTTATCTAGTAAAAATATATGCCCTGATTGTAATTCTTCAGCAGTCATGAATCAATTATATGTTTTTATTTAAAGAAATAAAAATAAATGAGTAAAGCTACTCCAACGAAAATACGATACCACCCCCAAGGTTTAAAACCATATTTATTTAAGAGTTCAATAAATGCTTTAATAGCTATTAAAGCAACAATAAATGCCACTACATTCCCAATAATAAAAATCATAATATGATCCTGAGAAGCTAAAATCATTTCATATCCTTTCTGAGGATTTCCTGTTTCTTTACCCCATGTTTTTAAGAACACAGAATACACAGTAACGGCTAACATCGTAGGAACGGCTAAAAAGAAAGAAAATTCAGCTGCAGCTTTCCTTGTTAACCCTTGTGCCATCCCTCCAATAATGGAAGCAGCACTTCGGCTTGTTCCCGGCATCATGGCTAAACATTGCCAAAAACCTATTATAAATGCTTTTTTTATGGTAATTCCTTTCTCATCATCAATTTGTGGATTTTTAAACCACTGATCAGCAAAAAGCAAAATAACCCCGCCTACAACCAAAACCGATGAAATAGCGATTTGATTTCCTAAAATAGCCTCTATTTTATCATCAAACAAATATCCTAAAACCAATGCTGGTACAACTGCAAAAGCAAGCTTAAAATAAAATTGAAGGTTATTGAGATCAAAGAATTTTTTCCAATAGGCTACCACAACTGACAAAATCGCTCCAAACTGAATGGAAACCTGAAACATTTTCAAAAATTCATCTTCTGGTAAGCCTAATAAATTAGCTGTAAAACCCATATGAGCAGTAGAAGAAATAGGAAGGTATTCTGTTAGCCCTTCTATAATGGCAATAATAATTGCTTTGATTACATCCATAATATATTAAAATGTAAAGATTAAGAAACTATAAAACTCAGATCCATCTGAATTTCAATTTCTTAATCTTTAAAATAAATTTATTGTTATTTTCTTTTTAAAATTGCATATACTTCAATAACAAAACCAGTAACGACCAATAATGGTGCTATTCTGATTCTTCGAATAGAAAAAATCCCTTCATTCCAAGAGTTTGGATTAAATTTTCCATCTACTGTATTGGCATCAGATCCCATCATTAAAAGAAAACCTAATACGATACATACCAAACCTATCAGCATCCATTTAAAATTTTCACGCCCAAAATAAAAATTATTTACTTCCGGTGTCGCTGTATCTTTACCAAAATCTGATGCAGAAAATTTATTTGTTTTTTTGTTCATATTTAAGAGTAATATAAATCATCAACGTTTGTTTTTAAGAATCTCCATGTAGCAATTACTGTACTTAAAACTGTAATAAAGATTCCCACACATAATACCAGTAAAACAAGCCAGAAATATTGTTGACTATCCTGAACAAATACAGAGCCTATTTGACTAGTGAAATAATACCAAACTCCGAATAAGGTCAAAAGTCCAATAGCAGCTCCAATAGCCCCTAATACTATAGCTTCTATAATAAAAGGTTTTAGGATAAATCTTCTTTTTGCCCCTACCAATTGCATGGTTTTAATAATAAATCTTTTTGAAAATATTTTAAGACGAATTGAGTTATTAATTAAAACTACTGCAAGAATTAAAAATAAAATAGAAAATCCAAGTATCCATTTTAAAATCCGGCTAAGGTTATTATAAACATCAACCATTAAAGTGCTATCATTTTTCACATCAATAATTCCAGGCACTGATTTAATGATTTTAATTGCTTCATCGATTTTGGTTGGATCTACATACTCGGGTTTCAAGGCAATTTCTATAGAGGAAGGAAAAATATTTTCTTCAAAAAGAGCATCACTATCAATTCCCATACTTTTTTTAGCTTCTTTAGCCGCCATCTCTCTAGAAATATAAGTCGCTTTCTTTACAGGCGCCAAAGTCTGGATTTCTTTAAAAGTTTCTGCTTCCATTTTCGCAATTTTCACAGAATCTTTAGCATCATAATTTTCATCAAAGTAAGCATTTACTACCAGCTGTTCTTTGATATAATCAGAATATTTTTGGGCATTAATTAGAATAAGTCCCATTAACCCTAACAAAAATAACACTAAGGCAATACTTATTACTACTGTAATATTGCTAGACCGAAGTCTTTTCTTATTAAATTCATCTACAGATTTAGCCATTAATATTAAAATTTTTGGCTAAAATAGAAAAAAACTTCCGAAATTTGTGACGTAAAAAAGAAAAATCACTGTTAATAAAATCATAAAAACATTGAGTGTAAAAGCAAAAAAACATCTTGGTCAACATTTTTTGACTGATGAAAATATCGCAAGGAAAATTGTAGAAGGCTTAAGCTTTGAAGGATACAACGATATAATGGAAGTCGGCCCCGGTATGGGAGTCCTCACTAAATACCTTCTAGAAAAAGACCACAAAACATATCTTGCAGAAATAGATAACGAGTCGATAGAGTATTTAAAAAATAATTATTCAAAAATTACTCAAGATAATTTTGTTGGAGATTTTTTGAAACAAGACTTTGGCTTTATTCAACGCGAACAAATAGCTATTATTGGTAACTTTCCCTATAATATATCCTCTCAAATACTATTTAAGATCATTGATCACTATGATATAATTCCTGAGATGGTTGGTATGTTTCAAAAAGAAGTTGCCGAGAGAACCGCAGCCGTTCCGAGAACAAAGGACTATGGTATTCTTTCAGTTTTGGTACAAGCCTATTATGATGTATCATATCTGTTTACAGTTCATGAAAATGTATTCAATCCTCCTCCAAAAGTTAAATCTGGAGTAATTAAATTGACCAGAAACCCAAAAGAAGGTTTAGCAGGTAATGAAATACTATTTAAACAAATTGTAAAAACCGGATTTAATCAGAGAAGAAAAAAACTTTCCAACGCATTGAAACCTTTGAATATTCCCGAAAATTTGAAAGATCATATCTTCTTAGATAAAAGAGCCGAAGAACTGAGTGTCTTAGACTTTATAGCCTTCACCCAACTTTGGAAAGAAAGCCTATAACTATCTAAAAAAAGCCTTTCAATTGAAAGGTTTTTTTTAGATTAGAATCCATATTATTTTATATTCTTTAACATAATCCATCCCGTCCAGTTCATTTGAACTTTTGACTTGGGGTATTCAAAATTAAATTTATACCAATAATTACCCGTTGATAATCTTTTACCCCCTAGAGTACCATCCCAAATTGGAGTTTGTTTAGAAAATTTATATATCTCTGCTCCATATCGATCAAAGACTGACCCTGTAAAGTTTTTATAATCCACTAATTTGGTAAGATTCAACACATCATTAATTCCGTCTTGATTAGGAGTAATCACATTGGAAATTTGTAAGGTGAAAAATTCAATAGCTCCTACACAATGAGTTCCTTTTACCCTTACTTGAATACTGTATGACGTATTATTTTGTAATCCTGTAAATACATTAGATTCTTGCCAAGTAATGCCATTATCTATAGAATATTCTAAAATTCCTTTAATATTATTAATTGGTGGATTCTCAGCAATAATAGTTAGACTGTTGCTTGCGTAATCCAAAGCTGTAATAAAAGGAGTAGCTGCTCCCCTTACCTCTGCTGTAAAAGTTTTAGTACAATATCCATTATCAATAGTAACACTATAGATCCCCCAATCACTTACATTAATTGTTTGGGTAGTTTCCCCTGTACTCCATAAATAAGAGTAATTTGGTCCAGTTCCAGCATCTAACGTTACTCTATCTCCAATACACATTTCTACTGTTGCTAGCGAAGAAACAATCTCCGGAACCACTTCTACCGTAACAGTAGCAGGTTGCAATGATTTACAGCCTTTTTCTCCAATAGCATATACTGTAAATAAGGTAGTCGTATGCAATGTAGCGGTCTGAGTATTTCCTGTTCCGGAGAAATTACTCCACAGATAAGTAGCTCCTCCGGTTGCCGTTAAGTTCACAGATTCTCCTGGACAAATTTTTAATTTTGATGCTGCTATGTGAGCTGTTGGAGTGACTTCTTTTAATAGTTTTAATTGAACCATTTTACTACAGAATCCTCCATTAGAAACCACCACATACAAAATCTGATTATTATTTCCATTATAATTTGATATATTCTGAATGTAGTTATTATTTTGTGCCTGAGCGTCTGCTAAGGTTTGATAAAAACGAAATACCGCTCCAGTCGTAGTGCTGATTAAGGGCATCGCATTATTCAGATCAAAAGTTGTAATATCAGGTGTCGTACATAAAAGCAAAGTTGCGTCCTGAACTACAGGAGTAGTGCCTCCGTGGATTTCAATGGATGCTTTTCCTGGACAAGGGTTACCGGGAAAGCTCACCTCGATAGTATAAGTTCCTGGCTGTGCTGCTGTTACTGTATTACTAGTAGCACCTGTAATTGGTACACCATTATAGAACCATTGATAAGTCATATTAGGATCACTTACAGAAGCTGTAATGACTTGTGGGACATTATCACATACATTAATCTCTTCCGGTAATGTAGTTCCCGAAGGGTCTAATAATTCAACTCCAATATTGAAAGATCCCCCTTCAAGAAAAACTGCCGAGTCATAAATTCTATCTCCGGCATCCGCCAATACCATTTTAAAATGATACTGTTGTCCCGGAACAACAGTTGCTGTTGCCGTAAGGGGAACTGTTCTACCGTTAAAGTTTGTTTCTATATTAGCTGTATTATAAGAGTCAAAAAAGTTAGCATTTAAAGCTCCACACTGTAATGAACCTCCATCAAATTCTGTATCGGCGTGAATATTGGTAACACTTACCGGGCCCGCTCCATTAGGAAGTACCGCCATATTTTGATATGGTCCTCCTGAAGAAGGTCTAAGCAATAAAGCAAAGGCGTCCGAATAGCTACATGGGAAAGAGCCTGTATATTCTTCTGAAGCAAATAAATAATTAAACTTTACTTGAGACGAAGTGGGTACAAAATCAAATTCAAGAATAACGGCATCATTAAGTGGTTTTGAGGGATTCGTTGCCGCTACAAGATCAGGATCACTTCCAGTACCAACAGCATAGCCTATGGGACTATTTACATCAATATAATCATTCCCTGCTTCACTAGCCTTCCCTGTTATTAGAACAATCCCATCTTTAAATGGAAAATTAGTTGCTGCTTTATGAAAATACCCCCACGATCTATTAGCATTAGATACGAGCAAATTGGGACTCACTTGTACATTAGATATATTAGGGGTAACGCATGAATTCGAGCCCGTTGATATTAATACATCTTTTACCAATTGGGTAATATCATATCCCGAAGGTGCATATCCTGGAGCATTTACATCAATGAAAGCTCCTGCTCTGCTTGCTAAATTAGTTCGGGGTTTTGGAACCTTTCGGGGATAAACAATTTGTGAATAAAAAAAATTAAATGAGATGAGAAAAAAAGAAAAAAAGAGTAGACACTTCTTCATAATATTTTTGTTTCAACAAATTTAATTTTTTTTAAACATATCACATAAATATTTATTTATTTTACCAATACAATTAAAAAACCTTCCAATATTTGGAAGGCTTAAAAACTTATTTAAAATTATCTCTAGTTTCTATTTTTCAATAAAATCCATCCTGTACGAATTTCTAATTTTTTACTTGCCGGATTTTCCCATTGTACTTGATACCAATAAGTTGCCGTAGAAACACGTTGATTATCTTCTCTTACATCTCCTTTCCAGATAGAATTATTTGAGGTCGCTTTAAATATCTCCTGACCATATCGAGTAAATATAGAAGCCGCAAAGTTTTTATAGTTACTTATTCCCGAAAAATCTATTACATCATTTTTTCCATCTTGGTTTGGAGTGATCACATTACTTATAACTAATGTATAATATTGTAATGATGTACTACATTTAGCATCTTTAACCCTTACCATCACGTCATAATTTGTATTATTGAGTACATTATTAAAAATATTTGATGTTTGCCAAGTTACCCCACCATTTATAGAATACTCTAAAATGCCTCCCGTAGGATTAGATGCCGTTAATGTAAGAACATTTTTTTCATAGACTACATTAGTAAACTGAGGCAATTCAGGATTTAGCAACTGAGCCGTAAAAACCCGAGAACAAACCCCATTACTGATAGTCACACTATATGTACCAGTAACATTCGTCGTAATCGTTTGTGTAGTAGCTCCTGTATTCCAGACATACGTATAATCAGTTCCTGCTCCCGCATCTAGTGTTCCTGAATCTCCTGAACAAACATATACATCTTTTAATGTTGAAGTAATTGCCGCCACAACCTCAATAGTAACTTCAGCTGCTTTTACCGAACTACATCCATTTCCTCCTAATGCATATACGGAATAAATCGTTGTAATCGTTGGGGAAACTATCTGAGTGTTTCCGTTTCCGCTAAGACCAACCCAATTGTATGTAATCCCCCCTGAAGCTGTTAATGTAACAGTTTCTCCTGCGCAAATTTTAGTTTTTGATGCAGCAACCATAGCTATTGGAGGTCCTACAACTACAGTAACAGTTGCCGGAGTAGTGGATACACATCCATTGGCTCCCACAGCATATACCGAATAGGTTGTAGTGGTTGATGGAGAAACCACTTGAGTATTCCCATTTCCTGTAAGGCCGTTCTGCCAATTATATGTTGCCCCACCAGTAGCCGTTAATGTAACGGATTCCCCTACGCAGATTTGTTGATGCGATGAAGTAACTCCTGCAACAGGAAGTGTTTTATCTTCAATTACATTGATACTTTTTGTGTAGGTGCAATTCAGATTTCCAGGTTGATTTACATTCGTCACAGTTAGTGTATAGGTTCCTCCTGCATTTACTACAGGATTTAAAGTATTAGCCCCTGATACAATATTACCTCCGGTAGTAGTCCATGTTATTGTTGAGCCACTTGGTATAATGGATGTCGAGGCATTTAAAGTCACTTGCGAGTTAGTACAGGTAATACTTTGTGGAGCGGCTATATTTAAAGTGGTTTCGGCTGTTTTCAATAATTGCAAGGTTACTACATAGCTACAGCCTCCATTTTTAACCAATACATAAATGGTTTGATTTCCTGCACTTGAATATGCAGTAGGATTCGGAATTGTATTTGTATTTCCAGCATTGGCATCAGCCTGAACCAGATAATAGTCAAAGGTAATCCCTGAAGCTGTTGTTATCTGAGATTCTGCAGATGTAAGATCATATACTATATTACCTGGTTCATAACATTTAAGTAATGTTGCATTTTGAACCGTAATAGGTTGAAAAACCTCAATAGTGATACTCGCAGGATTTTGTGAAACACAACCTCCAGCTGAAACAGCAGTAACAGTATATGTTGTATTCGCTGTGGGAGTTACTACTTGTGTAGCTCCATTTCCTGTAAGACCATTCTGCCAATTATAGGTCGCCCCACCAGATGCAGTCAATGTTACAGATTCACCCGCGCAAATCTTAACTTTAGTAGCGGTAAGCCCAGTCGTAGGAGGTGCTGTATCACCACTTACAGTAACACTTCCAATAGCTGTACAAGTGGCATTTCCTGGCTGATATGTATTTAAGATTGTTAATGTATATGTTCCCGGAGCATTTATTGTTGGCGTTAATGTATTTCCCCCTGACACTATATTCCCTCCTGTTGTGGTCCAACTAAATGTGGCTCCTGGTGGATACACCGAAGATGTAGCATCTAAGGTCGTTTGCGGATTGGTGCAAGTTAAGCTTATAGGTGGTACTATTGTAACCGTCATTTGAGGTGCTTTTACCAACTGTAACTGAGCTATGCTGGAACAAGATCCATTTCTTACCAATACATATATTGTTCCCCCAGCACTTGGATATGCGGTAGGTGTAGGAATTGTATTTGCATTTCCGGCATTAGCATCTGCTTGATTAAGATAATAAGCAAATGTAGCTCCCGGATTGGAAGTAATCGCCGATTCTGCTAATGTAAGGTTAAATGTGATATTACCTGCCACATAACATCCCGTTAATGTTGCATTCTGTACAACCGGAGGAACTCCTCCCACAATAGTAATCGTCGCTTCTTCCGGACATGGATATCCAGGAATAGTAACTTTCACAGTGTAAGTTCCCGACTGTGTCGCGGTATAGCTTGCACCGGTTGCTCCCGGAATGGGATTAGTTCCCAAAAACCATTGGTAATTAGCCCCTGTAAAATTGCTAGATGCCACAAGTGTTTGAGATATATTTCCACAGATGTTAATTGTTGATGGAAGTGTATTTCCTGAACCATCCTGGATCTTAACTCCTAAATTCAAAGAGCCAGCTTCCAAAAAAACTCCGGAATCATAACTCCTATCCTGATAATCTGCCAACACAATTTTAAGATGATATGTTTCTCCAGGAGTTACTGTAGCAGATGCGGTGAGAGGAATTGTACGTCCCGAAAAGTTAGTTTCAATTTGAGGTGTATTTATCCCTGCGAAATATTGTACATTCTGGGCAGCGCAGAGCGAATAAGCAGGACGAACATTCGTCACACTTACAGGTCCCCCTCCATTAGGAAGCACTGCAAGATTCGTATATGAAGATGGCGGATCACTTGCTTTCTTTAAAAGCAGTGCAAAACCATCTGTCTTATCACAAGCAAATTGATAACTTGGATCGTATTCTTTTGAAGCAAAAATATATCTAAATGATATGGTATTAGTAACCGGCACGAGATCAAATTCAATATATGTAGCATCCTTCAACTGTGCATTAGCTACTCCTATTGCATTCGCAAGATCTTGATCTCCTCCTGTATTCAATGCATCACTTAAATCTCCTTCAAAAACGTTTCCTGCCTTCCTAACAAATCCTGTAGAAAGGGCTACCCCAGTAGCAAATGGAAAGTTTGTTCCTCCTTTATTAAAATATCCCCAACTTCTATTGGGAACTGTAGCCGCTAAATTAGGAGACACCACTACATTTGATATGACATTTGCATTACATGAACCTCCAGCCACAAGTACATTTTTTATGAGCTGCTCAATAGTGTAGTTTGTTTCAGGGTATCCAGAAGCATTAACATCAATAAACGCACCAGCTCTCAATGACTGTAGGGAGGGCTTTGCTGCTTTTTCTACTCTTTCACCTCTTTGCGAAAAAGCAAAATTATGAGCAAGCATCAAAAATAAAACAAAAAATATATTTCGCATTCTCCAATTTAACATTTTATATTATTTTAAACAAAATTACTATTTTTTTCGATTGAATTCTAAATGCCCATTATTTGCATTATCAAAAATGTAATTTTTTTGATTTAAATTAAAAGAGACTAACGTTAGGTTAGTCTCTTTTATTATATATATTAAAAATTATTCTACATTTTTCAATAAAATCCACCCTGTTTTTACCGTTAATTGCTTACTAGCCGGATCTTCAAAAGTTATTTGATACCAGTAAGACGATGTAAGTAAACGTTTCCCTTGGAAATAGCCATCCCAAAATGGGCGAACTTTTTCAGCCTTATATACTTCACGTCCATATCTGTCAAATATACTCGCTTTAAAGTCTTTCAACCCAATCAATCCGCTAAAATCAATTTTATCGTTAATATTATCCCCATTCGGTGTAATTACATTTTGCATGACGAATGTAAAGTATTCGAGAAAACCTTCACAACTTGTTTTCTTCACCCTTACCCTAATGGATATCAATTTGTTTTTTGGAATAGAAGAAAAAATAGGAGAATCTTGCCAAGCTATTCCATTATCTACAGAATACTCTAATGGACCATTACTTGGGTTACTAGCTGTAAGGGTCATTGTTCCATTTTCATTATAATCTACTTTAGTAATTGCGGGAATAATAGCTTGGATAACCTGGGTAGTAAAAACTTTTGTACAAACCCCATTATCAATAGTTACTGAATAAGTCCCGGATGTTGCCACTGTAATAGTTTGGCTCGTATCTCCTGTATTCCACAAATACGTATAGTTTGGCCCTTGCCCTGCATCTAGAGTGATCTGGTCTCCAGTACATATCATTCCTCCGGAGAGATGAGAAACAATAGCAGGAACCACTTCTATTGTAATTCTAGCAGGCTGAAGAGATTTACACCCTTTTGCTCCAATAGCATATACTATATATGTAGTTGTTTCATTAGGGCTTAACGTTCTTGTAGCAACTGTTGTTGTTGCGTCATCCCATACATAAGTTACGCCTCCTGATGCTGTTAAAGTAACAGATTCACCTTTACAGATTGACATTTGAGTAGCTGCAAGTTGAGCTACAGGAGTATCCTCTCTACTTAAACTTAAAGTTACTTTCTTACTACAAAAACCTCCATTTGAAACAACAACATATAAAACCTGACCATCGCTTCCATTAAAATTTGACACATCACTAATATAATTAGTGTTTTGCGCATCGGCATCGGCCTGATTTACATAGAAACGTAATACCGCATTAGATGTTGTGGTTATTAAAGGAGTCGCATCATTAAGATTAAAAGTATTCACAGTTGGAGTCGCGCAAAGTTTTAGGGTCGCATTTTGTGCATTCGGAGTTATCCCTCCAATGATCTTAATCACAGCTGAACCGGAACATTGATTGCCTGGTATAGATACCCTCACTTCATAAACTCCAGGTTGATTGGCTGTATAGCTTATACTGGTAGCTCCGTTTATAATAGCCCCATCTTTAAACCATTGAAATGTCATTCCCGGAACGGTAGCAACCTGAGCTGTTAAGATCTGAGGTATGTTATCACATATATTTAATGTATCGGGTAAAGCTGTTCCATTACCATCCACAATTTTAATTCCTATATCAAAAGATCCTCCTTCCAAAAAAACCGCAGAATCAAACCCTTGGTCTCCTGCATCTGCTAAAACCATTTTAAAATGATAAGGTACGCCAGGAGTGACATCTGCAACAGCTGTCAAAGGAATTGTTTTACCATTATAATTAGTAACGATTGGCTCCGTATTATATGCATCAAAATATTGAGCATTAACGGCCCCACACGCTAGTGTGCTAACTCCATTAAACTGAGTATCGGTATGAATATTAGTCACTCTTACAGGCCCCGCATTATTGGGAAGTATTGCCAAATTTACATAAGGGCCACCAGAAACAGGCCGTATTAATAACGCAAATACATCTGAGTATTGACAAGGATATGTACTATAATATTCTTCAGAAGCAAATAAATAATTAAACTTTACTTGATTAGAACCGGGAATAAAATCAAACTCTAAAGCTACTGCATCATGCAATGGTCTTGAAGGATTAGTTGCCGCCACTAGATCGGGATCGCTTTGTCCGTATGCTATTCGTGCCCCCAAATTGGAGGTAAAGTTGGGATCTGTATTTTTCGTAATGTTTCCGGCCTGTTTGGCATATCCTGTCGTCAATACAATTCCTTCTTCAAAAGGAAAATTAGTAGTTCCTTTATTAAAATAACCCCAAAATCGATTCTCATTCGTAACGTCATGATTAGGACTAATAGTAACATTGGTAACGTTTGCTGTTGCACATGTAGTCCCTCCATTAATAAGAATATCTTTTACGAGTTGTTCAGGTGTATAGCTTGATGCTACATATGAGGTTGCATTTACATCTATAAAATCTCCCGCTTTCATTACTGTTGCTTTCGGATTTTTATAGACCAATTTTCTATTTTGTTGAGAAAAAATAATAGTAGGGATAAATAATACAAGTAATAAAAAAATAGGAGGCTTCAATCTAAAATTTAACATTTATTTGTTTTTTGCCCAAAAATACCGATTTTTATAATGAGATAAGCTATTTTTAATATATTATTAGCAACAATAATCAAATTATTTTTATTTATCAATTTAAATAAAAAAATTAAAATTCATAAATAAAAAAAAGGATTAATTTCAATTAATCCCATACTTTGTGAAATATTTTTTCATAATCCTACCGGGTAATGAAGACAAAATTGACTCTATCCCACGCCAAAATCCATTGATCATCCTAATAAAATCATTCTTTATTCATTTCATCAATTTTATTTTGAAGCTCGTGTATCTTATCTTTAAGAGTTTTAATTTCATTTTTATTGCTACTCACGTTACTTTTAAGCATTACATTTTTTGCTCTTTCACTATGATCTTCTTCATCCTCTTCCTCATTGATCTCCTCAAGATCTTCCTGAATATCCTCAATATCTTCATTTATTTCTTCAATATCCTCACTGATCTCCTCTATATCCTCCTGAATATCTTCAATATCTTCACTGATCTCCTCTATATCTTCTTGAATATCTTCAATTTTCTCATGACTTTTATTTACTGACATTTGAATAAAAATAGCCAGATAAATAGCTTCTAATGAGACAACAGTTGTGAGAATCAACAACATTTTATCAAACTCCACAATATGAAGAAGGGGAAGAAGGAACGAAATAATAAAAAATAAAGTATGAACAATCAAAGATGGGATAGAGCCAATCCACCACGTAATACCGTTGGCAATTTTTTCTAAAGTATCCGTTTTTTCACTGTACTTCTTCATTTTTTTATATATTTTTATACCCATTCTTTTGTTACTCCTAAACCAAACAAAGCAAAATCATATTTTGCAGGATCTTCCTTATCAAATTTTCGAATAACTACATCTAGCTCTTCTACTGTTTTCCAATCATTCTGTGTACGGGAAATAAGTCCTAATTTACGAGAAATATTTCCAGTATGCACATCCAAAGGAATAGATAAATATTTTTGATCAATATTTTTCCAAATTCCAAAATCAACTCCCCGTTTATCTTTACGAACCATCCAGCGTAAAAACATAATAATCCTTTTTGCGGAAGAGTTTTTGTAAGGTGAACTTACATGCTTATGACTTCTATGTTTTTCTATATCTAAAAACTGATTCCTAAACCTTTCAATAGCATGGTAGAAATTAATTTCTGAATCGTTAAGGATAAATAACTCTTCTAAACTTGTATTTTTTCTATAAATTTTATTAAACTGTTTTATGAAGTATATAAAATCTTGCCCATTAAAAGTTCTGTGAATGCTTTTTTCTTGAATGCTTTTTAGATCATTTTCAGAATAGTTCATTATAAATTCATAGGGAGAATTTCCCATAATTTCCAATATCTTCTCAGCAGATCTTATAATCGATTTTCTATTCCCCCAGGAAATGGTAGCCACAAGAAAAGCAACAATTTCTATGTCCTGTCGTAAAGAAAAACGGTGCGGCATTTGAATAGGGTCATCCCCAATGAAATCAATATTATTATATTGATCAGCCTTTTCATCAAGAAAACTCTTCAGTTCTTTAGTATTAATCATAACTCTAAATTTTCACGACCTCTAAAGCCTTGGGTAAAAATGTATTGGGAAAAACATTTCTTGCTTCATCAGTAAATACAGTAAGATCTGCATATCTGTTTGAAAAATGTCCTAAAATCAATTTACCAACTTCTGCTTTCTGTGCAATTGTTGCAGCCTCCATAGCAGTAGAATGGCCGGTATAATCTGCCATTTCTTTTAAATCATGAAGAAAAGTAGATTCATGATATAAAACTGTCACATTCTTAATAATTGGAATTACCTTCTCAAGATATCTTGTATCACTACAAAAAGCATAAGAAACCGGTGGCACCGGCTCTGTCGTAAGCACATCGTTTTTGAGAACATATCCATCACTTAAAACGAAATCTTTTCCTGCTTTAAGATTATGATAATCACAAACTTCTATTTCATCATACTTCATAATTTCCGACATATTAAGATGTCTGTCTTTTGGTTTTTCTTTGAAAAGATAACCATTACAATAGATCCTATGATCTAAAGGAATTGTATAGACTTCCACCCTATTATCCTCATATATTTTTTCGGAAGAATTTTGTTCCAATTCATGATAAACCACCTCAAAACCACGATGTGTCTCTGTAATGGTAAAAATTGTATCTAGCATCTGTTTTATACCTTTTGGCCCATACACATGTAGAGGAGTATCTCTTCCCAACAACCTAAAGGATGCAATAAGCCCAGGAAGCCCAAAACAATGATCTCCATGAAGATGAGAAATAAAAATATGATTAATTCTTGAAAATTTAGCTTTTGCCTTCCTTAGCTGAACTTGTGTTCCTTCACCACAATCAATTAGAAAATATCTCTCTTCCATCTCCAAAAGTTGTGCAGTAGGCGAAGAACTAATTGTTGGAATTGCTGAATTAAAACCTAATATCGTTAAATAAGTACTCAAATTATTATTTTATAAAGTAAATGTATGAAAGATCATTAAATTATTATTTTTTTTCAGGCATTTTCAGAAAGTCTAAAAATAAATCCAAAGCCTGTTTTCGGTGGCTAATTTTATTTTTATCTTGAGGATCCATTTCTGCAAATGTCTTATCTTTTCCCTCAGGAACAAATATAGGATCATATCCAAACCCTTTAGCTCCTTTATGATGAGTTAACAAATTTCCCTGAACTCTTCCTTCAAAATAAATAGGTCCATTTTTATCGTAATAACACAAAACTGTTATGAAGTAAGCTTTTCTGTTTTCGATACCCTCCATCTCATCCAGCACTTTTTGAATATTTTTAGCAAAATCATGATCACCAGCATATCGTGCAGAGAAAATCCCTGGTCTTCCATCTAAAGCTTCAACAACCAAACCACTATCATCTCCTAGACTAGTAATATTCGTTTTTTCAAAACAATATTTAGCCTTTATTAAAGCATTGGCATTGAACGAATGACCATCTTCAATAATTTCCTCATTAATATTATAATCAGACAAGCTTTTAACCATAAAATTATGTCCTAAGATTTGCTGAATCTCTTCTTTTTTATGTTCATTATGTGTTGCCACCAATAATTCCATATTCATTTTCATTTATTAAATTTTATTTTATCTACAGCATTTAGTTCACTATAGCCTATCTATTCCTTAATTTTCTACATAATGTACTTTATTTCTTTTCATAAAAAGATAATAAAATAATGAAAAAAGTATAATTCCCATTGCCAGAACAATCCACTCGGATACATTGAGTGCATCTGCGAAGCTTTCATTTTTCGTATATATGATCAACAGAGATGAGCACAAGTTATTAAAACCATGTAATAGCATAGGCAATAATAAAGATTTAGTTTTATAGTATACCAAACCCAAAATACATCCTAATAGCACGGCTCCTACTAATTGCCACGGATTCGCATGTACTAACCCAAAAATAATTGAGGAAAAAATAATGGCTTTCCAAGGTCTAACCCCTTTATTGATCAATCCTTTCTGAATAATTCCCCTAAAAATAATCTCCTCAAAAATAGGTGCCATAATGACTGCTGTAATAATCATTATCACAGGATCATCTGTTAGCTGATCCATCATTTCAGAAAAAAAATCATAATATTTTCCAAAAAAAGGGCCTGTTGTTGGGATTTGTGCCGTAATAAATTCGGCAATAAACATCATTCCCAACATGAGAGGAAATATCTGAAAATAGGTATAAAAATTAGTGGATGAAAAATTAAAATTAAGTTTCTTTTTTGTAGTGCCCCTTACAATAAAAAAATCAAAAAATGCTATAGCTGTTAAAAATCCGACTGCATTAGATAACATAAAAAACCAATCCTTATATTGTAGGTTTATTTTGAAAAAGTACATCCATAACACATTTAATAAAGAGACTAGCATCGTACCCACAAACAACCCGGCCAACAAAACGAGCCCTCCTATCCATGTGAATGTAAACTTCGGATATTTGCTATTTTCCATATTTTCCTTTAATGGTTTATACAAAACAAAGATAATTTATTTTAACGTATGATTGGCAAATAATAAGTCATCCTATTATGAAAACTTATATAGATTCATATCATTGTCTATTATATGACAATACTTATTTATATGATTCCAGCTCTAGTTCCATCTGCTATTTTGAAATATAAAAAACAATCAATTTACCTATATCTTATAAGCCTTTTCAAATTGATTTTTAATTTCCATTAAAATTCCCGATTTTTGCTATTTCAAAATACAATATGTCAGACTTAATCAAAGAAATACAAAAAAGAAAAACTTTTGGGATTATTTCTCACCCCGATGCCGGAAAAACAACTCTTACTGAAAAACTACTGTTATTCGGAGGGGCAATTCAGGAAGCAGGTGCAGTAAAATCCAACAAAATAAAAAAGG
Source organism: Chryseobacterium potabilaquae (assembly GCF_902728265.1). Lineage (GTDB taxonomy): Bacteria > Bacteroidota > Bacteroidia > Flavobacteriales > Weeksellaceae > Chryseobacterium > Chryseobacterium potabilaquae. The sequence goes on from NZ_CACVBR010000001.1 coordinate 133,530, forward strand.
GAGCAACCTCCGACTTCATGGAAATCGAGAGACAGAGAGGGATTTCTGTAGCAACTTCCGTATTGGCATTTGAATATAGAGACCATAAAATCAATATTCTTGATACTCCGGGACACAAGGACTTCGCTGAAGACACCTATAGAACGCTCACTGCAGTCGACTCTGTAATTGTGGTTATAGACGTAGCAAAAGGGGTGGAAGAACAAACCGAAAAATTAGTGCAAGTATGCAGAATGAGAAACATTCCGATGCTTGTTTTCATTAATAAACTAGATCGTGAAGGTAAAGATGCTTTTGATCTTTTAGATGAAGTAGAGCAAAAATTAGGCTTACGTGTTGTTCCTCTTTCTATTCCTATTGGTATGGGAAGTGATTTCCAAGGAATTTATAATATTTGGGAAGACAATATCCAGCTATTCTTAGAAGAAAAGAAACAAAAAGTGGGCGAATCTATAAAGTTTGATAACATTAATGATCCTTCGATTGATGAAGTCATTGGACCGAAAGCAGCTCAAAGCCTCAGAGATGAGCTGGAACTCGTCCAATCTGTATATCCAGAGTTTAATCGTGAAGATTATATGAAAGGAGACCTTCAACCCGTTTTCTTTGGTTCTGCTTTAAATAATTTTGGAGTACGAGAACTATTGGATGCTTTCATCGATATTGCTCCAATGCCACAGCCCAAAGAAAGTGACACTCGTCTTGTAAAACCCGATGAGAATCAATTTACGGGGTTTGTTTTTAAAATCCATGCAAATATGGATCCCAAACATAGAGATCGTTTAGCTTTCGTTAAGATCGTTTCAGGAACGTTCAAAAGAAATGAAAATTATCTATTAGTACGAGAGGGTAAAAAAATGAAATTCTCTTCCCCCAATGCTTTCTTTGCTGATAAAAAAGAAGTAGTAGATGAAAGCTTCCCAGGAGATATTGTAGGACTTCACGATACAGGAAGTTTTAGAATTGGAGATACTTTAACCGGGGGTGAAAAACTAAGTTTCAAAGGTGTACCAAGCTTCTCTCCTGAGCACTTCCGTTATATAAATAATAATGATCCTTTAAAAGCTAAACAATTAGCTAAAGGAATTGATCAGCTTATGGATGAAGGAGTTGCTCAATTGTTTACGCTTGAAATGAATGGCAGAAAAATTATCGGAACCGTAGGAGCATTACAATATGAGGTTATTCAATATCGTTTAGAGCATGAATATGGAGCAAAATGTTCTTACGAACCTCTTTCTATGCATAAAGCTTGTTGGGTAGAAGCTGACGAAAAATCAGAAGAATTTAAAGAGTTTGCAAGGTTAAAACAACGATTTTTAGCACGAGATAAATACAACCAACTGGTATTTTTAGCGGACTCTTCATTCACTATCCATATGACACAAGAGAAATTCCCTAATGTAAAGCTCCATTTCATTAGCGAGTTTAATAACTAAAAGATAAATCCTCATGATAGCAAAACCGTTCGAAGTGATTCGAACGGTTTTTATTATTTCTAAAAGAATTGATACAACCTTTAAAAATGATTTAACTATAAGTATATCATTATAAAATCTCTGGCAAGAGAAAAGTTGTTACTTTTTTATAAATTTAGAGGTAAATGATTTTCCATTATCTTTAATAGCAATAATATAAACTCCGTGTATTAATTGAGAAACATTAATTTGATTATTTTGAATTTTCCCACTGCTGATAAGCTGGCCAACAGCATTATAAATATTATAATTGGCTTTATCTGAGATATTCAAAATATTAAGAACATCTGAGACAGGATTAGGATACAAAGTAATGTCTTTAAGAGGATCTTTTAAATCAGTTTGAGTCACAGTTGCTGTCGTAAAATTAACATAATCGGAGAACGCTCCATCATTCCCGCCAGAACATACCGCCGCAACCTGAGCTTCATACTCAACCTCAGGAATTAAATTTCTTAATACCACATAATTCGTATCCGAGTCTATTTCCTGCCATACAGATTCACTTGTTTTTTTATATCTTATTTTATAGGATAATACATCAGCAATTGGCTTCCAAGTAATCTCAGATGAATTTGCAGATAATCCTGTAACAGCAATATGATTAGGGGCAGTTCCATCGCAAGGTGCAAATACAGTAACCAATACCGGTTTTATTGCATAAAATACATTACCAATAGCGGATATCCTTACCTTAATTGTTTGTCCATCTAATGCTGACGGAAAAGTAAAGTTTTCATTCCCATCATTAGGTGTTGAAGCTGAAAGCACTGTCCAGGTTACCCCATTATCCGTGGTATAGTCAATTCGAACATTCGAAACATCATAAGGGGCAAGATTTGTATTTACAACGCTCCAATCAATTCTTGAAACTCCCTTAGACGAAACATATTGACTAATCATTTTAAACGGTCCATCATCCTCCACATTAATTGTTTGTTCCATAAATTGAGTTTGCTGCTGTGTAGGATCCGGATTATTATCCCTTACTGTTACTGCAAATTTTGTAGTTCTTGGAACCATAGATACAGATTCCCAACTAAGATTAGAGTTATCAAGGACTCCTTCTAAAACCGAGGACAACTGAGGAAAGTATCTTGTCGGGCTTGTAGTAGGGGGTAGAGATCTAAAAGTAGCACCCGTTTTAGTCTTTCCTAAATTATCTTTACCAATTATAGTACTTGCATTATCTACTTCCTCCCAAGTATAGGTCAAAGAATCACTCTCCACATCTGTTACAGAAGCGGTTAATACAAATGCTGTTCCTTTCGGAATATGATAAGGGCGCAATGATTCGATGACAGGTGGATTATTAATAATAGATGTTTCAATACCACAAGTTTTACTACTCAAATTACTTTGAATTTGCTTAATACTTACTATATGAAAATAAGCGTCCGAGTGGAACTGAATATTCTGTCCTCGGGTAACGCCGGCATACCCCATAATTGTCGTCCCTGAAGCTGGTTCTACATTGACTCCAGCAGGTTCAAGTTCATGAGAAAAAGTATGATTAGCTCCCAACTGATGGCCCATTTCATGAGCAACAAAATCAATATCAAAACTATCCCCTTGCAGTATATAGTTTGAAGTAAATCCAGCTCCTTTTCCCATAGATAAAGAGGTAGCAGGCGATCCGGTAGGATTAACACATACCAAACCTATACCCCCTGCATTTCCTCCGCTTCCTTTACCCCCAAATAAATGTCCAATATCATAGTTCTCATTTCCTACATTCACACTAAGAGTTCTTTGCAGCTGAACACCCCAACCGTTAACATGACCAACATTATTTACATTAGCCCCTATATCAGAATTAGAATAAGGATCGGAAACAGCATCAGTATAAATTATATTGGGAAAGTTTTGTACGATTAAATGTACTGCTAAATCTTTCTCAAAAACACCATTCACCCTTGTCATAGTGGCATTAATCCCAGAAAGAGCCCCCGCAACAGTCCCTCCATGGAAGTCAGTATACTCTCCAGTAGTGGATAATGCTAATCTAAAAGTTCTAAACTTTCGATCGGAACTTTTAGAAAAATCGGTCACTTGGTTGGCAAAAGACGTTCCATTTTCCAGCAATTCTTGGAGCTGTTTCTTAGCTAAAGGAGATTCATTCGTAGAGCAAGAAAATACATTCTTACTTTTCCCTGATTTAGAATGAACCCTATATATCGTTTTTTCTGTATTTTGAGAATCAATAAATTGATAAACTCCCTCTTTAATAATCATAGATTGAAAATCATTGGGACTTGTTGAAAATCTTACATACTTGGAAGGATCATCAATTCCAACACCTACATAAGACCCTAGTTGGTATTGCTCCGCCAATTCTTTAACCACTACAGGAAAACTATAAACAGAAAATTTTTCAATCTTATTATCTAAAGTAGGTAAAGATATTTCGATAGGCTTAGCGTCAGTTCCCACTTCTGGAGCTTGCAGAAGCTTTTGCCTCATTCCATTAATATCTAATTTATAGAAGCATTTCACATCAAATAAATCTTTGCTTCTTCTTTTTTGGGAAACCTGAACAGAAGTCCATTGCCCAAAAACGGTATTTACCAATAATGTACAAATTAAAGTAATAATTATTTTTTTCATCCTTTTCATTTAAATTATTTAGCTCATTCTTTTCTTAAAAGAAAATGGTCCAGCATACATGATTTATCATCTTTGCGACTTTTCTTTTAATAGCTTAAATGTCACTTTAATTTAAAACATGCTTTTTGTTAATTTTTTTCATTAAAATCAAAATACACATATATATAAATAATAAAAAAAACATTAAAAATGTAATAATTACATCATTTTAAGCATTTGTGTTTTTATCATCAATATTGGATATATTTAAGTATTTCACATTAAAACAACGCAAAAATACAACTATAATTTAAAAAAAATAAACTTTCATACAATATTTAACAAAAGTAGAAACACAAATTAAATAAAGCAACCTCAATAAATCCCATTAAAACAGCAAATCACAAACAATAGAAACATCTACAACATCGTAGTTGAAAATTAACATTTTAAGAATATTTTAATGAGAATCAATACGCTCTAACTATTCTTTCTGTATAACTTTATACTTCTCTAATAATGAGTATCATTTTATCAAAAAGATTATGAAATGAGAAAGGTGAAACTATTAAAAAAAATAAATTGGAAAATTAAAGATAAAGTATCGATTTATTACTATTTAGAAATCCATACTAGACACCATAAGAGACAGTAGAGATAAAAATGACTTCCTATAATCTTGTTAAAAAAGTATATTTAATACGTTAAGTTCGTAAATGAAAAGGCTCTCAATGTGAGAGCCTTTTATTTTATTACAATTATTTCATACTGACGATTTTATCTACGACATACTTTGTGTTACCTCTCCAAGGCAAAGCCCCATTATATTCTTTATAATGAAGATCAAAAGTTTTACCACTGTTCATTTCTAGTTTTTTAAAAACTTCAGGATCTTCAACAGAGAATTCAAATTCATAACTTGTAACACCTCCTGTTTTTCCCCTTCCAAAACCTTCCTGAATTATTTTGCCTTCGTAGGTTTTAAAAATATATCCTTTTTTAATGGCATAGTTTAAATATCCAGATTTTACCCCTTCACCAAATACGAAGAAATATTTATACCAGACAAAAACCCCTAAAAAAAGAAGAACAATGCTAAGAGTAATCCAAAGGTATTTCATAGTATCGTTTTATTATTGTAAAATTAAATTATTTAGCAATACTTCTGGAGATCACAATTTTTTGGATTTCAGAAGTTCCTTCATAGATTTGTGTAATTTTTGCATCTCTCATCAACCTTTCTACATGATATTCTTTTACATATCCATATCCACCATGGATTTGTACCGCCTCAATGGTAGTATCCATTGCTACTTGAGAAGCATATAATTTTGCCATAGCCCCACTTTCTGATATATCTTTCCCTGCATCTTTTTCAGTAGCCGCTTTATAGCAAAGCATCCTTGCTGCAGTAATCTGAGTCGCCATATCCGCTAGTTTAAAGGCAATCGCTTGATGGTTGATAATCTCTGTTTTGAATGCTTTTCTTGTCTTCGCATATTTTAACGCCAATTCATAAGCTCCTGAAGCAATTCCTAAAGCCTGAGAAGCAATTCCGATTCTCCCTCCGTTCAATACAGCCATTGCAAAGTTAAAACCAAAACCATCCTCTCCAATTCTATTTTCTTTTGGAACCTTTACATTATTAAAGATTAAAGAGTGAGTATCACTTCCTCTAATCCCTAATTTATCTTCTTTAGGTCCTATTTCGAAGCCTTCCCAGCCTTTTTCTACAATAAATGCATTAATTCCTTTATGCTTTTTCTCAGGATCTGTTTGAGCAATCACCACATAATAAGAAGCATTTCCTCCATTAGTAATCCAGTTTTTAATACCATTTAAAAGATAGTAATCTCCTTTATCTTCGGCAGTCGTTTTTTGAGAGGTAGCATCAGAACCAGCCTCTGGCTCAGACAAAGCAAACGCCCCAATTACCTGACCACTAGCTAAAGGTGTAAGATATTTTATTTTTTGTTCTTCCGAAGCAAACTTCTCCAAACCAGCGCAAACCAATGAATTATTTACAGACATTACTACCGCTGCAGAAGCATCTATTTTCGCAATTTCTTCTATTGCCAAAACATAAGAAACACTATCCATCCCTGCTCCTCCATATTTAGGGTCAACCATCATTCCCAAAAGTCCCATTTCTCCCATTTTTTTCACTTGTTCTGTAGGAAACTTTTGATCACGGTCTCTTTCAATTACCCCTGGTAATAATTCATTTTGTGCAAAATCCCTTGCTGCCTGCTGAATCATCAGCTGCTCTTCTGATAAATTAAAGTCCATAAAAATTTAATAATTAGATCGTCGTAAATTTACACTTTTTGAGGAAATCTAAAAAAATAAATCATACTTGAAAATTATATCCAGATTTATACTATTTTTACAAAAATGATTATCTTTAAATTTCTTTAAAAAAATACTTAAATAAAATCATGACGATTAAAAGATTATTCGACATACCTCACTTTGCTTTAGAAAAATTTCCAAAAACCGATATGTTCATAACGAAGTATCATGGTGAATGGAAAAAAACCTCTACGCAAGAATTTATTAATGAGGGAAATAAAATATCAAGAGGGCTTTTAAAACTAGGTATAAAGCCGGGGGATAAAATCGCATTGATCACTACAAATTCTCGCACAGAATGGGCAATTATGGACCTTGGACTTTCGCAGATCGGGGTGGTATCTGTACCTGTTTACCCCAGCATCTCTCCGGAAGATTATGAATTTATTTTCAACAATGCTGAAATAAAATACTGTTTTGTTTCAGATAAAGACCTTCTGAATAAGGTACTAAAAGTAAAACATAACATTCCTTCATTACAAGGAATATTTACTTTTGACAATATCAATGGGGCTCCAAACTGGAAAGAAATACTAGATTTGGGTGAAGATGATTCTACACAAATCGAAGTAGAAGATCTTTCTAATGCCATCAATACAGAAGATCTAGCAACTATCATTTACACTTCTGGAACAACAGGAAAGCCAAAAGGAGTAATGCTTACCCATCACAATATTGTTTCCAATGTTTTAGGTTCAATACCAAGAATTCCTAAAAAAAGAGGATTAGATTACAAAGATACAAGAGTATTGAGTTTTCTTCCTATTTGCCACATCTTTGAAAGAATGCTTTTTTACCTATTCCAATATAACGGTTTTTCAGTTTATTTTGCGGAAAGCATTGATAAAATGGGAGAAAATGTAAAAGAAGTTAAACCTCATTATATGAGTGTTGTACCAAGATTAGTTGAAAAAGTTTACGACAAAATATACAACACAGGATCTTCGGCAGGAGGATTAAAATCAAAAATATTCTTTTGGGCATTAAATTTAATTACCAAGAAAAAAAGCGTTTCGAAACCCTCAGGATTAAAAGAAATTATTGCAGATAAATTGGTATTCAAAAAATGGAGAGAGGGATTAGGAGGCGAAATTGTCACTTTAGTTTCCGGATCTGCCGCCTTATCCACAAGATTGAATTTAATGTTTCAAAATGCAGGTATTCCTATTTTAGAAGGCTATGGTTTAACAGAAACATCTCCTGTAATTTCTGTAAATAGTTTCGAGAAAATGAAAATTGGAACCGTTGGACAACCATTAGGAAATCTAGACGTAAAGATTCAAGAAGATGGAGAAATCACTGTAAAAGGTCCTTCAGTCTTTAAAGCCTATTTCAAAAATGAGGAGGGGACCAAAGAAGCCTTTACTGAAGATGGGTATTTCAAAACAGGAGATATCGGGCATATAGATAGCGATGGCTTCTTACAGATTACCGATCGTAAAAAGGAAATGTTTAAAACCTCAGGTGGAAAATATATCGCTCCCCAAACTATAGAAAACCTAGCCAAAGCTTCCAAGTTTATTGAGCAAGTGATGGTAGTAGGTGATGGCGAAAAAATGCCATGTGCATTAGTACAACCTGATTTTGAATTTGCAAAAAACTGGGCTATGAGAAATAATATTAATATTGGCTCTACCCCTCAGGAAATTGCTAAAAATCCTGAATTAAAGCAAAGGATTGAAAAGGAAATTGAAAGCACCAATCAACATTTAGGAAACTGGGAAAAAATCAAGAAAATTGAATTAACCCCAGAAATCTGGAGTATTGAAAGCGGCCTCTTGACTCCTACATTAAAACTTAAGAGAAAAGCTATTAAAGAAAAATTTATAGATCTCTACAATACAATGTATGAGCATAACCACGAATAATAATTACAATTATGAATAAAAAAGTAAGGCTATTTCATTTGGGATAGCCTTACTTTTTTATGATCTACAATATAAATCCGTTAAAAAGGAAAAATAAAAAAATGCTATCTCAAAGAAATAGCATTTATATAATTAATCAATATTATTTTTAAAATTTGATTACAGACTTCATTCTCTCATTTTCTTCCATTACCAATTCGTCATCAACAAGAATCTTTCCTGAATGTTCATCAATAATGATTTTTTTTCTTTGAGCAATTTCCATCTGTTTTTGTGGAGGAATTGTAAAAAACGATCCTTTAGGAGCTCCTCTTTCCAATCCTACTACTGCAAGACCATTTACTGAATTTGTTCTAATTCTGTTATAAGAAGCCAACAATCTATCATCAATTTTAGATCCAAATTCTTTAGACTGTTCTAAAAGATATTCTTCTTCTTTTTGAGTTTCAGAAATAAGACCTTCCAATTCATCTTTCTTAAACTTCAAGTGATTCTTCAACTCATTAATTTTTGAGTCAAGATCATTCAATGTTTCATTTTTATGACTAATCTTAGCTCCAAATTCTTTTATTCTTTTTTCAGCAAGTTGAATTTCAAGTTCCTGATATTCAACCTCTTTACTTAAAGCTTCAAACTCTTTATTGTTTCTTACATTATCTTGTTGAGACTTGTATTTATCAATTAAAGTTTTTGCATGGTTAATTACTTCATGCTTAGTTTTTATCTGATCTTCCTGATCTTTGATATCTGCATGAAACTTTTCAGCACGTTTCTCAAGTCCTTCAATCTCAATTTCAAGATCTTCAACCTCAATTGGCAACTCTCCTCTTGTATTTCGGATTTCATCCAATCTTGAATCAATGATCTGCAAATCATATAAAGCTCTTAATTTTTCTTCAACTGAAATATCGTTGGTTTTTGCCATATCTAAAGGAAATAATTTACTGGGTTTGTTTTTTCGCTAGATTTTGAGATTGCAAATGTACTAAATTTTTGTGACAAAATTTCAAATAATTGTTGAGTTACAAATTGTTCTGATTCATAATGTCCTACATCACATAATAACATTTTTGATTCTGCTAAAAAATAATCATGATATTTCAAATCTCCTGTAAGATAAGCATCACATTTTTTTGATAATGCTGATTGTATTCCACTAGCTCCCGATCCACCTAAGACCCCTACTCTTTTAATTTTTTTATGAATAAATTGAGAATGTTTAATGACCTCAAGATTAAATTTTTCTTTAACGAATTCCAAAAAATATTTTTCATTCATTTCTTCTTCAAACTCTCCATACATTCCCAACCCTGAATATAGATTTTCATTATCAATATTATAAACTTGATAAGCAACTTCTTCATATGGATGCACAGATTTCATTGCCGATATAATTTGATTCTTTTTATAATCTTCAAAAATGAATGTTATCATATCTTCATCTACATTCTCACGTACATTCTTTTGTCCTAAAAAGGGATTTGAACCTTCAATAGGTCTAAAGGTACCATTTCCATTTACTGTAAAACTACATTGATCATAAAAACCTATATTTCCAGCGCCCGCAGAAAAAACAGCTTCTTTTATTTTCTCTGAAAAATCTTTCGGCACAAAAACAGTTAACTGCTTTAAATTATTTTTCTTGGGTTGAAGGATTTTTAAATTCCTCAACCCCAACTGAGTACAAATTCCCGCATTAACTCCCAGAAAATCATTATCAAACGCAGTGTGAATGGCATAAATAGCAATTTTATTTTCTATAGCCTTCAAAATTGCTCTTTCCACATAATTTTTACCGGTTAATGCCTTTAGTCCTGAAAAAATAATAGGATGAAAACATACCACAAGATTACAATTTTTCTGAATAGCTTCGGATATTACATTCTCCAAAGCATCATGACAAACCAATATTCCATTCACCTGACGATCCGGAGCGCCACATAATAACCCCACATTATCAAAACCTTCTGCCTGCTGCAACGGAATACGCTCTTCTATTTTTGAAATCACCTCACTTATTGTCATTTTATTCAGTATGTTTGCTACGAAAGTAAGGATAATTTGTTAATTTTAAAAAAACTGAAATAATGGAAAGAGAACACAATCTTATTCCTGCAGATACCCTATGGAAAAGTTTTCTTTATCGGATTATCTATCGTTCTGATACTAGGCTCGGAAAATTATTTGATATCATATTATTATCTTTAATTTTTCTGAGCACCATCATTATTATGATGGAGAGCGTTCCCAAAATTGACAAAAAGTTCCACTATACTTTTATTGTCCTCGAATGGATTATTTCCTTATTCTTCACAGCTGAATATTGGGCCCGTATAATTGTTGTTAAAAATAAAAAAAATTATATTTTCAGCTTTTTTGGAATCATTGATTTTTTGGCTTTAGTTCCATTTTACTTAAGCTTTATTTTTCCTGTTACTAAGTATTTTTTAATCTTCAGAATGCTTAGGATGCTTAGAATATTCAGGATTTTCAATCTACTAGATTTCATGAATGACGGTTATTTTATTGTAAGAGCCTTAAAAAACAGTTCCAGAAAAATTTATATTTTTCTTTTATTTTTAGTTATATTTTCAGTGATCGTAGGTTCTTTGATGTTTATGGTGGAAGGAGGAAGAACCGGCTTTGAAACCATTCCCCAATCCATTTACTGGGCTGTTGTAACCGTAACTACAGTTGGGTATGGTGATGTATCTCCCATAACCCCTATGGGAAAGTTTTTTGCAATTATTTTAATGCTAGCCGGCTATTCCATTATTGCGGTTCCCACAGGAATTGTAACTGCTGAAATGAGAAACAAAAGACAAAACCTAGAAATAGTTTGTGATAGATGCGGTAATGAAGATATTGACGATGATGCTAGGTATTGTAAACAGTGTGGCAAGAAATTAGCTTGATATTATATATCACAATCTAATTATTAACTAAAATCACAGAATCATGGAACCAAAAAAGAAAAACAAACCCAATAGTTTAGTCATTATACTTTTTTCCCTCATTGTATTAATGATTATTATCTACTTTATACTAGCAACATTCTTCCCTACTATTTTTTCACATATGAATACAGGTGAAATTCAACCCGTTCCCAATAAATAATCTTTCAATACAGCATATAAGATAATAGGTAGTATATCAATGCTACCTATTTTTATTTAATTCAAAAGCATTCATCATCCATAAAAATCAAATAACGACCACCAAAGTGATCGCTATTTATTGATTGCTAATATTGATTAATTTTATTTTTTAATAATTTTTACTGTTTGGGTTGTCTTATCATTCAATTCCAATATGACAAGATACATTCCAGAGTTTAATTCTTCTAAGTTAAGAACTGAAGAAGGACTATTAATTACTTTCACTTGCTTTCCAGATGCATCATTGATAGTTATTGATTTTACTTTAGAAATATCGGTGATATTGACCACATTAACAAAAGGATTAGGATATAAATTAATCACCTCTTTTTTCGTTATATCCGGAGAAGGGCAATCTACAATTGCAGTAATTGCCTGCCTTTTAGAAGCACAGCCTCCATCAAATTTCCAATTATAAAAGCTCATAAAATAGGTCGGATCAAATCCATTACCCGTAATATTTGCCACTTTTGAAGTATACGGATATACAGCTCCAGATGCATTTCTTTTTAAACCAGAAGAGGGAAGCTTAGGATAAATAGTATAGTTTCCGGGAGGAAGTTCTATATTAAGATTAATTGTTTGCGCAGTAGTCCCCCCTCCAACATTGGTAGTAAAGGGAACTTCCAACAATGGTTTTTCTGATATTGAAGTCCCTTTAAATATTTTAATACCACCTGCTTCCCCTGAAGAAATTGGAAATATATCTACTGAAGAAAATTTTGTTTGCGAAAGTACAGTAAAATATACCGCCCAAGGAATCGAAGAAGATTGAGTAGTAATCCTTCCCCCTTGAGTCATTACCGACAGAGGTCCTACAGATATAAATCTCTCATTAGCAGCTTCAGCATAGTAAGTCGTTGTATTCGTAATAAAAGGAGTCACAAAAGTAGATCCTGTTCCTAATAATTGACCTCCAATCTGACTATCATACCATTTAATTATCGTATCAGAATTTGCTATAGCAGAAAGAGTAGCCTGGCTTCCAGGACATATCTTCGCTTCTGTACTAGAAAGGATAGAGGAAGATTCACAATTTGTAGTAAAGGCAAAAGCGGACGACCAAGAACTCAACTCATTTTCTTTGCAATGAGATCTTATCCAAACATAGTAAGTTGTTGCAGAAGAAAGATTTCCTAATGTCACTGATTTTGAAAAACTATTTCCTGACGCAATAGTAGACGACGTAGGAGTATTACGATTCGTTGAGTAATAATATTCATATCCATTAGCAGGAACGCCGCCAAGAGCAGTCCAAGAAATATCCGCTCCATAAGATGTCACATTAGAAAGCTTCACTTTGGTAGGAATAAAACACGATGAAGCTGGTTCCCAGTATACATCGTCCCAATAATATGATTTTGAATCTGCATTATTTTTTATTGCTAATCTAGCATTACCAGGAACTGTTTTTGGAACAGTAACTATATATTCTGCATCAGGATCAGAATAAGATCTATTTTCAATATTTATAGTTGATAAATTAACAAAGGTATTTGAATCTCCAATATTAGTAACATACCCCACATCTAAAGTTCCCATTCCTGAAGATACTTTAGCCTTAAATCTTAGCCAATGCGTTCCTGCATTAATGTTACTAAATATAGGAAGAACAACAATTGTCGGATTTTGTGAAGCAGAAGCACTTTGATACATATTTCGAGTTCCCGAAGCCGGACTTGTTGCTGAGATTTTTTGAGATCCTATTCCCGAAATTCTATCCCAACATAATGGCACTCCACTTCCCGTAGAATATCCATCAAAGTTTTCATACATACTTGTCCTTTCCGCACAAAGTGTTGTAAAGGTTCCTAATGATGACCAAACACTTTTATCAGAATTACCTGAAGAAGACCTTACCCATATATAATATTGTGTTGCAGAATTAAGCTTCTCTAAAAAAGCACTTTTAGTCAAACTTGTCCCCAGAGGTATTGTGGAAGGTGTAGGAGTTTCATTATCAGTGGAATAGTAATATTCATACCCGTTCAAAGGATTAATTACAGGAACTTTCCATGATATTTCAGCTGAATTTATAGTAATATTTGAAATGCTAAGGTCCGTAGGAGCTATACAGCTAGGAGGACTCCATGTATAGGTAAGTCCATTAGTCGGCATTCCAGAAGTCGCATTTGAAATAGTACCAAATGAAGAGGTAATATTAGACTTTTCAGAACTCGAACTTACTGATTCCTTTATGCTATATCCTATTTTATTATGATAATCCAAATTATTGCTACCCCGAAGTCCTATTTGCCTTGAGCCAAAGACAGGTTCAGTCCCCATTAAATAGCCTCCATTTTTATATACTATCGATATTACATTAGAAGTTTCTTTCAATTTAATTTGAAAAGAAAATACATATACATTCGTTTCAGAAACAGAATATGCAGGACGAAAATCTTTCCATTGTATAACCACTTCCCTATTAGGGTATACCCCTATTGTCTTCCAGCTTATATTACCCGTTGTTCCTGAAATATTAAAAACAGTATTTAAATCCCCTCCCCATGCAGAAATCGCCCCCTTATAAGGTGTACGAGACGAAATAGGAGAAGTAGATGTTGTAGAAGGAGCAGTATCTCCAAAAGTGATAAACCCATTAGTAGATATATATAAGCCTCTATAAGGTTCACCATTAAAATAAAAGTCATACGGTAATGTGATATGATATACATTACTATCTAAACTACCTGTTGAAGAATTAGCGGTTGGCGTTGCTATTATATTTCCTGCGGTAATTTCAGTATAGATTCCATTCGACTGTGAAAAACGATAAGCATTCACTTGAGCATTTAATAGTGTGGCCATTAAAAAAAGGCACATCAGTAAAGATTTCTTCATTTTAATAGCGTTTTAATTGTTATGTTAAATATACTAATTTTATTTCACATAATTGTAATTTAAGTTTAAAATATACACTTATTTCAACTACAAAACCACCATACATTATATAAATAAAAAACAGCGGTTAAAATTAACCGCTGCTTATAATCAATATGATTTAAAATTTATTTCTTTAAAACTTTAATTGTTTGTGTTGTTCCATCTTTCATTTCTAATGTCAACAAGTATGCACCCGATTTCAACTCACCCAAACGAAGAGTAGCAGATTCAAGAGTATTGATCGTTTTTATCAATTTTCCTGAAATATCATTTACCAATACTTTATTTACATTAGCTATATCTGAAATGGTCACTTCATTCACAAAAGGATTAGGATATACTTTAATTCCGTTTTCTTTTCTTGAAACTTCTGATGTCGCCAAAATAAGAGAGGCATCATAAGCAGATATCATGAAGCTGCCATCCGTTCCACCTCCAGCATTGGAATATCTCGACACACTAATATAAAGCACAGTACCCGGCGTCTGATTAGTTAAAGAAATTTTAGAAAAACTTCCTGTTCCACTATCATCATCACAAGCAATACTGGTTGTACTTGTACAATCTGCAAAGACAGACACTACGGTATCCGTCAATGTCGTTCCTGTATTCGTATCAGTCTCTATTGTTAAGCTTCCCGAAGCTGGAACAATAACTTTATACCATACATTTCCTCCCACATTGGTTGGAGTATTCAGACAACTAGCAACATGCCCTCCAGTGTTTGTAGCCCCTATAGTAGTTCCAACAATCGCATTTTGTACAAACGTTCCTCCAGGGGTAAGAGTTGACACATTTGAACATTCATCATTACTAGGAGGTGTAGGCAAAGTTGTGAAAGATACGGATGACCAAACACTCTGAGTTCCCGCACACATTGACCTTACCCAGGCATAATAGGTAGTATTCGGCGTAAGTGGTGGCAAGTTCACACTTGTACCCGCAATAGGTGTACCGGACGTAGGAGTCGTATTTGTTGTAGAAAACACATATTCATATCCATTTGCAGGCGCTGCTGAAGGAGCGACCCATGTTATCGTAGCACTTGTAGAAGTTACAGGTGTTGCTACAAATGACAACGGCTCAGAACAAGCTGGTGCAACGTCAACCTTTATATTATCTACATATAATCTGTTCATATTCGCTGCTGAATAAGCATTAAATCCAATATAATACACCCCAGAAGTTGGCGGAGTAAAATCTACTAAAGCTGCATTCGCTGTAGTACCATTGGTAATATTAGAAAAATCTAACAAATCATTATTCATAGACGAACTTGCTGCAGTTGTTCCATACGCAACTTTAAGTTTTTCAGGAAAAGATATTCCACTTGCATTACCATAAATAAAACTTAACCTATATGTAGTTCCGGCTGTAAGATTTAATCCTTGAGTAAAAAACCAAGCATTTGCGGCATTCGTAGAATGATATGTATAATTGAGAGCTTTAGTGTTAAAACTTCCAGTCCCAGGAGAGTAAGTAGTCCAATTATTACCACTTCCTACATTTTCTCTTGAAGTACACATAGGAATACTAGGCGTTGTGGCACTTTCGAAATCTTGAGTATATGGAATATTAGTCCCCCCACAAACTGTGGCAAAACTTCTTTCAGAACAAGAGGCCGAATTACTAGTTGCATTATAAGAGTTTACAGTATAAAAATAAGTGGTCGCCGTATTTAAAGCAGTAGGAAAAGTATAGGATGTTACATTCCCTAGATCTTGATTATTTAATACATCTGTTCCTCCTGCTGTAGTTCCCACTGATAATTTATATCCTGTTGCTGCTGTTACCACATCCCAAGTAATTGTAGGGGTTGTAGAAACCCCGCTTGCTGAAGCTTGAGGTGCAGTAATTGTTGGACAAGGAATCGCAC
Organism: Chryseobacterium potabilaquae; assembly: GCF_902728265.1. Lineage (GTDB taxonomy): Bacteria > Bacteroidota > Bacteroidia > Flavobacteriales > Weeksellaceae > Chryseobacterium > Chryseobacterium potabilaquae. Next base: position 149,734 of record NZ_CACVBR010000001.1, read on the forward strand.
GTGTTGTGAAAGAATTCTCTGTACAACCCGTAGAGGAAACACCCCCATTGTAAGCCGTGATGGTATAATAATATTGGGTAGAATATTGTAAAGAGGTCGTTAAAGCATAAGTTGTAACATTCCCTAAATCCTGATTATTTAAAATATTAGTTCCTCCTGGCGTTGTCCCCATTGATATCCTGTAACCCGTTGCACCATTAACCGCATTCCAAGTAATAGTTGGAGATACCGCTACTCCGGTTGCAGTTGCAGTGGGAGCCGTAACCGTAGGGCATGCAGGAATAGCACTAGGAGTAAGTCCTAAAAAAGTAACAATAGACTTATTGGCAGTTCGAGCTCCATCAGGAAGTGTCCCCGTCGGATCGGGATTGACAGTATCATCTCTAAAATACAATGTATTATTGGATGATCCTGCGTATACATACATGGCTTCAGCTGAACCATTACTATTGTATCCCGGTTTATTTTCTTCAGCTGCTATGACAAGATTATCTGCATTATTGTAAGGAAATGGGGTAGCAAATCCTATCTCTACCAATCCACCATTATTCGTAACTGTCCCTTCAAAAACTTTTGTTAATCCAGACAATGGAATCCAATCCGAAACAGAAGTAAAATTAGATTTAGCAGTATGCCCCAGATATACCACCCATTCGCTGGAATTAGTGATTGTGGCTGTTGAAGAAAGATAAAATTTAAGCCCAGTAATATTACCTGCCGCATCTGCATTAATTTCAGATTTAGGAAAAATCTGCTGCACATACGAATACTCATAATAAGTACTAACAGGGGCTGGACCTTTAGTAGTCCCTGTTCCCAAGGTAATTTGCGCAGTAGCACCTATACTCAGGGCCACCATGCATGATAGTAGAAATTTTCTCATTTAGTATATTTTAAATAGAACCGTAAATGTATAAAATTTATTTAACTAAAATTAAAACAAATTAGATTTTATTAAAACAAATAAATCATATTTAAAATTTATTTACGAATAAAATAAGAAAAAACAAGAAAATACAAAACAATAATAAAAAATCAAAAACAATTGAATTATACACAAACAACTAAAAAACAAATACTTAAATTACAAAAACAAAACAATCATTTAATTATATTTTAATTCAAATAAGCATAAAAACTAAAAAAAATTCAATATTATTGATTTTTATATTTATTTATTTCAAAATTAAAAAAAAAGCAACCCAAGGGTCACTTTCTCTATTAATATATTGGAGTTTTTTTAATTTAAATAAAATTCATACTTATTCAATAATTGAATTTCTTTAATAAGGTCACCATTTAAATTCACAGAATGTTTCATTGACTGCACTTCAAGAAGCGTATTATCTTCTTCATTCTTAATTAAAAACTTTAATTTTTGATTCCCTTGATTCTTTTCTAAAATAGTTCGGAAAAATAACAAGTCCTCCGATCTAAAATCCATAATATCCATAACCAAAGAAATACTCTTCGCAAATCTTTCGAATGCCTCCTGCAATTCAATAACTTCATTTACATTTACAAATACACGACCATCCTTAACTTGAGCAAATTTGATCTTTAGAATAACAAATCTCTGAACCTCCAGCTTTTCTTTTAAACGCATATAATCTCTATCTCCTAATCTAAAAGAATAGGATCCGGAATAATCTTCCAAAGTAACAAAAGCTACTTTTTCACCACTTCTAAACCCGTCTTGCACTCTATATTCAGTGATAAGACCTGCCACAGTGTATTCTTTACCCCCACCTCCATTCTCTCTTTCTTTTTGAAGGGTTTTCCAGTCTTTTTTCTTTTCTTCAAATAACTCTTCTTGCTTACCCGCAAAAGCTTGTTCTTTATAGGTATCCACCTCATCGAGATTTAAAAATCCAAAATGACCTTTCGGTTCTGCTTTTTTTGTTACTTCTTCAATAAGCTCTTCTTCACCCGTTAATAACTCATCCGAAACAATCTCCACAAGATCAACAACCTCATCTTGAGCATCGCGTTCTAAAATAGGCACCTCATCAACCACTTTATCCCCATCTTCTTTTTCTAAAACAGCTTTTTTAGAAAGCTGTCCCTGCATAAATTGATATTGATATTTAAACTCATCCAATGGATGCGCAGAAAGATAGAACCCTATAATCTCTTTTTCTTTATTAAGCTTATGCATATTCGGCCATTCCGGACAAGGCGCCAATTTAGGCTTTTCGATTTGAACTTCTTCTGCAAAGTCCGCGAAAAGAGAATTTTCCATTTCATTTTTCCCTTCTTGGAAACTTTGACCATACCGTAAAAGCCTCTCCAGATTAGTCCTTCCTGCTACATCAATATCAAAATATTGCCCTCTATGATACGAATCCAATTCATCAAAAGCGCCCGCAACAACTAAACTCTCCGCCACTCTTTTATTCACTTGAGATGAAGGAATTCTTTCAAAAAAGTCAAAAATATCTTTAAATCTTCCATTTTCTCTTTCCCTTGTAATACCCTCACTCGGCCCTTCTCCAATCCCTTTAATCGCTCCTAACCCGAAACGAATTTGTCCTTTTTCATTTACCGAAAACTTATACTGAGATTCATTAACGTCCGGGCCTAAAACATCAACACCCATACTCTTACAATCCTCCATGAACATTGTAATCTGAGCGGTATTGTTAATGTTATTACTCATTACACTCGCCATATACTCTGCAGGATAATTAGCTTTTAAAAATGCTGTTTGATAAGCAACTAAAGCATAACACGTAGAGTGCGATTTATTAAAGGCATATTCCGCAAATGCCTTCCAGTCATTCCAAATCTTTTCAAGCCTAGTTTCATCAAGATTATTTTTCCTACCTCCCTCAATGAATTTAGGATACATCTTATTAAGAACATCGATTTGCTTTTTCCCCATCGCTTTTCTCAAAGTATCCGCCTCACCTTTTGTAAAGTTCGCCAGCTTTTGAGATAAAAGCATTACCTGCTCTTGATAAACCGTAATTCCATATGTTTCCTTTAAATATTCCTCTGTTTCCGGTAAATCATAAACAATCTCTTCGATACCATGTTTTCTATTAATAAAGTTAGGAATATACTTAATCGGACCCGGACGATACAAGGCATTCATAGCAATAAGGTCAGCAAAAACAGTAGGTTTGAGTTCCCTCATATATTTTTGCATTCCTGGACTTTCATATTGAAAAATCCCCACCGTACGACCTTCTTTAAACAATTGATATGTTTTTACATCATCCAATTGAATTTCATCGGGATCAATATCAACACCATGTCTTTCTTTCACTAATTTTAAAGCATCTTTAATGATCGTCAACGTACGAAGACCCAGAAAGTCCATTTTTAAAAGCCCTGCACTTTCAGCCACCGAGTTATCAAATTGAGACACCAAAATATCAGCATCTTTTGCCGCTATAGTAACCGGAACTAAATTACTCACATCTTCAGGGGTGATAATCACTCCACAGGCATGAATTCCCGTATTCCGAATACACCCCTCCATTTTTTTCGCACTTGCAAGCACTCCAAAACGAGGATCATGAGGACTATCCAAAACCAACCTCATCTCATCAACAAGCATCTGCTCCTCCGGCTTTAATTTATCATATTTTGCTAAAGCCTTTGCAATGTTCATACCAGGTGTGGAAGGAATTAACTTAGCAATATTATTGGTATCGGGAATCGAAACATCCAATACCCTTCCCGCATCTTTGATGGCCGACTTCCCTCCTAAAACCGAATACGTAATAATTTGCGCTACCTGGCTCTGTCCATATTTTTCAATTACCCATTTAATAATTCTATCCCTCCCTTCATCATCAAAATCAATATCGATATCGGGCATGGAAACTCTTTCCGGATTTAGGAATCTCTCAAAAAGGAGGTCATATTTGATAGGATCGACATTAGTAATACCAATACAGTAGGCTACCGCAGACCCCGCTGCTGATCCCCTACCCGGACCTACCCAAACCCCCATTTTACGTGCTTCATTACAAAAATCTTGTACAATCAAGAAGTACCCGGGATAACCCGTATTTGCAATTACATCTAATTCAAAATCCAGACGTTCTTTTATCTCATCAGTAATTCCGGTTTCTATGTATCTTCTTCTCGCCCCTTCATATGTCAAATGAGTAAGGTAAGCCATTTCACCACGTTTACCTCCATCCACATCATCTTCTGAATGAATAAACTCTTCAGGAATATCAAATTTAGGAAGCAATACATCCCTTTTTAAGGTATAAGGTTTAAATTTTGCAAAAAATTCTTCATAAGCCTCGAAAGCATCCGGATACGCTAAAAAAGCTTCTTTTATTTCATCACTGTTTTTAATATAGTACTCTCCACTTGCAAGCCCCCTTCTCTTTCCAAACCCTTTCCCTATGGGCGTAGATAGCTTTTCTCCATCTTTAATACAACTAACAATATCCTGTATATTAGAATCATCTTTATTGGTATAGAAAGTTTCATTTTGCGCCAGAATTTTAACATTATACTTATCCGCAAAGTATAATAAAACCTCATTTAGATGCTCTTCTTCCGGTAACTTATGATTTTGAATCTGTACATAGAAGTCATCTTCAAAAGTATCTTTCCACCATTTAAAAAGCTCTTCACCCTTCTGTTCCCCGGTATTTAAAATTGCATCAGGAATATCACCATAAATACCTGAAGTTAAAGCAATAATCCCTTCCTTGTATTGGGAAATTAATTCTCGATTAATTCTCGGAACTCCAAAATAAAACCCCTTTAAAAAACCTATACTTGAAAGTTTTGCTAAATTTTTGTATCCATTAAAATCCTTTGCCAAAAGCACCACTTGAGTTCTTCTGTCCGGGTCATCTTTAGTAAATTGTTTTTGTTCATATCGATCAGAAATATAAAACTCACATCCCACAATAGGTATCAATGGTTGCGAAGCAGGCTCCTCTTCATCAAAAATTTCTCCTTTTTCTTCCGCTTCCTGTTTTTTAGTTTCGTATTCCTTATATTTTTTTAGCCTGTCAGCGTTTGCTCCCTCTACAGCAGAAACAAATTTAAAAGCCCCCATCATATTTCCCAGATCTACCATTCCTACTGCAGGATAGTTTTCATCGATAGCTTTTTTTATGAGGTCATTGATTCCCGAAGTAGCTGTTAATGTTGAAAAAACACTATGATTATCAAAATTAAAGTATTTCCCAAGGTCAACCTCATCAATACTTCCAAAATCCGTTTGCTTTTTCTTAGCATTAAAGTCTGCTACTTGTCGCCTGATAACAATACTAAAAGGCTTTATCGGATCAGGATAAAGTGTTTTGAAATAGGCAAGTTGATCCTCTGAAACCTTTAATATTTCTGCGGGAATCACCCCAATTCTCATCATTTCAAAGAAAACCTGTGCTGTTGCATTTACATCCGCTGCTGCATTATGCGCTTCATCAAATTTATTTCCGTACAGTTTTTCATAGAGTTCCTCCAATTTGGGAGGTTTAAATCGTCCCCCTTTTCCTCCTCCTAATTGACAAAAATTAGTTCCCAAAATCATCGTATCAGCTTTGGGCTTTTCCTGAAGATTATCCTTTATTGTTTTTCTATAAAATTCAGCTCCTACAATATTGTAGTCGAACTCTACATTATGTCCAGAAACTACTCTCACCTTATCTATTACCTTGGAAAACTCTTCCAACACTTCTTGCAAATCACGCCCTTCATCATTGGCAATTTTGGTTGTAATACCGTGAATTCTAGCAGCATTAAAGGGTATATCATATCCTTCAGGCTTTATAATAAAATCCTGATTTTCTATTAATGTTCCATTATCATCATGTAGCTGCCAAGCAATTTGCACCATTCGAGGCCAGTTTTCTGAATCTGAAAGGGGAGCATTAAAATTCTTTGGTAGTCCTGTAGTTTCGGTATCAAAAATTAAGTACATGTAATTTTCTCAATGTTTTTTAAGAAGTAATCTGTAAAGTTACTCCAATTTTTTTTAATTATTCATTCTATACAATTGTTTTAACAAATCAATTATTTAGTAAAATTTCAATTATCATTTTAATAATTAAGGATCATTTTTCATAAAACATATAAAAACATATAGCATTTTTTATATTTACAAAAAAACATACTATAATGCATTATTTTTATTAATAAATTAAAAATAATATCATTATTTTATATATATTTGTTTTTCACAATTTTATATAAAAACTTTACAACTGTTATGAAGAAACCTTTACTTTTGGTTAGTGCATTAGCTATTAGTCTAATAAATGCACAAAACAATGATGCATTGAAAAGAGAGTTTGAAAAACAAAATAAAGAGAATAATGAAAAATTTGATCTTTATATTTCAAAACACTATGGAGCCAATAAATCCCCTGAAGCCTTACAAGAAATTGAAAATGACAGAAGCAGACTAGCCGGCTTCTTACCTGGTGGAAGACCCTACTTTCACCAAGCACATGATATGGATCAAATATTAAATTCAAATTCTGATTTTCTTCAGGAAGGGACTTTAAGTGGTCTTACAGGTTCATTTAATGGAGAAGGAATTAAATTTTCAATTTTCGATGGGGGTAACTCATCCGCGAAAGGAAGAGTATATGCAGATCATGTTTTTTTCAATAACGCGCCTAACAGAATTACCAATAAAGAGGCAAGCTCTATGAACTACGGAGCACACTCTACTGCTGTAGCCAGCTTCATTGGTGCGAAACACTATCCTTACACTATAACATTTCAAGATGGTACAACTCGCCAGGTCAACTTCAAAGGAATTGCTCCTAATTCAACTATTGATGCCTATAATTTCGGAACAACAGTATTAGCAGGCAATACAGCAGAAAGTACTATTTTTGAAAAAATCCTTATCGCTCAACCCAATATTTCAAATCATTCTTATGGAACAAATATGGGATGGGATCAAACAACCATTAACGGAGCTACAGCATTGATTTGGAATGGAAACTTTACAAGCCCCAACAATTCTCAAGATGCCCAAGGTAGCTATTATGTTAATGACAGGAATTACGATCAAATTGTATATAATAACCCATCTTACATTATTGTAAAATCTGCCGGAAACTCATATGGAATAGGTCCAACATCAAATTCTCTTCCTAAATATTACATTAATTCTTCAGGAAATCCGGAACTTTTTTCAGCAACAGATACCTTACCACAAAACAACTGTGCACAAGGATATGATTGTATAGGATTTGGGTCATTAGCTAAAAATATTATCATAGTAGGAGCTACTGATAGAATAACAACCAATAATGGAAGATACACTACAAAAAATGATATAATACATTCCGCCTATAGTAGTGCAGGCCCTAGAGATGATGGAGGAATAAAGCCTGATATCACTGCTGTAGGAACCTCTGTCGCTACAGCATCAACTGCCGAAAATACTATAGGAGGTAATTTATTTACTATTGGCGATGGTACGTCCTATTCGGCACCTGTAGTAACAGGCGTTATCGGTCTTTGGACTCAGATTAATAAGCAATTATTTTCTGGCAATATCTTAAATGCCGCTTCTGCTAAAACCCTTATGATACATTCCGCACAAGAAGCCGGCAATATTGGACCAGATCCACATTTTGGATGGGGGTTCATTGATGCAAAAAAGGGAGCTGAACTTTTAGTGGGAAAATCAAATAATACGGTGGTTTTTACTGACGAAGTTTTAAATAACAGTGCTATCAATACCAAATCTGTAACGGCAATAGGATCAGAACCTCTTAAAGTTACCATTTCATGGATTGATCCTGAGTTTACCAACTTTAGCAACCTCTGGTCTGACCTTCACAATAACAGAACTTCCAAATTAATCAATGATCTTGATCTCAAAATTACAGATACTACAACAAATACTGTTTATTATCCTTGGAAGCTTGATGCTCTTAACCCTATGACTCCGGCAACAAAAGGAGATAATACAGTGGATAACGTAGAACAAGTGGTTATTGATGCACCAGTTGCAGGAAGAACCTATAAAATTGAAATTTCTCATAAAGGAGTTTTGAAAAATAATGCGGGAAATAGCGCACCTCAAAACTATTCAATCATCGTAACAGGCTTCGGAAGTGTTTTAGGAACCAATGAAACCATCACCAAAAGTGATGTTATTATCACACCGACCATTACAAAAGACATTGTTAATATCATGAAAGCGCCTAAAAAATCTACATTTACCATGTATGATCTTTCAGGGAAGAAGCTACAAAGCGGAGTTATCAATAGTGATTTACAAACTATTGACGTATCTTCTTACACCAAAGGAATTTACATCATTGAAGTAAAAACCAATAAAGATGTTATTTCAAAAAAGATAATTAAAGAATAATATAAAAATTACACAGAAATGTTACAAAATACTAACACTTGTTAGTATTTTGTTTTTTTACGTATATTTGCTATCTATGGAAAATACTCTTCACCAACAAGTTTCTCAAGATATATTACTTAAAGCCTACAACCATATGATGCTTGCCAAAGCAATGGCTGATATATATGAAGAAAACCGAAATGTTTGTAAATATGTTCATAGCACCTCTAGGGGTCATGAAGCAATTCAATTAGCCACAGCCTATCAATTAAAGAAAGAAGATTGGGTATCTCCATATTACAGGGACGAAAGTCTCCTCTTAGGCATTGGCTTTGAGCCCTATCAACTCATGCTTCAGCTATTAGCAAAAGCTGATGATCCTTTTTCTGGAGGGAGATCCTATTATTCACATCCTTCAAGTAGAAACGAAAACATACCTAAAATAATACACCAAAGCTCAGCAACAGGGATGCAGGCCATTCCAACCACGGGTGTAGCACAGGGAATAAAATATATTCAGGAATTTAAATTACAAGAATTCGAAAATGCTCCTGTCGTTATATGCAGTCTTGGCGACAATTCCGTAACGGAAGGAGAAGTAAGTGAAGCTTTACAATTTGCTGCATTACATCAATTACCTATTATTTTTCTCGTTCAAGATAACGAATGGGGAATTTCCGTAACAAAAGAAGAAGCAAGAACATGTGATGTCTATGATTTTGTTTCTGGGTTTGACGGGCTTAGCAGAATGCGAGTGGATGGTACTGACTTTGCAGAAAGTTTTGAAATCATGAAAAAGGCAGTTGATTTTGTAAGAACAGAAAGAAAACCTCTTGTTGTTTGTGCAAAAACAGTATTAATAGGCCATCATACCTCCGGAGTAAGAAGAGAGTTCTATCGTGATGAAGAAGATCTAGCAAAGCACAGAGCAAAAGATCCGGGAGAGATCCTTAGAAAACAACTCCTTGACACCGGAATAGATGAAGAACTATTAAAACAAATAACAAAAAAGTCTAGATTAGAAGCCGAGGAAGCTTTTGAAAAAGCAAAAAATGCAGAAGATCCTAAGGCCGAAACAGTAATGCAACACATTTTTGCTCCCACTCCAATTACTGAAGAAGTAGGTATGCGTGAGCCGGAAGGTGGGGAAAAAATCGTAATGGTAGATGCCGCAATCCATGCTATACAGGAATTGATGTGGAAACATCCCGAAGCTCTACTTTATGGACAAGATGTGGGTGAGAGAATTGGAGGTGTTTTCCGTGAAACCGTAACCCTAGGAAAAAAATTTGGTAATAAAAGAGTTTTTAATACCGCCATTCAAGAAGCCTATATTATCGGATCTACCGCAGGAATGAGCGCGGTTGGATTAAAACCTATCGTTGAAGTTCAATTTGCAGATTATATCTATCCCGGAATTAATCAATTGATTACAGAAATTTCGAAATCCAATTATTTAAGTAATGGAAAATTTCCAGTAAGCAATATAATTCGTGTACCCATAGGAGCTTATGGTGGTGGTGGTCCTTATCACAGCGGAAGTGTTGAAAGTATTTTAGCCAACATTAAAGGAATAAAAATTGCGTATCCAAGTAATGCAGCAGATTTTAAAGGGTTATTAAAAGCAGCCTATTATGATCCCAACCCTATCATAATGTTAGAGCACAAAGGTCTTTATTGGAGTAAAGTTCCAGGAACTGAAGATGCAAAAACCATTGAACCTGCTGAAGATTATATTTTACCGTTTGGAAAAGGTAATATTATTATTGAAGCTGATAAAAAGGAAGTAGAAAAAGGGAGAACATTACTTGTCGTAACTTATGGGATGGGAGTTTATTGGGCAAAAGAAGCCGTGAAAAACTTCAACGAGAGAGTCGAAGTAATAGATTTAAGAACGTTAATTCCTCTGGACGAAAGGCTTGTTTTTGAAAGAGTAAAAGTCCATGGAAAATGTATTGTTCTTACGGAAGAACAGCTTAATAATTCATTTGCTGAAGCGTTTGCCCATCGTATTTCTAAAAACTGCTTCCAATATTTGGATGGACCAGTGGAAACGATGGGAGCTCTTGATGTTCCTGCTGTTCCTATTAACCTAGTATTAGAAAAAGAAATGCTGCCTAATTCAGAAAAACTCGCTCTAAAAATTGAAGAAATGCTTCAAAATTAAAATATCAACCTCTAAAATTTTAGAGGTTTTTTTATGCCCGATTTCATATTTTTCATAACTTGTATTAGGATAGAGTTAAATCAGATTATTATTTTTTTAAATAATTAAACTAATAATTATTCGTTTACCTCTGTATATAATCGCCACAAGTCATGATCACAACAAAATACTTCAACTACAAACAAGTCTTGAATTTAGCAGGAGGCCATCTGATCTGGCTTTCTATTTGGTGTTCTTTAGTTGCTACTCTTTTCTATTATTTCAACTGGCGATGGATGATAATCCCTTGGGTTCCCGTTGCACTCATTGGTACAGCAGAAGCTTTTTACGTTGGTTTTAAAAATAATCAAGCGTATGACAGACTATGGGAGGCTCGAAAAATATGGGGAGGTATTGTAAATTCTAGCCGATCATTTACTTCTATGCTATATGCTTTTGATACCCAAAATGGAAACGCTATCGATTTAGAAGAAAGAAAAAAGAGAATTATTTATCGTCATATTGCTTGGTTATATACCTTCCGCGAACAACTTTTGGTTCCTACAGAATGGGAACACATTAGCCTTAGAAAACATTTTGGATCCATCAATCAAAAACGAAATAGACTCATTAAAGCCGGTTTCCCCGATTACGGAAGAACTCCTATTTTTTTACATAAATATTTATCTGAAGATGAACTTAAGCTACAATCTGATTACAAAAATTTTGCTACTTATTTAATTTCAAAACAAGCAAAAGAAATCAACGAAATAAAAAATAGCGATTCCATTTCAGATTTTCATCAAATGCAATTACAGTCCTGCCTTAATCAATTTTATGATTATCAAGGTCAAGCGGAAAGAATAAAAAAGTTCCCTTCTCCTAGACAGTTTGCGAGTACGGCATTTATTTTCAATATTATCTTCATTCTACTCTTGCCTTTAGGTCTGGTTAATGAATTTGCCAAAATAGGAAGCTGGGGAGTTTGGCTAAGTATTCCATTTTGTATTATTGTAGGTTGGATCTATATTGTCATGGAACTCGTAGGAGATTATTCTGAAAATCCATTTGCAGGCTTAATGTTCGATGTTCCAATGCTTTCCATTTGTCGAACTATAGAAATAGACTTACTTCAAATGGTTGGAGAAAGCGATCTACCCGATCCTATTTCATCTAAAAATGGTGTTTTAGTCTAGAGAACAATAGCCGTTGTATTTTTTACCTCGGAAATCATAAATGAACTATGCGTACTTGCAATATGTTGTAAAGTAGTCAATTTTGTTAGCATAAAATTTCTATAATCCGCCATATCTTTTACACAGACCTTAAGAATATAATCATAATCTCCACTTACATGAAAACATTCTGTAACTTCATGCAGATTCATAACCTCTTTTTCAAAATGGAGAACATGTTCTTTTTTATGAAGGCTTAATTTTACATGACATAAAACCACAAAACTTTTTCCAATCTTATCCTTATCTAAAAGAGCCACATATTTTGAAATAACTCCGGTATTTTCCAGTTTTCGAATACGTTCATAGACAGCAGTAACTGATAAACCTAACTGAAACGAAAGCTGTTTCGTCGTTTGCTTTGCATCATTTTGGAGAAATAGTAATAGTTTTTTGTCAATTTCATCAAAGGCCATAGATAATTTTTTGTTAAAATTTTATATGCATCAAATATAATAAACTTATTTTCTATAATATACCAAATCAATAGATTTATAATCTAATTATTCATTTTATCATTGTAATAAATAGGAAAATAGCACATTTTTGAAATAAAAAAACATGATAAAATTTAATGCTGCCAACGAGATACAAGATCTGCAATACTTTGGGGAATTTGGAGGAGTAAATCCTTCCATCTCGGATAGTTCAACTTATACATTTCTATCTGCAAAAACAATGTTTGATACCTTTGAAGGTAATGCTGATGGATGTTACCTATATTCAAGACATTCTTCTCCCATGAATTTATATCTGGCACAAGCATTAGCTAAGCTAGAAAATACAGAAACCGCCAATGTAACTTCTTCCGGAATGGGCGCTATTACTTCAGTTTTAATGCAAGTCTGCAAAAGTGGGGATCATATTATTGCAAGCAGAACCATCTACGGAGGAACATATGCATTCTTAAAGAATTTCTTTCCTACCTTCAACGTTGATACTACATTTGTAGATATTAATAACTTCGAAAGCATCGAAAAGTCCATCACTCCCACCACAAAAGCTATTTATTGTGAAAGTGTAAGCAACCCTCTTCTTGAAGTTGCCGATCTTAGAAAGCTTTCAGATATATGCAAAAGAAATAATCTTAAACTTATCGTTGATAACACGTTTTCCCCTCTGTCTATTTCCCCCAAATTAATGGGAGCAGATATTGTAATCCATAGTTTAACAAAATTCATTAATGGTAGTAGTGATACTGTAGGAGGGGTTTATTGTGGAACACAAGAATTTATTAATGACACTAAGAATGTAAATACTGGAGCCTGTATGCTTCTAGGTCCAACAATGGACAGTTTTCGATCTGCTAGCATTTTGAAGAACCTAAGAACCCTTCATATTAGGATGAAACAACATAGTTATAATGCGATGTATCTGGCAGAAAAATTTGAAAAAGATGGTTTGAAAGTTTCTTATCCAGGATTGAAATCTCATAAAAATCATGAACTCATGAAAAGTATGATCCATGAAGAGTACGGATTCGGAGGACTCCTCACTTTAGATGCAGGAACAACAGATAAAGCAAATGAATTAATGGAGCTTATGCAAACAGAAAACCTTGGCTATCTTGCGGTAAGCTTAGGATTTTATAAAACATTATTTTCCTGTTCGGGGAGCTCAACATCATCCGAAATCCCTGAAGAAGAACGAATTGAAATAGGTATTTCGGACGGACTCATAAGATTCTCCATCGGATTGGATCATGATATTGAAAGAACTTATCAGAAAATGAAAGAATGCATACAAAAAGTAGGCGTTTTTGAACAACATACAACTTCCATACTCTAAATTATCATGATAAAAGCTGTTAAAATTTAACAGCTTTTATTCTTAGTCTTTTTTATAAAAATGTTTGGGAAATGCTTCTTCAGGCTTCATTCTTAAAATATTCAATAATATCCAAGATTTCAGAAAACCATATCCATAGGAAAACATTTGAATATAAGTTGAAATAACAGCCATGGCTGCTATACTAATATTGCGAGTAACAAGTAATGCATGAAAGAAAACTAGAAATGAATAAAGTCCATAGAATGCGAGAATAATACCTCGTCCAAAAATAAAGTATTCTAAAAATCCCATTATATATCCTATCAGAAAAAGAGCAGGAAAAGCAAATGAAATTTTCACATAATTCGGATGTCTTTGGTTTAATATAGGCCTAGCACATCCAAATTGATATACCTGTTTTGAAAATTTACCAAAATCAACCCTCCGTTTATGATAAACAGAAATATCATCAAAGTAAGCGGTTGTATATCCCTTTTCCCAAAGCGTCATAGAAAGATCCGGATCTTCCCCTATTCGCATTTCAGAGAACCCTCCTACTTTATTAAAAACATCTTTTTTCACTCCCATGTTAAAGCTTCTCGGTTGAAATTTAGAAATAGCTTTTTTATTTCCTCTAATTCCACCGGTCGTAAAAACTGACGTCATAGAATAGGAGATTGCTTTTTGCATCAGATTAAACCCTTTATGGGCTTTGTCCGCTCCTCCAAAAGCATCACAAGGAACTTCAAGAATATCTTTTTTAATATTTTCGATATAGTCTTTTTCTACAATCACATCACTATCTACAAAAACCAGCCATTCATTCTCAGCTCTTTTAGCTCCATAGTTTCTGGTAAGACCAGGCCCGGAATTATCCTTTTTGAAATATTTAATCTGCAAAATTTCTTCAAAGTTTCGTATCGTAGGTATAAGATCTATTAAAGATCCATCATCTACAATGATAATTTCAAAATCTTTATCGGTTTGTTGGGTTAAAGAATGTAATAGTTCGAAAAGTTCATCTCTTCGATTAAAAATAGCAACGACAATAGAAATAGTAGGTTTCAAATTGAAAATTTTTCAAAATTAAATATTCATAAAACAATCCGCAAACAGTTTATGATAATTTATAAACGAAAATACCATGAAAATCATATATAAATTGGAATTTTAAACAAAACTATTTGACATTTTAAACAAAATTATTTGATTTCATCCACAATACCTTTGTTATACAAACAAATAACAAAAAAATGAAACAGAATCATTTACAAAAACCTATTAACTCAGGTTTTAATTCTCAATCAACAGCTCAAGACGTGATCAAAGGCATTGATCTTTCAGGAAAAACCATCATTGTAACTGGAGGATATGCAGGAATCGGATTGGAAACAACAAAAGTTCTTTCTCAGGCAGGTGCCAAACTGATCATTCCGGCACGAGATCCAAAAAAAGCAAAGAAAAATCTTTCCGGAATTGAAAATGTCCTCATTGAAGAAATGGATTTAATTGATCCTCATTCAATTAATCGTTTTACTGAAAAATTTCTTGCTAGAGGAATGAAATTAGACTTATTAATTAATAATGCAGGAATTATGTGGGTCCCCTTAAAAAGAGACAGTCGAGGAATTGAATCACAATTAGCTACCAATTATTTGGGACAATTCCATCTTACCTCCAATCTGTGGCCGGCTCTTAAAAAAGCTCATGCTGCAAGGGTCATTAACGTTTCATCTTATGGACACCAAATGTCACCGTTTAATTTTGAAGATCCTAATTTTGAACATAGGGAATATCAAACCTTATTAGCCTATGGGCAATCGAAAACAGCCAATAATTTATTCACCGTTGCATTAGACGAAAGAGCAAAAAAATTCAATGTAAGAGCCTATTCATTACATCCAGGCTCTGTCTATGGGACCGATTTGGGAAGGGAAGAGCCAATTGATCTTTATATTCAAATGGGAACTCATGATAAAAACGGTCAGATAAAGCCTGAAGTAAAAGCGAAATTAAAAACTATTCCACAAGGTGCCGCCACAACAATTTGGTGTGCTACGAGCCCTCTTCTTGAAAATATCGGAGGTGTGTATTGTGAAAATAGTGATATTGCAGAAATTGATCATGGACAAATAGAACATACCTATGATGATCCATCCACCATCAGAGGAGTTCAACCCTATTCTATCGATCGAGAAAACGCTAAACGTTTATGGAAACTCAGTGAAGAATTAATTGGGATATCATTTAATGTAGAATAATTAGTTTTAATTAAATTTATATTTGAAAACTTGAACGCAATGGATTTTCATATTAAGTATATCACACCAGATATCAAATTATCTACGTATGAAGATAAGCTCTTTAAAACAGAAAACGTTTTTGAGTTTCATATGCTGGTTTGGTTTATTTCAGGGGAAACAAAAATTATTCAGGCAGATAAATCCTATGTTTTTAAAGCCGGAGATATCTTTCTAATTCCCAGGAATCATTTAGCAACCATTATTAATTATCCTAAAAATGGATCGCCTCATAAAGCAGTAGTAATGCACTTAACAAAAGAGCGCCTGAAAGAATATTATTCAAATATTGAGATTAAACAAAAAAAACTTTCTGGAGAATCAAAAATCTATAGCTTTACTCAACATCCTTTATTGGAAAGTTGTCTTGCTTCTCTCATCCCTTATTTTGATATAAAAGAAACTTTTCCTGATCATATTGCTTCTTTAAAAATCACTGAGGCCATAAGTATACTAAGGGAAATTGATGAAAGTGTAGATAACCTATTAGCCGATTTTGAAGAACCCGGAAAGATTGATCTGGTTCATTTTATGGAAAAAAATTATATGTTTAATATGCCTTTAGAAAGATTCGGATACCTCACAGGTAGAAGCTTATCTACCTTCAATCGTGATTTCAGAAAGGTTTTTGAAACAACACCTCAGCGGTGGCTCACCCAAAAACGATTGCAATTAGCTTATTATCATTTAACTGAAAAACATAAAAAACCTTCTGATGTATTTTTGGAGGTTGGGTTTGAAGATTTATCTCATTTTTCTTATGCCTTTAAAAAACAATATGGCTTTTCACCTTCAATAGCAAGGTAATATAAATCTAGTGCAATTCTTTTTTATTTATAAGAATAATCCTGATCTAAAATAAATGAAAAAAATGATGGAAACTAACAGAAGAATAGTAGAGCAACTAAAAAACAACCACTGAAATACATTCTTAAAATAATACAATTCCAAAACATGCAAAATAAAGAATAATAAGCACGCTAATACGATTCCCATCAATGAAATTACCATAATTGTTTGATTTAAATTTTCTTCAGGTAAAGAGTTTTCAAAAACAATTACGAATATAATCGCGGATATGGAAAGAAAAGCAAAACTGATTTTTTCAACACTATATTTTGCTTTTTTATTAGAGGTCTGAATAGGGTAGCCTAATTCAGTAGAAGATGAATCCTTTGTAAACAAATCTAATGCATCTGTCACCAAGGATAAAATCTCAAGAAAATCCCAGTTCATAATTCGGTTCAGTGGTATATAAACTATTTATTATTCAAATTATAATCCCATCTCACTCACAAAAGAACTAGATGGGATTATAATTTGATTAACCTTCAATCTTATGGACTTTCTTAGTTCCCTCATACATTTCATATTGTAAAAATCTCGTCTCCAATTTGCCATTGAAAAGTTTAATTTTTCGCGAAGGACGAAGACCAATCTTTTTTACAGCCTCCAGATCAGATGAAATAAGCCAAGCTAAAGTATTGGGATAATGAGTTTTGAAAGTATCTCCTATTTTTTTATAAAAATCATCATCATTAATAGAAATTCTCTCATCATAAGGCGGATTGAAAACCATCAATAAAGGAAAAAGTTCTTTTTTAGAATCAAAGAAATTTTGTTTTTTTACTTCGATGACATCTTCCATTTCAGCGGCTTCGATATTTATTCTCGCTGCATTCAGCATTCTTGCATCAATGTCATATCCGACAATTTTCCCATTAAATTCTTTAACCCGATTGATTCTAAATTCCTTAATTTTTGAAAATAACTCCGCATCATAATTGTTCCAGTTCTGGAAAGCAAACCTTCTTCTAAAAATCTGAGCAGGAAGATCCATCGCTATCATGGCTGCTTCTATAAGTAATGTTCCTGAACCACACATAGGATCAAGAAAATTTCCTTTTCCATCCCATCCCGCAAGTTGAAGCATTCCACTTGCCAGCACTTCATTAATAGGAGCCTGTCCTTGTTCCTTTCTATATCCTCTTTTAAATAAAGGATCACCAGATGAATCCATAGAAATTGTAACCAACTCCCTATCAATATGCAAATGAAATTTTATCTCAGGGTTTTTCGTTTCTATATTCGGACGCTTTTTGAATTTATCTTGGAAATAATCTACAATAGCATCTTTCATTTTCAAGGTAACAAACTGAGAATGTTTGAATGTCTCTGAATTGACAGTTGCATCTATAGCAAAAGTCTGATCTACATCTAAAAACTGTTCCCAAGCAAATTGTGAAAGTTTATTATAAAACTGATGCTGGTTAAAAGCTTTGAACTCAAAAACAGGAATTAATATTTTAAGAGCCGTTCTTAATGAGTAATTGATTTTATAAAGAAAGCCAAGATCTCCTTCACAATTAACGGCACGATTTTTAACCTCCACTTTTCTTCCTCCTAATTTTTTGATTTCCTCCGCTAATATTTGCTCAAGTCCAAAAAATGTTTTTATTTGAATTTGTAAATTTTCTGTATCCATATAGTCATGTTAAATAAAAGAACAATTGAAAAACAAACCCTTAATTTCTTCATTTTAGAAAAATAAGATATCAATAGATAGTGTTAAAATTGTTTTTTTCTATTATTGTATTTTAATCAGTAAATCTCTTAAAACTAAACATTTATTACATTTAAAAGAGAATACTTCTTTTTAAGACCACAAATTTAGTTATTTTTGCATTATGGAATGGTTTGAATCTTGGTTTGATACCCCTTATTATCATTTGCTTTATAGTAACAGAGACTATACAGAGGCAGAAAACTTTATCACTAAACTTACTTCTGAGCTACAACTTCCACCCTCATCCAAGATTATCGATTTGGCATGTGGTAAAGGAAGACATTCTGTTTTTCTAAATAAATTGGGATACGATGTATTAGGATTAGATCTCTCAAGACAAAGTATTGAGTATGATAAACAATTTGAAAATCAAACTCTTATTTTTGATGTTCATGATATGAGAAATCCTATCGATACAGATCCTATTGATGCTGTTTTCAATTTGTTTACAAGTTTTGGATATTTTGATGATGAAAATGATGATAAAAAAGTTTTCCAATCCGTATACGATGCTCTAAAACCTGGAGGATACTTTGTACTAGACTATCTTAATGAAGAATATGTGAGAAAAAATATTACTTCTGAAACTATTATTACTCGTGAAGGGATAGATTTTCAAATCACCAAAAAAATTGAAGGAAGACATATCATCAAAGATATCCGTTTCAATGCGGAAGGAAAATCTTTCCACTTCTTTGAAAAAGTAAAACTTCACACCCTAAATGCCATCCAGTCTTACGCAACAGAATGTGGATTTGAAAGACTAAAAATTTGGGGAGACTATCAGTTAAATGATTTTAATGAAACTTCTTCTCGTTGCATCAATTTATTTAAGAAAAAATAATGATTACAGTACTATTACTGATATTTAGCGTCATTGCGGGAGTTCTCCTTGGAAAATATTTCGGAAAAAAAGAAAAATTAGCCAAAAACTTATTGATTTTAAGTGCCGGTTTTTTGATCACCATTTGTTTGAATGAAGTATTCCCTCAAGTTTATACGTCAGAAATAAGTCATAATTTAGGAATTTTTGTTATTGCAGGAGTTCTTTTGCAAATGATTCTTGAAGCGCTTACAAAAGGTTTTGAGCATGGCCATTTTCATCATCATAATGAACATAATATTCTGCCGGTAGCTTTAATGGTAGGTTTATTTATTCATGCATTCATTGAAGGAATTCCTTTAGCCAGTGAAGAACATACGTTTTCTCCTTACCTTTTAGGAATTGTATTTCATAACATTCCTATCTCTTTCATTTTAGGAGCGTTTTTATTCAATCGACAAGAAGGACACAAAACACCTTCCTATCCTTCATTACTAATTATTGCATTATTTGCTTTAGCGTCACCAATGGGTATGTTATTAGGAAATTATTTTGATCCCAATCTGCAGCCCTATTTCTTAGCTATTGTAGGAGGTATCTTTTTGCATATTTCCTCAGTAATTATATTTGAAAGTAATAAAAATCATAATATTGATTGGATTAAAATAGGATTGGTTATTTTGGGAGTTTCTTTAGCATTAATTATGCATTTGTTCCATTATCATCCTACAGGTACTCATCTTCATTAGACTTAATTTCAACTTAATAGAAACTACTCTATATCTTAAAACTAATCGTGTTTACGATTAAGTACAATTTTTAAAGCCATTAAGAAACCAAAGGTTTTGATTTCCGTTTTAGACAAAATTCAGAAAACAAATATTCTTGTATTCAGATCTTGAAAACAAAAAGGCTATATTTTGTTTTTCTCACCTATTGAAAGTAAAAATGTTTATTTACAATTTTCAAAAAAACATTTGAGTTCATTTTTCTACAAAATATTGTAATCAAGATATTTTGATTTCCATTTTCGAAATCAAAATATCTTGATTACAATATCTACTTAATTTCGGAAATCAAATGACGCTGTATACTTTTTTTATATATTTTTGTAAACAAATAAAATGAAATGGAGTTTAATTTAGATAATTCTGTAAATTATCATTACGATCAATTTCCACCCAATAATATTAATTATGATTTTTTTATACAAGAGTTAATCAGTGCAACAGATACTTTAGCTCGATTTGACCAAATGATTAAAAACTTACATAATAGCGAATTATTGTTAGCGCCTCTTCGAAATCAGGAAGCAGTTTTATCTTCTAGAATAGAAGGAACAATAAGTACAATAGATGAAATTTTACAATATGAAGCAGATAATGAAGGGGGACTTTCAGAAAATGCAAGAGCAGATGTAATAGAAACAATTTTATACCAAAGAGCTTTAAAAAATGCCCAATTGGCTTTAGAAGAGGGATATAATTTTTCGCTTAGTTTCATCAAACAGATGCATCAGCAATTATTATTTTCGGGAAGAGGAGCAACAAAGGCACCTGGAGAATTTAAAAAAGAACAAAACTTTCTAGCAGATCGTTCTGCTAAAAAGATCCAATTTATCCCTATAAGTCCCGAAAAACTAAATGATGGTCTATCCGAACTAGTAAATTATATAGAAAACGATTCTTCCCCTTCATTGATAAAAACTGGTATAGCCCACATTGAATTTGAAGCATTACACCCTTTTCAGGACGGTAATGGAAGAATTGGGAGAATGATCATAACACTTTTATTATGGAAATCCGGCGTCCTATCACAGCCCCATTTTTATATCAGCGGCTATTTCGAAGAACATAAAGAGGAATACATAGAAGCCATGAGAAATGTATCCAAAAATAATGATTGGAACACATGGATAAAGTTCTTCCTCACCGCAGTACAAAAACAAGCCACTAAAAATTTGGAAATTGCAGAACGCATTAAAAATTTGTATGAAGAAATGAAAATAACATTCACTGACTTACTTTCTTCTAAATGGAGTGTTGTCATTCTTGACTTTATTTTTACCAACCCTGTTTTTAGGAATAATAAACTCGTTAGTACTACACAAATTCCTGCTGCTACCGCAACGGTAGTGATTAAAAAATTAATAGACAGAGAATATTTAGTGCAAAAAGAGGCCGCCTCAGGAAGGAGACCAGCACTTTATTCGTTTGAACCACTAATGAAGTTAGTAAGAGTATAAATAAAATTACTAATCTAGCTCTAAAAGATAGATTATCATAATTTTATTTTGAATTTCTGAAAGGCAGTATTCCTGCTAAATGAATATATTTGATCAATCAATAATCATAGATATAACAATCCTGTTTTTAATTGAAAACTAAAAAAAAACAAAAACTCCGAATAATCATCCGGAGTTTTATTTATCTCATTACTTAATTACATTTGGATGACCATTAAAATTTCCAACCCAATGTAATAAAGAAATTATTAAAAGTATTTTTCACATCAGATACTGCGTAGCTTTCATTCACTACATCAAAACTACCTGAGCTATATCCAGTAGCGAAGTATTGTGTAGGATTACCATTATCTACAATAACTTTTCCATATAAAAACGGATTATTATATGTTGAACTGATATTCTGGTAAGAGGCATCAATATAAAAACCTCCAAAATCATATCCTAAACCTAATCCAAAAGTATTTCTTTGTCCTAATGTCCAGTTATTATAATTACTAGACCCTACTGTTCCATTATTTGCGTAAGCATTTACAGACCCTGAATCAAATGGACTCGTAGCATAAGAATATCCTCCTCTTAATCTGAAACCTTGGATTCTATACTCTGCTCCTACTCTTACTTCAGAAAGGTTTTTATAATTATCCTTAAAGAAACCATTTAATTCTCTATCAACATCTGCATCCTCACTGTATTTAGGTTTAGTAAGTCCCAATGTATAATCCACATTTAAAGCAAAGTTTTTATTGGGCACAAATGCTCCACTGAATGTTGCTTTCATAGGAGATCTAAAATTGATGCTTTCACCAAAAACATCAGAAACCATAGAGCTCTGACTATTTAATCCATATTCATTATACAGTCTATCAATTCTCCACCAAGTAGGTGTTTCAAGAGTTGCTCCCAATCTAAACTCCTTACTTACTTTTCCAATCACACCAAAGGAAGCCGAAAATCCATTAGATTTTTCAGTATATGGTGTATATTGTTTATCATAAGAACTCACTGAATTATCCAAATCCAATCCAAAAGCGGCCGTATCATGCTGTTCTACATCAGCATAATGAAAGTTTAAACCGGCTCCTAAATAAAGAAAATTTTCATAGTTGGCTCCTACCCCAATATTCATTTTAGATTGAGTTCCATATCTATTATACGCATGTCCCAAATAGGTTAGATTGCCTGTAACCGGGTTATTATTAGTATCTATTAAGCTTTTTGAAATAACTATATTTCCATTTCCGGGAGATTCTACATAGTTTTCAATAGACTGATTAGAAAAGTTTACCCCTACATTCAGAAACTTCCATCCACTATCGGACATCAATTGAAAAGCAGCAACGCCTCCTACATTTCCAAGATCAACCCTATTAATATTATAATTAATAGAAGAACCCGCTAAAGAGCTTCTATTTTTATTATTGGTAATAGATAACGTCCCTGAAACATCACCGGAAATGGCAACTCCTATACCCGCTGGGTTTGTCAATAAAGAACTAGCGTCTCCACCTAAGGCTCCATTAGAACCTGCCATAGCATTAAACTTGGAAGAACCTGTCATTGGTGTATTGGAATATACATCAATGGAGTTCCTTAACACCGATATATCTTGAGCCTGAGCAAAAAATGCTGCAGAAACACTCATTAATACTAAAGATTTTTTTAACATTTTTTAATAGTTATTATATGTTTTCTTGATTATCTTCCTCCTCTAAAACCGCCACCGGATCTAAAACCGCCGCCGGACGATGAACCTCCTGATCTGAAACCTCCACCACTATTAAATCCTCCTGATGATCTGAAACCACCACTGTCATTACTTCTGAATCCTGAATCATTTCTAAAAGATCCATTATATCTTGGTTGGCTATAATTAGGTCTTGGTTGAGAATTCATATTAGGGTTATTATTTCTAAATCCCCTACCTCCATTATATGTATTTCCTTGCATACTTTGTGGATTGTTACTTCTGAACCCACCATTGGTTGGGTTATTTCTGAATCCATTATTATTTGTATTATTTCTGAATCCACCATTGGATGTATTACTAGTTCTAAACGTAGAGTTATTCATATTGTTTCTAAATCCAGAAGATGAATTGGATGATCCGAAACTTCCGTTATAGCTGTTATATCTTCCATCTACACCTCTTCTTTTATAAGGAACAGCATAACCTCCGCCCCAGAACGGACCATAGTATCCGCCCCAATAAGGTGAATATCCACCCCAGCCCCAAGAGCCGCCCCAGCCAAAGTTCCAACCGCCCCAGCCCCAGGAACCACCCCAGCCCCAAGACAATCCAAGTCCCATTCCCCAACCGCTATTCCAACCCCAATATGGGCTATAGCCTCCATACAAACCATACCCCCAAGAATTGTCATAATAGTTGGTTACGTTTCCTGAAAAGTTTCCCCAGTCAGAATTGGTTGCATTGGTATTCAAATTATAATCATTCCAACCGCTATATCTATTACTTTGATCTTTGGAATTTTGTTCTGCATTTTGAATTACATTCGAACCTTGGTAATAATCATAATATTCCCCTACTCTATTTCCATCGTCATTAATGATTACTCCTTGAGGTAAAGTGTCTTTATTAGGATCATAATAAACCCCATCCGTCTCGCTGTATCCTCCTACTTGGGCGGTACAAGACATCAGCAATAATCCGCCCGATATAACTAAAACACCCTTAGATTTTAGTTGATCAAACAAATTTTTATGTATATTTTTTTTCATGATAACGTAAAGAATTTATATTTAAATTATATTTGCAAACTGTACCAAAAATGTACCAAAAAACTGGTACAAAATCTATTAAAAATAGATTTTTTATTTTTAGATTACAATAATAGTCAAAAGTTAAAAAAAATTAAAAAAATAATGGCAAAATTAACCTCAAGAAGTGAAGATTACAGCAAGTGGTATAATGAGTTAGTGGTAAAAGCTGACTTAGCTGAAAACTCAGGAGTAAGAGGATGCATGGTAATTAAACCATACGGCTACGCAATCTGGGAAAAAATGCGTGATGAAATGGACAAAAGATTCAAAGAAACGGGTCACGTTAATGCTTATTTTCCTCTTTTTGTACCCAAAAGCTTATTTGAGGCAGAAGAAAAAAATGCGGAAGGTTTCGCAAAAGAATGTGCCGTAGTAACCCATTACAGACTAAAAACCGATCCAAATAATCCTCATAAACTCATTGTAGATCCTGACGCAAAATTGGAAGAGGAATTAATCGTTCGTCCTACTTCTGAAGCCATTATTTGGAATACTTATAAAAATTGGATCCAATCTTATAGAGATTTACCTATACTAATCAATCAATGGGCCAATGTAGTTCGTTGGGAAATGAGAACACGTTTGTTCCTCAGAACTGCAGAATTTTTATGGCAAGAAGGGCATACCGCTCATGCCACAAAAGACGAAGCTATTGAAGAAGCTGAAAAAATGAATGATGTATATGCTGATTTTGCAGAAAACTTCATGGCTATTCCTGTAATAAAAGGATTGAAAACCCCATCAGAAAGGTTTGCAGGGGCAGATGAAACGTATTGTATTGAAGCTTTAATGCAAGACGGAAAAGCCCTTCAAGCAGGGACTTCTCATTTCTTAGGTCAAAATTTCGCAAAAGCATTTGATGTAAAATTCACCAATAAAGAAGGTAAAATTGAACATGCTTGGGCTACTTCTTGGGGAACTTCTACCCGTTTAATGGGAGCTTTGATTATGACTCACTCAGATGATTTTGGACTCGTATTACCTCCAACTTTAGCTCCGATCCAGGTGGTTATTGTTCCTATATTTAAAGGAGAGGAACAACTGAACCAAATTAGTGAAGTAGCTTTAGACATTCAAGCTAAATTGAAAGCCAAAGGAATTTCTGTAAAATTTGATAATGATACTCAAAACAAACCAGGTTGGAAGTTTGCTGAATATGAATTAAAAGGAGTGCCCGTAAGAATAGCTATTGGACCAAAAGATTTAGAAAACAAATCTGTTGAAATAGCGAGAAGAGATAACCTTACAAAAGAGGCCCGATCTATTGAAGGATTAGATTCTTATATCGAAGAACTATTAAAAACCATTCAGAAGGACATTTATAATAAGGCATTCGATTTCAGAAAAAACAATATTACTAAAGTTGATACCTATGAAGAATTTAAAAAAGTTCTTGAAGAGAAGGGCGGCTTTATTTATGCACACTGGGATGGAACTGCTGAAGAAGAAGAGCAAATAAAGGATGAAACCAAGGCAACAATCAGATGTATTCCTCTTGATGAGGATATGGAAGAAGGAATTTCTTTAATTTCAGGGAAACCATCTAAAAGGAGAGTTTTGTTTGCTAAAGCCTATTAATTTTTTCAAAAATTAATATTTCCATAATGTTTTAATTAAAACTCTTGAAAAAATAAGGTGTTTTGATGAATTTTTGTTTAAATTTATACAACATTAATCTCAAAACATCTTACTTATGTCTTTACACGTCATTGATTTAATTAAAGAGCAATTAGGTCCTGCTTTAGTATCACAAGCCTCCTCTCAATTTGGAGAAAGTGAATCTGGTATTTCTAAAGCTATTGGTGGATTATTACCAATAATAATCGGTGGATTGGCAAACAATCCTAATAATCCTACCGTTTTAGAAGCTATTGTCACTTCTCGATCTAGTGGGATTTTAGGAAATTTATTAGGCGGATCTTCTAATAACTCCATGATATCAAATGTATTGTCTACTATTTTTGGTAACAAAATCAATGGATTGGTAAATACAATAGCCTCCTATGCTGGAGTCAATAATAATTCGGCCAGCTCTCTAATGAACTTAGTAACAGGAGCGACTATAGGTTCTATTGGAAAATATGCTACTGATAATAATTTAGAAGCATCTGGTATTTCCAAACTATTAGATGACCAAAAAGGTATCGTATCTTCATTATTACCTGCGGGACTTACCTTAGGAGATTTAAATATGGGAGATTGGGCCAAAGGATATAAATTCGATCATGATACCATAAAAGCGTCATCCCAGGAACAACCTATAGAAATTACAAGAAGTACTACTCCTACAGGAACTTATCCTGATAGAAATAATGAAAGCGGAGGCTCAATCTGGAAATGGTTGCTTCCGCTTTTACTGTTAATTGCAGCAGGTTATTTCCTTTGGAAACAATGGAAGAAAACAGAAACAACGACAACTATGGCTGCTACTACGGATTCTACAGGAAAGAAAACAGATTCTGCAGTTATTACTCATACAAATCATGATATGGATACATCTACAACTGGAAAAGTAGATGAAAATATTGATTTAAATGGAACCTCTCTTAAAGGATACAAAGGTGGAATGGAAGACCAAATGATCACTTTTTTAAAGTCTAATGGTTACAAAAATGCTAAAGATGATACTATGCTAAAGGATAAATGGTATGATTTTGACCATGTAAACTTTAAAATGGGAAGCTCCTCAGAATTAGAAACAGGTTCTCAGGGACAGCTAGATAATTTAGTAGCCATCTTAAAAGCTTATCCAGATGCCAAAATTAAGATTGGAGGATACACGGATAAAACAGGTGATGAAGCTACCAACGTAAAAATATCTAAAGCTCGAGCTACTTTTATAAAAGATTGGTTGTCTAAGGCAGGTGTTGGCGGACAGGTTTTAGATGCTGAAGGATATGGAAGTCAATTTGCTAAAGTGGATGCTAAAGCATCAGATGCAGAAAGAGCTACTGACCGTAAAATGTCCATAAGATTCTCAAAATAAAAACTTTTACATATTCATATTATTCAAATCCCGAAAATCAGTATCGGGATTTTTTTGTGCAATCACTTTGTTTTTATATTTATTTAATTAAATTTGTTAGTCATTTCTAACATTTATGAGCTTTAATATAAAAAACGCATGGCGAAAAGATAAAACATTGCATTCATTACCTGAAGTGTATTCATCAATAAAAGTACCTCGCAAAGCAACATTTTGGAGGAAGTATCTTGCATTTGCAGGCCCAGGATTGATGATAGCTGTAGGATATATGGATCCTGGAAACTGGGCTACTGATATAGCCGGGGGTGCTCAATTTGGATACACACTACTCTCCGTTATTTTAATTTCAAATATTTTTGCAATGGTATTGCAACATCTTTCAGTAAAATTAGGAGTTGTGGCAGAAAGAGATTTAGCCCAAGCATGTCGAGATCATTTCAACCCTACTACCAATTTCATTCTTTGGGTATTTTGCGAAATTGCTATTGCTGCTTGCGATCTTGCGGAGGTTATAGGTTCTGCCATTGCACTTAATTTATTATTTCATATTCCTTTAACCTGGGGAATTGTGATTACAACGATTGATGTCTTGATTATTCTTCTTCTCCAAGCAAAAGGGTTTCGTTGGATTGAAAGTATTGTAGGAGGATTAATTTTTGTTATTCTTGCTTGCTTCATTTATGAAATTGTAATTTCAAAGCCTGCTTTTAATGAAATTTTAGGAGGGTTAATTCCTCAAAAAGAAATCATTCAAAATCCAACTATGCTCTATATCGCCATTGGAATCCTGGGTGCGACTGTAATGCCTCACAACCTGTATTTACATAGCAGCATTGTACAAACCAGAGATTATGCGCGTGACAAAGAGGGAAAAAAAGAAGCCATTAAGTTTGCTACTCTAGATAGTACAGTATCATTAATGTTAGCATTCTTCATTAATGCAGCCATTTTAATCTTAGCAGCCGCTACATTTCACACTACCGGAAATGAACATGTTGCGGATATTCATGATGCATATAAAATGTTGACTCCTATTTTAGGAGCTTCCATGGCAAGTATTGCATTTGCTATTGCTTTATTAGCTTCCGGACAAAATTCTACCCTTACAGGCACACTTGCCGGACAAATTGTAATGGAGGGATTTCTAAATATTCGATTAAAACCTTGGCTAAGACGATTAATAACCAGATTAATTGCAGTGATTCCGGCATTGATTGTAACCATTATATATGGTGAAAAAGGAACCACAGAATTATTAGTATTAAGTCAAGTTATTTTATCTATGCAATTGAGTTTTGCAGTGGTGCCCTTAGTTATGTTTACCAACGACAAAGCCAAGATGGGTGAATTTGTCAACAAACCTTTTATGAAAATATGCGTGTGGGCAATCTCAATAATTATTATTACCCTCAATCTTTACCTATTATATCAAACCTTTACAGAAAATTAATTTTCTGCCTTAATGTCCTACATTTTCTATTTGGCAGAATCTTTGTCAAAATATAAAGAAAATAAATATTGAATTATGGAAAACCAGGATATTAACGAAGATAGCATCAATAATCAGGAAAAAAACAATATTCAGGAGGAAGCATATTCTGAACCTCATGTGACAACTTCACCTTCTGCTGAGGAACTTTTGGCAGAAGAAAAAGATCGTTATATTAGATTATATGCCGAATTCGAAAACTATAAAAAGAGAACTTCTAAAGAAAAAATGGAATTTTTCCAATATGCAAATCAAGATATGATGGTTTCTATGCTTGGTGTATTGGATGATTTTGAAAGAGCTTTAAAAGAAATTGCGAAAAATGGAAATCCAGCTGATTTACAAGGTGTTGAATTAATTTATCAAAAATTCAAAAACAAGCTTGTTGAAAAAGGATTGAAAACTATGGAGGTAAATGCCGGAGATAACTTTAATGTTGACTTTCATGAAGCGATCACACAAATTCCTTCGCCATCAGAAGACTTGAAAGGTAAAATTGTAGATGTCATTGAAACCGGTTATACTTTAAACGATAAAGTAATCCGTTTTGCAAAAGTAGTAACAGGAAATTAATAATAAATGAGAACTAGATGTATCTACTGTACATTGTAAAAACATTTAGTTTCATTTATCAATCATCAATTAAAGAAAGTCATGTCAAAAAGAGACTATTACGAAGTTCTTGAGGTAAGCAAATCCTCATCTTCCGACGAAATAAAGAAAGCATACCGTAAAATGGCCATTAAGTATCATCCTGATAAAAATCCGGGCGATAAAGCGGCTGAGGAAAAATTCAAAGAAGCAGCTGAAGCTTATGAAATATTAAGTGATGAGCAAAAACGAGCAAGATATGATCAGTTCGGCCATGCAGGAATGAGTGGAAACGGCGGCTTTGGTGGCGGTGGTTTTGGTGGCGGAATGAATATGGAAGATATTTTCAGTCAATTTGGAGATATTTTTGGAGGACATTTCGGAGGAGGTTTCGGTGGCGGCTTCGGAGGAGGTGGACGTCAGCAAATAAAAGGTTCTAATCTGAGAATCAGAATCAAACTGAACCTCGATGAAATGGTGAACGGAACTCAGAAAACCATTAAAGTAAAAAAGATGAAGATGGCAGAAGGAGCCACTTCAAAAACCTGTCCTACATGTAATGGATCTGGTGTTCAATTAAAAGTGATGAATACCATGTTTGGGCAAATGCAAACTCAAACAACCTGTAGTACTTGTCAAGGAATTGGAAAGGTTGCTGATAAAATCCCTGCTGGTGCCAATGCACAAGGCCTCATCAAAGATGAAGAAGAAGTATCTATTAATATTCCTGCGGGTGCAAGAGATGGAATTCAGCTGAATGTAAGAGGAAAAGGAAATGATGCTCCTTTCGGAGGTATTCCAGGTGACCTTTTGGTAATCATTGAAGAAGAAATTGACAAAGTAATTAAAAGAGAAGGTGACAATCTTCACCAAGAGTTGTATATTTCTTTCGCAGAAGCTGCTTTAGGAACTAAAAAAGAAGTTTCTACGGTCGGTGGTAAAGTAAAAATCACCGTTGATCCAGGAACGCAATCCGGAAAAATCTTAAGATTAGCAGGAAAAGGACTTCCTAGTATTGATAGTTATGGAAAAGGTGATATGTTTATTCATATTAATGTATGGACGCCACAAAAACTAACAAAAGAGCAAAAAGACTTTTTTGAAGCACAGATGTCCAGTGGAGAAATGGTAGCGGAACCTTCCGGAAAAGAAAAAACTTTCTTCGATAAAGTAAAGGACTTATTCAATTAAATATATTATAAGAGGCTATTTTAAAAAGCCTCTTTTTATTTGCATAGACCTTACCATAGTGAATTCAAAGTTTACAGCAAATATTTTATTCTTTTATTTATATAGACCAAAATACAACTTACACTTAGTAACGTTATAATAAAAATTTCATTTTCAAATGCTCTGATATAAGCATACGAAGATTTAAAAATGAAATGCATGAGCAACGGATGTATCAAATAAATGGCTGTAGAGATATTGGCTAACATTCTAGAATCTGTTTTTATCGTGATATTTTTACAATATAAAAACAATAATGGACAAGCCCACATTAAAGAAAGTAAGATATCCACACTTTCTTTTTTATTCAAATTAAGAACTTTATAATTTAAAAAAGCTTCAAAAATTACCAAACATATCGAGACTAGCACTAGCCAAAGTGAAGGTTTAACAGCGGCATCCAGATTAAGCTTTTTAATAAGAAAACCAATTCCTAAAAAGGGAAAGCAAACAAACAGAAAGTTTCTATACGTTGGAAATATATTTAATACTATATCAACCTCTCCTACAAAATAATGTGAGTTTGCTAAAAACTGTATACTATATCCACAAATGAATAAACCTACAATACTTATCCCTAGTATTTTGGCATCTATATTTTTTAATAAGTATAATAAAATCCCTGAGAAAAAAATCCCTATTAAATACCATAGATGATGATACCCAAAAAGAATATTCAGTAGATAATGATCATCTTCTTTCCAAAGCGGAATATAGATAATTGACCAAATCAAATACAATAAAAGAATTCTTATGGACCATTTTTTGAATTTATGAAAAGTATCTACATAATAGAAATAATAGCCCGTAATGATTAAAAAAATAGGCACGCCTATTCTAAAAAGCCCATTTACCAAGACATAACTTAGCTCCGGGTGAGAAACTTTTAAAACATGCATATGCAAAAAAACGACAAAAAATGCCATTATAATTTTCAATACATCAATCGATAAGTTTCTCATAGCTCATAAAAAAGCTTATAAATATTATGGGGAATATAATGTATAAGCATCCATACAATAAAAGTTTATCTTCGAGTAGCTAAAGAATAAATTTTCTTGCTTAAAGTAAATAATATCACCGCTAATAATCCACCAATTACCCCAAAAGTAAATTCTTTAAGGATTGATGGCCAAGTAGGAAGCAAATGATGAATATACTCAATATTATGAACAAAAATACCTCCTGAAACAAGAATTAAAGCAACCGTTCCCACTACTCCTAACAACTTAATCACAAAAGGTAATGCCATTACTAATAAATGCCCTAACTTAGAAAAGAATCCTTTATCATTACTTTTTTTAATCAGTTTAAAACCGGCATCATCCATTCTTACGATAAGTGCCACAATACCATATACCCCCACAGTGGCAAGGAATGCTACAAAAGTTACTGTAATAATTTGTGTTAATAATGGGTGCTCTTGCTGGATTACCGTTCCTAATGCAATGATTACAATTTCTATTGAAAGAATAAAATCCGTCATAATAGCTGATTTTATTTTTGCCTTTTCGGAGTCTTCTGCATTTTCCTCTTTCACACTCTCCTCTACTACTTCATGGCCTTTCCTGGAACGATGAAACAAAAACTCAATTACTTTTTCAACCCCTTCAAATGCAAGGTAAAGACCACCTAAAATTAGAATGTATTGTATAGCTAAAGGAAAAAATGCATTGAGCAAAAATGCTATCGGGAGGATAATCAATTTATTAATAAATGAACCTTTTGTAATCGCCCATAAAACCGGCAATTCCCTGGAAGAAAGAAATCCAGTTGCTTTTTCAGCATTTACAGCCAGATCATCTCCTAAAATCCCTGCTGTTTTTTGAGTTGCTAACTTACTCGTTACTGCAACATCATCCATTAAAGCTGCAATATCATCTAGGATTGCAAAAAAGCCTGACGCCATGTTTTTAATATTTTTTTAATGTATGTTAAGCTGGACAAAAATAATTATTTAATTCGACTTTCAAATTGTAGTTACCCTATAATTTTAATTTTATACCGATTAAAGTTATAAAATGATATTACTGAGAATAAAAAGTAAAAGCTTCTGATACTGAGATAAGTCACATTATAAGCTTTTGCCTTTATATTAATTTTATGTACATTTAACCTGTGAAAAAGCTAATCATTAAATACCATTTTTTTATTTTAGGATGTATTGGCTTTATTTTAAATTCTTGCCATTCAAAATTCAGAATTTGGATAGGGCCTAATAAGGAACAAAAAATATACAATTTAAAATATGGTGAAGATAAAAAGCAAAAAATGGATATTTTTCTTCCTTCCAGCTATAATAAAACTTCGCCTACAGTGATTATTGTTCATGGAGGAGCTTGGAAATATGGAAGGAAAGAACAAATGATTCATGTCCAGAAAATGCTATTCAAAAATAATATTCCAAGTATAAATATCAACTATCGATTAGTTTCCGGATCCAAAAAAATCACTTATAGAGAACAGCTAGACGATATTGCTGCAGCTATTAGAAAATTTAATTCTTTAGCAGATAAAGCAGAATTAGAACCGGATAATTATATTCTTCTTGGGGAAAGTGCGGGCGGACATTTAGCATTACTCTATGGATATCAACATCCAGAACAAATTAAAAAAATTATTTCGATGAGTGGGCCCACGGATTTTTATTCCAAAGAATATCTAAATTCATTTTATTCAAAATACACTTCCCCTACCCTTCAAAAAGTGGTAGGTACAAAATTTAACCGACAGCATCTTTCGGATGAATTTAAAAAAGCAAGCCCTATTGCTAACATTTCCCATGTCCCTACTTTGATTTTTCAAGGTAATAAAGACTTCTTGGTGAATAAACGTCAAGGGTTAGCTTTAGATTCGGTTTTAACAGCTCATCATATTCCTCACCAATTGGTATTTATGAAAAATACAGGGCATACTCCTCGCTTTTTTAGCAAAAGAAAAAGGGATAGTATTATCTATCCCAATATACTGAAGTGGATTAAAAATTAGACTCCAATTCAATCTACTTAATAAACTTCTTGCTTACTGTTTCATTTTCTGTTTCTATTGAAATCACATAATTTCCCTTTTCCACGAAAGAAAGATTAATTTCTTGCTGATTTCCTTTCAATGAAACAGATGATGTATTTGAAATTACAGACTACAGGTAACCAGCAAGATTAAAGTAAAATTTTTTCCCATTTTGTAAAGATTGTGCTATACTAAAAAATATGTAATACAATTTAATCTCCTACTAACCTATCATCAAAAAATTAAATAAAAAAACCTTCTGAGAAGAAGGTTTTTTTATTTAATTTTTATTATTTCTTTTTTTATTCAGAATCGTGATTTTCATATTTAGAAAAATCATTTTTTTTCCCGAATAAAAACTTAAAGATCACAGGTAAAGTAGTAACCAATACAATGACGATAATAATTAATTCTAATTTCTTTTTTAGATCAATCCCAAACTGTTGAATGAACAATTTATCAAGATAATGTCCCGCAAAAATAAGTAAGAATGACCAAAGAATAGCTCCAATAATATTATCTCTTAAAAACTCTTTTTTATCCATTTTTACAATTCCTGCCACAATAGGAGTAAAAGTTCTTACAACAGGTAAAAACCTTGCCATAATAACGGCTAAAGCACCATGTTTTTCAAAAAAGTCATGAGCTTGATAGAGATATTTCTTTTTGAATAACATCGTATCTTGCCTTTTGTATAATGTAGGACCTGTTTTTACTCCAAAATAATACCCTACTTCGTTACCAATAATAGCTGCAAGAGAAACACTCGATGCTAAAATAGTAGTATCTAGCAGCTCACTTCCTGTAGAGCCAAACGTTTCTCTCATAATATCAACAGCATAAATTCCTGAAACAAAAAGCAGAGAATCTCCTGGCAAAAAAAAGCCAACAAAAAGTCCTGTCTCAGCAAAAATAATGAATAAAATGAGCCAAAACCCACCTAATTTTATATAAAACTCAGGGTTTAATAAATCCTTCCAACTATTGAAATCTTCCATTACGTTTTAATAAGAAACAAAAATAAGTCTAATATGTCTGAAAATGAAATTAATTATAAGTTTTTAACAAATATTTTACAGTTCCATATCATCATCGGAAGCGGCTGTTCCATCGGCCATTAGGAATGCCTTTAGAAATGGAGTAATATTTCCATTCATCACAGAATCCACATCGGAAGTTTCATAGGCAGAGCGTACATCTTTTACGAGTTTATACGGATGCATCACATAATTTCTAATCTGGCTTCCCCACTCAATTTTCATTTTATTCGCTTCAATTTCATTACGAGCCCGCATGCGTTCCTCAAGTTCCATTTCATATAATCTTGAACGAAGCAACTGCATTGCTTTTTCCTTATTTTGAAGTTGCGAACGTGATTCTGAGTTTTCAATAATAATTCCGGTAGGAGCGTGACGAAGACGAACTGCTGTTTCCACTTTATTTACATTCTGTCCCCCTGCTCCGGATGATCTCATTGTTTCAAAACTAATATCGGCAGGGTTTATATTAATTTCAATTGTATCATCCACCAACGGATACACATACACGGAAACAAAACTTGTATGACGTTTCGCATTACTATCAAAAGGAGAGATCCTTACCAATCTATGAACTCCATTTTCTCCTTTCAAATAGCCAAAAGCATATTCACCGTCAATTTCTAATGTAACGGTTTTCACTCCTGCCACGTCACCTTCTTGGAAATTGAGTTCGCGGATTTTGTACCCTTGTTTTTCTGCCCACATTGTATACATTCTCATTAGCATAGATGCCCAATCACAACTTTCTGTTCCTCCGGCTCCAGCTGTAATCTGAAGCACTGCAGAAAGCTCATCACCTTCATTTGAAAGCATATTTTTAAATTCTAAATCCTCTATCTTTTCAATCAATTGAGGGAATGTCTCATCCAACTCTTTTTCTGAATCCGGATCTTCTTTTGCGAATTCTACTAACACCTGCAAATCTTCAAACTGGCCATTAATTTCTTCATAATCTTCTACCCATTTTTTCTTGGAACGAAGTTGTTTGAGAAAGGTTTCTGCTTCTTTAGGATTATCCCAAAATTCAGGAGCTGCCGTTTTCTCATCATCATTGGCAATTTCTATCTTCTTTTTTTCAATTTGAAGATATTTATATAAGTCTTGAATTCTTAATTGAATTTCTTTGATTTGATCGTTACTAATCACTAATTTCTATTTTTTGCAAAAATAAGCATAAATTAATTTGAATGTTTAGCTATATTTATATTAATCAAAACTAAAACCAAAAATACAAATGGACATATTAATGAATGAATACAATAGTAATTTCAATGACTTAAAAAGGCTGATCATTCTGATGGAGTTAGTTCCGGACTTTTCTAAAAGTCAATTTGAAATTTTGACAGAAAAAATTCTAAAACTTTTGGAATCTGGGGCTTATTCAGAAAAGATAAAGAAAATCATTGAAAACGAATTAATTGTAAACTATGGGCTTTATTCTGATGAATTTGATGCTCCTGCAATTACCAATAACATTATGAAATGGTGGATGGATAATAACCAAAAGCCCCTTGCTTAAGTAAGCTTTGAGGGTTTCAGAGTATTAATTTAATCCTGGCCATACACCATACTTGACATAACCTCCCCTATTTCGGGAGCTAGAGCGACACCCATCCCCGATAATCGGACAGCACAAAACTGTCTGGTTGAAATTTTTTTTACGATTGGAGTTTTTTCTGCCCCCATTGCCATAATCCCTGACCAACGAAGAGCAATTATAAAATCTTGGTCAGGTAATATTATCTCTTTTAAAAATTTTTCCAAATGATTTTGTAAAAATCCTGTGGTCGCCAATAGGGTTGTTTCTTCTGTTTTAAAATCCTTATTTCTTCCTCCTCCCAATAATACGCGATTTCCTACATTTCGAAAATAATAAAATCCTTCTTCATAATGAAAGGTACCTTTTAACCTAAGTCCCTCAATAGGTTCCGTAAGTATAATTTGTCCTCTTGCTGGAATAATCTCTTCTTCTTTCAAAAATTCAGTACTAAAAGCATTGGTACAATAAATTAATTTTTCTCCCTTGATAGAAACTCCTTTTGGGAGATGAACTTCAATATCATTATCATGTTCAACTACAGATTTCACTTCCATTCCAAAAAGGAATTCTATTTTTAATTCTTGAGATTTTTCCAGTAATTTCTGCAATAACTTTCCAGAATGAAGACTTCCCTCACAGGGATTTTCAATTAAAAAGTCACATTTATTTAATCCAAACTCTTTAATTTTATTTTGATTTAAGAAATAAGTTTCGGGGATACCTGTAATAGATTTCAATTTTTCATTGACCTCATCCATCATTCCCAAAGAATGGTCGCTATCAAGAATTTCAAACCCCCCACTCAATTCAAAATCAATATCACTTCGATGAAAATAATTTTGAATTTTTTGAAGCCCCCGAAATCTCATTTCCACTAATTCTAATGTTTTATCCCATCCCATTTTCTGAGAATCGGCTATTACTTCGGTCAAACTTCCAAAGCATGCAAAACCTGCATTTCGGGTTGAAGCTCCTAACGGAATGGAATTTCTTTCAATAATTAAAACTGATTTTTCAGGATATTTTTCTTTGATGGAAATTGCCGTCCAAAGTCCTGTAAATCCACTTCCTATAATAATAACATTTCGATTTCTATAAAATGTTTCAAGCTCCCAAATACTATTCATTGGTAATAGTTTAGTACGTAAAAATGATGGTAAATTTTAATTTCCAAATGGTAAGTTATCCACTACTCATTATTTCCTTTCTCTTCATCTTCATTATGATGAAAACCAATCGCTCTTCGAGGTTCTTCTACTATTTTATATGCATCCAATTCATTTTTAAGAGCTTTCACTCTATATTGAAACTGATCAAAGTTATTAATAACCACATCTTCCAAAAACCGCGATACTTGTTCCAGATATTCTTCGGTGAGCTTTCCCGCAGCATCCCTTAAGGCTCCATGCAAAAGATTTTGATCAATCTTAATATCTTCATTTCTTGTTCTTTGGTATACATTTTTAATACGCTTTTTTAGGCTCTGGGTAAAGTCAATGATCATTGTATTACTAAAAGCTTTCATCTGAGAAGAGACTTCATGCCAAAAAGGTACTTGATCAGCTTTATTATTTTTAAGTATTTTATATAATAATGAATCATTTTCAAGGCCTCTACTCATTCCATATAAAATAATTTCGGCTCTTTCAGCAACATTGGGTGGAAAAATAGGAATTATTACATCAAATCTTCCGGGAGCAAGAATTTCCTCGTCTACTTCAGCCACAGAATTGGCAGATCCTATCATCAAAAGATCTTCCTTTTCAAACTTTCCTATATAATGAAGAATAATTTCCTGTGTTTCTAGATTACAAGAAGCCACATTGGTTTCTGCTGTTCTCTCCATCATAATTTCATCAAAATCATCCAAAAAAAGAAGAACCTTATCTTCGTTCATCATAGTAACTAGAAAATCATTGAAATTGGTTTTATTTCCGTCTACAAAGGAGGTTCCAAGATAATGTTTTTTAACCTCTTTAAATTGATAACCAATTATTTCAGCAATTTTATTAGCCCAAAAAATCTTACCACTTCCTGGTGGACCATATAGAATTATCCCGGCCGGTTTATTGATTCCCCAATCTTTAATTTGTTGTGGATTTAAAAAAGGTTCCAATACTCCGGAAATGTAAAAAAAAAGATCTCTATATCCGATAAAGTCCCTATATTGAAGACTCGTTTTGTGCCCAAAATAATCATATACGAATTGATAATTACCGCCTAATTTATTATCAATTCCATAACTCGAAATCGAAGAACGAAAAAAACCATTATCAAAAATATTAGGATTTATATCTTTAATAGCCTTTTCTACTTTTTCTTTAGGTTGATTAATAGTTTCTGCAATCTGTTCCAGGGTTTTGTTTTTATCAAGATCCTTCTCATATAGCTTTAAAAAATCGACATTTTCGCGTGCAAATTTTTCAAAATCTTTTTTTACTTCAAAATTAGTACTCATACAATCAACCAAATCAAGGTCAAAATCTTGTATAAATTGCTTCATAGTTTCTACTGATACATGTAATTCCTTTGATAAATCAACTAATTTCATAACGAATGATTAATTCTATAAATTTACTATATTTTAAAATAAAGTCAAGATGAATTCATTATTTTAGCACTATTTTTCACTTAAAATTATGCTCTATTTGTACATATATCAATTATTTTTTTTAATTTAAATTATTAATTCACTTTACCTTCATGTATGACAGCAATTAATGAGACTTTATTTACTCTCCTTCAGGATTATTTTTGTTTAGAATCAGTAAAAGCTAAAACAACTATCATTGAAGAAGGTAAACACTCTAAAAAATTTTACTTTTTAAAAAATGGTTTACTTAGAGCCTGGACGCTTCATGAAGGTAAAGAAATAACATTTCAATTTCTTTTTGAAACACAGTTTTTCTGTAGCATAGATAGTTTTTGGTACGATAAGTGTAGCCATTATAGTGTAGAAACAATTGAGGATGTTCAATTACTTTTCATTGATAAGCAAACATTACTACGTTTGATGCAAAATGATAAGTATCTTTTGGGAGTCTTTAATGAGTATTTGATTCAACGATTATTATCTTATCAAAAATTACTGATAGCCAGAATCAAAGAAAATCCTGAAAAGAGATACCTTCAGTTACTGAAAACAAACCCAGAAATTATTCAACGCGTACCTCAACATTACATAGCTTCTTATTTAGGTATAACTTCAGTCTCTTTAAGTAGAATTCGAAACCGCAGATGATTAATTAACAATTGTTATCGCTTCAACTTTCATTATATTCTAATTTTGAATATATAAATATTTAAAATATGGAAAAAATAGTCATTGGAATGTTGAAAGACATTATAGAAAATCCTCATTATGATGAAAAATTAATTCATCAATATTTTGCAAATGAATACAAGCAAACAGTAGATCACATAACCCTAGACCTGGACCAATTCAAAAAACATATTCAAAAGTTAAAAGGGCTGAGCCAAAGTGCACAAATTGACATTCTAAATTGTGTGAGTGGGAATGAGACAGTGTTTACTAAGCATAAGGTATGTTCAACATTGAAAGATGGTTCTATTCATACTCACAAGGTATTAGCAGAATTTAAAATAAGTAATGGGAAAATTATTAATTGTGAGGAACTTACTTTTTTAATGGAAGGATCAGATACAGGGAAACATTTAGGATCAGTTTTTTGATACTTTAGTTATGAAGTACTTTGGTAATGATGTAAAATCTCATTTAAATATATACCCAACCATCTTTACGATAACAGTACCTATGATTGAATATCCTCCTAATTATTGTAATAATTCTTATTCAAAGTTTTGATATAAAAAGTAATATGATCTCATAAATGTTAAGTTGAAAGATTAAGGCTAAAAGTTATATATATCTTAAGCCTTAATTTTTTTCACTTACAATGAAAGATGTATAGAAGGATATAGTATTTCCAAAGGAATTAATTATAGTAACTACATTTATTTTTTATAAATTTAATGGAGTCCCAGAATAGAAATTCAAGACCTTAAGGCTGAAAAGGTAGTTATATTTTGCCTGAACTACAGATCCTTGGGCATTAGCATAGTTATTTCTTGCTACATTGACATCATAGATGGTTGATTTTCCAGCTGCATAACTTTCATCTGCAAAATTTAAAGCAAGTTTAGTACTTTTTTCAGTTTCTATAGCGGCCAAAAATGTTTCATAATTAGCATCTACATCAAATTGCGCTTTCTGAATACTTTGCCTTACCTCTTGTTTTTTTTGCTCTAAAGAATTCTTTGTAATACTTTCATTAATCTTCGATTGCTCCACTTGAAGTTTAGTAATACCTTTATTAAAAATCGGAATATTAACTGACAAACTCACATTTTGTCCGAAGTTATCTTTATACTGTTGGAAAAAATTTAGTTCCGTTACAGGATTTCCCCAATTATCAAATCCGGCGATATTTGTATTTAATAAATTATTGTAAAAACTTGTTAGTCCTGCATTGGCCTTTATTGTAGGCCAAAAAGCCGTTTTATTCACTTTAGTTTGTTCCTCCGCCGCCCTA
Organism: Chryseobacterium potabilaquae; assembly: GCF_902728265.1. Classification (GTDB taxonomy): domain Bacteria; phylum Bacteroidota; class Bacteroidia; order Flavobacteriales; family Weeksellaceae; genus Chryseobacterium; species Chryseobacterium potabilaquae. The sequence goes on from NZ_CACVBR010000001.1 coordinate 190,343, forward strand.
ATTCTACTTTCAGCTGCTTTAATTTGAGGTTGGGTTTCATAAGCTGTTGTGAGTATCTCATCAACCGATTTCAATGGTGGGTCCAACTGATCCGGAACATCCATATTTTCCACATCAAAATCCTTATAGTCAGCAAGCTGTAAAAGTTGGGCCAACGCAAATAGCGCTCTCTCCACGTTAATTTCCGATGTTTTAAGATTTTGTTTTTCTTTTGCTAAGGCTGACTTTGCTTCTGCTAAAACAGTTTGAGCCGTAGTCCCTACACTCGTTGTAATATCAGCTCTATCGTATTGTTTTTGGGCATTTTTTACTGCCGCTTGTGAAATTTTAACTATTTCTTTATTAAGCAATGTAGTAAGATATTGCTGAGCAATTTGAAGAGAAATATCATTCTTAGTAGCTTCAATATCATACCTGCTAGCCTCCACATCAAATTCCGTCTTTCTAATTGTCTTCTTTATTTTTCCATCATTATAAACCATCATCTCTACTCCCAGATTGGCATTATTACTAAATCTATCATTTCTAATACTTCCTGTACCCAATGCTGTCTGGCCAAAACTTACTGTATTTCCTACATTCAGAGAAGCCGAAGGAAGATAATCTCTCTTAGCCATTTTAAGATTAGCATCTTGAACCTGCTTGGAATATTCATTTTGAATCACTTGTAGATTATGCTCAACAGCATAGTCTATGCATGCTTTCAAAGACCATTTTTTCTGTGCATTTAAACTTATAAATGACACCGTAAAAATAATAATCAATTTTTTTTTCATCTTATGTTTTTTTCAAATGAGAAGAATATTTCTATCTTTTCTACAATATCTATACATCCGACTAGCCTATTCCAAACTTAAAGTTTGCTTATCCCACATACTCTTATAAATACTATCTTTTGAAATCAGTTCGTGATGCGTACCACTTTCTATAATTTGCCCTTCCTTCATTACCAAGATTATATCTGATTGAGCCACTGTGCTCAATCGATGCGCAATAATAATCATGGTTTTCCCCTGAGCTCTGAAATCTTGGAGGGTATTTTGAATGATTTGTTCCGATTCCGTATCCAAAGAAGAAGTGGCTTCATCTAAAATCAATATCTCAGGATTCTTATATAAAGCTCTTGCTATAGCAATCCTTTGCTTTTGACCTCCTGATAGAAGAGCTCCATTTTCGCCCAAATACGTATTAAAACCACTAGGTAGCTTCTCCACAAAACCTAATATTCCTAAGTTTTTTGCAATATTTAAAATACGTTGCATATCAGGAAAGTCTTCCCCCAATGCGATATTTTCTATGACATTACCTGAAAAAAGATCTATCTGCTGGGGAACTACAGAGACTAAACTTCTAAGAGAATAATTGGAAATGTAATGAATATCATAATCACCAATAAAGATTTTACCCCCTTTTAAGGTATATAAGTTCTGTAGTAAAGAAGCTAATGTCGTTTTACCACTACCACTCTCCCCTACAATAGCAGTAGTCTTACCTGCTTCTATTACACAATTAAAATTAATAAAAACATCTGTCCTACTTCCATAACTGAAACTCACGTCCTTAAAATGAATATCATTAATATGCTCTCTGGTAAGCTCTATTTTATCGGTTTCTTCTTCTCTCTCTAAATCCATAATTTCAAAAAGACGATCAGCAGCAATTAAAGCATTTTGAACTGTTTTGTTTATTCCTATTAGTTGCCCAATTGGTCCTGTAAAATACCCAATGATAGAATAAAAAGATAAGAGTTCACCCGGAGTAATGGTATGATCAATTACATAGCTAGAACCTACCCAAAGTAATATAATGGTAAATATTCGTGACAAAAACTCTGATGAATTGCCGGAGAATAGAGCATTTAATGCAGAAGTATAAATTGTTTTTAAAAGTTTTGTAAATGCATTGTCTGTCTTATTATTAGCAAAGGTTTCTATTCCAAATTGTTTGATGGTTTTTACTGAAGTAGTCGATTCTACCAAATGAGACTCCAAGTCAGCACTTTCCTCCATAAGCCTACGCTCCACTTTCTTATTGAGTTTATTGGTAACCCAATACACTAAAAAATAAAACGGAATAATTAAAGTAGTAATCAATGCCAATTTCCAGTAATAGGAAAACATTAAAATAAACGAAAAAATAACAATGAAAACGTTTACAAATATGTCGATAGCCGCATCATTAATAAAGCTTCTGATTTTAACTGCATCATTGACCCTGGAAATAATTTCCCCTACCTTCATTGTATCAAAAAAACGTTGGGGTAATTTCAACAGATGCTTGTAATAGCCTAAAATCAGATGCCTATCCATCTTTTGACCTACCTGAACCACTAATATACTTTTGATAGCTCCTATGATTATTTGGAACAATAAAATGATAATCATTCCGACAGAAAGTAGATTCAATAACTTTTTGTTGCCATCTATTAAAACATAATCCGTAATTTTCTCAATATAAATTGAAGTGGATAATCCTAGAATAGTATAAACAGTCGCTCCTATTAATGCTTGTAATAATATCCCTTTGTGAGGTTGTAACAGATTCCAAAATCTTCTATAAAGATTCGTTTTTTCATCCTTTTGTTCAAAATACTCATTAGGTTCTAATAAGATGAGTACTCCAGTCCAAATCTCAGAAAATTCTTTAATAGTGTATTCCTGCATTTTTCCATAACCTGGATCCATCACACTTACTTTATCCTTACTTACGGAATAGATAACAACATAATGGTGGAGATGATTATTTACAATCACATGCGCAATAGCAGGCAAGGGGATTTGGGATAAAGCATCTACTCCTCCTTTTACTCCTTTAGCGTTAAAACCAATTTCTTCCAATCCTTGAACCATTCCCAATACATTAGTTCCTCGTGTATCGGTATGACATATCTGTCGGATTTTTGCAATCGGCATTATCCGCCCATAATAGGCAGCAACAGATGCTAAACAAGCGGCACCACAATCTTTGATATCGTGCTGCTTGATTTGTATATCTTTGTTCATAATTATTTTATTCTGGGATTAAACCAATCATCAACCTTATCAAATAGCAGCTGCCATAATGTTCGATCAGTCAAATGGAAACGAGCTGTGAAAGTCATTCCTTTTCCGATATTCCCTTTATATCCATTTTTTAGTTGAAGATAATTGCTATTCATTTTACAAAGAACCCGGAGAGAGGATTCACCTGTTTGTTGATTTACATTAATATTTTGATCAATATCGATCACCTCCCCCTCTATCAGCCCCCATTGATTATAATTATAGGCATCAATCTGAAATTTTACCTGTTGGCCTATATGGACAAATCCAACATCTTTTGGAGAAACAAGGCACTCTGCTATCAAGGATTGTTCAGGAGAAATTTCCGCAATGGTTTGCCCTTGGATTAAGAAGTTTCCTTTTTGTATTCCTGAGAAGTTAAAAAGACGGCCGGAAATAGGGGCAATGATGATATAATTATTTTCCTCTTGACCAATTTTTTGAATCTCTGAACCCAATGAACGTAGCTGTCTTTCCGCTTCTCGTTTTTGGGTTTGCCATTGAGCGAACTGCTGCTCTCTAATCTCCGATATCTGGCTTGCTAAATTACGATATGCATAGTAGTCTTTATCATAATCTGCACGAGAAATGACTCCTTTTTTATATAAAATCGTAGCCCTATCCAGGTCATTTTTAGCTAAAGAAAGTTGAGCTTGTACTTGACCTATTTTTTCATTCATTGCGGATAATTCCCGCTGGTATTGCCCTGTTTCAAGATTTCCTGATTTTCCATGAAGAAGTTTATCAAGATCCTTTAATTGGGCTGTATAATCCTCCTTATTATTGTTTTGCAATTGTTTTTGGGTATCGAGCTGTTCTGCAGTTACAACTATTAAAGTATCACCCTGCTTAATCAATTGATTATTTTTTAACAAAGAGGTTTTTATCACCCTACCATTCACAATGGCTTGCAACTTAGTATTTTCTTTTAGAGGACGTACTATTCCACGAGATGATGATGAAATAGGAAGTTTAACTAAAGGAACTACTACAAAAACCATAAGTATAAAAACAAGGAGTATTTTATATATTATTTTCATAAGGTTTCTATCAATATTTGAGTATATATAATAGAGTATATAATTAAATTTAATAGAAGAGACTATCTGCAATTTCTTTTAGATAGTCTCTCTTTATTAAACTATGATATTAATAATAATAGTAGTTTTGTTCCTGTGGAAAAATTGCATCAAGGGCATAGCCTACGCCAGCACCTACTGCCATTGAAAAAATTCCACCAAGAATAATTGGCCAAAACCCTCCTTCTACATTTTTCATTTCTTGAACACTAAGTTCTTTTACTTTTAAATTTTTCATTTGTATTTTTTATTTTTTAATTAGTTACTTGTTTAAAATAGCTATCAAATTTTATTTAGATAGAATTTTTATTAATTATTAGTAATAATAATAATTGCTAGGAGCATAATTATTATAAATTTGCGTACTTCCCCAATTGACTATAGCCCCTACAGCTCCTGATATTATCCCGAGACCAATAGCACCAAAAATAACTGGCCAAAATCCTCCTGCCACATTCTTAATCTCTTGAATACTTAGCTCTTCTACTTTTAAATTTTCTATTTGCATATTTTTATTTTTTATTAAGGCTATCTCAAAATCTAAAATAGTACTCTCAAAATCTTTAAACAACGAAATTGTCAGACACGAGAAACATTTTGAGACAGCATCTATATCTTATTAAACTTCAAATATTACCAAGGGAAATAATACCCATAATTATCATAAGTATAATTATAAGTAGCTCTTCCAAAGCCTGAAAGAATACCTTTTCCAACAGCAGAGAATATATCAGTTACCCAATATCCTCCTTCTATACTTTTAATATCTTGAACACTTAGTTCTTCTACTTTTTTTAAATTTTTCATTTGCATTTTTTTAAATTTTTAAATTTTACTAGAATTTAATATCCCCAATAATAATTAATAGCTTGTGTCACACCCCAACCAGTAACTGCTGATGCGAATGCTCCCAGCCCAGCCGCTGCAAGGTCAACACCTAGCCAACCAATAGCAGCACCACCTAATATAAGTGGAAAAAACCCTCCTTCTACATTTTTCATTTCCTGAGAACTTAGTTCTTCTAATTTCAAATTGTTCATTTGCATTTTTTTAAATTTTTAGATTAATAATAAAATTTCATAAAACAATATTGTGCACTAATGTTTTAGACATGTCAAAATTGTATATAAATAAGCATGTTTTTTTTAATAGAAATCACCTCTCGTTACTGTTTATTCACTATTGATGTTAATCATAACAAAAAATTAAATCTATTTATTCATTGAAAATCCTAAACACTGTTAAAAAACACTATATTTCAATGATTTATAAAGGAGAATAATAAATTCTATTCATGGATATTTTATACAATGTAAATTTTCATATTACATGTATTTTTGCTAATGAATGATTTGTTGAGATGCTATTACCACTAGCATTTTTATTATAGCTTAGAAATTTTAGTTATTGAGAAATATTTTATTGATTGAGGCATTACTGATTCTGTCTGGGGAAATACATTAGGTTTTAGCTCAAGACCTCATCTGTAGTGTAATACTAAATTCTTTTTAGTGAAGAAATATTATAGATATTAAGATTGATTACCTTAATTCTAAAGTTGACGAATGTCGCTATTATTAAAAATAAATTTTATTTTATATTCACTTATTCCTTAATGTAAAATTTCTTTTTAAAACCTGTAGGTGTTTCTCCTACTATTTTTTTAAATAAAGTACAGAAATAAGGAATACTTTCAAATCCAATTTGATAACAAACTTCAGCTACAGAGATATTTTGAAGTAAAAAAGTTTTAGCTTTGCTAATCCTGTATTGGTTTACAAAATCGGTAAATGTAAGATTTGTTTGTTTTTTAAAGTACCTACAAAATGCACCCGTAGTAAGATGTACGGAATAAGCAATATCTTTTACATTAGGCTTATTTTGATAATTTTCATGGACATAGTCATAGATAATCCCCATCCTGATTTTATCGTGAAAAAATAATTTTACTCTAGTATCTTCAGTATTAAGTTCTTCAATTTCATCTGACTCTGCAAGAATTTGCAATATTTTTATTAGATCCAATAAAGAATCTACTTTTTTTTCATTACTTAAATTTTTCAATCGTCTCGCTACCTCTCTTTTGGTTTCTTCTCCAAAAGAAAAGCCTAAATAAGATCGATCCAATAATCCCTTTACTTGATTAAGCTCTGGAACATTCTTAATAACACTATCGAAAAATTGAGTTCTCATTTGGATGACAGCCTGATAGTAATTGATTTTAATACCATAATCAAAATTTAAATGAGGAACATTAGATCCAATAAGGAGAAGATCACTCCCGGTAAAATCTGAGATGTGTTTCCCTACATGTCTAATGCCATTAGCTGCCTCTACATATACCAATTCAATTTCAGGATGATAATGCCAATAAAAGCAATTTCGCAAAGATGGAAACGATAATTTAAAAGACAGTTCTTTTTCAAAAATTATTTTTTCTTCTTGAATTTTCATATCAAACCTGTTTAAACTTTTATTTTCTTTAGAAACCAAATAGAGAAAGCCAAATAATGTAGATTTCTCCAAGTTATATTTAAAGTTTCAAACCTTAGTAATAAAGCTTTGAAGCTATCCAGCCATGCATTAGCTTTTTCTATTTTAAATCTTCTCTTATACAGATCGGTATCAAAATATTTTTCATGCTTTGTATCTCCATTACGAGGATTCTCTTTAATATTTCCGATAATTCCTTTTTTTTCTAGAATATCTCTGAATTTTTTACTGTCAAAACCAGAGTCTGCATTGAGGAATAATCCTTTACATTCTATATCTGCCTCGTTCAAAAGACTGATAATCTCTTCTAATGTATCCTTAATATTATACAAATCATGATGTTCTCCGCTTATTGGGTTTCCTAGTGATAACATTTGCCCTTGATTATCACAAAGGAAAATACAATTACTGGTCTTGGATGATTTTCTTCCCTCATATCCTACTGATTCTCCTCCTGTTCTGCTACGGGTATGGCTTCCATCCAATTGAACGCTGGAAAGATCTAACTTTCTTTTATTGTTATACAGAAGAGAAACCCAAATTCGTCTGAAAGACCCATTCTTGCTCCATTTATTAAAATAATAATAAATTAATTGCCAGCTTATTGTTTCTTTTGAAAAGTATTCTTTCAAACTTAATTCTCGCCATTGGCAGCCTGTTTTCAATCGTTTGATAATGAGTCTGAAGATTTTTCCTAAATCAAATCTTGTAGAAAATCCTCGTTTACCTTTGCTTAAATGAGGTAAAATCCATTTTTCCAGTTTATCTTTGCTTATGAGTTCCAGATTTTAGTTCTTTTTTTTAGCAACTCTAAATTGCTAATTTTCTGGAAACTCTTTTTCTAAAAAAGTTTAAACAGGCTCAATAAAAAACACCTTGTAAAGATTTGACTTACAGAAAATCAAAAATAAGGGTCATTTTGAAAAATCCTTATTTTTTTAAACCTATTTTACTGTTTAATAAATTTCTTATTTACGGTTTGCTTTTCTGTTTCTATTGATATAATATAATTCCCAGTTTTAAGTGAAGAAAGATGTATTTCCGTTTCATTTCCGTTAAGAGAAGAAAATAAAGTAAGTGTTCCTGTTTTATCAAAAACTTTATAGGATTTTAAAATCTCTTTAGATGAAATTACCATCTTATTCTTTACAGGATTGGGATAAATACCAACCGTATTACTTTCTAATCTATGAATAGTATCATATGTTCCTAAAACAATACTTGAGGAACAAATACCCAATCCAAACGTTCCTGATTCTGTATCTCCAAACCCATTGATTACTAAAGTTGTGTAAGCACTAGGAGCGCTAATTTTAAAAGTTCCTCCTCCTAATGTATTTGTTCCTCCAGAAGAAGAAATAATTGTATTTCCATTAACATTAGAAAAACAAGAATTATCAGACGTGGCAGATATTGCCCCTCCATTGGAATTGAACATTACAGTTTCTGTAGCTAAAATCCCTCCAGCACCCGCTCCTGCATATTTGAACAAAATATCATTAACGGGCTGCTCAAAGGTCAATGTAAGCGACCATGGAGATGTATTACTTCCAACTAGCCCACCTGGATCGAGTTGAGCCGCAGCACACCCTCCAGAATAATTTAGATTTTCTCCTTGAAGTCCCGAAGATGAAGAAATAACCTGTATCCCATTAATAGTTGTCATTCCATTGGGAGGAATAATGGCTGTATTGGAACATGTTTGAGCATCGGTGAGATATCCTATGAAAGACATCCATACCATCATAAAGGAATTTAATTTTTTCATATTTGTAATTATTTTGTTATTTATTAAAAAGTTGATATAGATCTAGAAGAAAGTTTATTTCTATTAGCACAGACATTTTTCACCAATTATTTTTTAATAAACTTCGATTTAATTATATTTTTACCTTTTTCTTCGATTGTAATCATATATTCTCCCGTGGCTAATTCGGAAACATTAATCTGACTTCCCATAATCCTCCCCTTCATCACTAACTGACCAGCAGTACTATAAACTTTATAAACAACCCTATCAGAAACGTGAGTAAACCCTAAAACATCCGAAACGGGATTAGGATATAACTGAATTCCATCTGAGAATTCTTCTACATTATTTGTTGATAATACATCACCAATAACAACAGTGTAATTTTCCACTTCTCCCACATCTATAGGTCCACAAGGATAAGGAATATCTACAGGCCCTCCTAAGCTCGGATACATCAAAACAACTCTCATTCTTAATGGCTTATTAAGGATAGCATTAGAGGGTACTATAAAGTTCGCTGTAACAGGATTTGGATTAAGCTCATTTGAAGCCAGCATCACGGCTTCTATATCTTCAAATAGCCCATTATTATTAAAATCTATCCAAGCAGAGACCATATTAGCACGTGGCGGCGTATTCAACCAACTTTTAGTGACTGACAAAGGGTAGGTTGAGCCTTTTGTAAGATTTATCTGCTTTGAAGGATCAGTTGTATAATTGGTATAAGAACTCGCGCCTGAAGAGTTATCGATATTCGCCAGGGTAACATTACTTATATAGTCATTAGGATTCCCAAGAGAGGATGCAAAACAATAATCAGATGTGGTAAATTTAACAGTATTTGAGAAAGCACCTGGTGTTGATGAACATACGGTTGCTACCTGTACATCATACTGTGTATTTCCTTCTAGATCATTTAATATTACTGTATTTGTAACTGAAGTAGTTTGAGACCAAAAAATGTCTACAGATTTCTTATATCTAATCTGATAAGTAGCATTAGGTATAGAATCCCAACCTATCATTGCTGAAGATAATGTAATAGTCCCCACTGCGACATTCGCAGGAACTACTGTACTGCAAACTCCATTCGTTATTATTATTTTCTGTACAGCATAAAACACATTATCTATTGCCGAAACTCTAAGTTTAATCACCTGATTATTTAAAGAAACAGGAAAAGACAAACTTTCTGTACCATCATTGGGAGTAGAAGCTGCAAGTATTGTCCAATTAGTGCCATTATCTGTAGTATAATCTATTTTTACATTCGCTACATTATAGGGTGCTCCATTGGTATTCACTACATCCCATTCTATTAACGAAGGAGCACTAGGATCTACTTGTATAGTATTTATTTTAAATGGCCCATCATCTCTTACAAGAACAAATTGCGTTGTTGTTTGAGTTTGCTGTTGGTTAGCAATAGGGTGATTATCTCTTACCGTTAAAGAAAAATTCATTAATCTTGAAACATTGGAAACTGTTTCCCAATCTGAAGGGATCGTCAAGTTACCATCTAATACTGAGGACAACTTGGGAAAATATCTGGTAGGAGAATTCCCTGGAAGTAAGGATCTAAATAGCCCACCTGTAGTATTATTACCCGTAACATCGGTAACAGGCGACTCGGCATTATCCATTTCATCCCAAGTATAAGACATAGGATCTCCTTCAGGATCAGTAACTGAAGCAGAAAGTACAAATGCAGTTCCTTTTGGTATCATATAAGAAATAGGGATAGGAGCAATTACCGGAGGATTATTTGATATGGGAATTTCCACATCACAGGTTGTATTAATTAAATTAGTCATCATTTGTCTCATACTTGCATAATGATAGTATGGTCCAATATTACTTCCTCCATAGCTCATAATAGTAAAACCAAATCCGGGTTCAACATTTGTTCCTGCTCCTTCCAAATGATCAGAAAAAGTATGGGTTGAACCCAGTTGATGACCAAATTCATGAGCAACAATAGTTACATCAAAATAATCACCTTGCGGAACATTCGATGAAGAAAAGGCTGAACCTTTTCCTATGGTAGTAGTCGTGACAGGATCTAGACATATACATCCAATACAGCCTGCATTACCTGCTATACCTGAAGTGGGAGACTGATGCCCGACTAACAAATGACCTATGTCATAATTGGCATTTCCTATAGTTGTGGTTAATACATTCTGCAACTCTAAATTCCAAACATTATTATCTGCACCATCAGTAGAATAAGGATCTGTAGCTGAATCAGTATAAATAAGTGTCGGAAAGTTTTGCACATCCAAATGCAAGGCAAGATCTTTTTCCAATATGCCATTTACTCTGGTCATCGTAGCATTAATCCCCGCAATAGCTCCCGATACTGTTCCTCCATGAAAAGCCACATAATCACCTGTAGTAGATAGGGCTAGCCTCATGGTTCGAAATTTCTGATCGGTACTTTTGGAAAAATCAGTAGGCTGATGGCTAAATGTTTTTCCTTGCTCTCGAAGCTGCTCCAACTGTTTTACTGAAATAGAGTTTTCATCTACTCCACAAGTAAAATCCGTATTCCCTTTAGAACCAGTGTGAACTACATATATAGTTTTATCCTGAGCCTGAGTTTCTATAAATTCTGATTCTCCATTTCTAAACATCATGGATTGAAAGTCATGAGGAGCTACAGAAAACCGCACATACTTAGATGGATCGTCTATTCCTACTCCAACATATGAACCTAATTGATACTGAACTGCCAACTCCTTTACCACCACAGGAAAACTGTAAACAGCAAATCTCTCTATTTTTCCTTCAACAGTAGGCAAAGAGATTTCAATCGCTTTAGCATTTTTACCTGTCTCCTGTGCATTCTTAAGCAGAGAACACATCAAGTCAAAATCTAGTTTGTAATAAGCCTTTTTATCTGAAGGCTTATTAAAAGGTCCTTGAGAATTAATCACGGTCCATTGAGAAAATAGATTTCCTCCCAAAAAACCACACATTAAAAGGGTAATAATTTGTTTCATTGCATTTTTGCTTTTTATAATTAAAAAATATTTTTACCAAAACAATGTATAGGTTAATACTATTTTTATAAAATTCCCTTAGCTTAATTGGATATCTTGTATATGTAGAAAGATGCAACACTATCCCCAAGAAGTCCTATATCTAAAGCGGAAGATCCAGTTAAACCAAATGAAATCCTATCACCTTCTTGGAAAGTATAAATCGAATTAAGGCTACTTTCTGAAATAGTCAAGCTTACAAGTAAAAGATTAGCTCCACTAAAATTACGGCTATCAATAAGTGTAGCAACCCCCCCCCTGTTTCTGGTTATCCCTACTCCAGGAGAATTAGACAAAATAGAAGCCTGCACACCCGTGCCATATCTAAAGGTAAATCCCACTGCATAAGTTCCTGGACTGGGAATAACATATGTATTATCTACATCTGAAAATAAACCCGTAGTAGTACCTGTCATTCTTTCGGCTTCTAAGAAATTAACAGCTCGGAAGCCACTGGGAAAGATTCCTAAAGTCAATAGGGATATTCCCGTTGTTTTTTTCGCTGCATATATAGAGGTGTTCACAAAGGAATTCGTTAAGGTTGTGAGATCTATTTTTTGTATTTCGCTGGTTCCTGTGTCTACACCAATAAGCTTAAGAGAGGCTAAAGATGTTGCAGTAGGAACAGTACGAACTTTTACATTACCATTAACATCCAATGTTGCGGTGGGAGTAATAGTATTGATACCCACCTGAGAGAAAAATAGAGAATATATCCCTAAAATAAATATAGTAATAAGTTTTTTCATAATTAATTTTTAAAATAGTTTTTGGAGTTAAAAATCACCGGTAGCACCTACTATGATTTATGAAATTGAAAAGAGAATTCAATCAAGTTTTACATGAACATGTTTTATGTTTTTTTAGAATCTAATTCTATGAAAAGCTAATTGGGTATCTATAAAAAAGTTTTTAACATAATGATATTTTAATGTGGCTATACTTTTTTAAAATATGATCTTAAATAATAGTTCCATTAGCACATTAACTTTTCAATTCCAAAAAATCATTAGTTTATATAAGTTTCAAATTCATTTTATACAATTCTTGTTTCCTGATTTTTTTGTAGTAAAAATTTATATATCAACGCTCCTGATATCCCTCCTAAGATAGGAGCGACCCAAAACAACCATAGTTGAGATATCGCATTACCTTCTACAAAGAAAGCTTGAGACAAGGATCTTGCAGGATTGATAGAAGTATTGTTTTTTTAATAAACCCAATCACAATTAGCTAAATTTTATTTTAATTGCCCCTATCTATATTAGAAGCTTAGTTTAGCCTTTGCGCTGTCATGTAGAAATAGTAATTATTTATGTCTCTTGTAGCATGCCAAGTACAGTTGTACCATTCTCCATTATCAAATGTTACCATAACATTTACATATTCTGCCGCTTCTTCAGTACATGAAAAGTTATCATCACCATCAATATTATAAGAATAATACCCAGCCTTAATGCTAGTCCCTGCACCGTTAACATAAGCATCATTTGTAGAAAGAGATGATATATTATAAGTGATATCAGATGATGAATTATTGAAAAACTTTGGACTTACACTACTATTGTTATAACTTTCTATGAAATCCATTCTTAAGCCATTAATAATAATGAATTTGGATTGATCTGCTGCTGTTGCCAATTCATACGCCGCTTGTCTATCAGTCGTTGTTATATCAGTAATTGCTTTTCCATTCATCATATTTCGACTACCTCCGTTTGCTATAAAGGGGGTTGCTGGAACTATAATTCTCGATGTTTTTACTTCTCCCACCGCAAATGAGGAATAATTCGCACCAATAATAGCACTGCAATTATATCCTAAAAAACTCAATGGAATTGTCGCAATGTTTGGGGAACTAAAATTTGGAATTCCTGCCACAGAATAAGTAATAACACCATTTCCGATATTAAAAGTTCCAGGATTTAAGGAAAATGTCAAACCATTTTGAGTAAAAGATGGATTAGTTTGATAGCTTCCTCCGTTCCCATTAGAATACGGAATTGTAAGCGTCCCATTGTAAGGAGCACCAGAAATGAATACTGGAGGGAATGCTGAAGCGCCATTACAATTTAATCCTGAAATAGTGGGATTTATAGTTGTTTCATTATTGAGAGAGCGCCATTCTGTACCATTCCAAAAGACAAATCCTTTATAAGCTAAAGTCCCGGCTCCTGTATTATAAACAAGTAAACCAATTGCAGGAGAAAGTATCGTTGTTTGATCAGTTGCACTTATAAGAGCTACTCGTGGAATCAAAATACCTTTGTCTGCAGATTTAATATCAAAAATAGCAGAAGCATCTGGTGAATTATTTCCTATTCCTACGGCACCATTATCTTTTGCCACAAATTCCGTTCCTATACTTCTTACTGTCGTTCCGTTTGAAAGTGTACCCAGCTTTATCATAGCATTTACTGGGTCATTTATCCATGCATCATTTGTCGTATCTCCAACAGTATCTCCAAAGCTAGTCCAAGCGGTTCCATTCCAAAAGTAGAAGCCTTTTGTAACAGCTCCATTGTCAGCAACCAAATAAACTAATTGCCCGTTTACAGTTCCATTCGTTATTAGATCAGTAACCCTTGGTATTAAAATACCATCATTTGCAGTAACTGGACCTAAATGATTTTTTCCTCGAATATCTAAAGTAGACTCAGGAGTTGTTGTATTAATTCCAACTTGAGAAAAGAAAGGAGAATATATTCCTAAAATAAATGTAGTAATAAATTTTTTCATGATTATAGTTTTTAATGTGACAAGTATAGAAGCTTTAGTATTAAAATCGGATAAATGTCCCCAAAAAGTAATATCCTTTTCAGGGACAACCCTTCTTAATAGTAACCAGCATATTAAACTTTATGCAGACGTATTTTTTTTAGGTTTTTTATCAGACAATAAACCGCCAAACCTACTCCTATGGCATATAATGCAGAAATATACATATCTATAGGAGCAGGATCGCCAGGCTCTGCCGGAAATTCGCCATCCTGTGCATACATACATCCCGAAAAAGCAATACTGAGTATTAAAATAATTTTTTTCATAGTTCTTATATTTTATTTTATAATTTTTCTGTTGATGCATTGTTTCCTATAGCTACTTTTGCAGTAGCTATCTCCGTTTTGAATCTTGCAAGCTTGTATCAACAACTCCTGTTGTATCTACACTTAGATCTACCCACGTTCCAGAACTAAGATACTTTACTTTTTTATCCGATATATCGTAAATTAAAGTACCATCTACAGCATTGAGTACTGATGCTGCAGAGGTGACCCACGGAAGAATCACCCCTCTATTTTCATTGCCAAATTCTAAAGAAACAGATGAGTTACTAACAGATGTCTTACCAATAGCCACCTGAGAAAAAAACATACTAAAAAATAGTAACAAGATTAGGACAATTATTTTTTTCATTTTGATAGGATTTAATAGTTGATTAATCTCGGCAGATAGAAACCTATACTGCCGAGATATAAAATATTAATTATTAATCATTCGGGACAAGCTTGTGTGCCTACAGATGACCAACTATATGTAGTTCCATTATCTGTAGTAAAAGGTCTTACTAGGTTTTCATACTCAGCCGTTGTTCCACTCTTTCCTATTCCAAAACTAAATCCGGTTCCATTGGATCTAATATACAGACTTGCAGTAGGAGCAAAAGATCCTAAGGCAAAAAAGAAATCTCCTCCTGCCTGTGCATCAGAAACATTAACTATCATAGAAGAATAAACTCCCGGAGTCGATGCATTTAAAGTTGCAGCAGTGAAAGCATGGTAAAGATCCTCTCCACCACTAGCTAAGCTAACCTTATTTCCTATATTATCTCCTATGGTATTTGGATAAATAAGATTACCGTTACCAACCATAATAGCAGGAGATCCTACAGTTTGTTGTGACCAATGCGTATTGGTCAACAAGGTCCCAGGAGGATAATTAAAACTTTCTGTAAGAAAAGTTTGGGCATGAACCTTTCCTATCAAAGCCATCATCCCCAAGTAAATAATAAGGGATAAGCTATGTACATAAAGGTTTAAAAAGTTGTATTTTAATCTTTCCATAAAAATGAATTTTAGATTAGTACTATAGAAGTTTTATCGCTTATAAAAAACAAATTGCAAAAATTCATACCGTATTCTTTAATTATTCTTCCTGCTTATGATGTTAGTAAACCCATCATAATAACGATTAATACTATTTGCTCCCCGTTGTGCTTAATTATTTTTAGTTTTATGGTTATTTAAACATCTATTTCTATATTTCTATCGATATCTTTTCAAGTTATCTGCTATTCTATTGAATGCATTATACTACAGGAAACTTTATTTTTAATTCATTCATATAAAATAACATACATGTAATAGATCTATAAAAACAAACCACCATTAGTGCTATCATTCTTTCGGGTTCCAAGAAATTAACAGCCCGAAACCCACTGGGAAAGATTCCTAAATTCCCAATGTTTTTTCTGTTAATCTCCTTGTTTAAAACTTTGTCAAAAAAAAGGAAAGAATGTTTATTATTAGTTCCTCTATCTACGGTTTCCAAAAAGACCAAACCGTTCCATTAAATACTGCAAGTTGATGTGCTACTGTATCATAAGCAATCATTCCCGCAGAAGGATTGATAATATTTAAATGAGGACTTGCTATTTTAGGCAAGATCATCGCTTTATTAGTATCCGAAAGAACAAGAATCCCAGACGTAGTATCTGTTGATGCATTGTTTCCTATAGCTACTTTTGCAGTAGCTATCTCCGTTTTTGAATCTTGCAAGCTTGTATCAACAACTCCTGTTGTATCTACACTTAGATCTACCCACGTTCCAGAACTAAGATACTTTACTTTTTTATCCGATATATCGTAAATTAAAGTACCATCTACAGCATTGAGTACTGATGCTGCAGAAGTGACCCACGGAAGAATCACCCCTCTATTTTCATTGCCAAATTCTAAAGAAACAGATGAGTTACTAACAGATGTCTTACCAATAGCCACCTGAGAAAAAAACATACTAAAAAATAGTAACAAGATTAGGACAATTATTTTTTTCATTTTGATAGGATTTAATAGTTGATTAATCTCGGCAGATAGAAACCTATACTGCCGAGATATAAAATATTAATTATTAATCATTCGGGACAAGCTTGTGTGCCTACAGATGACCAACTATATGTAGTTCCATTATCTGTAGTAGTATACACTTTCAAAATACTATTTGTTGTATCATATACCATCATTCCCTCAACAAAGTTAGATTGAGAAATACCAATAGGATTACCAGAGCTATCAAATGGTACACGGTTTAAGACAAAGCCTTTGGTTTTAGCCTCTAAGGCTGTCCAGGCTCCTTTTCGAACCATAGGCCAATTATCTCCACTACTGCCTCCTCTGCCTAAGGCAGTAATACCATTCCGAGTATCTAGTACAGTTCCTGTTGTTATTGCCGGTTTGTAACAGCTAGTACATCCCGAAGGCTGAATTGTATTATCTCGAGAACTTCCAATACCCTGCCCCACATCACTCCCTATATCTGCAGCACCTCCAGGATTCACAAGGTTAGGAACTCCATTAGTATTAATCCCTCCATTTGCTATTATATTAATACTTCCATCAGTATTCAATCGAGATAAAGTAACATTTTCATCTCCCTCTATAGCATCAACACAGCCGTCTCCATCAGAATCTAAGTCTAAATGATCAAGAATGCCATCTCCATCTGTATCAAGTTGACAATCTGCTATAAAGGATATATCATCAATAGCGAAATCATTATAATCAAATGTGGTACTTAAGTTCATTATCCTCGCCTCATACATTTCACTACTTGTCGCAGTAAAATTTATACTTAGTTTTTCCCATTCAGCTCCTCCCTGTACCCCGGTATTTGCATAAGCTACTTGCACACCATCTGACAATCTTACAATGCTCAACTCAAGGTTGTATGTATCAGAAGAAGTAGCTGCTGCATGCCAAAATGAATAAGCATAGGTATTCCCATTGGTAAGGTTTAAACTTTCCTTATAAAAAGTACCTACAGAGGTAGATCCATTGACAGCTAAATACGCATCATCTATCGCCCCCGTAGTATGTCCCGCATAATTCCATAATGCAGGACTGGAATGCCATTGTATATTCTTCGAGATAACAGCATATGTACCTTCCGGATCACCAGAAGTACTAAAGGTATATCCACCACCAGGAGAATGTTGAAGATCTCTAGCAGTAAGTGTTGTTCCAAAAGTTCCATTAAATTCTGCTGCTGTAACATTTCCACATCCTTCTTGGGAATCCAAGATACCATCATTATCATCATCAAGATCACCATTATTAAAAATCCCATCCATATCCGTATCCGTATCATCCGGAGAAATAGTCTGGCAAATATTATTATACGTCTCATTAACCTCTTGGTCAGATAATAAAAAATTTGATACTCTTATATAAGCAATATTGGTAGGAGATTGTTCATGTGTTACTGCAACATCATCTTTTATGAAGATAAAATTTCCTGAGGATGATAATTTATAGGCTCCTGCAATATCATTATAAGAAGATGCGGGAGACCCATTAATATATACTTTAACCAACCCTGTACTTCCATTTCTGGTAAGTGTCAGTAATACATAATCACTAGCCGAATTAGCTAATAAATCAGTTCCCACATCACCATTAGGATAAAAATTTAAATTATCCCCTAACCTATATATTCCTTTATCAACCATATTATCTGTTACATCGAGAATCCTTGCCCATCCTCCTTGATAAGGATTGAATTTTAAATAAATATTAACGCTATAATCATCATATAAGGAACCCGGTCCCACATTAAATTTCAATCCAGCATTATCAGCTACATAATACACATCTCTGTTTGTATTACAATGAGCAATAAAATCATTAATGAATTCATTAGAATTGTATTCTGTATTGTAAGCAACAGGAACTAATTCTGTCGTATTATCCTTGTCTATTAAATCATCCGTTAGCAAAAACTCTTTATCGATAATATCACCTACATTATAAATATCTACTGAAAGTTGATAATCCTCAGCTTCTCCAAAAGGAGTAGTAGGAGCATTCGTACTATCAGTACTAGACGTTGCTCCATTACCAATACTTCTTTCATCAAGAGTTATTCCTCCTGTTGCCACCGTAGTGAAATCATGTAGATCTACATCCGATAATCGTAATCTTAAATAAATTTTAGAAGTTCCGGAGGTAATCTGAGCAGTTTGAGCAGCTGTCCACGTAAGACTTAGTAAATATTTACCTCCGCTTAAGGTTGTGGTTGTGGTTGCAACTTCCTCTACCTGAAAACGACCGTCCCCATTAAAATCAAGCCATCCATATAAGTATTTTGTGCCTGTTAAAGAAACCGGAAGATTTACCGGCAAATTAATACTAAAAGCAAATCCACTATTTATGGAAATAAGTGATGGGTGTAAAGCATCTTCATCAGCTGATCCTATTGAGTTATCACCAACAGTATTATTTCCATTAGGAGAGGTTACTGAAGCCGGACCTACCTCAAAATCGATAAGAGAACCTAATGTAAATCCTGGCAAAGGAGCATGGACTGCGGGTAAAGCATTTCCATCCTTATCATTTTCGAAAGAGACAGGAGCATCCCCGTATTCATAGGTATTAACAACCTCAATTTGATAATCTTCTACCTCTCCATTTGCCGCATTTGCATAATTTGTAGCATCTCCTGCTGAGGTAGCTCCATTACCAATACTTCTCTCATCTAAAAGAGCCCCTCCTGTTGCTACTGTTGTAAAATCATTCAACGATCTATCGGATAACCTTAACCTAATATATAGTTTAGAAACTCCTGTAGCAATAGTAGAAGTCTGTGCGGTTGGCCATGTCAGAATTTGTGTACTACTTCCTGTTGTTCCAAAAGAAGTAGTAGCCACTTCTTCAACTTGGAATTTTCCATCATTATTAAAATCAATCCAACCATATAGATATTTGGTACCAGAAGGATTATTTACAGGAACATTTAGAACATAAGAAATTCCTTTTCTTATCGGGTTCAAAGAGACATCTATTCCATCCTCATCCAAACCATCTCCATTTATTCCATTGTTGTTAGCAATCGCAGATACGCTGTAAGGTGTCTGTTCAACATCAGGAACTATATTTCCTAAGGATAGCCCCGCCAATGCGATATGACCAGCAGGAACAAAATTCCCATCTTTATCATTATCATAAGAAACCGGAACATCTCCAAAATCATAAAAATCTACAGGAAGCTGATAGTCTTCAACTTCTCCAAAAGGGATAATAGGAGGATTAGTACTATCACCACCAGATGTTACTCCATTACCAATACTTCTCTCATCAAGAGTTTCTCCCCCTGTTGCTACTGTAGTAAAATCTTGTAAATCCAAATTGGATAATCGTAATCTTAAATAAATTTTAGAGGTTCCAGAAGCTATCTGATTAGTTTGAGCAGCTGTCCATGTTAACTGTAGATTAGCTGAAGTAGTACTAGAAGTATTACTAGTAGCGATCTCGCCTACTTGAAAACGGCCATCACCATTGAGATCAAGCCATCCGTATAAATATTTCCATCCACTTAAAGAACTTGGGATACTTATAGGAACTGAAATGGTATAGGACACTCCGCGAATAACACTTAATAAGGGAGCAAGTCCATCTTCATCTGCTCCATCTCCATTAGTCCCATTATTATCAGCCCCTAAAACCACACTGTTTGGAGCTGCCTCAAAATCGATAAGAGAACCTAGGGAAAATCCTGTTAAAGGGGCATGGACGGCAGGTAAAGCATTTCCTTCCTTATCATTTTCGAAAGAGGAAGGAACATCTCCGTATTCATAGGTATTAACAACTTCAATTTGATAGTCTTCTACTTCTCCATTAGACTCAGAAAGATACCCAATAAAGTTATCTGATGAAGTAGCACCATTCCCTATACTTCTTTCGTCTAATACAGCTCCACCATTTGCCGGCGTAGTAAAATCATTTAAAACTCTGTCGGATAACCTTAATCTCATATATAGTTTAGCTGCTCCTGGAGCAATAGTAGAGGTTTGCGTAGGTAACCAGGTAAGATTTTGAATGCTGCTTCCTCCCGTGGCAAAATCAGCAGTAGTGGCTTCTTCAACTTGAAATTTTCCATCATTGTTAAAGTCAATCCAACCGTACAGATATTTCGTCCCGGATGTATTATTTAAAGGTATATTAAGGGTATATCCCACTCCTTTTCTGATTTGATTTACAGAAACATCTATAGCATCTTCATCCATACCGTCACCATTTGTTCCATTATTATCAGCACCCAGTCCAACACTATTAGCTTCATATTCTGTATCTGGTAGAATATTTCCCAATGAAACTCCTG
Source organism: Chryseobacterium potabilaquae (assembly GCF_902728265.1). Classification (GTDB taxonomy): domain Bacteria; phylum Bacteroidota; class Bacteroidia; order Flavobacteriales; family Weeksellaceae; genus Chryseobacterium; species Chryseobacterium potabilaquae. The sequence goes on from NZ_CACVBR010000001.1 coordinate 211,128, forward strand.
TCATTATTTTGTGTTTAGCCGGTACATGGACTCCATCTTTCGTAAAGTCATAATTAGAGGGTACATCTCCATAATCAAATATAGCCGCTGTAACACTTTCCCATGTTCTTCCCACATTGATACAATCCACTTCCAAAGTAGGAGCATTCGTAACATCTCCTTGATAAAGATAAACAGTAGCTAATGAGTTTATATCAGCAACTGAAGGTGCTGTTACAATATCCGAAATTGCAGGCTCAGATCCGGAAGAAGGATTGATATATAATTTTACCTGATCATTTTGAGATCCGGTTACAAATTCATATTTTAAAACCACCTTAATATTTGTATTAAAAGGTCTTACTAGGTTTTCATACTCAGCCGTTGTTCCACTCTTTCCTATTCCAAAACTAAATCCGGTTCCATTGGATCTAATATACAGACTTGCAGTAGGAGCAAAAGATCCTAAGGCAAAAAAGAAATCTCCTCCTGCCTGTGCATCAGAAACATTAACTATCATAGAAGAATAAACTCCCGGAGTCGATGCATTTAAAGTTGCAGCAGTGAAAGCATGGTAAAGATCCTCTCCACTATTAGCTAAGCTAACCTTATTTCCTATATTATCTCCTATGGTATTTGGATAAATAAGATTACCGTTACCAACCATAATAGCAGGAGATCCTACAGTTTGTTGTGACCAATGCGTATTGGTCAACAAGGTCCCGGGAGGATAATTAAAACTTTCTGTAAGAAAAGTTTGGGCATGAACCTTTCCTATCAAAGCCATCATCCCCAAGTAAATAATAAGGGATAAGCTATGGACATAAAGGTTTAAAAAGTTGTATTTTAATCTTTCCATAAAAATGAATTTTAGATTAGTACTATAGAAGTTTTATCGCTTATAAGAAACAAATTGCAAAAATTCATACCGCATTCTTTAATTATTCTTCCTGCTTATGATGTTAGTAAACCCATCATAATAACGATTAATACTATTTGCTCCCCGTTGTGCTTAATTATTTTTAGTTTTATGGTTATTTAAACATCTATTTCTATATTTCTATCGATATCTTTTCAAGTTATCTGCTATTCTATTGAATACATGATATACAGTCAACTTCACTTTATAAGTTGTTGATATCAAAAATCCTTCAGTCGTTTTATACATTTTTATTACTGTATTTCTCATGTTTTATCCATTTCTTGTTTCCAATTTTTTGGTTTTTATTTACTGCATGATATATTGTCAATCCTACTCCTATAATCAATAATGCAGGAATATACATTCCTATAGGCGCTGGATCTCCTGGTTCGGCTGGGACTTCATCTTCCTGAGCATACATACTTATAGATATTATCATACTGAGGATTAATACCATTTTTTTCATGTTTCGTCTAATTTGATTTTACTTTATGATTTTATTTTGTAATTTTTCTAATTATCAGTTGATTTCCTATTTTTATTTTCAAGAGATAATAGCCCGGAGCAACGGAAAATTTTATATTAGCTTGCCCTCCATTTAATTCTTTTACTAATCTTCCAGAACCATCATAGATGGATACTTTTTCTATTTTTTTCAAAGCCGATATCACAAATTCATCTGCTTCTCTATACACTTTCACCTCTTTTGATTCAGAGTTCAAACTTTCCAATACTTCTAAAGAAGGCTGTTTATATACTATCTCAAAGCGATTAGAATTTTCTCCTTCCTGAGCGGAAAATGTATAGGATTCGTTTTGTAAATTTGTATATGTCCCGAACTGTTTATCATGAAGATAAATAGCTTGTTCCCCCGTAAATATTCCTTCTGTTCCATCTAGAGAAATAGTGAAACTACCCGACTCAAGATGTTTATTCCCTAAACGAATAATATCATTATCATTAAAAGGAATTCTTCGTCCTTGAATAATTACTTTTTCTGTGTCTGCTAAGCTATAGAAAGCATCCGAACCTAAGCTTAAAGCTTTCGAATCGTAAGAATCATAAGCTGAAGAAGCTCCTTGCATGTAAGATACCGCCTGAGTAGTAAAAGTTCCATAAGGAGCAGTTAACCTCAACCAATATTTACCTTCCTCATTACTCTCATTCGTCTTATTATATGATACACCAGGAGAGGAATCCCTCATCGAATTATTGAAGACCAAATTTCCTGCACCTGACCCTTTTACAATCCATCCCTGGCCGAGTTTTGCTGTCGTATTAGTAGGGGCTGTGGTAGTAGGAGCTCCTACCCAAATTTGGCTCACTGCATTATAGGTCGAATAACCATTATTTTGTGTAGTATTTCCATTCTGGGTAATAACAGGATTTACGGAACTATCCCAAAACCAAAGAGTAGAGCCTATTAACGATTGATTGGCCAAGTAAAAGTTTCGAAGATTTATATTAGAAGGATAAGGATTCCCTACCAAATTATAATTCAAACTGGCTATCGTAAGAGGTACACTAATATTTCCATTATTAGGTATTCCTGTAAAAGTTACTGGTGCACTAGCATTAGGAATCTTTATTGAATATCCTATTCCTGGTGTGGAATTGGTAGGATTAGTAAGGGTATTGTAGTAATTGGTTGCTGTATTATATGTCATAGCGTATTGGGAAGTATAACCTGTATATAAAGTATATACATTCCTTTGCGTAATAGGAATTCCCCAGAAAACATACTTATCCACCTGAGCTCCATTATTTTTGTTTACAGAGAATGTTCCAGTACCATTGTATGTACTTCCAGTTCCTTGGATAAAGTTTCCTCCATCATTGATGGTTATATTTCCGCTTCCATTATAACTGCTGTTTCCACTTAAAGTATAAGTTCCCCCATTATTTAAAGTAATATTTCCTGAACCTGAATAAGAACTTCCTGAAGACTGAACTACGCTTTGGCTGCTTCCAAGCACAATACTTCCATTGTTAACCATATCTCCCGTGTTAACTGTTCCACTGGGTGAAAAAGTTCTTCCGTTGTTAACCGTGAGGGTTTGAGCAGTAAAACCAGCTCCCGAGTAGTTCCCATCAATAATCGCTATATAATCAATGGTAGGTACTCCGTTGCTCCAAGAACTGCCATTCCAGGTCGTGGTCGGAGGAGGAATCGCTCCTACATTAAAATCATCAAAAAAAGCCGAACCAATAATATTCTGACTGGAAACTATTTTAAAATCATTAAGAGGCATCGTACCTGTTGTCGCAGAACCACCTGTCCCTTTTACCGTATTGGACCAAACATCATATTGGTCTGCAGCCAATGTTTGCAGAACTCCATTAGGACCTATATATTTGATAGAAGAAGAACCATTATTAATATATACTGAAACAGTAATAAATTGGTTAGCAATCAAAAGACCCGTTCCCAATAATAAATCATACAGATTAACTTGGGTATGAATATTAGCTGCTGTAGGGGCCACAGTAGTCGTAGTAAAATTATCTCCTACATAAATAGAAGCCACGGAAGTGAGCCCTACTACAGAAGATAATTTATAATTGAATTTTAATAAGACCGTATTGGAAGAAGAAGCAAAATCGGTCTTTGTGAGATATCCGTTTCTACCTAATCCCAATTTATCAAACTTCAAGGATCCGGTATCGATACTCCAAGTTGATACCGCAATCCCCGAAGATATGTTGATCGCATTAAAACGGTTAGCCGCTCCTGTAGCGTAATCTGAAACCGTATTAGAGGAACTGAAATCCTGTGTAAAATAGGTTTGTCCCAACAAAGGGGTACTCAACCCCAGTATTGCAAATACAGAAGCAATACGCATTTTTTGTCGTAATTTTGTAGTCATGGTTAGTTGTAAAAAATTTAGTTTAGATAGATGAGGATGAAAGATTGGGTACAAAATTGATCCATACACTTATTTTTCTTATTCCCTCTCAAATCGCTACACCAAATAGCGTTTTTTCCATTCTGCTACCGTGTGACGGCTAAGCTTAAAATGCCTTGCAACCTGGGTATTATTTAAATGATTCTTTTTCTGATAATCTAAAATTTGTAAGATACTCGCTTGATTATAGGATCGGTGACTTTGATCAAATCTATCGGTTTCTTGATCTACAGGACCAAATATCCGTTTATTGAGTTCAATAATATCTAATACAGATAAATTTTCTTTATCCAAAAGACCTTGGCATTTACCTTTTTTTTCAGGGTATTTCTTTTCTAGAATATCACGAAAGATTAGTCGATAATTAACATTAGATTTTATCATGTTTTATATTTTTTATAATTAATAATCAAAGGGAAATATCATAAAAAGCTCCATTATCATTATACAGAGTAAACATTCCCTACGTTCTTTACTCAAAAAGATTTAATCCTCAATCTTTTTATATTTATCCATCCATTTATTAAGGGTACTAGAGGGAATACCGTACACCTGAAGAACCTCTTTATATTGTTTTTCTCCAAGCTCCAAACTTTCCAGGATAAACTCAATCATTCCCCGAGTGTAAATATTTTTACGAAACTCACCCTTCTTTTTTTGAATAGTGACCTTCTCCGAATCTTTTGTATTCACTCTTGTCTGAGGAGAATACAAAATAAGATGCTCCGAATAAATCCGGAAAAAATCATACCCCAAAAGCTTACTCCAAATAAGCAAAATCTCTGTATCTAATGTTTCCGCAGTATACATATCGGAGACCTCCTTCTCACTACAATTAAAAGTCTTACAGAGAAAAGAAAGAGAAAGCCCATTCTCTATTACTTTCAGTTGAATTAAATCCCCTATATGGATATATTTGAAATTGATTTTTTTGTTAATCATAATGGTGTCTTTTTTATTTGTTTTAAGTGATATCACTTAAAATATGGAAGATAAAATCCTATTTCAAAATGATATTCAATAGGCTAACAAAGAATAACTGGAGTAAAGAGTTCAAAGGTTATTGGTATAACCCTTGAACAAGGATGCAAAATATAGAATGATCAACATTCTTTTTCTTTATCAGATTATTCCGGGAGCTATTACACTTCTTTATTACTCCAAAGCCACTCCCTATTCTAATCATTTCCTGGGCTTTTATTCGACTGAATTATACATCCCATATATAAACCTTTAATACTATTCTGCTATACAACGAACCGGAAACCCGTAAGTACGGTTAGAGGTAGCTGCTGCAGTAACTGTACCGCTGTCGAAGAACAGGTCATAACCGAAGGTATTGACCTCACTGGAACTCCAATAGTAGCCGTAGTAGCCACGGAAGTCCAAAGCCCCGTTAAAGCCGGAGCGTACCCCAGAAGCTGGAAGAGTAATCTTATTGGTTCCACAACTATACGACAAAGCAGAGCCAAAATTTGTAGGATCCAGCACAAATGTTCCTTGACGACTTACAGAATTGTTGTTCGCTAAGTTTACCCATTCTGTTCTTGTGGGAACACGGAAGCCCGCAGGGCAAGGATCTAAGCCAGTTTTGACAGGAGCTATTTCAGTACCTGAATTCCAAGCGCTATTAGGAGCATTTTGAGTATTCCACCCGCTGATTGCTGCAGGAGGAGTATCAACCGTGGCAACGGGAACTAAAATACCCCATTGGTAATAATTACCGTGAATTTCTTTTACTGCAACATGGGGATCTAAGCTCGTGTCAGCTCCCAAATTATGAGTAGCCCAGGCGTTTGCATTTCCACACATTACCACAGTACCACCACTGCCAGATGTAGATACTACTTTAGAAACATTACAAGATATACTACCAAAATTAATGGGAATACTCATCGTAATAGCACTAGTTGGAGTACCTGTAATATTATAAACTAAATTCCCCGCACCTGTAGCCAAGGCTCCGGCAGGAAGAGTAAAGGTTAGTCCATTTTGATTAAATTGCTGTTGAGGATAAGTATCTCCATTACCTCCTAAATAAGGAACGGTAAGAGTACCGCTATAGGCTTGCCCTTGCGTAATAGCATTAGGCATAAACGTAGCGCTGCTACACGTAAGAGAAGTAACACTCGCCGTAAAATCATCCACAGGTACCGTAAATGTACAAGATTTTCCCGCTATCATAATATCAAAGCTTGCAGTACCCACTGCGGAAGGTGTTCCTGTAATCATGAGATGAAAGTTTCCATTACCGCTAGACAAACTTCCTCCCTGTAAATTAGCTATCAGACCGGTCACCCCTGCTGAATCAAACGCTCCAGCGAAATATGTTCCTCCATTACCTCCTGTATAAGGGATCGTAGTAGTTACTCCACTGGCTGCAATTCCTGAATGCAAAGTTCCCGTGGTGGTACTTCCTGTACACTGAAGAACATCTATATCTCCTGTAGGAACATTCGTAGAACACAAAGATCCCCATTTAGGCACTGATGGATCCATAGAATCATTTACCATAATACATCCCATCCCTCCAAAACAATCCGTACAATAGATCACAAGGGCTCGGGCAGGAAATTGTATCGCATCCATCTGGACCTTTGTCATACGAGGAGGTAAAAATCCATCTGTTGTACTGGTCAAATCCAATATAGCGGAAGGATCAGGGGAAGAAGTTCCCATACCAATTCTTCCACCCGTAAAACCTAAATTATTCCCATCCATTGTAACATGACGTGAGCTGGTCAACGTCCCATCAGTTCTATAAATTGTACCCACACTTCCTAATTTATCCCATCTATTCTCATAACCATCAAAGTAATAAAACCCAAAGTCATTGATATTCTGTGTTTGACCTGTTTGTTTATCCAAATCTGCAGGTTCATATACATATACCATAGATCCATGCTGATCCATACTGTATACATTAGAAGCTATAGCAGCAAACAATTGATTTCCAGTAAGACGGGGGACAATAACCCCTTCTGCTGTGCTTCCATCGGTATTTTTTGCTGTAACGTCAAGGGTAGCCTTCGGAGAGATCGTATTGACTCCTACCTGACCAAAAGCCGTTGCTCCAAAAAGCATGTAAAATAATAAGTTTGTTTTCTTCATTGTTATAGTCTGTTAATTTAATTCTTATCATAAGAGAATTTTACATAGTAATTATCTTTATAATTCATAGTTTTTAAAAAAGAGAACAGAGTTTAAATTGAAATATCATTCTTTGAATTTTTCTTAATTTTTTTAAATCTAATGTGGCTATCACAATGAGGCTTTTTATTTTATCGCTATCCCTTACAATATGGAAGAAAAACCTTTTTCCCATTATTATACTCTATCAAGTCTACCAAAGAATGGACGTTGAGTTTCTTAAAAAGCCGCTTTTTATATATACTTACTGTAGATTGGTGAAGCCCTAAGGCATTAGCAATTTCTAGAGGTCCACTTCCTTTGAGTAAATAACAATACACTTGTTTTTCTCTCTCAGATAAAATCTCTAATCCTACACGAGAAAAGGACTTGAGTTGATTTTTGTGGATCAAATCATACAGCAATTCCTGCTGATAATAATACCCACGTGTAAAAATAGAAGCAAGAGCAGTACGGATTTCGGATTCTTCATCGGACTTATAGACAAAAGCTTCGGCTCCCTCATAAAGATAACGAAGCATTACATCTTCTTTACAAGCGGTAAAAATCATAATTTTAAGATTCGAACTCCTCTCTTTTATCTTTTTTACCGGAGAATCATACACATCACCTAAGAGGGCAATATCCAAAATAAGAAGTATATACTCTTTTTTTTCCACCAGCTTCATAAGCTCCTCCTTATTATATGCTCTATCTATTACAATATCTTGACTCATACTTTTTAAAATAAAAGTCATCCCTTCCATAGACACACAATGCTCATCCGCAATAAGTACCATTTTATTCATTGTTTTATCTTTATTTAATGATATTCATTCATTTTAGAATACAGGTCAGTTATTCATGGGCAAACTCATTGTGTCGGGTTAAATCTTTTCTTTTAAAGTTTATAATACTTAGCCTACACTTTTGTATTACTCTCATTTGCATGGAATAGATATGAAAGAGAATTTTTTCTTCTTATCTTTTGACCGAATACAGAAGAAATATTATAGGTAACCCATCTAATCTTGGTTCAACCAGATCATGTATTCTTATTATTAAAAACCGGGAAGGAACGATGAAAACCTTCCCAGATAAAAAAACTTATGATAAAAACTAACTGAAAGCGATTTTATCCTTTATGAAAGTCAGAATTATTTTTTAAGATGGAAGCCTAAATAAAACCCACCATAACTCCCTAAATGTTAAAAAAATTGTATTATGTTTATTAATTCTATGTGAAATATTAGTAGGAAAAATATTTTGAAGTTTCTAACTCTTTTTTATTTACATCATTTTTTCAAAGAAAAATATTCTAAAGTACCTTGATTAGAAGCTTGGGTTTCAAAAATAATATCCAATTCTTCTTCCACTTCTTTAATATTACTTTCTATATCCTTCAGTTGATTTATTTCTGTCCCATCAAGTTGCTGTGACTCTATGGCTTTCATCGTTTCTTTAAGACAGTACAAATCCAATATCGTTTGGATAAATAAGATCGAACATTGATTTTCATCCTTTATATTTTTCATATTCTTTTTTTGTGATTCTTTAATAATGGGTTTATCTAATTTTATGCTTTGCCAAAAAGTGTAAATTTATTTCTTCATGTATGTTCAAAATAATTAAAGTCCAAGGGCTAACAAATTAACCCTTGGACAAAGGATTAAAGTGGTGACAAATTTTAATTACAAATAATGATTTTAATAAAAAATACTTATTATTATACAACATCTGAGATATGCGTCAGTACAGTGAGAAACATATTCTGATTTTTCCAAAACTCAAATTATATGTGAAATTGGTTGTAGTGTAATGGACAACTTTAATAAAGTCCTTTAATATGTTCCCAAAATGTACTGACAGCACCTTGTAGATCCCATCATTTTCTATTAAATTCGATAAAATCCGTACGCTTTATACCACTGATACATTAATTTTTTTAGAACTCTGTGGAACTAAGAAAATTAATATCTATAATATTTTATTCCGAAATACAACGTATTGTGTTTCCATTAGAACGCTGATATCCACCAGCATAAAGATTTACAGACGATGAATCAAAAGTAAAGGTATAACCAAATGTACTACTGCTACCTGGAGTACTAGCAAAGTAATTACCAGATGCATTAAAGCCATAAATTTGCCCGACGAGCACACCTGATGCCATATTCGTTCTACGAAGTCCACCCGCAGGAAAAGTTAGCTTAGCATTATTTGATGAACAAGTAAGCACTAAAGCTGCACCCAAATAGTCAAAACTATTAACATCAGAAGTAAAAGTCCCTATTAATGTTGCCGTATTATTATTATATAAGGTAGTCCATTCTGTAGCTGAAGGAACACGATAACCAGACGGACATGGATCATTGCCTACGTTTTTAATAGGAGAGGCTTCTGTTCCTAGATTCCATGAATTATCAGGTATAGCATTAGAATCATCCCATCCGCTCACAGGACCTAAATCCATTGCTGTACCTCTTACTGCACTTCTTCCCCATTGATAATAATTACCTATACTATTTACAGTAGGATTATCCGGGTTCTGATTGGTATCTGCTCCGAGATTATATCTGCTCCAAGATTTGGAAGATCCACACATCACCACTGAATCCCCTGCTGTAACCACCCTAGTGAGGGTACAAGTTTGTCCACCAAAAGATATAGTAAAGCTGGCAATCCCGGAAGAAAGAGGTGTACCACTTATATGAATATTCAAGGACCCGCTACCATTCAATAAGGTATCTGCTTGAACTTGAGCGAAAAGCCCTAATACTCCCGTAGAAGGCACCAGTGGGCCTGCAGGAAAAGAAACACCGTTTCCTCCTAAATAAGGTAATAAAGTACCCACTCCTGAGGCTACTATTCCTTGGGTAAGAGTTCCCGTATCTACACCTGCACTACAATCAAGTACTAAAATCGTAGGATTTAAGCTTCCTACAGTAACTGTAAATGTACAACTTTGGCCTCCAAATGAAATAGCAAAACTAGCCGTGCCCGTCCCCGAAGGAGTTCCGGAAATAGCATAAGTAAGGGTTCCGTTACCACTAGCCAATGTTCCTGCTTGAAGGGTAGCTGTAAGACCCGTTACTCCTGTAGAAGATATAGCACCACCCGCAGGATAGGTTTCTCCATTTCCTCCAGTATAAGGAACCTGTACACTTACTCCAGAAGCAGCTGCTCCTTCTGTAAGAGTGCCTGTTGTAGTGGCTCCCGCACAATTAAGTGTGGTAATAGTAGGTGTAGTACCCCCAACAACAGGAAGAGTAAAGGCACAATTTTGGCCTACAAGAGTAAAATCAGCGGAACCCACACCAGAAGGGGTACCAGAAATAATGTAAGTAAGCGTTCCATTTCCATTAGCTAATGTTCCTGCTTGTAATGTAGCAGTAAGCCCTGTTATCCCGGTAGAAGCGATTCCCGCACCAGCAGGATAAGCAGTTCCATCCCCCCCTGTATAAGGAACCTGTACGCTCACTCCTGAAGCTGCTACTCCTGATGTAAGAGTACCCGTCATAGTTCTTCCAATACAATCAATAGTAATATTAGAAGGATTTATTGGCCCGAAGGATGAGCATGTTCGAACAGGTCTCCAAGTACCTCCTGATATAACATTGGAAGGATTATCATAGTACCAAAAACCACGACATAGGGTTCCTTCTGTAGAACCAACTCCCGCTACGCCCGTAACAGCCGTATTAAAAACCATAAAACCATCATAATAATAAGGATAGTTATTAGCCAGTCCAAAAGCCGCTTGAGAAAAAGCAGCAAATGTTGTTAAATCTGTATGTGGATATAATAATCCTTTACCCACATTAGGAGATAGATTATAAGCAGGATTAGAAGAGGCATCAATAAATGCCGAACTATTTGCTGCCGCTTGATTATTTGCACTATTAGCTATTCGTACTTGCCCGTAAAAATAACCTATCATGAGAAAGAATGCCATGGAGAGCACTTTTTCTAGATTAATAAATTTATTTTTCATTTTTTGTATGTTTTATTATAACTACACTTTTCACAAAGTTAAAATCCTGTTACCCAATCCCATGACCCATCGCCTGTACCTCCTAGATAAACCAATATTCCAGATGCTTTTGCCTGAACCTGTTTATAAGCATCATTTCTAGGAGAAGGGGAGATGTCCACATTTTGAAGACCTATATTGGATACATAAATTGTTTTACCCACACTAATCCCCGAAGTGGGAAGAGTTAATGTTTTATCAGTTGTATTGATATTTAACTTAATAAAATTATCAGTAGGCAATACAGTATAATTATCTGTTTTCTCATCTGTAACATTAAAATTTACCGAAGCAGAACCTCCTCCTGCTACCTTCCACTTAGAGGTAGGGCTATCATAATAATAGAAACCCGCTCCTGCAATATCCGAAGTCTTCCCTGCGGATCCGACTCCTGAAGTAACAAATACCAGCACTCCATTTTGTGGAGCTCCGTAAGCGGCATCTTTTGCCGCTAATTCAGTTACCGTAAATCGAGGTATAAGTACTCCATCTGCTTTAGTTGCTGTAGTAGTACCTACTACATCTAAAGTAGATTGAGGCGTGTTTGTATTTACTCCCACTTGTCCGAAAGCAAATACACCTAACACAGTTGCCATTGTCGTAATAAATTGTTTTTTCATTTTTCTATCAATGTTTTTAATTATAATAAAGAATTTTAAAGAGTAGTTTATTCAGTCTGCCACATAGAAAGCAATTGCTATTTTTTTTAAGAGAACCAAGGGTTAGTTATTATATAACCCTTGGAGGGGGTTACAAAATATGATGAAATAATTCTATTTTATAACAAAAGAGATAACACATTTAAATAAAATCCTTTATAGTTTCATCATAAAAAATAATTACTTATTAATCACTTTCTAGAAACTACACACTAATAGGAATAACCCGTAAGCTTTAGGAAATCATGACACGATTAAAAATATTACCTTCTTTTTAGCTGTTTGAAAATCTACTATTTAAAATACTTCTCCTTTTAAGCTATTATTACTAATTATTTAATAATTCGCAAACTTTAATAAAATCTATTAAGCATACTAAAAGAAAAACTTCTCTTTTCAGTATAGTCTGAGATCTCACCAAATACAGTCAATAAATTCATATAAATTTTAAAATCTAATTCTTATTAAGAATATTCGTATCTATAATTCTTCAAGAAGATCATTGCTTCCAAATTCAGCAACAAGCAGAAAACTCTCATGGAAAGAAAAAAATAATTTATTGTTTTCATCATATACTATATGGGTTAGACCTATAATCAAAATTTCTTAAAAAATTACCATCATACAAATAATAGGAAGTAAAAACGCCAATACCGCTAGCATAGTCTTGAGTAGAATATTCCCTATTGTTTTCAATTGTACTTTAGTAATCATAATTCTATTGTGTTTTATTGTTAGTCTGTTATAGACTAATTATTTTTATTATTTTTGCCATTATTTTGAAATTAATTTAAAAAATTACCCCATGATTTTGGCCTATTATCTTTCTCAAAAATCTCCCAATTCTAAAAATCAAATTTGTATATCTTTTAGTCAAAAAAATCAAGCAAATCAGACATCTTATTTTAAAACCTCATTGTATATCGAGCAAAAAGAATGGGACAATGAAAAACAACGACCAAAAAATATCTATTGTAAGAAGTACAAGGAAATCAATGCAAAGCTCAACGCCATCAAAGTAGCATTGGGAGAACTGATACAGAGCAAAAAAAAGGATAAAGCACCTTCTTCAAGAACAATATCAACAGTCATCAAAAAAATCTGCTCAAACAATGAAACAAAATATCCCGAAAATAGCCTCTTAGAAATGATAGCTCAATATTTGGAGATCAAAAAAGAAACAATCTGTTTATCCACTTATAGAAGGTACCTTGTTTTTTTAAAGCTTATTGAAAAATTTGAAGGATCTATTAACCAGCATATCATGTTGGAAGATATCAATATTAATTTTATCCATACATTTTATGCTTTTGGAAAAAATGAACAGTATACAGAAAGCACCCTTAAAAGAACATTGGAATTTGTAAAAACCATTCTGAATTTTGCAGAGCGAAGAGGAATCAGAACCGAGGTAAGGAGCTTGGAAATTCCAAAAATCAAAACTCCCAAAAGAGTAATCACACTTAATGAAAAAGAAATTAAAAAGATAAAACAAACTCAAGTGCCTCTAGACCTGCAGAGAGCAAAAGACTGGTTACTCATAAGTTGCTATACAGGACAACGAATTTCTGATTTTATGCGGTTTGAGAAAAATCAATTAGCAAAAATTGACGAAAAACTCTGCATTTCTTTTACTCAAAAGAAAACAGGAAAAGAAATTACCCTTCCTCTCCATCCCATGGTACTGAAAATCCTCAAAAATAATGGAAATGATTTTCCACAGCCTATGAACAAATCCTTATACAATATACATATCAAAAAAATTGCGGAATTAGCTGGAATTAAAGAACCTGTTAAAGCTCGAAAAAGAGCAGGATTCAGAACGAAAGATGTACAGATTGAAAAATGGCAAAATATCAGCAGCCATATAGGAAGACGAAGTTTTGCTTCTAATTTTTATGGTAAAATTCCTACTCCTTTGCTAATGCAAGCCACAGGGCATACCACCGAAAAAATGTTTCTTAATTACATTAATCCCGTCAATCATGAAAGAGTCATTACACTAGGAAATTACTTCGAAAAAATGTATACCGAAAAAAGTTAAAAAAGCACCCCCTCCAATAAACCCTATATGATTCTTGCGCATTTAAAGTTAACTTAATAAAATTCAATATAGAACCCTTTAATCATATTAAAAACTGTAACATTTTATAATATTAACAGACTACTATTATGTAAAAACAAATTACATGGAGAAAATTTTATCTGTCAAAAATTTGACAAAAAAATTTAAGAGAATTGTAGTCAATAATATTTCTTTTGATGTTGAAAAAGGCAATGTATATGGTCTTTTAGGCCCCAATGGTAGTGGAAAATCTACTACATTTGGGATGCTTCTTTCCACCATTAATCCTACAAGCGGCGATTGGTATTGGTTTGGTAAAAAAGGTACAGATTCTGATACTTTAAAAAAAATCGGAGCGATTATAGAACAACCCAATTTTTATCCTTATTTAAGTGCTGAAACCAATTTAAAAATTGTTGCCGAAATTAAAGGTACGCCTTACCCTAGAATAGATGAAGTCTTAGAAACAGTAGGATTACTAGAGAGAAAAAAAGACCCATTTAAAACCTATTCACTAGGAATGAAACAGCGTTTGGCCATTGCCTCTGCACTGCTCAATAACCCGGAAGTATTGATCCTTGATGAACCTACCAATGGTCTTGATCCTGAAGGAATTATTCAGATAAGAGAAATCATTAACAATATTGCTCAACAAGGTATCACCATTATTATTGCAAGCCACCTTTTGGACGAAATTGAAAAAATATGCAGCCATGTAATTGTATTGAAAGAAGGAAACTCCATTTATAGTGGAAGAGTTGACGAAATGACTGCCAATAATGGATACTTTGAATTAAAAGCAGACAACAATACGCTATTAATAAATGCATTAGAAGAATTACAATGGTTTACTAGTGTGAAACAGGAAGGCGAGGTGATTAAAGCTCAAATACGCGATGACGCCTCTATTTCTGCTTCTACTCTCAATCAAAAACTTAGTGAAAAAGGTATTTATTTATCACACTTGGTGAAGAAAAAATTATCTCTCGAAACTCAATTCCTCGAACTTGTAAAAAACACGAAGAACCATGCTTAAATTATTAAAAATTGAATATTATAAAAATCTGAATTATAAACCTTTCAAGATTTTCACTCTCTTATATTTTGCTATTTTAATTGCTCTTCTTTTTATTGGTCTCGTAGATTTCAATCTTCTCGGTGGAACGTTTAATTTAAAAGAAGAAGGAATTTATAACTTTCCTGAAATATGGAATTTTACGACCTGGATTGTAGCATTATTAAAAATTTTCCTTGGGCTCATCATTGTTTTCTCTATCTCTCAAGAGTTTAGCAATAGGATGTTCAAACAAAATACAATTGATGGACTGAGCAGAAAAGAATTTATTGGTTCAAAATTACTTACTATTACTATTTTCACTATCATCTCGACTTTATTTGTATTAGTAATTACTTTATTTTTAGGATACCAATATTCTAATGTAAAAGACTCAGAAAATGTTGTTAAAGAAATGTTTTTTATAGGAAACTATTTTGTAAAGTTATTTACCTTTTTCTGTTTTTTGATGTTCCTTTCTATTGTATTAAGAAAATCAATGTTTGTATTTCTGGCATTTTTTGTATACTGGATTATTGAAGGAATTTTTGTGGGGATAGAAACTTTTCAAAAGGTGAAAGGACTTCAAGGCCCTCAGAGAAATGAAGTTTTACAAAATGATTTCTTTATCTCCCATCTTTTACCCTTGGAAAGTATGTCTAACCTTATTCCAAACCCCATCATGAGACTGAAATTAGCAAAAATGATGGGCTTAAAATATGAATTTCATTATCCTACAGAAAGTATGATTACTTGCTTAGTTTGGTGTATGATATTTATTTTAGGATCATACTGGATTCTCAAGAAGAGAGATTGGTAGCATTTATCATTACTTCAAGGTTTGTCAATATAATAAATAAAGGTTGCTAAAACGCTAGTCATAGTCGGAAGAAAATTCCGACCATTTTTGTTTGTTTTAAGTTTTGAAGACTTTTGCGGGCTCACCTCCTGCAAAAACTATTAAAACAGGAGTTATCATATCTCTAAGTTCCATTGCAATACGTCTTTTAGCTGTTTTATATCCTAAATTATTTGCTTTTTTGTAAATCAACAATAACATTGAGGCAATCATTGTCATGTAAAGCATTACTTCCATTCCATTCTTGTTGAGCGAAACAAGATGGCTTAAATTCAGCTCTTGTTTCATAAACCTGAAGAATACCTCAATATCCCACCGTTTTTTGTAATAATCTGAAATCTCTTTGGCAGAAAGTTCAAATTCATTTGTTAAAAACCAAAATTCTTTGTTTATTTTTTCATTTTTGATGACCACCAATCGGAAGCAGGTTTCCACCTTCTCTTCCCGATAATGTAGGTTTCCCCGCTTGTTTTGTATAGGCTTTCCTGTGTAAAGTTTTACTCTACTGTCTTTAATAACTTCCCAATCATCCCATTTTATTGGGTTTTCTGTTTTAAGAAAAGATTCAATCTCTTCAAATTTTCTGTTTTCTTTGGAACGAACAATAAATTTTATACACTTTTTTTCAAACTCCTTCATCGTTCTTGTAGATTGCAAACCCCTATCTATGATATAAATATTATCGTGATACTCTTGTTTCTTTACCTGATTCAAAACAGCCTCGGCAAGTGCGTTGTCTTCTGCCGAATATTTCTGTCCCGTAAAAATCTCTACGGCTGCTGGTAAAATTCCATCAAATGAAAAACTGAATTTTACTAATTTCTTACCACTTTTCTGATCAATTCCTTCTCTAAGCTTGTTACAGGTATCCGCAATAATAGTGCTGTCAACCCTGATTAAGTTGTATTTTTCGATTTCGGTCTTTGAATAAAGTCCCGATAATTTTCCGTAAATCTGCTCGTAGATTTCTATGAAATAATTGGAATCAATTTTTGAAAGCCTCTCGGAAATTGAACTCCTTCGAATCTTTTCCTCTTCCTCTAAACCGAATAAGGCTTTGAATCCACTGCTGTTAAAAGTATCTTCCAACGTTCTTTGGCTTAATTTTTCATTATCAAAAATGCAATACAAAAGCAGATAAAATATTTTTCTTCCATGCAAAACTTTGCTATAATAATCCACTTTTGTACTTGCGGAAAGATGACTTAAAAGTGCTTCGGGAATAAATTCTAAAACGTGCTTAAGAGATGTTTTATGATCTTTAAAAACTGACATAAATAATTGATTATCAGAAATAAAGATACGAAAAATCAAACAATAAAACAAATTAAATGATTGATTGTCAATTATTTAAAACAATAATCTTCAATACTTAAAAAGAAAAAGTCGGAAGAAAAATCTTCCGACCATGACTAGCTAAAACGCAACCTTTATTTATTTTTACTTTTTCTCTAATAGAGAAATATATTCTCCATATCCTTTTTCCTTCATTTCAGCTTTTGGAATAAACTTCAATGCGGCACTGTTGATACAATAACGAAGGCCTCCTTTATCCGCAGGTCCATCATTAAAGACGTGTCCTAAATGAGCATCTCCAGTTTTACTTCTTACTTCAACTCTAGTCATCCCATTAGACTTATCCATTTTTTCATCAATTAATTTTTTAGTAATTGGTTTTGAAAAACTAGGCCAACCACAACCCGCTTCAAACTTATCCGTAGAAATAAATAAAGGTTCCCCCGTCGTAATATCCACATAGATACCTTCACGCGTTTCATCCCAATATTCATTTTTAAAAGGCATTTCGGTTTGATTTTCCTGAGTGACTTTATATTGTTCCGCAGTTAGCTTTTCTTTCAGAACTTTTTTATCTTGCTTCTGATATTGAGTTTTTGGAAGCGGATTAGCGTTTTTAGCCATTTCAAAAAGTCCCGGCTCAATATGACAATATCCTCCCGGATTTTTATCTAAATAATCCTGATGATAATCTTCTGCTTTATAGAAATTTTTCAAAGGAATGGTTTCTACCAAAATAGGCTTTTTATAATTTTTAGCCAATTTTTGAACTTCATCTTTTACAATAGCTTCTGTTTCTTTATCCGTGGAATAAATTCCGGTTCTGTATTGATCTCCTCTATCATTTCCTTGTTTGTTCAAACTTGTGGGATCAATGGTTTTAAAGTATAAATCAATTAAAAGCTTCAGATCTACTTGTTCAGGATCATATTTCACCTTTACTGTTTCGGCAAAACCCGTTGTATGGCTTATCACTTGTTCATAGGTAGGATTTTCTTTATTTCCATTCGCATATCCTACCTCAGTTCCTACCACACCACGAATTTGTTGAAAGAAATGCTCTGTTCCCCAAAAACATCCCCCTGCAAAATAAATCTCTCTTACGTTTTTATTGTTCATAGTTATCTCATTTTCTTTTTCTTTAGTGGCTATTTTAGTTGTAGAATTCTCTAAAATACCTGACTTCATAGCAAAAACAGCGATTCCCAGAATAACTCCGAGTACTATTAATATGTTTCTCATTTTTATCTTTTTATTTGTATTCATTTTTATCATTTAAAATCATTAACTCTAATTCTAAAATAGTAGATTCTTCAAGATGAAAAAATTCTACGGTTACTACTTCAATAATCACTTTTCAAACTCTTTAGATTTCAAAAAAATGGTTTAAAATTGTAAAGAAAAGTAGTGATCAATATCATTTACAATATTCCTTAAGAGAATGCAAATTTCACACTAAACTCTAAGAGTTTTACAATGATAATTTCTATTATACTGATAGTATTAGACATTGCTCGAGTGGTTATAATATCATATACGAAAAAGGAAAGAAAATGGTTTTCTTTCATTCATTGTATGGTCTTATTTCTATAAAAAAAACGGAAAGTTCTAATCCATAACTAGGTATACATCCTTAAAAAAAATAATACCCCTATAAAAAAATGCAAAGTTTACATTAAATAGTCCTTACTGTCTTTACATTTATTACAATTCAAAACAAAACATCATATAAATGATCACCAAATCGGCTAAAAATCTTAAATTTGCGTGTTATCAAAATTTATTAAAAAGCAAAACATTATATATGACATCACAAGAGATACGTCAAAAATTTTTAGATTATTTTAAAAGTAAAGATCACCTCATCGTTCCTTCAGCACCTATTGTATTGAAAGACGATCCTACTTTAATGTTTTCTAACTCCGGAATGACTCAATTCAAGGATTTTTTCTTAGGATATAAAACACCAACTGCACCTAAAATTGCTGATACTCAAAAGTGTCTTAGAGTTTCAGGTAAACATAACGACTTAGATGATGTAGGAAGAGACACATATCACCATACTATGTTCGAAATGCTAGGTAACTGGTCTTTTGGTGACTATTTCAAAAAAGAGGCGATTGCTTTCGCCTGGGAGCTTTTGACAGAAGTGTATGGTATTCCGAAAGAAAATCTCTATGTAACCGTTTTTGAAGGAGATTCTTCTGAAAATCTGGAAAGAGATCAAGATGCATATGACTTTTGGAAATCGCATATTTCTGAAGATAGAATTATCAACGGGAATAAAAAAGATAATTTTTGGGAAATGGGTGAAAGCGGTCCATGTGGCCCTTGCTCAGAAATCCATATTGACTTAAGAACTCCGGAAGAAAAAGCCAAAGTTTCCGGATTGGAACTTGTCAACAATGACCACCCTCAAGTAGTAGAAGTTTGGAATCTGGTTTTCATGGAATTTAATAGAAAGGCAGATAAGTCATTGGAAAAACTTCCGGCCCAACATGTGGATACAGGGATGGGATTTGAGCGTCTTTGTATGGCACTTCAAGGAAAATCTTCCAATTATGACACCGATGTTTTTACTCCTTTAATAGCTAAGGTTGAAGAACTTTCTGGTAAAAAATATACGGGAATTTTAGAAGACGAAAAAGATATTGCCATTCGTGTGGTTGTTGATCATATTAGAGCTGTTTCTTTTGCTATTGCGGATGGGCAGTTGCCTTCTAATGGAGGAGCCGGATATGTAATCAGAAGAATTTTAAGAAGAGCTATTTCTTATTCTTATCGATTTTTAGGAATGAAGGAACCTTTCCTTTTCGAATTGGTTACTGTTCTTCAACAACAAATGGGAAAATTCTTTCCAGAACTTCAAAAACAAGGAAAGTTAGTAACAGAGGTGATCAAAAGTGAAGAAGACTCATTCTTAAAAACAATTGAAAATGGTCTCATCAGAGTTGAAAAACTTATTCAACAAACTATGGCAGATCAGTCCAAAGTTTTACCTAGTGAGGAAGTATTTGAGCTATATGACACTTATGGTTTCCCTGGCGACTTAACAAGGATTATAGCTGAAGAAAGAGGCTTAACCATTGATGAAAAGGGATTTGAAGCAGAAATGGAAAAGCAGAAACAACGTTCTAAACAAGATTCTGCACAGAAAGTGTACGATTGGGTAACGTTAGAAGAGAGAGAAGAAAACTTTGTTGGATATGATAAATTTGAATCTGACACCTATATTACCCGATACAGAAAAGTAGAAAATAAAGACGGAGAGTTTTATCAGGTTGTATTGAGCAATTCTCCTTTCTATCCGGAAGGTGGTGGACAAATTGGCGATAAAGGCATCCTTGAAAATGCAACGGAAAGTTTTGAAGTTTTAGATACCAAGAAGGAAAATGGACTGATCATTTCTTTAATCAACGGACTTCCGAAAGATGCTAGTGCAGTTTTCTATGCTAAAGTAAATGCAACTGATAGAAAAAATTCTCAGGCAAATCATTCCGTAACGCACTTGTTGCATGAAGCCTTAAGAGAAGTGTTGGGAACTCATGTTGAACAGAAAGGCTCATTTGTAGGTCCTGATTATCTTCGTTTCGATTTCTCTCATTTCAATAAAATGACGGAGGAAGAATTGACTTTAGTGGAAAATAAGGTTAACCAAAAAATTAAAGAAAGTATTGCTTTACAAGAATTCAGAAACATTCCAATTCAAGAGGCTTTTGATAAAGGAGCGACAGGTCTATTTGGTGAAAAATATGGTGATTATGTAAGAATGATCCAATTTGGAAGTTCAAAAGAACTTTGCGGAGGAACCCATGTGAAGAATACAAGCGAAATCGGACATTTTAAGATCGTTTCCGAAAGTTCAGCAGCAGCAGGAATAAGAAGGATTGAAGCTATTTCCGGGGATAAATCTGAAGAATATTTCAAAAATTTGGAAAAGCAAATCATAGAACTTTCTCAATTATTGAAATCTAAAGATGTTGTAAAATCGATTGAAAAGCTTATTGAAGATAATACCTCCTTAAAATCTGAAGTTGATGCCCTTAAAAAAGAGAAAGCAAAAGGAGAAATCGGAGACTGGAAAAGCTCTTATGAACTAAAAGGAGACAAACAACTTTTGGTAAAGAAAACTTCTCTTGATGCAGGCTCTGTAAAAGATATTGTTTTTCAATTGAAAAAAGAAATTCCTACTTCTGTTACCATTATTCTTTCTAATGCCGATGACAAACCCATGATCACGGTTGGTGTTTCTGATGATTTAGCGACCAACTATCAAGCGGGAAACATTGTAAAGGAATTAGCAAAAGAAATTCAAGGTGGCGGAGGTGGAAACCCAGGTTTTGCAACAGCAGGTGGTAAAAACCTTGCCGGTCTGGAAAACGCTTATGAGAAAGCATTAACCATCTAGATGATAATTTAAAATAGAGGTTTAACTTTCTTATTTTTTGAAAGGAAACTGATAAATTCTTTGATCAGCTGTATTACACAATACAGCTGATTTTGTATTAAATAATTTTTTCCAATCTATACATAATTATTATACAACGTAGAGTATTCCATAGGAAAATCTATTATATAATCTCAACAAAAAAGGAAACCAAAATTCGGTTTCCTTAAATTTAATACTAAATAAGATGTTAAAACACAGGTTTAAATATTTTTATTTTACGATTAACTTTTCTGTCTGTTTTTTATCTCCCTGTATAATATGAACCATATAAACTCCTTTTTCTAATCCTTTTGTCGAAACTGCCGTTTTAGTAGTATCCCTCGTTTCAGATAAAATAAGTCTTCCTGACCTATCAAATAGCTCTATTTTCATTTTACCTTTTGATTTATCTATATTTTCTACAAAGAACTCATCATAAGCCGGATTCGGATAAATTATATGTTTAGGACCTGATATTCCAATCTCATGAGTAGCTAGCACGCTACAGCCTGTTGGATTTTGTGAGCTTCCTATACTTTGTCCTGTTGTATTACTATATCCTGTCGGAGGAGTCGCAAATCGAGGAAGTCCTCTACCGCTACCACTCGTAGATACACAATCATTTCCCGCACAAAGATTTTTATTATGAGCAATAGACCCCGTACCCACACTCACAACACCTCCTGCATTTACGAGCTGAGATAGGTCTATTTCTGCTCCTCCTTCCATAGCATCCAAACAACCATCATTGTCGGAATCTAAATCCAATTGGTTGGATATCCCATCACCATCAGGATCACAGAATCCAGTTCTTTTCGAGCTACCTGCACCTTTAATATAGGTTGGCCCATCTACCTGTTGAACAACCATAACACTATTAACATTTGGGCTCAAAGCTATAGTATTGAATACTGCACCATTAAAAAGCTGTAAAGGATAAAGTGGACCATTAGAAGTTTTACTTCCATACATAGACACAGATCCCTCCTGACTAATATTAATTCTTATCATAGGATTAGAGGGGGTTCCGTGGATAGTCCAAATTTGAGGAGCTCCGATTTCATACATCGTGCCATCCGCAAAACGCACATTTTGTATAAGTCCATTTCCTGTTGAAAACTGAATTTCTTGATTGGATAATGGAATTCCATTTATATTTAACCTAAATGAATTATCTAACTCATAAATATCAATGATAATACCTAAATCACCTGCAGGAATATAAAAGGAGTGAGGTTCACCACCACTGAGATCAAAAGCAGGTAATTGCAAAATAACATCAGGGCATTCAACAGTATCTAGAATCCCATCATTATCATCATCGACATCCAAATAATCAGGAATACCATCCCCATCACTATCCGTAGTTGTATCCACTTTTGCCGCAAGCGTATAGTCATTTGTTTTTCCATCGATGGATTGGGCAGAAATTGTTACGCCAAGAAGTAACAATAAAATCAATATTCCATTAGAGAGAAGGGAATGCGCTCTCTTTGTGGAAGATTTACAGAAAATAAATAATTTCATCATTTTATTTTTTTACTAAAATAAAATATCAATAATACCTATAAAGTATGTTTACAATTACAAGACTATCATATTACGATTACAAAAGTTCACTTTTTTAGAAGAAAAATATATTATATTGGATGGTTCATATTATATTTATTAATCTTAGCTGTCAATAGTAGGTGAGAACAGCGTTGAAGACCTAGAAAATACTTATGAGAAAGCATCCGCTTATCAATTAATTTTTAATGGAGTATAAAAAAACCTCCGAAAATTCAGGTGTTTTTTGTTTTTTCACACGATGTTTTCCATCAAAAAGCACTTAATATCAATTAACAAAAACTTTTTTGAAAGAATAAATATTCCTAATTTTGTTCTTGTTTTCTTTTTATGAAAAGGATTGTATTGTTTATGTTTACATGGCTTTTTATTTTTGGTTATTCACAATCAAAAATAACCGTTGTTGGCGAAACCGATCAAAAGCCAATCAATGAAGCTCAAATTCTTTGTAATGGAAAAATATTGGGGAAAACTAATTCTCAAGGAGTATTTGAATTTAAAACTAAATGTAAAAGCATCCAGGTAGAAGCCAATCATTATCAGAAAGAAACTGTTCTGGTTGAAAATAATATGCAGGTTTCTCTTCTGAAAAAATCTTCAAAGACAACAGCCATCGAAGCCATAATTTTGCAAGATAAAAGTGATCCCAGAGCCTTAGAAATTCTAAAAAAAGTAAATCGTGCATTTAGAAATAATTCTCCAAAAACATTAGATTCTTATTCTTATAAATCTTACGAAAAAGTTTCTTTAGATATTGATGAAGATAGTATTTCTCAGTTTACTCAATTTTTTGATGACAGCAAATTGTTCCGAAAAAAAAGAGTGAAAGATTCATTAAATAATGTTTCCGCCAGACAGATATTTTCAAAAAGCAAATTATTTCTTTGGGAGAGAGCTCAAGAGTTTTTATATTCTAAAAAATATGGTGAAAAAATCAATATTCTAGATAATAGAATTTCCGGATTGAAGCAACCCATTTATGAAATGATTGCTCTCCAACAAAGCAATAGAGATAAGCTTCCTAATCAATTAATGCAAGAAAATAGAGGATTATACCGCTTTTTCTTAACGGACACCATCGAAATGGAAGGACGGAAAAATTTTGTGATCAAATTTCGAGAAGTGAATTACAAAAAACTTGATAAAAAAAGAAAATATAACGGTTCCATTTATATAGATACTGAAACATACGGAATAAAAAAAATCGAAAACTTCAGTAAAAATAAAAACGATGGTATTATTACCAGTACATGGGTATTTTTTAATAACAAGTGGTTTCTTTCTCATGAAACAGTTAAACTTAGAATGAGTAAAATGGCAATGGAAGAAGAAGATAAGGGACAACCGAAAAAAGATACCGAAAAAAAAGAAAGAAAAAGTTTTGGGACCTATGCATTTCTTACGTCAAGATATTTTGACTTCAATTCTCCCATTGAAGAAAATCCTAAAGACTTTAAAGGATATACTTTTTCCGTAAAAAATATAGAAGGTAAAACCTTAGATTTATATAGAACAGACTCTTTAACCCTCCGTGAAAAAAACACTTATAATACAATTGACAGTCTTGGTAAAAAATATAATATCGATAGTAAAGCACAAGCTATAACAGGCTTGCTTAACGGACAAATAAGAATGGGAATTGTAGATTTTGCAGTAGATGAAGTCGTAAATTATAACTCCTATGAAGGTTTTAGACTAGGCTTAAAAGCTAAACTTAATGAACGCTTTAACCCCTACATTTCACCTGATTATTATTTTGCCTATGGTTTAAGGGATCAAAAATGGAAATACGGTATTGGACTTGACATGAAAACTACCGTGGAAAAAAATTCTTTTTTCAGAATTGAATATTATAATGATGTGAATGCATCAGGTGAGTTTTATAGAAGGTTATGGAACTTTAAAATGAGAATGGCCAACTATGGAAACAATTTCAACAATGATAAATACTATCATTTCAGGGGTGCTTCCGTATCTTATTTAAATGATATTACCAACGGCTTTACATTAGTCGTCGCTGCAAAAAGGAATTTCGAGGAAGCTAAATTTGATTATGAGTTTCGAGGAAAAGGCTCATCATTTGAAAATTTTAATACATTAGTTACTTTAAAATATTCGCCCAATTCTACCAATATTATGACTCCTCAGGGAAAGTCATTAATAGATCAAAAATATCCTGAGCTCTATTTTAATTACGAACAAAGCTACAAAATGCTAGGAGGAGATTTTAATTATACTCGTTTTGATGCCCTTTTTGTACATAATTTCAAAACCATGCTAGGGACTACAGGATTCAGATTGTATGGGGGGATTGTATTCGGAGCCGCTCCTATATGGAAAAACTTTACGATGAATGGTCTCGCCTCCCCAAGCAGGGATTTCAATTTCAACCTTACTTCTTTTTTAGGTTTCGCCACACTGGAAGGAGGTAAATATTATAATGATAAATTTATAGCTTATTATTTTACTCATAAACTTCCATGGTATTTTAAAAGTATCGGACAAAATATATCAAGCTTTGATTTGGTATTGAGAGGCACCAAAGGAGATATGAGGCATCCTGAATATCATGATTTTAAATTTCAAAAATTAGATCATCTTTATCAGGAAGTAGGCCTTGAGTGTAACAACTTTCTGTCCACATACTTTAATTTAGGCCTATTTTATAGAGTGGGTTATTATACTACCCCAAACTTCAAACAAAATTTCGCAATACAATTTAAATTAAAACTTTTAGAATTTTAAATATACTATCATGCAGACAATAGAAATAAAAGCAGAACAGTTTTTTGACTTATTAAAATTAAAAGACGCTTCCATGTGGGAGATTTTTGCTCAAATGGTGGACGGAAACGAAAAAGAGATCATATTCTTAGATAATGAAGATAAAATATTATTTAATTATATTCTTCCTTCTACACAAGATAAGCTCGAGAAAGATAGAAAAGAATTTTCAAAGGAGTTTTCTGAAAAATTGTCAACTCTTAATTAAAAAATACAATCCTCCTAAAAAATGTAGAGAGTATTCATTAATAACTCTCTACATCGGATTTTAAAAAGATTAAAAAAATATTATGTCAGAAGCGACATCAACGACGGCTCTTCATTTAAATAGCTCACCAAGAAATTATTTTGTTTCATTTTAGAAAGTAGAATTTCAAAATCTTTTGTTTCTTTTACTACTATTCCTACTACAGCTATTCCTTTTTCTTTTGAATGTTTTTTGGTATATTCAAAAGTAGTAATATCATCAGTAGGTCCTAAAACATCCATAACAAAAGATCTCAAAGCGCCTGGTCTTTGCGGAAATCTAACAAGAAAATAATGCTTTAATCCTGCATATAATAAAGCTTTTTCTTTAATTTCTTCCATACGCGTGATATCATTATTACTCCCACTAATAATTGAAACCACATTTTTACCTTTGATTTGGTCTTTATATTCCTCTAAAGCTGATACCGATAAAGCACCGGCAGGCTCCACCACAATTGCATCTTTATTATACAGAGATAAAATTGTTTGGCAAATTTGTCCTTCTTCTATAAGGACTACATCATGAAGCCTATCTTTACAAGTTTCAAAAGTAATATCTCCCACTTTCTGTACGGCAGCACCATCCACAAAATGACTGATATTGTCTAATAAATAAGGAGCACCAGATTCTATTGCTCTTTTCATACTCGCAGCTCCTGAAGGCTCTGCACCAATAATCTTAGTATGAGGAGAAAGCTCCTGAAAGACTTTACAAACACCCGAAGCAAGTCCCCCTCCTCCTATCGGAACAAAGAGGTAATCAATGGGCACATCCGATTGCTGAAGAATCTCCAATGCAACAGTTGCCTGACCTTCAATAATAGAAGGATCATCAAAAGGATGGATAAATGTTTTATCTTCACTTTCACAAAGTCTCATCGCTGCTTCCTTAGCTTCATCAAATGTATCTCCATATAACACTACCTCCACATAATTTCCTCCAAACATTTTTACTTGCTCCAATTTTTGATTAGGTGTAGGCAAAGGCATAAAAATTGTCCCTTTAGTTTTTAGGTGATTACATGCAGAAGCAACTCCCTGAGCATGATTTCCTGCACTTGCACAAACAACACCTTTTACAAGCTCATCGCTAGATAAGGTCATCATTTTGTTATACGCTCCTCTTATTTTATATGACCTTACCGTTTGTAAATCTTCTCTTTTAAAGCGAATATGGGCTCCATACAATTTTGAGAGATTCGTATTCATTTGCAAAGGCGTTTTCACTACTACATGACGGAGCCTTTCTGCTGCTTGATATATACTCTTAAAATCTGTCGAGTCAACTTCTGTTTTCATACCATTAATTATTTTCCGGTCTCAAGCTTCGAACAGTTTTCCCTGCTTTCCACATTTCACTTTCACGAAGTTCCGAAAGCTCTTCTTCTAGCTTTTCTCTATAGTCTACTTTACTATTACTATCAATGGAAAGTTGTGCTTCATTTCCTGAAGAAACACTATTATATAGCTCCTCAAATACAGGAGAAGTAGCATCTCTAAAGCGCTTCCACCAATCCAATGCTCCTCTTTGCGCAGTGGTACTACAGTTAGCATACATCCAATCCATTCCGTTCTCTGCTACCAGAGGCATCAATGATTGAGTCAATTCCTCTACCGTTTCATTGAAAGCTTCAGAAGGAGAATGTCCATTTTTTCTCAACACTTCATACTGTGCTGCGAAAATTCCTTGGATTGCCCCCATTAAAGTTCCTCTTTCTCCAGCTAAATCACTATATACTTCTTTCTTAAAATCAGTTTCAAATAAATAACCACTTCCAATGGCTATCCCTAAAGCAACAACTCTATCTTTTGCTCTTCCCGTAGCATCTTGATGAATAGCAAAGCTACTGTTCAGCCCTCTACCTTGCAAAAACATTCTTCTTAATGATGTTCCTGAACCTTTTGGAGCTACAAGAAAAACATCCACATCCGCAGGAGGATAAATTCCCGTACGCTCATTAAAAGTTACCCCAAAACCATGGGAAAAATAAAGGGCTTTTCCTGGGGTTAAGTGTTCTTTTACTTTTGGCCAATATTCTATTTGAGCTGCATCACTTAATAAATAACAAATGATGGTTCCTCTTTTTAGTGCTTCTTCTATTTCAAATAAAGTTTCTCCCGGCACAAATCCATCTGCTATAGCCTTATCCCAAGATTTAGAATTTTTACGCTGCCCAACGATTACATTGATCCCGTTTTCTTTTTGGTTAAGCGCCTGTCCTGGCCCTTGTACTCCGTATCCAATTACCGCTACCACTTCATCTTTTAGAACTTCCTGTGCTTTTTCCAATGGAAATTCTTCTCTTGTAACTACATTCTCTTCTACTCCTCCGAAATTTAATTTTGCCATTTTTTTATTTTTAAATTTGATTGTTTTATTTATTTTATATTTTAATTATTACTTGCGATTGCAGATACAGGTGAATTGATATGATGATATACCTGTAAAACATCGATTTGCTTTTCAATTTGACGAATAATCTTCCTCATTGCCTCTTCCGCTTCACTAAGAACGAATACTACTTTTTTTATACCAGGCATTTCTGAAGAAGTCACATTCAAGCTTTCTATATTTACTCTTCTTCTTGAAAAAATAATACTTACCCTATTGAGCACTCCTGTTCGATTCTGCATATATACAGTCACTGTAAATTCTTTTTTACCAGTCATAAGATTCAATTTTATATTTTTTCATTTTTTAACACTATTTCAGAAACACTTTTTCCTTGTGGAATCATTGGGAATACATTCTGTTCTTTTTCAACCATTATTTCCAAAATATAACTTCCATCATGATCCAACATTTCTTTCATCGCTGCTGCTAAATCTTCTCTAGCATGTATTTTTTTTCCTGGAATAGCATACGCTTCAGCGAGTTTTATAAAATCAGGGCTTTCAATATCCACAAATGAATATCTTTCATCATGAAATAGCTCCTGCCACTGTCTTACCATTCCTAAAAATGAATTATTAAGGATCATGATTTTCACATTGGGTTTAAATTGCATAATAGTCCCCAATTCTTGTATATTCATCTGTGCTCCACCATCTCCCATAATCGCTACTACAGGTCTATTCTGATCATCATAAGAAGCCCCAATCGCTGCAGGAAGACTGAATCCCATAGTTCCTAATCCTCCGCTGGTAATATTACTTTTGGAATGGTTAAACTGTATGTATCTACAAGTCACCATCTGGTGCTGCCCTACATCTGTAACCACAATTGCATTTCCCTGGGTTAATTCATTTAAATTACGAATCACTTCTCCCATTGAAATTTCACCTTCCATAGGGTTCAACTCCTTATCTATTACTTCATTATATTCGATCTCAGCACAATGATCAAATCTACCTCTCCATTCCTTATATTCTTTAGGTTCTAATAATGGGGTAACTAAAGGCAGAGTCTGTTTACAATTTCCAAGTATAGCCACATCAGCAATTACATTTTTATTGATTTCCGCATCATCAATCTCAAAATGAATAATTTTTGCTTGGGTAGCATAGGTATCCACTTTTCCAGTCACACGATCATCAAAACGCATTCCTACTGCAATAAGTACATCGCATTCATTAGTGAGTACATTCGGGCCATAATTACCATGCATTCCTACCATTCCTACTGCAGAAGGATGATGAGTCGGGATAGCGCTCATTCCTAAAACCGTCCAAGCAACCGGAATCCCCGATTTTTCAGCAAATTCCAAAAATTCTTGTTCAGCCTTACCTAGTATTACCCCTTGTCCAACAATGATAAAAGGACGTTTTGCAGAGTTGATAAGATTTGCTGCTTTTTTGATATGATCCAATTCAGGTGTAGGATATGGATCATAAGTAGAAATAAAGCTACATGGTTCATATTCTTTAAACTGAATCTTTTGTAGCTGGGCATTTTTAGTAATATCAACCACAACCGGTCCCGGTCTTCCGGATTTAGCAATATAAAAAGCTTTTGCCAACATTTCAGGTAGCTCTTCTGCATCCGTAACTTGGCAATTCCATTTTGTAACGGGAGTAGTAATATTAATAACATCAATCTCTTGGAAAGCATCAGTTCCTAAAAGATGAGCATACACCTGACCTGTAATACATACCACTGGAGTACTATCCAGCAAAGCATCTGCTAAACCTGTAATTAAATTGGTCGCTCCTGGTCCACTGGTTGCTAGCGCCACTCCTACATTTCCTGACACCCGAGCAAGTCCTTGTGCAGCATGCACCGCACCTTGTTCATGACGAACAAGAATATGTTCCAATTTTTCTCTATAATCATACAGTGAATCATAAATAGGAATGATTGCCCCTCCGGGATATCCGAATATTGTTTTGACCCCTTCATGTAGAAGAATTTCCAGGATTACTTGACTCCCACTTAACTCTCTTACAGTTCCATTTTCTACACTCATATTCATTATTTTACAATTTTGGTTCATCTGTTACGCAGCCTTCAGCTGCTGAGGAAACACTTACTGCATATTTGTACAATAAGCCTTTTTTCACTTTCAATTCTGGTTGTACCCAATTCTTCTTTCTTCGATCGATTTCCTCTTGAGTTACTTTCAGCTGTATGGTATTATTCACTGCATCTATCTCAATAAGATCATCATCTTTCACAAAAGCAATTAAACCTCCTTCGTAAGCTTCCGGAGTAATATGTCCCACCACAAAACCATGTGTTCCTCCACTAAAACGTCCATCTGTAATTAAAGCTACCGTATTTCCAAATCCAGCTCCAATCAGTACACTTGTAGGTTTTAACATTTCAGGCATCCCCGGAGCACCTTTTGGACCTTCGTTTCTGATCACAATCACATCTCCATGTTGCACTCTTTGGCTCTCTATTCCTTTTATCAAATCTTTTTCTCCATCAAAAACCCTTGCGGTTCCCAAAAACTTCTCTCCTTCTTTTCCTGTTATTTTCGCCACACTTCCCCCTTCTGCTAGATTCCCATACAGAATTCTCAAATGTCCTGTTTCTTTTATAGGCTGGGAAATCGGCTTTATAATTTTTTGTTTTGAAAAATCAAGTTCAGGAACATTTTCTAGATTTTCGCTAATTGTTTTTCCTGTCACGGTAAGACAATCTCCATGCAGTAAACCTTCTTTAAGCAAATACTTCATCACCGCTGGTATTCCTCCATGCTCATGAAGATCCTGCATAAGATATTTTCCACTTGGTTTTAAGTCTGCTAAAACAGGAGTAACATCACTCATTTTCTGAAAATCATCTTGCGTTACAGAAACTCCAACACTTTTAGCCATCGCAATAAAATGTAATACCGCATTGGTACTTCCTCCTAAAATCACAATGATACGAAGTGCATTTTCAAAAGCCTTGCGTGTCATAATATCAGAAGGTTTTATATCTTTTTCTAATAATAGTTTTATATATTTTCCGGCATCTTGACATTCCTGCTGCTTCTCTTTACTTAATGCAGGATTGGATGATGAATAAGGTAAGCTCATTCCCAACGCTTCTATTGCCGAAGCCATCGTATTAGCGGTGTACATTCCTCCACAAGCCCCTGCTCCGGGACATGCGTTCTTTACAACCCCTTTGAAGTCTTCTTCCGTTACATTCCCTGCTATTTTCTGTCCCAAAACTTCAAAAGCGGAAACAATATTTAGCTGTTCTCCTTTATAACAACCAGGTGCTATGGTTCCTCCATATACCATTATTGATGGCCTGTTAAGCCTTCCCATGGCAATAATACTTCCCGGCATATTTTTATCACATCCCGGCAAAGTAATGAGGCCATCATAATATTGCCCTCCGCATATTGCTTCAATACTATCTGCTATCACATCCCGGCTTACTAAAGAATAACGCATTCCATCCGTCCCATTACTCATCCCATCACTAACGCCTATTGTATTAAATATCAAGCCTGCCAATTCATTTTCCCATACTCCCTTTTTTACCACTTTTGCAAGATCATTAAGGTGCATATTACAAGTATTACCATCATAGCCCATACTAGCAATACCTACTTGCCCTTTATTCATATCTTCATCGGTGAAACCAATTCCGTATAACATTGCTTTAGCCGCGGGCTGCTCATCATTCTGTGTAAAAATTTTTGAATATTTATTAAGCATTTTCTTCTACCTTATTTTTAAATTCGTTAATACTTTTACCGACTACTCTATTTTTATAGGATTTTTGAATTAGAGAGCATAAGCTTTCATCCCATTCTTTTGCAAAACGTACGTTATCCATAGAGTCTAATGCTACAATTTCAGCAGCAGTCCCACAGAAAAAAGCAGCATCCGCTCCTCGCATTTCCTCTGGTGTGAAAAATTTCTCATGTACAGGGATTTCCAACTCTTTGCATATATCGATTACTACAGACCTTGTGATGCCCGGTAAAATACTTCCTTTAGCAGGAGTAAAAAGCTCACCTTCTTTTTCGTAAAAAATATTAGCTCCGGAGCTCTCTGCTACATATCCCTTCTCATCTAATAAAATAGCTTCATCATATCCGTTATCTTTTGCTTCCTGACAAGCTAAAATAGAATTCACATAATGTCCCCCTACTTTTGCCTCTATTAAAAAAGCTTGTGGATTTGGCCTTTGAAAAGAAGAAGTCATTACTTTCATTTTATCACCGAGATAACCATTACTCCACTCC
Organism: Chryseobacterium potabilaquae; assembly: GCF_902728265.1. Lineage (GTDB taxonomy): Bacteria > Bacteroidota > Bacteroidia > Flavobacteriales > Weeksellaceae > Chryseobacterium > Chryseobacterium potabilaquae. Next base: position 243,693 of record NZ_CACVBR010000001.1, read on the forward strand.
CATGCTAATAAGATTAAATGAGATTCTTTTCCTTTTGATAGAGACATATTGGGTGGACAAACAACTAGTGGCCGAATATATGCGTTGGTAAATTGATTTCTCTCTAGCAATTCATACGTCAAATCTATAAGCTCTTGCGTAGAATATTCAAAAGGAATATGCAATAATTCAGCAGAACGTCTTAAACGATCATAATGTTCTTGCGCCTTAAAAACTTGGGTCCCTTCATTCGTTTCATAAGATTTTATCCCTTCAAAAACAGAATAACCATAATGTAATGATTGTCCATAGAGATCGATATTGGCTTCCGAGGCTTTTAAAAATTTACCATTGTAATACACAATAGTGTTGTCGTTATAATACATTTATTTTAAGTTTTATTTATAAAAAGAGTAAAAAAAAGCCTTCTCAAATTTGTGAGAAGGCTTATAAGTATATATACATAATTATACTTTCCATCTCACAACCGTAAGGGAATAATAATGACAATGACAACGATAATAATTACTATCTGGTTCATGACACAATTAAAAAAGCCGTCTCAATAATGAAACGGCTTATATTTATTTATATTAATTTTTACAATACCGTTTCCTAATTATTGCTAATGACAATAATATTGACTAAGGAAGTGATATTGATATTTTTCTGACTCATAATTACAATACAAATATATGGACTTTTTAATACAATCCAAATTCTTATCAAAAAAAAATATTTTTTTAGCGTTTTTTTTAAAAAACAGATACGTTTTATTGAAAAAATTTACACATTAAACTAATTACATTTATGATTTTCTCATTTATTTCAATTTTATATATTCATCTACTACTTTTTTGGCTTCTTTCACCTCATGTACCCGCAAAATACAGGCTCCTTGCTTCAAAACTTTCATGTGAAGCTTTTGTGTTTCTTCATTAATATCCAAGGGGGACTTTCCAAGAGGTTTATATATAAAAGACTTTCTGGAAATTCCAATCAATAAGGGAAACTTTCTAAAACTTAGATACTTCACTTCTTCAAGCATCTTCATTTGGTCTTCTACTGTTTTTCCAAAACCAAATCCAGGATCTAGAATGATATCATTGACTCCCCTTTCCATTAGTTCTCTTGACTTTTGAGAAAAGTACTGATTGATAGATAATGTAATATCCGTAAATTGAGTTTTATCATGCATGGTTTCATAGGTAGGATTTACATGCATGAGAATATAAGGAAGTTTTGTCTGAGCAACCGTATCAAACATATCAGGATCATACTGTCCTCCCGAAATATCGTTAATCAAATCAATACCTTCATTAAAACCAAACCTTACTGTTTCAGCATGAAATGTATCCAACGAAATTAATACTTCCGGAAATTCTTTTTTGATCTGAGAAATAATGTGATCAAGTCTGGTAATTTCTTGTTCACTTGTTAAAAATGTTGAATTTGGTCTGGTTGATTGTGGTCCTATATCAATAATATCCGCTCCTTCTTTTAGTAATTTCTCCGCATGCATTAAAGCTGCTTTTTCGCTATTGAATTTCCCTCCATCTGAAAATGAATCCGGCGTGAGATTTAAAATTCCCATAATTTTTGGAGTATTTAAATCAACAATTCTCCCATTACAGTTTAGTGAATGATAATTAATAGATGATGGATAATTTTGCATAACACAAAAATACGAACTTCTAATTTCTGGTCAAAAAACTAATTATCAGTCCCTGCTACCTAAAACCTATTTTGTATCTTTGAAAGATTAAGAAAATTTATGTCAAAAACATCAATACAATTCGAGAAAGTCATTCATGATTGCCGGGATCTTTTTAGTAAAAAGTTACAGGATTATGGCGCTGCATGGAGAGTCCTAAGACCTAGTTCAATTACAGATCAAATTTATATTAAAGTAAATAGAATCCGTACGTTACAAATGACTGATAAGAAAATGATTGATGAAAGCGAGGAAGATGAATTTATTGCTATCATAAATTATTCTATTATTGGTCTTATCCAACTTGAAAAGGGCTTTTCAAATGATTTTAATGAAGATAAAGAGGATATATTAACTCTTTATGACAAATACTCCCATGAAGCAAAGGCATTAATGGAAAGAAAAAATCATGATTATGGTGAAGCATGGCGAGATATGAGAGTTTCGTCTATTACAGATCTTATTTATCAAAAAGTCCTAAGAACCAAACAAATTGAAGACAATCAAGGAAAAACGATTGTTTCGGAAGGATTAGAGGCCAATTATTTTGATATGTTGAATTATGCCGTTTTTTGCCTTATAAAATTCTTTGAAAAAGAAAATAAATTTGAACCTAAAACTATTTAACGATGATCAAAAATTTATTACGTTTCATTATCGCTATCATTTTTATTCTATCAGGCTTTGTAAAAGCTGTTGATCTTGTAGGCTTTTCTTTTAAAATGGAAGAGTATTTTTCTCCTTCTGTTTTCAATATGCCATTTTTGGAAAAATTTGCTTTGCTTTTTTCCATTATCGTAGTTGTCTTAGAGCTTCTTCTAGGATGTATGCTCTTATTAAAACTTAAGCTTAGGTTCACTCTTTCCATATTGATTGCCCTTTGTCTATTTTTTGGTTTTCTTACATTCTATTCCGCTTATTATAATGTAGTAACAGATTGTGGATGTTTTGGAGACGCTATTAAATTCACCCCTTGGCAAAGCTTTATAAAAGATGTGATACTCTTAATAGGGCTCATTATCTTATTCTTCCTTTATCGAAAAGAATTTGGAAAACAAGATGCTTATACTTATAGTAGTAAGAAAGAGTCTTCAAACAAGTTTAAATATATCCTGCTTGGAATATTTTCTCTAGCAATGATCTATATAATGGCACAAGGTATTCTTCATGAACCTATAATTGATTTCCGTGATTATAAAATAGGAACCGATTTACAAGCCGAAAAACTGAAGATTGCCAAAAATCCGTCAGAATATAAAACATTTTACTCTCTTAAGAATACAAAAACAGGAGAAGTTGTAAAGGTAAATCAGGATGATTATATCAAAGAAACTAAGTATTGGCAAGAAGGATCTCCTTGGAAAATTGAGGAAGGTAAAAATGAATCTGTTTTAGTAAAAGAGGGTTATAAATCGGAAATTGTAAAATTTAAAATCGAAGATCCAATGGGAATGGAGCTTACGGATGAAATCATCAAGGCCCCAAAAGCAATTCTCGTTTTCTCTTATCATCCAAAAGATATAAACCCTGAAATCCTTAAAGAAGTTGAAGATAAAGTTAAAAATCATAAAGATGCCGTAATCTTTGGTGTTTCAACTGACCCGAATACTTTCAAAACGATAAAAAATACGATGATGGACGGAACTGCTATCAAAACAATTGCTAGAAGTAATCCGTTTGTACTTACTCTACAAAATGGAAAAATTATAGACAAGCAACCCGCAAAAGACTATATCAAAAAATAAATTACTTAATAATAAACCTTATACTTACTCATGCAAAAGTCAAATAAATCAATTGCAGGCTATCACTTATTAATGATTCTTTCATCAGTGGATGGAGAATTTGCTCCGGAAGAAGGTATGCTTGTTCAGCAATACCTTGCTGATGAATTTCCTTTTAGAATGAACCTGGATAATGAACTTGAAGTACTTGCACTCCTTCAACCTGAAGAATGGAAAGATCATTTTGAATTTCATGCCCGTTGCTTTTATGACGATTCTACAGAAGAAGAGCGTATTAATTTTGCAAAATTCGCAAAATCACTAATCAAAGCCGATCATAAAGTAACCAATGAAGAACATATTTTTTATATGCTTTTAAAAAATCTATGGCATATTGCATGATATCCCTTTAAAACCACATACCCATGAAAAAATTCTATTTAACCCTATTCGTAATGAGCAATTCTCTATTTTATTCTCAAACATTTCCTAATATTAAAGCACCTACTGCTGAAAAGAAAGAACATATAAGAGATATACACGGTGATAAAGTGAATGATCCTTATTACTGGATGATCGATTACTTTAAAAAAGGAAAAGATTCTACACAGGTTGTCGAGTATTTAAAATCTGAAAACACCTATTGGAAAGAAATGATGAAAGATACAGACTCTTTCAGAGAAATCTTATTCCAAGAGATGAAAGCAAGAATTAAGGAAAAAGATGAATCTGTTCCTACATTCAAAAATGGGTATTATTACTATACGAGAACTGAAACAGGAAAACAATATTTTAAATATTGCAGAAAGAAAGGAAATCTCAACGCTTCTGAAGAAATTCTTCTGGATGTAGATCAGCTTGCAGAAGGACATTCTTATTATTCCGCAAGTGGGTTTAATATCAGCCCAGATAATACAAAAATGATTTATGGTGTAGATGACGTTTCAAGAAGACAATATACCCTTTATTTAAAAGATCTTACTACAGGAGAAACGACTCCTTTAGGAATTAAAAATACGACTGGTTCCGCTACTTGGGCAAATGATAATAAAACGATTTTCTATACAGCTAAAAACCCTACCACTCTTTTAACAGAAAAGATATTTCGACATACACTAGGAACTGATGTGGCTCAAGATCACTTGGTATATGAAGAAAAAGATAAATCAAATTATATTGGGGTAGGCAAATCTAAAAACGAAAATTTTATTTTCATATATTCCACAGCAACGACGTCTTCTGAAACACGATTTCTGGATGCCAACAATCCCAATGGAACATTCCTTGTTTTTCAACCCAGAATGAAAGACGTTCTGTATGATGTCACTGCTCTTGAAAATAAATTTTTAATCACTACCAATAAAGATGCATTGAATTTCAAGGTAATGGAAACACCTTTAAACGCAACTGAGGTTAAAAATTGGAAAGATTTTATTCCCCACAGAAAAGATGTATTGATGGAGGGAATATCGGCTTTTAAAAACTACCTTGTTTTTAGTGAAAGACAAAATGGACTCTCACAACTGGTCATCTATAACCGAAAAACCGGTAAAAAAGAATTTTTAAAATTTGATGAGCCTACTTATACGGTTTATCCTTCAGGTAACCCTGAATATAATACTGACAATTTCCGATTTGGCTACACCTCCATGATTACTCCAAGTTCACAGTTTGAACAGGATTTAAGTACAGGAAAAAGAACTTTACTAAAGCAACAGGAAGTTTTAGGAGGATATAATAAAGAAGAATATATCACGGAAAGGCTTTTTGCTACTGCAAAAGACGGAACAAAAATTCCGATTTCTATTGTTTATAAAAAGGGATTCCAGAAAAATGGAAATAGCCCACTTCTCTTATATGCTTATGGTTCTTATGGCAGCTCAATGGATGCCACATTCAGTACCACAAGATTAAGTCTTTTAAATAGAGGCTTTGCCTTTGCTATTGCGCATATTCGTGGTGGGCAGGAAATGGGAAGACAATGGTATGAAGATGGCAAAATGATGAAAAAGAAAAATACATTTACCGACTTCATCGATGCCGGAGAATATTTAGTGAAAGAAAAATATACCTCCTCAAAACATTTATATGCGCAAGGTGGTAGCGCAGGAGGTTTATTAATGGGAGCTATTGTAAACATGAACCCTAGTCTATGGCATGGAATTATTTCTCAAGTCCCTTTTGTAGACGTGGTCAATACGATGTTGGATGAAAGTATTCCATTGACTACTAATGAGTATGATGAATGGGGAAATCCTAATAATAAAGAGGCTTATTTTTACATGAAATCGTATTCACCCTATGAAAATATAGAAAAGAAGAATTATCCCAATCTATTGGTAACAACAGGATTACATGACTCTCAAGTACAATATTTTGAACCCGCTAAATGGGTAGCAAAGCTGAGAGATATGAAAACGGATCAGAATATTATATTATTAAAAACAGACATGGATTATGGTCATGGTGGTGCCTCAGGAAGATTTGACTACTTGAAAGATATAGCATTAGTGTATGCATTCATGTTTAAATTAGAAGGAATTAAACAATAATTTTTTAGATAAACTATGAGAAGAAAAATAGTCGCAGGAAATTGGAAAATGAATAAGAGTGTAATTGATGCTCAACAATTAATGTATCAATTGCTTGAATATAAAAAAAATAATCCTACTCAATGTGAGGTATGGATTGCTCCTCCATCTTTATACTTAATGATGGCTAAAGATCTTTTTGAGAAAAATGAAATTGGAGTTTTTGCACAAGATATGAGCGAACATGAAAGCGGAGCATATACTGGAGAGATTTCTGCGGAGATGTTGGAATCAATTGATGTAGATGGCTCATTGATTGGCCATTCTGAAAGAAGACAATACCATGGTGAAACAGATTCTCACTGTAACAGAAAAATCAAATTAGCGCTGGATAAAGGCTTAACTCCTATTTACTGCAATGGTGAAACGCTTGAACAAAGAAAATCCGGACAGCATTTTGAAGTCGTAAAGAATCAAACAGAAGTTGCCCTTTTCACTCTTACTGCGGAAGAAATAAAAAAAGTAGTCATTGCATACGAACCGGTTTGGGCTATCGGAACTGGCGAGACTGCAACTCCTGAACAAGCTCAAGAGATTCACGCACATATCAGAAATATCCTTGCTGAAAAATATGGAAAAGAGGTTGCTGATGAAGTTTCTATTCTTTATGGAGGCTCTGTAAAACCAGATAATGCAAAAGAAATTTTTTCTCAACCCGATATTGATGGTGGACTTATTGGAGGTGCTGCCCTAAAACTAGAAGATTTTTCTAAAATTATAGAAGCTTTTAATTAAAATTTACACGAAATACAATCAAAACCGGCGGAATCAATGATTCCGCCGGTTTCTTATTTAAAATCTAACTGTTACACACTAATTATTTCAATTATTTGTGATTCATTTTATAATGCTAAAATAAATATTGAGTATAAACTTATCATTAATTTAATAATAAATAAATCTTAAATAATTATTCCTGGTATTTAAAATGTATCCCTTCTCCACTATATTCGATTCTTTGAAATAAAAAACGCATCAGTTTTTTGATGCGTTTCTCATACCTCTTGTAAGAAGAATTTATTATTTTTTGTCTAGTGATCTCTGTAAGACCTCATCTACCATTCCGTAGCTTTTTGCCTCTTCAGAAGTCATCCAATAATCTCTATCAGAGGATTTTTCAACCCATTCATAGTCTTGCCCTGAGTGATGAGAAATAATATCATAAAGCTCTTGCTTTAATTTCAACATTTCTCTTAAATTAATCTCCATATCAGAAGCAACACCTTGCGCACCTCCACTTGGTTGGTGGATCATTACTCTCGAGTGCTTAAGGGCAGAACGTTTACCTTTTTCACCTGCCACTAACAATACAGCCCCCATTGAAGCCGCCATTCCTGTACAGATGGTTGCAACATCAGGCTTAATAATTTGCATAGTGTCATAAATTCCTAATCCCGCATACACACTCCCCCCAGGAGAGTTGATATAAATTTGGATGTCTTTAGAAGGATCTGCACTTTCTAAAAATAAAAGCTGTGCAGTTACAATATTAGCTACCTGATCATCGATTCCTGTCCCTAAGAAAATAATTCTGTCCATCATGAGACGAGAAAAAACGTCCATTTGAGCCACATTTAATCTTCTCTCTTCCATAATATAGGGTGTAAGATTCGTTGGGCCATACATTCCCATATATTGATCGGTTACTAAACCATTGTTTCCTAAATGCTTTACAGAGAAATCTCTGAATTCTTTTTTAATGTCCATATGTGATTATCTTTTCTAGTTTATTCCCTAATATCGTTCCAAACAAATGTAAGGACATTATGGCAGAAACAGAAATTTAATCTGCAAATTAATCGATCACTAGGAACCATTAGATCTTTTATATTGGTTTAGATTTTATCTGTCTTTTTTATCATTACTTTCAAAGCATCCAATCTTCGGAAAGTCCAAAAGCAGGCTAAAGCTTATGATTTATCTAACGCACTCTCATTATTTTAGAATCTTTTATTTATTTTTTAGTTTCCGAATAAGTTTTAGAAGTATTTTCCGATTTTTCGCTTCGTGATAAAATTTGGGTAATTTTTCCAACAATGTAAAATGAGTACGGTCTTTATGTTCTCTTAAATTCGCTGTGATATATCTTTCAAGATAACCCAGATGGTCATAATTATATGCAAAAATCTCATCATCTTTGAAAGGTATCTTTAACCACAATTCTGCCTGAAAATAAACATGTGCAGCCCATTGCCAATTTCCGGTGACTCCATACAAGGAAACAATAGTAGAAATTTCTTTATTATATCCGCAATTATCACAAAATAAGCGCACCTTTTTTTCAGTATCATTTACTTTCGCAAAAGCTTTCTCGGAACATTTTGGACAAACCACAATAACGTCACTTTGAAAATCAAGTGCCGTTTTATTTTCGTCTCGAAAACGTATAGAGGATCCCATCAGCATTATTTATATATTAATATTAGGTTAGTTTTTATGAGTTTCTGACTTCTCTTGAAATTTCTTAGTATAAAAATAAATCTGATTGATCAATGGAGGAATATGTCGGTTCATATACATTTTTTCTGAGTTCTTTTCAATTTCAGATACATTTGTGGTAAGATCCGATTTATATAATACTAATGATTGTAAAATCCAATGAAAACTCTGGATCATATCTTCATATTCCGTATGATCATTGACTATTTTTTTTAGAAAAAATTTGAACCTTTCTTCTTTCTCTGAACCAGCTCTTATTAATTTTTGTATTCTCTGAACTTTATTTACATCCTCCTGAATATTTATGGTCTTTTTAATTTCAGAAAGATAATCTTTAGTCGCGAAAAGACTATCTATAGCTTCTCTATTTTGACAGAGAATCATAGGAGAGCAAGAAAGCAAAATAGTAATGTAAAGAAGTTTCTTGATCATAATACCATTTATTTGGTTTCATAAACTGTTTTTGACAATACACAGAAAAAGCCATTAATCATACCAATCTCCTTTTTCTATATCATAACCCGCTTTCTTAAAATAATCTATAATTGTTTCCGCGAGATATTCGTTATGCTTTTCAGAAGAAAGATATAGGAAAAATAAATCTCTCGTTATTATTTTTTTATTCCCATTTTCATCAATAGTTATTACTTTAACTTCATTTGGCTCAGTTTCAAAAATAATATTAATATCTTTTATTATTCTTTTTATTTTGCTTAGAACAACTTCCTGTTTTTCTGTGTAATAAGTATTATCATTTTCATTTTTACGTTTTACAACAACACTTAATAATTGAAGAGGAGTTTGAGCCAAATATTCTGCAGTCTGTTCAAAAGTAATTGAATCTACCTGTATCACATTTACCGTAAGAATACTATCCTTAATAGCAAATCTATGGACGAGTTCAAATTTCTCTCCTGGAAAATATTCCAGATTATTTTTTTGATACCTTACTTCCTTCTGTATTTCATCATTTAGAATTTTTATAATTTCTTGTTCCTGAGAAAAACAAAAATGGGCTAGCAAACAAAACACGAGTAAAATAAATCTCATGGTTAGAATATTTTTTTTTAAACAATCAAACACTTAATCATATGATGTGATGATGTTTACTTCACCTTATTCCAAAGAATCATATAATCCAGATTACCATCGTTTATATATCCTCTTATAAGGGAAGGAGTCAAACCTTTTTCAGTCTTAGATGCTATAAGTTGATCCAACTTTTCTAATCCGGTATGAAAAGTGATTCCCCACTCTCGACCGGATGAATAATACATCCATAATCCGGAATAAAAATTTTCTCCCTTATCATTTATAATAGATAAATCTAAAGGATAGTAATTAATATCCATACAAGTTTTCAAAAGTTCTTTAAACATTTTTTCATCTTGAAAAGCGCTTATTCCATATTCGTTTTTAGCCCCTACATTTTGAGTATTGATTGAATATTTAAATGTTCCATCTTCATCTTCATAGGTAGACAGGCTATATGGCAAATTATTTTGGAGAGATTCTTCTTTTTTTAAGTAATCTTCCAGTGATGTCAGTAAATTCTCATCTTGTCTAATCCAATATTGTACATTAGCCCGATATACATCATCACTCTTCCAAACTCCTGCAAACCTAAGTTTACGATCAGGATTTAAGTATCCTACAATATTTGTAGGAATCATATTATCTTTAACAAATTGAGTTTGAAAAGTGCCCATATCTTCCGGTTTTATATTGTGCCTAGCCTCCCATCTCGTAAATTTTTTAGGCTGTATATACCAAAGACATGCGAAACGATTTTCCCCCTTATGATTAACTACGCTAATACTCTGAGGATAATGAGTTTTTGAAAGTTGATTAAACAGGCTTTGATATTCTCTTTCTGTAAGATTATATTTTAAAATCCATTCTTGACCATTTATCTTAAAATTGCCTAAAAAAGTTCCAATCAAAATGCAGAAAAAGATCAATTTTCTAAATTTTTTCCCATTCGATTCCATTCTAAATGATTTTAAATTGTAGTCTATTACCTGATTTAGTTTTTCTAAAAAAACAAATACAAATGCTTTAAACTCTATAATCTTTAAATCTTTAAATCTTTAAATCTTTATTTAATAGAAAAGATTCCTAAATGAAGAGTTTTCATGGTTTTAGTTTTTGTCCTGTATATTTCAACAAAAATACTATGCATTGCGTTATTTAAATCCAACAATTAAAGTGAATTTTTCTATAATATTTAGTCAAATTACGAAAATAAATTTACAAATAACGAAATAAACAAATAAAATATTTAACCAATCAGAAAGAATCTATCTTTCGAATATTGGAAATTTCAATAAAAAAATTTTTATTACAAAGCAGTAAGAAGATGTAAAAATATACTACTTAAATTTTAGTAATGGGAGACCAGCCCAATTTATCGATAATTTGTACAGAAAGTTGATTGAGTATCATAATTCTTTTTATGGAATCATAGTATTTTTCTTCATCCCCTTCACGATAACTTTCAAGCCCAACAGTCAATTGCTTGATCATAAAATGAATATAATAATATTTATGAATCAGGATATTAGCTTCTACTTCTTCCGCAATGTGATCACCAATCGCTGGAGGAAAAATATTCCTTGTAGACCAATTACTTAAATCATCAGGAATAATCAATGCATCCGCCACTTTCAATGTAATATCTTCATCCATTAGAGTAATAAAGAAGTTTCCCGCTCGAAGTTCGTCATTTTCAATCCCCTCTTTAATATTTTTAATAATCTTTTTATTAGTTTCTATCTGAAAATCATATTGTTCCTCTTCAAAATGATGGAGAATCTCTTCAATAACCGTGACTTCATATTTCTCATGCTTTTCATTCTTTCTTTCAAGAACAATATCTCCAAACATCAACATGGTATCGATCAATTTATTTTCCTGATGAAGAATATTAAATTCGATTGCATCAATATCATGCTCTTGTTTTGGAACAATCTCCAATTTTACAGGCTTATTAGTATCCTTTAGTTGCTGGGTATTTTGATGATGAGTTATTTGTTTTTGAACATCTAATTCATTAAACAAACTTTGCTCGGAAAGTCCGAATTTTGTGGAAACCTCCTTTAAATACACCTCTCTTTTGAGTGCATTTTGTACAAAAGAAATTGATTTTACAATATTGCGGATTGCATCTGCTTTTTTGATCGGATCATTTCCCGCTTCTTTTAAAAGAATTTCTGCTTTAAAATCAATAAAATCAGTTGCTTCATTTTCGATAAACTTATCAACATATTCTTGTGGATGTTTTCTGGCAAAGGAATCAGGATCATCACCTTCCGGAAAAAGTAATACCCGAATATTCATGCCTTCCGTTAACAACATATCGATACTTCGGAAGCTCGCTTTAATTCCAGCATTATCTCCATCAAACAAAATCGTAACGTTTTCCGTAAGTCTTTTAATGAGCTTAATTTGCTCAGTCGTCAAAGAAGTTCCGGAGCTTGCCACTACATTTTCAATTCCGGACATATGGAGAGAAATCACATCCATATATCCTTCCACTAAAAGACATACATTCTTTCTTGAAATAGCTTGTTTACTTTGATTCAGGCCATAGAGAACATTTGATTTATGATAAATTTCAGTTTCAGGTGAATTGAGATATTTTGCTGTCTTTACATTATTTTTTAAAATCCTAGCCCCAAAACCTAAAACCCTTCCTGAAAAGCTATGAATTGGGAAAATAACTCTTTCACGAAAACGGTCAACACCTGCAGGCGTATTTTCCGGAAAAATAGAAAGTCCTGATCTTTCCAAAATATCTTTAGAGTATCCTTTTTCTAAAGCATACATTGTGAAAGCATTTTTCTTTTCCGGGGAATATCCTAACTGAAACTTTTTAATAATATCATCTCGTAGTTCACGCTCCTTAAAATAAGATAAACCAATACTCTTACCTTCCTCAGAATCCCAAAGTATTTCCTGAAAATAGTTATTGGCAACTTCATGAATTTTATATAGTAAATCTCTTTCTGTTTGAGCTTGTTTGGCTTCTTCAGAAAATTCTTGTTGATCTTCCTCTATTTCAATCCCATATTTTTTTGCAGCATGACGAAGAGCCTCAGGATAAGTAAAGTTTTCAATCTCCATAAGAAAGGAAATCGCCGTCCCTCCTTTTCCCGTGGAGAAATCTTTCCAAATCTGTTTACTGGGAGATATGACAAAACTTGGGGTTTTTTCATCATGGAAAGGACTGAGACCTTTAAAGTTAGACCCTGCTCTTTTCAACTGAACGTATTCTCCTACTATCTCTTCTACTCTAATTGTTGAGAAAATCTTGTCTATGGTCTGTTTGGAAATCATGGTGTAAAAATACACAAATTCCAAATTTCCTATCCTATTCTTGAACATAGAATGTATATAATCGAAGTATTTTTATTATTATTTTTGCATCAAATTACTTGTATGCAGTTTAATATAAAAAGTATCGAAGATTGGCAGGAAATAGTGAATCAAATTATACCCTCGTTGCAATATAATATTCTTCTCTTGAAAGGAAATCTCGGGGCCGGAAAAACAACATTCACTCAATTCTTAATGAAAAGTTTAGGAAGCAATGATGAAGTCAACTCTCCGACCTACTCTATTGTTAATGAATACAATACGCCTAAAGGAAAAGTCTATCATTTTGATCTTTATCGCTTAAAAAATATAGAAGAAGTTTTTCAAATTGGCATTGAAGAATATTTGGATAATTCTTTCCTATGTATTATTGAATGGCCGGAAGTATATGAAGACGAGCTTTATGGTCTTAATTATCATACAATGAATATTATTAATTCGATTGAAAGTCGAGAAGTTTTATTCGATTAAATATTACGTATCTTTGTTTAATGAATTCTATTGTAAAATAATTATCTGTAAGAAATAACCCATGAGTACTACAAATATTTTTACTCCTTTTACTGAAGAGGAACTGATACCAAAAGCAGAAAAACTTGATGTTATCAAAAAAGGAAGACAATTCAGTATAGGAATTCCGAAAGAAACTTGTCTTAACGAAAGAAGAACTTGCATTACACCTGATGCGGTACAGGTTTTGGTGGAACATGGTCATGAAATTATTGTAGAATCAGGAGCCGGTAAAGGTTCTTTTTTTTCAGATTTACAATATTCTGAATCAGGAGCAAGAATCACACATGACCCAAAAGAAGCTTTTGGACAAGATTTTGTTCTCAAGGTTAATCCACCTACGGAAGAAGAGATAGAATTCCTGAAACCCAATACTTATTTGCTTTCTGCATTACAAATTAACTTAAGGGATAAAGAATACTTTTTAAAGCTAGCTGAAAAAAAGGTGAATGCTATTGCCTTTGAATTCATTGTTGATGAATATAAACAACTTGCACTGGTAAGACTTATTGGCGAAATTGCAGGTACAGTTTCTATTCTGTATGCGTCTGAATTATTAGCACTATCAAATGGACTTATGTTGGGAGGAATTACAGGAGTAAGACCAACAGAAGTAATCATCCTTGGCGCAGGTATCGTAGGAGAATTTGCAACCAAAGCAGCCATTGGTCTGGGAGCAAGTGTAAAAGTTTTTGATAATTCACTCTCAAAACTAAGAAGACTTCATACGCTTGTGGACAGTAGAGTTCCCACTTCTATTATTGATCCTAAAGAGCTCAGTAAATCATTAAGGCGTGCAGATGTAGTTATTGGAGCTTTACCAAGATTAAACATGACTCCTATTGTAACGGAAGACATGGTCAAAAAAATGAAAAAAGGCAGTGTGATTATTGACATTGCAATCGATAATGGTAAAGTAATTGAAACATCAGAACTTACTACAATGGAAGACCCTTATATTATCAAACACGATGTGATACATTGCGGACTTCCCAATCTAACTTCAAAAATGCCCAGAACAACAACAAAAGCCATTTCAAACTTTTTCCTTTCTTATATCTTAAATTATGATGAAGAAGGAGGTTTTGAAAATATGCTCATCCGAAAAAATGAAATGAAGCAAAGTTTATATATGTACAAAGGTAGACATACTAAAAAAATAATTTGTGATCGTTTCGGACTTACCTATCATGATATCAATCTATTAATTTTCTAAATGAAAAAGCTGAAATTCTACCTGATTGGTCTTATCCCCGGACTTGTCATTGTATTTTTTATTTTAAACAAAAAAGGAGCAAGCTGTAGTGGCTACTTACCTAACAGTAGGGTAATTGCAGAAACACTTTCTAAGGATTTTGAGTATTCGGAAAACTTTAAAACAAAAATGGCTACTTATCATATCAATGAAACTTTTCTTAAAGACAGTATTATTACCAACGGAAAAGTCGATTTTGAAAAAAGTCATGCTCAGAAGCAACCCTGCCCTGATTATGTACTCATATATCCTGAAAAAAATCCAACTTTCGAAATCACTTTTGAAAAATGTGAAGAAAAAGTAGTACTCAATAATCTCCAAAAATTAAAATAGCTATGTATGGAAGGTAATTACTACATGATTCATGATTACCTGATATTTATTGCTGTTTTCTGTATTTTCTTTTTCCTGACAGTATGTATCTATCTTTTCAATCAAAATAAAAAAATTAAGCAAAGAAATACAAAACTCTTAGAAACAAATAAAATTATTGAACAACAATTAAATGAGGTTCAACTAGAACAAATTGGCACAAAACTTAATCCTCACTTATTCAAAAACATTTTAAATTCTGTTCAGTCTCATGCGTATCAGACTTATATGTCTTTGGATAAATTAGCCAATGTATTGGATTATATTTTATACGAAAGCAATAATAAATTTGTAAGTCCTAAAGAAGAAATAAACTTTGCACTAAGCCTTATTGAAATTAATAAAATAAAAATAAACCCTCTTTTTGATTTTAGGATTAAATTTAAAGTCAATAAATCAGATATTCTTTATGAAGAAAAAATTTTTGCTCCATTAATTTCTGTTGATCTTATAGAAAATGCATTTAAACATACTGATTTCTTTGCTCAGGATTCATTTATTTCTATTTTAATAGAACTTGAGAATAGAATTTTCACTATGAAAGTCAGCAATAAAGCCTCTATACAGAATATGTTAGAAAAGGAAAAAAGCGGATTTGGAAGTCAATCTCTAGATCAAAGATTAAAAATGATTTACGATAACTTGTATCAGCTCAAAAAAAATTCCCAAAACGGTATATTTACAGCAGAGTTAAAAATTAATTTAGGTGAGTTTTATGATAAAATGCGTTATTCTAGATGATGAACTTTTAGCCATCAGTTATCTAAAACTCCTATGTGAAGACATTGAGAATGTAGAAGTTGTAAAAGCATTCAATGATCCTACCCAGTTTTTAAAAGAGATTGAAACGATTGATTGTGATATTTGTATTCTGGATATTGAAATGCCGGGAATAAATGGCCTTCAGGTTGCTGCATTAATTCCAAATTCAAAAAAAATAATATTTACGACGGCTTATAAAGAATACGCTGCAGAAGCATTTGATCTGAATGTGGTTGATTACGTAAGAAAGCCCATAAAAAAAGACAGATTAGTCCAAGCTTTTGAAAAAGCCAAAGAACTCATCCAAGCTACCTCTAAAAAAGATTTCATTGAATGGAATACCAATATTGGTAAAACCATAATATTCACGGAACAAATTATCTATATAAAAACATCTGAAATTGATAGTCGAGACAAAGACATTCTATTAAAGGATGGATCCCTTATTGTTCTAAAAAATCTTAATTTTAAAAATCTTCTTGAAATGCTTCCTTCTAAAGATTTTACACAAATCAATAAAAAAGAGATCATTGCCCTATCTACCATTACAATATTTACGAGCAACGAAATCGTAACTAAGATTTCTATCGATGGAGAACATTCTCTTAAGCTTCAAGTCGGAGAAACATATAAGCTTTCACTAATGGAAAAACTGGGAAAATAAACCACCTTAATAGTTTTACATTTCTGATTTATAAAAAATAAATACTAAAATATTAAATATGGCTCTCAATATATCTATTAAAATAAATAGACGAGTTTTTATTACATTTTTTTAAGCATTTATTACATTTTAAAAATAATCCTATTTAACATCAATATATTCTTCCCAACTTTGTATAAAATAATGGAATTATGAATATGGGGAAATATAGAAATATCATTTTTTATACAATAACAATTACTTTTTTCTCTTGTCTGATGTATTTTTTTATTATAGAAGGACAGACATTAGAAATCAAAGAAAATATAGTTACTAAAATCAACAATGGTTCTAGCTGGGAAAACTTTCAGGAATCTTTTAAAACCAACCTACATCATCCTTTAGCTTTATTATTAGCACAGATTGTTACTATTATTCTGACGGCAAGATTTTTTGGATGGATTTGCATCAAGCTTAAACAACCTTCAGTTATTGGGGAAATGATTGCCGGGATTATATTAGGTCCGTCACTTTTAGGGATATATTTTCCTGAGTTTTCAGCATTTCTTTTTCCTAAAGAATCGCTCGGCAACCTACAATTTTTAAGCCAAATAGGTCTTATTTTATTTATGTATATTGTAGGAATGGAGCTGGATTTGAGTGTTTTAAGGAAAAAAGCACATGATGCTGTTGTTATCAGCCATGCCAGTATTATTATTCCTTTTGCACTCGGAATAGGGCTCTCTTATTTTATCTATCAGGAATTTGCACCCGATGGCATTCAATTTACATCTTTTGCCCTATTTATTGCTATATCCATGAGTATTACAGCTTTCCCGGTATTGGCAAGGATTGTTCAGGAAAGGAATTTACAGAAAACAAAACTAGGAACGATTGTCATTACTTGTGCCGCAGCAGACGATATTACTGCATGGTGTATTCTTGCCGCTGTGATCGCTATCGTAAAAGCGGGTTCATTTGCAAGCTCTATTTATGTTATTCTTATGGCTATTGCCTATGTATTTTTGATGATTAAAATCATAAGACCCTTTCTAAAAAGGATTGCTGATCTTCAAGCAGGAAAAAGTACAATCAATAAACCGATGGTGGCCATATTTTTTCTTACCTTGATACTCTCGGCTTATGCTACAGAAGTCATTGGTATTCATGCCTTATTTGGAGCATTTATGGCAGGTGCTATTATGCCTGAGAACACCAAGTTCAGGACCTTGTTTATCGATAAAGTAGAGGATGTTGCCCTTGTCCTTTTACTCCCTTTGTTCTTTGTATTTACAGGACTTCGTACACAAATTGGCTTACTCAATGATGGTCACTTATGGATTACAGCCGGGTTTATCATTTTAACGGCAGTGATCGGAAAGTTTGCAGGGAGTGCACTTACTGCTAAATTCCTTGGCATTAATTGGAAAGATAGTCTCACTATAGGTGCATTAATGAATACCAGAGGTTTAATGGAGCTTATCGTCCTGAATATTGGTTATGATTTAGGTGTATTAAGTCCGGAAATTTTTGCGATGCTAGTGATTATGGCATTGTTTACCACATTCATGACAGGACCTACTTTAGACTTTATCAATTATATTTTCAAATCTAAAAAAGAAACAGATTCGTCAATACACGATGAAAATGATCCTAAATATAGAGTTCTTCTTTCATTTGACAATCCTGAAGCAGGAAGTACTCTATTGAAATTGGCACATGATTTCACTAATAAAATGAACGGGAATAAAAGTATTACCGCTATGAATATTGCTCCTGTGGAAGAAATGCATGCCTATGACATCAATGAATATGAACAGGAACAATTTAAAAATGTTATTGAAACGTCTCATGAACTTAAACTAAAGGTCACTACTCTATTTAAGGCATCTACCGATATAGAAAATGATCTTACTCATATTTCCAATAAAGGGAATTATGATCTTCTGCTTATCATGCTGGGAAAATCTATGTATGAAGGTAGTCTTTTAGGGCGATTATTAGGGTTTACTACAAAAATTATTAATCCTGAAAAGCTTTTAAATACTGTGAAAGGGAAAAGCTATATTTTCAATAACTCTCCTTTTGACGATTTTACGTTACAAATTTTAGATAAAACCCATATTCCTGTAGGAGTTTTAGTCGAAAAAAACTTCAAATCTGCAGATAGAGTATTTCTTCCCATTTTTAATTTAAGTGATTTTTACTTACTCGAATACGCTAAAAGATTAATTAATAACAACAATTCTCAAATAGTTATTTTGGATGTAGCAGGACAGATTCGTAGTAATATAGAAGTCAAGGAATTGATCCGAAGTATTGAACAAGTAGCGCCCAATCACATCACATTGTATAGTGAGAAAAGTATTGAAAAAGAGTTTTTAAATTCGCATGATCTTATGATTATAAGCAGCAAAAGTTGGAAAGGACTTATCGATACCAAAAGTCTTTGGTTATCTGAAACCCCTTCAACATTAATTATTTCCAATCCGTAAATGTATTTTAATCTAAAATTACATTAAAAGATCATAAAAATTAATCTCTATTTTTCTACTTTAAAAAAAATGTATATCTTCGCTATATGATTATCAACAGTATAACATATTACTACAGAATTTTTATCTCAATATAGGATAGGATTCTTGTGTATATATATACAACCTCGTCCTTGGGCGGGGTTTTTTATTTAAAAAACATTAAAATGAAAATTAGCATTATAGGGATAGGATTGATCGGAGGATCTATTGCTTTAAAATTAAAAGAAAAAGGTATTGCCAGTTTTATTTATGGTATCGACAATAATAACACCCATCTTGATGAAGCGTTAAACTTAAAAATCATTGATGCCAAAGTAGATTTGGAATATGGAATTATCAATTCGGATTTAATTATTATGGCAATTCCTGTAGATTCTACCCGAAATTTATTATCCACAGTTTTAGATCTTATATCTGAAAATCAAACGGTAATGGATGCAGGTTCTACCAAATCCGGCATCATACATGCGGTAAAAGATCATCCGAAACGATCAAGATTCGTCGCTTTTCATCCCATGTGGGGTACTGAAAACAGTGGCCCCACATCTGCCATTTCAAATAGTTTTTCCGGAAAAGCGGGCGTAATATGCAATAAAGAAGAATCAGCAGAGGATGCTTTACACTTAGCGGAAAAAATTATTGAAAGTCTAGACATGCACCTCATCTATATGAATGCGGATGATCATGATATTCATACAGCTTATATTTCTCATATCTCACACATTACTTCCTACGCATTAGCCAATACAGTATTGGAAAAAGAGCGCGAGGAAGATACCATCTTTCAATTGGCCAGTTCGGGGTTTTCAAGTACTGTGCGTCTTGCAAAATCACACCCCGAAATGTGGGTTCCTATTTTTAAGCAAAATAAAGAAAATGTTCTTGATGTATTAAATGAGCATATCAGTCAATTGAGAAAGTTTAAGTCTGCTTTAGAAAAAGAAAACTATGAGTATCTTGAAGAATTAATCCTCAATGCAAATAAAATAAGAGGAATTCTCGACAAATAAAATTGCAGATATTCTATAAAAGTAACAAGAGACTGTTTCTTAAATAAAACAGTCTCTTTATATATTTTTTATTTGGGCTTTTAACATTCAGGAACATTGACAGCAATAGCCAATCCGCCTTCTGAAGTCTCCTTAAATCTATCACTCATAGATTGAGCTGTTTCCCACATCGTCTGAATAACCTCATCTAAAGAAACTCTCGCTTTTATAGGATCACTTTCAAGCGCAATATTTGCTGCTGTAATCGCTTTTATAGCTCCCATTGTATTTCTTTCAATACAAGGAATTTGCACTAACCCTTTAATAGGATCACATGTTAAGCCTAAGTGATGTTCCATTGCAATCTCAGCGGCCATAAGTACCTGTCCCACACTACCTCCAAGAATTTCCGTTAAACCCGCGGCAGCCATTGCTGAAGAAACTCCAATTTCAGCCTGACATCCTCCCATCGCGGCAGAAATGGTTGCATTTTTCTTGAATAAAGTTCCTATTTCACCTGCTACCAATATAAATCTTACAATATCATCTTCCGAAATAAAAGGAGTAAATGCCTGAGAGTACATTAAAACTGCCGGAATTACCCCGCTTGCTCCATTGGTAGGTGCTGTTATAATTCTTCCAAAGCTTGCATTTTCTTCATTCACAGCTAATGCAAAACAGGATATCCATTTATTAATATTGGTGAAATTTTCTTCAGCGTCTACCACAAGCTGAAACCATTCTTCTTTATTTTTATAAATTTTTTCTCCTAATAATTTTCTATTGATTCCCGCTGCTCGTCGAGATACATTCAATCCTCCCGGAAGAATTCCCTCTTTATTCACCCCCTTATAAATACATTCTTTTATCTGCTTCCAAATATAAAGCGCTTCTTTTCTGGTCTCTTCTTGGGATCGCCAACTTTCTTCATTGACAAAAATCAAATCGGAAAACCTTGTAAATCCTAGCTTATCACAATATTTAAAAATATCGGCTCCATGATGACAAGGATACAAAGTCCTGACACAATCTTTCTCAATAGAATTCTTTTCTTGTGTTGCAATAAACCCACCCCCTACAGAGTAATAATCCTGAACGAGTTCAGATCCATCATTAAAAATAGCCTTGAAAATCATTCCATTAGGATGAAAATCCAAAGACTTTTGCATATTCAAGATAAGATGATGACCATATATAAAGGGAATTTCCTTTTCTCCTGCCAGCTTTAGAATCTGACTATTTTTAATATTCTCAACTTTCTCATCAATTTTGGTGGTATCAATCGTTTTAAAATCTTCACCATTAAGCCCTAACATTCCAGCAATATCAGTACCATGCCCAATTCCTGTTTTAGCTAAGGAGCCAAAAAATTCTAAAAAAACTTCTTTTACTTCAGTAATTGCTTTCTCTCTTTTAATCAAATTAATGAAAGAAGTAGCCGCATTCCAAGGTCCCATTGTATGAGAGCTTGAAGGACCTATTCCTACTTTTATGATCTCAAAAACTGATATTGACTCCATATATACATCTCTTTTCTGATAGCAAAGATACAGGATAAATCTAATAAGCCCCTATTTCTTGTAAGCTTAGAAAGCAAATTTATACGAAATAAAAATAAACTTTAAACTAATATAGTAGAATTAAATATATAATTGATCAATACTAAATTCTACACCCTCTAAAATTAATTCTAAAAACAAAAATGGCCAGAAAATTCTTTCCCGACCATTTACTATAAACTATATGAACACTTTTAATTTAACAAATACTTTCTTCGTGCTGAGAAATATCGAGACCCATTTCCTCTGATTCCTCCGAAACTCTTAAAGTAATAATACGAT
Organism: Chryseobacterium potabilaquae; assembly: GCF_902728265.1. Lineage (GTDB taxonomy): Bacteria > Bacteroidota > Bacteroidia > Flavobacteriales > Weeksellaceae > Chryseobacterium > Chryseobacterium potabilaquae. Next base: position 265,426 of record NZ_CACVBR010000001.1, read on the forward strand.
CCGTAATTTTATACAATAGTAATGATCCAAAAAAGGCAAAACACGAAACAAAAACCAAGGCAGCCATATGGTGTGCAAATACCTCAATTCCTCCATGAAGTAAACTTGCATTTTCTCCATGAGCAAAAATAGCAGTTAAAATCATTCCCATAATCCCTCCTACGCCATGACAAGCAAATACATCTAAAGTATCATCGATTCTTTTAAGAGCTTTCCAATTAACCATTACATTGGACACAATTGCTGAAATAAAGCCAATAAAAAGACTTTCTGCGACAGAAACAAAACCACATCCCGGAGTAATAGCCACTAAGCCCACTACAGCACCAATACATGCTCCTAAAGCTGAAATTTTTCTTCTATTAATCCTATCAAAAAAGATCCACGTTATCATCGCGGAAGCCGAAGCAATAGTCGTTGTTCCAAAAGCCGAAGCTGCCGTCGCACTAGCACTTAAAGCAGATCCTGCGTTAAATCCAAACCAACCAAACCACAACATTCCTGTTCCTAAAAGAACATAGGGAATATTAGAAGGATCATGATGTGGATTTTTTCTATTTCCTAGCACTAAAGCTCCTGCCAAGGCTGCAAATCCGGCACTCATATGTACTACCGTTCCTCCTGCAAAATCTTTAATTCCAAAATATTTATTTAAAAGTCCATCGTGATGCCAAACCATATGACAAAGAGGAGTATAAATACAAAGACTAAAAAGGACCATAAATAAAAGGTAAGAAATGAATCGTACCCGCTCTGCAAAAGATCCTGTAATAAGAGCAGGAGTAATGACAGCAAATTTCATTTGAAATAATGCAAATAAAATAAAAGGTATCGTAGAAGCCATCATTTTATGAGGCAAAACCCCAACACGGCTAAAAAAAGGGTAACTTAAAGGATTTCCAATAATTCCGTAATGCTCACCATTCATTGTAAATCCTAACGAATCACCAAAGGACAAAGAAAACCCAATGACTACCCATAAAATTGAAATCACTCCTAAGGCTATAAAACTTTGTAACATAGTTGAAATAACATTCTTCTTTCCTACCATTCCTCCATAAAAAAAAGATAATCCGGGGGTCATCAGAAGAACAAGTCCCGCTGCAGCTAATATCCAGGCTACGTCAGCTCCTACAATATGATCTTCGGTTAGAAATTCTCCTGTATTAGGAAAATCAGTAATGGGACTCCAAAATAATCCACCGATTGCAATAAGTGCGATGATAGCAAATGCAGCGATCCATTTTAAACCTACTGTCATATAATTTTATATTTAACCCTTTAAAAACATGAATAAATTTACACAAAAAATATAAATAAACAAATAATACCCCTTAAATTTTAAATAAAAATTAAATATTTCCTATTTTAAGATGTCATTTAAAATAATCGAAAGCTCTTTATGTTTGGTGGCAGGAAAAAGATGTGTTCCTCCTTTTATAATATAATCAGGCTTTGAATTTCTAATAGGAAATACGATATCTCTATCTCCTAATATTTGAATGACTTCAGGATTTTCATCAAATTCCCATTCGGAAATTCGTTCTATAGACCATTTCAGATAATAAGGATCTCTTACCCTAAAATATTGAAGTAATCTGGGGTTTTTAGGATCAAAAATTTTCCTTACGAAAGTATATATATGAGTCGTTCTTTCATTAAAGAAACCCGTAGGAAGTGCTTTAGGAATTTTTGTCACTTTACCTATTTTAATTAAACGAGACTTCTCTTTATCCGACTTTATACTTCCTATTATGATCACTTTTACTGCAGGTTTTATTTTATTAATTTCCTGGACAATAATCCCTCCAAAAGAATATCCCAAAAGAAAAAAAGGCTCAGAAGTATCCACTTTATCTGCCATTCGCTCTATGTATTTTGCGAAACTTTCATTTCTCCTGGGGATAAGCCAATCTATAAAAACGACTTCATGTTGTCCCGGAAACTTAAGTTTTTCCAGCACTTTAAAATCTGCTCCTAATCCGCTTACAATATAAATTTTCATATGGCTAAAATAAAAAAACGGAAGACTACTAAAAAATCTTCCGCTCAATTTACTAATAAAAATATATGCATTATTTTTTCTTTGCAGGTACTCGGTTTTCATTATCCAATTTCGCCGTGGAAATCTTGAACTGAATATCCATTTCATTTTTAATAAAATAATCCTTTAATGAAGATTGATAAAATACTTTAAAATCCCTTCTATTCAAGGAAAATTTCGCAGACTCAATAATAACTGTAAATTGGGTAATATAAACATTAGCCGGGAACGTAATGGTTTTTCGAACTCCTTTAATCGTTACATCACCATATACAGTAGAATTATACTCACTGTTCGCCAAAGGAATGATTTTCGTCAAATGAAACTTAGCAACAGGAAATTTCTTAACTTCAAAAAAGTTTGTACTTTTAAGATCATTGGTTAGCTTTACCTGATCTTCGTCCGATACATCTCCTGCCATAAGGCTTTTCATATCAATCACAAATTCTCCGTCTACTAATACCGTTTTATCAAAATTAAATTTTCCGCTCTTCAATTTTACGGTTCCGGATTGGGAAGATGCTTCCGTTTTCACTACTTTATATCCCCACCATCTAATTTCTGATGAAGTGACTTTTACTATCTTATCTCCTTTCTTTTGAGCAAAAACAAATGATATGCTTAGGCACATCATAACAAACAATAGTGATCTTTTCATTCTTTTTTATTTACAATTTAACAAAAATAAAAAAAAGTGTAGAAACTCTACACTTTTAGCAATTTTTTTTGAATAAATTATTTGGCGGTCACTTTTACAAGCATGTCAATATCATCTTTTACAAAAACATCTTTCATTGTAGATTTATAGGCTACATCAAATTTTTGCCTGTCGAAAGAAAATTTATTTGACACCAAACTTATCACTCCTTTATCATGAGAAACGGTAGCTGGGAAAGAAATGCTATTTGTTTTCCCTTTAACTGTTAAATTCCCAGTGATTAAAGAGTTATAAACTTTATCATTATTTTTCTTTACACTTGTTATTTTGAAAGTCGCTGTCGGAAATTTTTCAACTTCAAAAAAGTCCCCATTTTTAAGATGTCCATTAAGCTTTTGCTGATATTCTCCAGAAAGATCAGTCGCATTAATTGAAGTCATATCTAATACGAAAGTCCCTCCAACTAATTGATTCCCTTTCATTGTCATTTGCCCTGACTTCACTTTTATAGTTCCATCATGAGAGCTCGCTTCAGATTTGGCCACTTTGTATCCCCACCAGTGAACATCCGAAGTGGTTACATTTTTTGTTTGCCCAAAAGCTAAACCGCTTACTACAACTGCCAATAAAAATATTTTTTTCATTTGAATAAAGTTATTTACTGTTTATTTAATATTGCAAATGTAGTTATCTATTTTAATACATTTCATTGATCTATATCAATAAAAATACTTATTTTAACGAATAATTTTATAAAATAAAAGCTCCGAATTTCTTCGGAGCTTTTATTTTAGTTTTGATAATAAGCAGTATAGAGTGCTGCTCCATCCAATCCCGTATAGTGATTTTGTTTCACCAAATAAATAGGAATATTCCTTAGCATCTCTTCCATTTTATCACTTATTTTATATTTTTCGTAGAATTGATCTTTATTGATATAATCTTTTAGTATCAATGAAATATCTCCTGAGATCAATAATCCTCCGGTTGCTTTAAGTTTTAGAGTCAGGTTATTGGCTTCTCTGGCTAAAAATTCAATAAAGGTATCCAACGTAATTTTACAGATCATTACCTCATCTTCCACAGCTGCTCTATAGAGTTCTTGAACGAAATTAGCTCCATTTGAAAAACGTTCACTTAACCATTCCGGTTCAGGATGTCTTTTTACATCTCTTAAAAATCTATAAATATTGTACAACCCATTTTTTGTAAGTACATTTTCCCAACTTACGATTCCATAGATATTATTTAAGTACTGATAAAACTCTACTTCTACGTTTGTCCTTGGAGAAAATTCTGAATGTCCTCCTTCTGTTGCAAACGGTCTCAGATATTGTCCATCAAAAAAATACCCTGCCTCTCCTAATCCATTCCCAGGAGCTAAAATAGCTACATTCCCTTTTTCAAGATGACCACTTGTATAAATCGGTTCTAAATCTTCATCTTTGAGAAGTCCCATACCATATGCAAAAGATTCAAGATCATTAAGCATCTCTACTTTTTCAAATCCGAAGTCTCTCACAAAATCTCTTACGTCTAGAGTCCAACCCAATCTTTGGGAATGACATCTCCCATCAATAACAGGCCCTGGAACGGCTATTCCTAAGCGCTTTACATTTTCTAATTGATTTTCCTGAATATATTTCTTTAGAATCTCAGAAAATGAAGAATGCTCTTTCGTAGCATAATCAACTTTCAGCTTTACTTTGAGCTCTTCATTACCAGAAGTATAATATCCTAGCGTAGTAATATCATCACGCAGATTTGCCGCAATAATAGTAACATTATCATTATTACCGTTATCCACACCCGGTAAGTAAAGTGGAAATTTTGGATTCAAAATCATAATCACAAATTTTATCAAATATAATAATAGTTTTCTTAAATTCTACTGGGAATGAAAAAACCTTTTCGAAAAATTGAAAAGGTTTGGTTAATAATTGTTTATAATAAATCTAACTACTTCCCTAATGGAATGTTGTAGGAAAATCCTACTCCAATATTACCCACATTATAGTTCTGATTTGGTAGATCTCCTTTGTCTCCTACAAAAACTTTTTGGTATTGTACAAAGAAATTCCAATCTCTGTTGTGGTATCCAATTTCTGGTTTAAGATAGAATCCTCCATCTGGTCTATCAACCGTCACATTGGATGCAACCTTATCATTACCTACCAAAAATCCATACCCTATATCGGTACCAAAATAAAAACCTGTTTGTTTTGGATAGATTCTCACTAAAGCGGCTACAGGAATCACTCCTACATCATTATTTCTATATCCGCTATTGTCTTGACCAAAATAATGAGTATATCCTGTGGCAACCCCTAACCCAAATCCTGGAGTAATAAGGTTTTGGTAAGCGACATCTACTCCAGCTGCTGCTGCAAGATTGTCTGCAGGAACTGCTAATCCTAGATTTGCTCCCACCTTAATCATATTATTCATCTTAGAATGCTGTGCACTTAATACACCGGCCATCAACATGGCGCTTAGCAAAACCACTTGTTTTACCATTTTCATAACTCTGTTTTTTAAATTTTACTAAACAGATGGATGTAAAAATCGTGCCAATAAACCTTTATAAATAGGGTTTAACACTTATTCCATGCATAAAAATCTACATATCAGATATTTAAATTTCATAAAAATTAAATACATGTTTGAATAAAAAAAGAAGCTACTTTCGCAGCTTCTTTTCATAATTTTAAATCTTATCTACTTTTATGTGGAAGCGGAAAGTTGCTTTTTCCCTTCTTCTTTTTTATCTATTTTCTGTAATACCTTCTTAAGGATAAATTCAACTACTAAAGGCGCTACAATAGCTATTACTGCTTTTAATATTCGTGATTTCATATTATTTAATTTTATAATACTATCAATACAATTTCCAAGCCAATATCACATGGAATAGAATGAACCTAAGGATATTTCATAGGTTAGAAACCTCCATAAAACGACTTACTCATTCTCTGAAATGATTAAGTTTTTATAATTCAGACTTCCAGCATTAAATTTTTCTTGCATTTTCAATCTTAACCTTTTTGGCGTATGTACTACAAGACTATCTCCAAAACCTAATAAAAGTCTTTCCAATTCATAATTGATTTGAACACAAATTTTAAATATAGTTCCCTCTTTTGCTTCAGATACAATTTCTTGACTTTTATGCAAAGGTTTAGTTTTTACATAGGGTGCATTGGAAGAATCTACAAAAAAAATGATATTTCTGGGTTTTACGTTATTGGACACCGTTACTCCAACAATATCTTTAAAATATTCATCTCCATCAAGATCTTGATCTATGTATTCTATTGTTTCTTCTATCTCTATTGTTTCTATTCTATCTAAAGCAAGATTATACATACTGCCTTTATATAGACATATCAAAAACCACCGGTTATTAAACTCTTTCAACAACTGAGGATGAACTACAAAATTATTGAAATCTCTCGCTGTAAAACTCTTATAAACAATACGTAAAACCTTCTTATTTATAATGCTCCCATATAGAATATCAATATATTCCAACCCTTTTAATCGTTCATTTTTATCCAAATGTATAATAGACTTGTTGCTACTCGAATGAATAGAATCTTCCAATTTCTGAATAACCCCATTCATGTCTCGAAACATCGAAAAGTCTTTAAATTGCTTTAAAATCTGGATAGCATTGTTCATTGCTTTAAGATCATTCTCATTGACGGAAATATTATGAATGCTGTAATCGGGATTACTATATCTGTAATACTTTCTTTCGTACACTTCTATTGGGGCTTCATATCCAAATTTTTCACTACGCATATTCTGAAGATCAAGTTGAACTGTTCGCTTACTTACGTAGGATTCTTTGCCTTCATATTCAAACAAAGCTTCAGAGCACTCATCAATCAGGTCCTCGAGAGTATATTTCCGATATTTACTTTTTAGGCACTTATCCAATGTCTTATAGCGAATAAGTGCATTTTTGTTAGATGACATCGTTGTTATTGTGTTGATATGAACTCAATCGTAAGGTCATTTTTTACTCCCGAAAAATTTTCAATTATTCAGGTTTACCCTATTTTATTTCTTTATTAAAGCCTCCCCTTCAAATACAATTCCATCCCATCCAAATTGCATAAAATTTCTGATATTTTGATGATCCGTACCTTCAGGGTTTTTCAATACATCCTCTCTATAAAATTCTCCAAAAAGAGCAAGAGCATTTTCCTTAGATAAATTGTTCAGTTTTGCGAAACTAAAAACTTTGCATGAACCATTATTTTGATTCTCCTCATTCACGATATTACCATTTTTAAATTGCGTAGGCATAAAATCGTAATTTTCATCAATGTATGCAATAACATATTTGAAATCAATAGTTTCGGGAGACTTCTCCAGTAATTCTAATATCATTGTTTTAAATTTTATCAAAAATAATTAAAATAAATTTATCTACGCAAAAACATTGCACACTTAATATCTTACTTTGCCCTATCAAAATGATAATAAAAATGGAATATAATGGAAATAACTTAATTGAGCTTGGATATAGACCTGCTAAATGGTTTAAGGAAGCTATTCAATATATTAATGAAAATAATTTGGACGAAAACCAGATTAAAGCCTATTTAGAACAATTTAGACAACCGGAACCGATCTCCCTTCATGAAGCTCCAAAGGATTTTATCATCAATATCCGAGCTGAGCATGAAAGTGAAAATGACAATGTGGAAAAAGTGATTAAAACAATGAACGTTTTAATGAAAACGCCTACTTTAGTGGCCGGTGCCATTATGCCGGATGCTTGTCCTACCGGTCCTGAAGGTCATATTCCTGTAGGAGGAGTTGTGGTTGCCAAAAATGCGATTCACCCAGGGTTTCATAGTGCAGATATCTGCTGTTCGGTAATGTTGACTGATTTTGGAAAAATTGAGCCTAAAACAGTTTTAGATACGGCTCATTCTATTACACACTTTGGGTATGGAGGGAGGCCTAGAGGAGAACAAATGCCTATGTCACAAGAATTAATGGACTCTTTCAGAGAAAATATGTTTTTAAATGATGAAAAGTTGATTAGTATTGCTCGTTCTCATATGGGAACTCAAGGAGATGGAAATCACTTTCTTTTTGTCGGAACTTCAAAAAATACAGGAAATACGATGCTAGTGACTCATCACGGATCAAGAGCACCTGGTGCTGCCTTGTATGATAAAGGGATGAAAGTAGCCAACCGTTTCCGAGAAGAAATATCGCCGGAAACATTGAAAGAAAATGCTTGGATCCCTTATGAAACTGAAGAAGGGCAATCCTATTGGGAAGCTCTCCAATTGATTAGAAATTGGACGAAAGAAAATCATACTTCTATCCACGATGCTGTTTTAAACGCTCTTGAAATAGAAAAAGAAGATCGATATTGGAACGAACACAACTTCGTTTTCAAAGACGGTGATTTGTTCTACCATGCTAAAGGCGCAACTCCCTTGGACGATAAATTCATGCCGGATATTACAGGACCAAGATTGATTCCATTGAATATGTCAGAACCTGTTTTGATTGTTCAAGGAGTAACCAATGAAAGAAACTTGGGGTTTGCACCCCATGGAGCAGGGAGAAACTTTAGCAGAACCCAACATAAAAAATCATTAGCCCATAAAACTATTGAAGAAGTTTTCGCGGAAGAAACACAAGGTCTTGATATCCGTTTCTTTTCTAATGAAATTGATATTTCTGAACTTCCAACTGCTTATAAAAGTGCTAATAATGTAAGAGCTCAAATTGAAGAATATGGACTTTGTGAAGTAATGGATGAAGTAATGCCTTATGGATGTATTATGGCTGGAGATATTCAAAAAAATGCGCCGTGGAAGAAAAAGAAAAAATTCAGAAAAGCATAATGTAAAACAAGAGAGGAAAAATAGGTATATTTAACAATACTATTTCCATCGATTAAAAAAATTAAGGCAAAGAAAGTTCCTATATTGTTCACTACGTTACTTTCCGCCTTTTTTACTATAGCAAAGGGAGTTCTATTGAAGCATATGTACTCCCTTATTTTAAAAATTATAGGTAAAAGGAGTTCCTATATCCCGTTTGTCCAACACTTTACTCCTCACTTATTTAAAAACGATGAAAACACTTGCACTATTTAATGCCGTTTTGGCTAAGGAATCTCAGGAAAAACCTTTCATTTCAGAGCAAGGTTTTATCATAGAGCCTCATGCAGTTTGGGCAAAAAAAGAAATTATTGATTATTATTCTCAAGAAAAACTGAATGGAAATGATATTAATACAACCTTTCACAAATCTTGGCAAAAAATCAAAGATAGTACTAGAACTGATTTATTGATTGAGCAAATTGCCCATTACATATCAACTTATGGTCGTAATTTTCAAGATGAAATGTATATTCCCCATGAAGTTTTACAAGTTCCGGATTTAAAGTTAACTTACAAAGTAATTAGAGCCTATACCCAAGAAGAAATGAAAGAGAAGTGTCTTTCTTTGCTTCAATCAGGAATTGCTTTGCAAGAAAAGACTATTGAAGATCTGATCTTTATTTTAACTCAGGAATTAGAATATACTTTTACGGGAATAGAAAATATTAGAAATAAAGAAGCTATTGTAAAAATTGCTGATTTACTTCAGGTATATCCTGAAAACCCTGTTGAATTTTTACGTTATATAATTTATAAGACAACCGGAACCAGCCTTCTCATTAAAAATGATGAGCTTATTAATAGTATTAAGGAAAGTCAGTTTCACGTAAATGATTTATTTGAAAAATTTGGATTAGAAAAACTAGCAGAAATCTTTAATAGGTTTAAGCCTTTATTCTTAGCTTATAAAAATAAATCGCCTAGAATCATTAATAAAATTTCTAAACTGTCTAAAACTTATCATAAGCCATTGCTTTCAAATCCATTAAACAATGTCACCCACACTTTATTGGAAAACAATGACTTACACTGGTTAGAGAATGCAACTCCCTATGCTTTATGTAAAGCTTTATCGGCTTGTTATTCAAGAATGTATGGCCAAGACAGTTTTGTATATAGAATTCGTAATGGGAAATCTTGGGTTACTAAAGGAACGGTTCGGGATGTCAATGAATTCAATTATGAATTTATTTTGAATTATCTAAAAAACAAATATAATCTCTCCGGCAAAACATTTTATTTTCCTAAAGATGTTGAATTCGGATTACCTACTTCCGAAAAAATGTTTGTAGGAAATATTCCGACGAGGACTCGTTTTTATGGAGAAAGATTAGCCATAGGTATATATTGGAAAGATGCTTGGGGAGCTCAGGATCTTGATATTTCAGGGCTGAATATTGCGGGAAAAATTGGTTGGAATGCGGCCTATAATCTTGATCAGGGACAGTTGATGTACTCAGGAGATATGACGTATGCTCCTCATGGTGCAGTAGAATATCTGTATGCCAACACAGATATGAATACCCCTACTCTTATCATGAATAATGTATATTATGGTGATAAGAACTGTGGTTATAAAATTATCATTGGGAATGGAGATGATATTTCCTATCAATATATGATGAATCCTAATAAACTCTTTGCTGCAATACAATGTCATTCTATTCAAAAACAAACCATTTTAGGAATGCTTTTACCAAAAGGAGGAAGACAATGTTTTGTACTTTTAAATTTTGGAGCGGGTCATTCTCATGTTTCCGGAAGCTCTGAAGTGTCGATTATGGCAACCAAAGCCCTTTATCAACAATGGTATGAACCTATTTCCTTTAATCATTTGGTAAAAGAATTGGGTGCTATTCTCATTTCTGAAAAAGAAAAATCTGATTTTGATTTCTCATTGGAAACCTTAGAAAAAGATAGCTTTACGAAAGTTTTCAAGAATAAATAGGAAAACATATAGCTTTTTAAGCTATTGAAAGTGAATAAAACTCCACTACGCAAAAGGATTACGTAGTGGGGTTTTAATTTTGTATTATAAATTGAAAACAATGACATCAAAAATAATAGAAAAGTTGAAAGAAGTGGAGACCACAAAAGGTATAGAAGTACTTCTGGCTGTAGAATCGGGAAGCAGAGCTTGGGGTTTTGCATCTCCTGATAGCGATTATGACATACGATTCATATATCGACATGAAAAAGATTGGTATCTTTCCCCTTGGGATAAGGATGAAACGATAGAATTTATGACGGAAGATGATTTGGATGGTTCAGGATGGGATATAAGAAAGACTTTTCACCTTTTATTAAAATCTAATGCTGCTTTACTAAGTTGGTTTTATTCTCATATAATATATGTCAAAAATGAAAAATTTTATGAGGCTTTTAAACCATTGGCAGATATATGCTTCTCTCCGATCGCCGTCTCTTACCATTATCTGAGTATGAGTAAAAAATATCTCGAAGCCTGCCGACATGAAGAAGTAAAACTGAAAAGTTATTTTTATTGTCTTAGAACTGCTTTAACAGGAAAATGGATATTAGAAAAAGGAACTGTACCTCCGGTTTTATTCAGTGAATTGTTGGTTTTAGTGGATGATTTTACTAAAACTAAAATAGAAAATTTAATCGCTTTAAAAGCCACCAAAGGTGAATCCTATTATCATACTAATGACTGGGAACTTTTTGGATTTTTAGAGAAAATGATATGGGATAATGAGGAAAGAGCTAACGGTTTGAAGGGTGGAAAGGCTGATAAATGTGAGATGGAAAGGGTTTTTAGGGAGATAGTGATGGATTAATCTTAATCTATATTCCTTTTTGGGAAAAAGCAAAGATATTTATTAAATTTCATTATTAAACACTTTTAATTGTTGATGACTATACCAACCTTAAAAAACCGCCTCCTCCTCAAAGCCATCTCGGGAAGTCGCTCCTTCGGGCTTGCAACTGAAAACTCTGATACAGATATTCGGGGAATATATTATTTACCGAAAGAAATTTTTTTTGGACTCAACTATATTCCCCAAATTTCTAATGAAACGAATGATATTACGTATTATGAGATTGGAAGGTTTGTAGAATTATTACAGAAAAACAATCCCAATATTCTGGAAGTTTTAGCCAGTCCGGAAGATTGTATTTTATATAAGAATCCGTTAATGGATTTGTTGAAGCCTGAAGATTTTCTTTCCAAATTATGCAAAGATACGTTTGCTGGGTATGCTATTTCACAAATCAAAAAAGCTAAAGGGCTCAATAAAAAAATCCTGAACCCGATGGATAAAGAAAAGAAGTCTATCCTTGATTTTTGTTATGTTTTACAGGACCAAGGCTCTGTTCCATTAAAAAAGTGGCTTTCGAAAAATGGCAAGGTTCAGGAAAAATGTGGACTGGTAAGCATTGATAACACGAAAGGAATATTTGCTCTTTTTTATAATGATTCAGGCGATTTGCATTATAGAGGAATTATTCAGCATGAAGAAGCGAATCAGGTTTCTGTTTCGTCGGTTCCGAAAGAAGAAACATCTGTGGCCTATCTGTTTTGTAATCTCGATGCTTACTCGACTTACTGTAAAGATTATCGTGAATATTGGAAGTGGGTTTTGGAACGAAATGAAGACCGTTACAACGTGAATCAAAATCACGGTCAAAATTATGACAGCAAGAATATGATGCATACCATTCGTCTTTTACAGTCTTGTGAGCAGATATTTAAAACAAATTCATTGCACATTCGGGTAGAAAATCGAAAGGAATTATTAGATATAAAAGCCGGAAACTGGTCCTACGAAAACGTCATAAAAAAAGCCGAAGATCTTATACAATCCATTGAATATTATCATTCAATTTCTACTCTTCCTGATTATCCTAATTCGGAAAAAACAACAAAAATTTTAGTAGAAATGAGAGAAAGCTTATATGGAATATCAGAAAAATAAAGCTTATCCTCCAACATTGAGTCAAAAAAATCCGGAGACCATAAGGTTCTCCGGATTCGATTTACATCTTAAATTTGATAAAACTATTTCTAGAATTCAGGGTTTCCAAAAAGACCATACTGTCCCATTAAACACAGCTAACTGATGGGAAACTGTATCATAGGCCATCATTCCTGCACTGGGATTGATAATATTCAAGTGAGGACTTGCTACCTTAGGTAATACCATCGCTTTATTATTATCGGAAAGGACTAAAATACCGGGAGTTGTCTCAGTACCCGCTGTAGCACCAATCGCTACTCTGGCTCCACTTTCCTCCGCCTGAGAATCTTGTAAGGAAGTATCTACTACTCCACTGGTATCGATGCTTAAATCAACCCAAGAAGCTGATTTTTTATATTTTACTTTCTTATCAGTAATATCATATACCATCGTTCCACTAACAGCTCCTGTTACGGCTGACGTAGAAGTGACCCAAGGAAGTATTATTCCCTTATCTCCACTACCAAACTCTAATGAAACAGAGGGTGAACTTAATACCGTCCCACCAATAATAACTTGGGATTTAAGCAAAACTCCGACAAGTACAAACATTAAAAAAGATATTCTTTTCATACGTAGTTATAATTAAATGTTTAAAATATCTAGGGCTTATTTAGTTAAACCCTAGATAAGTAGATTAATCAGGACATGCTTGGGTAGAGAAACAGCTCCATCCAAACGTAGTGCCATTATCTGTAGTCGTATATATTTTCAAACAGTCTGCTTCTTCATCAAATACCATCATCCCTTCAACAGGATTGGCAATGGCTTCCACAGAAGCTGTTGTAGCAAATCTATTAATTACAAAACCTTTCGTTTTCGCCTCTAAAGCTGTCCAGGCTCCTTTACGAACTCCAGGCCATTCACCACTATTACTAGAAGCACGATTCAAGGAGGTAATACCATGCATGGTATTTAGGGTAACTCCCGTTGTAGTAGCAGGTTTATAACATACTCCACATGAACCATCTACAGTAACCGTAGCTACTTGAGATTTGGTAACACAACCTACTCCACTTGCTGTTACTTCCACATAATAGTAAAGCGTTCCTACTGTAAGTGGTGGCGTATAGGTAGAAGACGTTTCACTAGGTATAAGAGTTCCTCCTGTATTAGAATTCGTTGTATTGCTATACCATTGGAATGTATCTAATGGATTCGAAGTCGTCACACTGATTGCTGTAGGGGTATCAGTTAAGCATAAACTTTGTGTAACCGGAGTAAACGCAGTAATATTTGCATTGCTGAAACTCAATGTTAACGTAGCTCTTGGTGAAGTACAGAAATTAACCGTATCATAATATTCTGCTTCATAGGTTCCGCTCGCTGTTATATTGGTAGGATCAGTAATCAGATTACCCGTTGACATATCATACCATCTTAATATAACATCCGCAGGCATGGAATTAGTATGTAAGGCTGTCAAATCAAAAGGACTTGTACAGGTAACAATATCATACGAAGTTAACACAGGTGGTGTATTGGGAGCATCACATTTAAATGCAATATCATTATTACTCGAATATGTACCGGGCGTCGTTCCAAAATTGATAGAAATACCAATTCCGTTGTCTATATTCGGGTTATTGTCAATAAATTGACGGAACGTATTATCAATTCCAAGATCATTACTAAGATCACCATATGATCCGGAATACCATCCTGACCAAGCTACTCCTGAACGGTATCGGAATGCTTCATAAGATTCCGGCTTTATAACTCCCATTGTATAATCAGGAGCTGTTCCTCGGATAAATCCAGGACCTGCATCTCCACCGGCTAGATAAGTATCCCATCCTTGGGCTAGTCTTACTATTTCGGTATTTCCTGTAGGAATATCTACCTTATAATCTACATTCATAGACCATTGAGGATAGGTATAGGTATACGTTACCGTAAGGAAATAATCCATCCCATTTTTAGTAGCTTTAAGGACAATCACATTCTTTTGTACTCCTCCGGGTAAACCCACATCATCCGGACAAGTATTGGATACTACCGTTAAACGCCCCCCATCGGCCATTCCGTTAGCTGACAATGATCCCGTATTATAATACGTACCCCCTATGGAAAGACATAATCCATGCTGAGTTCCTGGAATAGCATAAGGTCCCGCTGTACTTGATAATGCACTGTTATAGATTTGATAAGCTCCTCTTCTATAAATCTGAATATTCCCTGCAGCCGTCATTTGTATTCTCAAACCGTCGGTATCATTAGTTCCTCCCGTACTGTTAAATTCTTTCCATGTTTTACAAACCACATTCATTCTATAGTCTTCAATCTCACCATTTTGTGGAACCGTATTATACTCCCCTGTATTAATTCCATCTGCATATGCTCTTTCATCATAGGTAGTAGATGATAGGTCTGTAAGATTCCCATCCGAAAATCTTAACCTTAGATATCGGTTGCCGGAAGAAGTTATAACTCCTACTTGAGCAACCGTCCAAACCAAGTTTACACTTCCATTCAACGTTCCATTAGGAACATTAACCGAAGCTAATTCTGCGGTGTCAAATACACCATTATTATTAAAATCAATCCAGCCATATAGTGTATGAGCAGCTCCTGATGTATTGGTAACATTAACAGGTAGAGTAAAACTTTCACCTACTCCTATTGTATAATTAGCCGGGGTTATTCCATCTTCATCTGCTCCGTCTCCATTGAGTCCATTATTATCAGCACCCGCTGCTACACTTTGTGCATCCGGCTCTAAATCCGGAACTCCTCCTATATATATTGTATTAGATAAGGCCTGACGCGCCGGTAGGAAGATGCCATTAGGTTGTTCATAAGATACAGGAACATCACCATAGTCCATATCAGTAGTTACCACAATAGTATGATCTTCTACTTCCCCAATATTGATTACCGGAGTAGTACCATATTCACCCGTACTTAATCCGTCAGCAAGAGCTCTTTCATCCACTAATGCTCCATTGACTCCACTCGTACCATCAGCCAAAGCAGCACCAGAAATACGAAGTCTTAGTTGAAGTTCACTCGGATTACCCGTAATGACGGTATTGGCAGGAGCCCATACAAGGGTTACTACTCCATTATTTGTATTATTAGGAACACTTGCAGATGCCATTTCTGTACTTTCAAAGCGACCATTATTATTGAAATCGATCCAACCATATAAGGTATGAGACGCTCCTGATGTATTATTTACAGTAACATCCAAATCATATCCTGAACCTGATTCTATAGAAAATGGATTAACAGAATCTTCATCATCTGTAGCATCGTTATCATCTCCTGTTGCATTTGCAGTGGTGAGTTTAGCAGATTCAGCATCCGTATAATTGCTACCCAAATACAACGCCGGGCTTGGAAGATGACGTGCAGGAGCTACAATATTATTAACACTTGTATCATAGCTATCCGGATTATCTCCAAAATCATAGCTATTGGCAAGTACCGGAAGTAGATAGTCCTCTATCTCTCCTCCGAAAGCTGCAGCATAAGCTCCGGTATTCAGGCCATCCGCAATGGCTCTTTCGTCAACGACTGTCGCATTCGCTCCCGAAGTAAGATCAGCAAGAGTCGAATCGGATATACGAAGACGCATATAGATATTGTTTACTCCTATAGGTATCGTATTGGTATTAGCTGCACTCCAAGATAAAGTGATTTGTTGTGTACTCGCTGAACTAGGCACTGAAATGTTAACCATTTCAGAACTCTCAAATCTACCATTATTATTAAAATCTATCCAGCCATATAGTGTCTTAGTATTACCTGTGGCATTAAGGACTGATACTTTTGCATAATAGATGTTATTTCTATATACAGGACTTACACTACTGATTCCATCTTCATCCAATCCATCACCATTAGACCCGTTATTATCAGCTCCCGGTAAAACAGAATGGGCTGTAGTCTCTGTATCTATGGTACTTCCTAATTTTAATACCGGAGAAGGTGCCTGTCTTGCAGGTTTAAAGTTTAAAGGATTATTCGTTCCGTCTTTATCCATATCAAAACTTTCAGGTGCATCTCCATAATCATATTTATCATCTACTAAAAACTGATAGTCTTCAATCTCTCCACTTCCTAAACCTAATCCATAACTTCTGGTATCAATCAGGGCCGTATTTCCACTATTGGTATTATTTATCGATGTATCAGAAAGTCTGAATCTTACATATACTTTCCCCGCGGTGAGAACGGAAGGTGAAAAAGAAGTGGTAGGCCAATTTAAAATAAAATTTCCAGTGGCCGAAATTGCGGTGGAAGCGGTTGCTGCTTCATTACCATTAAAAATACCATCACCGTTAAAGTCGATCCAGCCATATAAATATTTAGTACTAAAAACAGTTGTCTTAATCGGTAGAGAGATACTAAAAGGGGTTCCATTGGTAATGGTTTGAGGAGTCATAACACCATCTTCATCCAATCCGTCTCCATTTGTTCCATTATTATCTGCATCTGCTACCACAGAATTAGGAGCCAGTTCAAAATCTATCGTTTCACCAATACTTAAAACAGGGGCTACCGCATCATTTGTTTGAGATGCAGGATTTCCATTTTCATAACTGGAAGGAACATCTCCATAATCTTTGGTAATAGTCAATTGATAATCTTCAACTTCTCCCAGAGACACTACCGTTCCATATGCTCCGGTACTCAATCCGTCAGCAATAGCCCTTTCATCCACCACTGCAGAATTAGTTCCACTGGTAAAATCTGCGATAGTTACTCCGGGACCTGGTAAAACTAATCTTAATCTCATGTATACTTTGGAAACATTCGCTGGAATTGAATTGATCTGTGCCGCAGAAAAGCCGAGGGTAGCTGTCGTAGCATTATTAGGAATACCAACTTGGCTTTCTTCTCCCGCTTCAAACCTACCATTATTATTGAAATCAATCCAACCATATAAAGCCGCTCCAGAACCAGTAGTATTTCTTAAAGCAATAGAAAAATCATTATTAACTCCGGTCCTTATATGAAGTTGTTCCATTGTAAGCCCATCATCGGTAATCCCATCCCCATTAGTCCCATTGTTATCGTCACCAGGATTGGTTACATGAGGAGCATATTCATAATTATAGTCTTGTCCTAAATGGATGGCAGGGGTAGGAAGATTTCTCGCCGGCTTAAAGTTAACAGGATTATTAATCCCATCTTTATCCATACCATACGTGGCAGGAGCATCTCCATAATCATAATAATTATCTACCAAAAACTGATAATCCTCCACTTCTCCAACTCCTGTACTTAATCCATAACTTCGGGTATCAATCAGAGTACCGTTGCTGTTAGAATTGGTAAGTGATACATCAGAAACTCTAAACCTTGCGTAAGTCTTGCCTGCAGCAAGAACAGCTGGAGAGGCTGTAGTATTATTCGACTCCCAATTCAGAATTAACACATCACTTGCATTAATAATTTTCGAAACGGTTGCTGCTTCATTTCCACTAAAAATACCATCTCCATTCACATCAATCCAGCCATATAAATATTTAGTCCCGGAAACCGTAGTATTTACAGGCATGGAAATACTAAAAGGTGCGCCACTGACAATAGTAGGTATGGTGGCAAGCCCATCTTCATCAGCTCCGTCTCCATTCAAACCATTATTATCCGCATCTGTTGCTACAGAATGCGGAGCCAGTTCAAAATCGACTGTATTTCCCATACTGAGTAAAGGAGCTATCGCATCATTCGTATGAGAAGCAGGATCACCATTTTCGTAACTGGCAGGAACATCTCCATAATCTTTGGTAACCGTTAATTGATAATCTTCAACTTCTCCTGCAAACGCTACTGCTCCATAGTCTCCTGTACTTAATCCATCAGCAATTGCCCTTTCATCTACCACAGCTCCGTTAGCTCCTCCAGTTAAATCTGATATACTAACTCCGGCAGTTGGTAAAATTAGCCTTAATCTCATATATACCTTGGAAACTGTAGCAGGAATTGAATTAATCTTTGCTAAAGAAAAGCTTAAGGTAGCTGTCGTAGCATTATTAGGAACATTCGCTGTGGTTATCTCTCCTGATTCAAATCTTCCATTATTATTGAAATCTATCCAAGCATATAAGGTTACACTAGAACCTGTCGTGTTGCTTACAGCAACAGGAAAACTATTAATAACCCCACTTCTTATATTAAGTTGTGATGGAGTAAGTCCATCATCGGTAACTCCATCCCCATTACTCCCATTATTATCTGCCCCCGGAGATACAGAGTGAGGAGCTAATTCAAGATTGTAACTCGTTCCTAAAAACAATTGGGCATTAGGTAAATTTCTGGCAGGTTTAAAGTTGGTAGGATTGTTAGTACCATCCTTATCCATATCATAGCTTTCAGGAGCATCTCCGAAATCATAGGGATCAGCTATAGGAGGACCTTCTTTTGTGTTCAGGGAACCGGGATAAAGGTATTCTTTTAATATTTCACTAGTATAATTCAGCTTTTCTAATACAATACTCTGAAGCTTTACAGAGGAGAATAATAAAATACTTACAACTATACTAAAAAGAAATCTAAGTTTTAGATTCATCATATTTAAAATGTTTTAGATTCGTTAGTTTTTTTCACTAGGCATCTTCCCTTATATAAAATTAATATAAGGAAGAATAATAAACAGCAAAGGATAAGCTTATTTACAAATAAAGGAGCTTTCCCAACTTGTACTATTTAAACAATCATTAGAAAGCATTTTACAGAAAAAACAATAAGGATTAAGGATTAATTTATTAAACCATTGAGAACATTTCTTACATATATCAATCAATACTAAATAAGAGATCATTTCTTTCCAAGTTAAGAATATTCTTTTTTTAGTTTTGAAAGTAGAACGATCAAAATTATATCTTAATTAAGTATATTAATTTTTAAAGATAGAAAGGGTATGATCTGAATTTCTAATCTTAGTAGTAAATTTAATTCCATTCATGTGTATAATTTATAATTGGGTTAAGGTATTAGTTCAATAAAAAATTAAAAAAAATTATTTACTACAACTACATGTAATTAAATTAATTTTTTAAACAATTATATTTATTTTTCACAAATTTATCCATAAAATAGGATAGGCTAACAGATGACAACGTAGTTTTTTAATTACTTTTAAATCAATATTTAACTAGCAATCCTATTGTAAATTACTTATATATAACCCGTTGTGCATTTTAAATAATACTAACTTTAATATTATTAATATTTCTATCAAAAATGACTTTATTAATGTATTGTATAACCTTTAAAGAAGTGATTTTTGATAGTATTCTGGTTTTAAAACCGGAAAATGTTTTTGCATAATTTCTTCTGATCATAAATTGATCGCATAGTTGAGAGAATAACGTTTCAATCCTTTTTCTTTTCTTTTTGAATACATAAAATTGAGGTTTATAGTATTTTTGATTCTTCCTCTTGGGAGTATCAAGCCTAATATTGGCAGTTTCAAATAAATTAAGTTGTACACTTTCAGACAAATATCCCTTGTCTCCAATCAAAATACAATTAGACATTTGATGTTGTATATCTTTCAAATAATGAATATCATGTACAGAAGCTGCACTAAGCTCTATACTTTGAAAAACTCCTTTTACAGAACATACTGCATGTAATTTATATCCATAAAAAGACATTTTTTGCGAAGCACAAAATCCTCTATCCGGAAAACTAAATTCTGCTTCTTTACAGACTTTAGAGCGAGTACTTCTTGATATTTTAAACACTTCTAAAGGCATGCTATCGACAATGAAATAATTTTCAAACTCATTAAATACTTCGGATAATTGTAATCTTATGGTGTTTGTAAAGTTCATTAATTTTCTTCTTCTACGATTATAGACTGTTCTTTCGATCTTGCCGATAAAGAACTCCGGTAAAATTCTGAATAAATGATTTTCACTATCAATTCCCATATATTCAGCTGTTAGGCTTAAACTGATTAATTCTAAATCACTCAATTTCGGAGTTCGACGTTGATAAGCTACAAGTCTATCATTTGATATTTTTCTTAAAACTTCCAAAATTCTTTCGTAATTTGCTCTCAAGTTGTTCATTGTAAATGTTTTGTGGTAAAAACAATTTACTGATTATCAATCAAATGAACAACTTTATTTGTTTTTATCATAATGCACAACGGGTTTATATATAATAAAAACATATAGTGAAAAATATTACCCTTTTAATACATGGAGATCTATATCTCAAGGGCATTTATTTCACCAAGGGCAACTACATACTCGAAAAGCCTCTCATTTTTTACTCAACAATACATGCTATAATGCAAGAGAAGAATATTCTTTCTTACAATAAAATCCTGACGGAAAGCCGCCAGGATTTATTTAACTAATTTATAGTTAGGAAACGAAATAGTAAAATCAATAGAATTATTCTGCTATACATCGTACAGAACATCCTACGGTACGTCTTTCCACGAGCGCCGGGTTCATATTACTATTATTGAAAAATATACCATAAGCGTAACCAGCGGCATTCTCTGTTGAGCTCCAATAGTATCCGTTGGTATTATGGGCATATGTAGCACCCGCACTGTAGGTACGATACCCCGGAACAGGAAGAGTCAGTTTATTACCATTAGCTGCACAAATGAATTGGCGAGCGGAATCAAAGCTGGTATAAAGGCCGTTAAATGATCCTATTGTATTGCTGGTGGTATTATTTGCAAACGCCACCCATTCTTTTCGTGTAGGTAAACGGAAGCCGGAAGGACATGGATCTATAGCCGTTTTAACAGGTACATCTTCTGTACCAGAATTCCAAGCTCCATCAGAAGCAGATATAGTATTCCATCCACTGATCGCTCCGGCAGGGCTATCTGGAGTGGCAACTACATCAAGCCTTCCCCATTGGTAAAAGTTTCCAGAAATCTCTTTAACAGGTACATGAGGATCCAAGCTCGTATCGGCTCCTAAATTATGACTAGCCCATACCTTAGTACCATTCCCCATACACATTGTAGTTCCAACCCCACTACCAGAAGGAGAAACTAGTTTACTCACATTACACGATTGTGAACCGAAACTAATCGGCAAATTCATTGTAACAGCGTTCGTAGGAGTACCCGTGACATTATATACTAGATTTCCCGCGCCTGTAGCCAATGTACCGGCAGGAAGAGTAAATGTTAATCCATTTTGTGTAAAAGACATTTGAGAATAAGAATCCCCATTACCTCCTGTATAAGGAACTGTAAGAGTTCCTGTATAAACCTCTCCCTGGATCATGGAATTCGGTGCAAATACAGCACTACTACAAGTCAAAGAAGCTACACTTGCTGTAAAGTTATCCACGTCTACCGTAAAACTACAAGATTTGCCAGCGATCGTTATAGCAAAACTCGCTGTTCCTACTGCAGAAGGAGTACCCGTAATAGTAAATAATAAATTACCATTGCCTTGAGATAAGCTACCTCCATCTACATTAGCCGTTAACCCTGTAACCCCGGTAGAATTAAAAGTACCTGAGAAATAAGTTCCTCCGTTTCCTCCTGTATAAGGTATCGTAGTCGTCACTCCACTGGCTGCCATTCCGGAATGAACTCCACCTGAAGTCACTGCACTTGCACACTGAAGATCATCCACATGACCCGTTGGAACATTTGTTGTACACATAGAACCCCAATTAGTAACTAAAGGGTCTTTCGAATCATTGACCATAATGCAACCTAAATCTCCAAAGCAATCAGTACAATAAATCATTAAGCCCGTAGCGGGATGAAAGATTGCCTCCATCTGTGCCTTGGTCATTCTTGGGGGTAAAAAACCATCTCCAGTACTGGTTAAATCCAAAAGTGCAGATGGATCAGGAGAAGCCGTCCCCATACCAATCCTTCCTCCGGTAAAACCTAAATTATTGCCATCCATAGTCATATGACGAGGGCCTGTTAAAGTACCATCTGTTCTATAAATAGTACTTCCACTTCCCAACTTCATCCATTGATTTTGACTCCCATTAAAATAATAGAACCCATAATCATTTACAAGCACTGTTTGCCCCGTCTGATTAGCCACAGCAGCAGCCTCAGTTATATAGACAACAGCGCCATCCTGATCGGCACCATACTTATTAGCAGCTATAGCCGAAAACAAAGCATCCCCAGTCAATTTCGGAACGATAATCCCTTCTGAACTACTCCCATCTGTATTCTTTGCTTTGACATCAAGAGTAGCATGAGGATTGGACGTATTAATCCCTACTTGACCATAAGTAAATGCTCCGAAGAGCAAAAAAGGTAATAAATTTGTTCTTATCATATTTCTAAAATGTTTATTTAAATTTTATCATAAAAGAATTTTACATCATAAAACCTGTTTAAATTTTTATCTCCTTTGAAACGACATAGTGAAATTCAAATAACTTAGTTTTATTCTTATAAATTTATTTTTCTTAATTATTCAAAAAGTTTAGGTGTTATAGCAATATTAATTCTCCATTTTTTCAGAACTTATTTACAGTACAATAAGTTTAAACAGAACAACCACAAGAATATTTAGATATAATTAGCTTTTCCAATGATAATATTAATTTTTCACAAATTTATCTATAATACAGCCTTGACTACTCTTCGATCGTATAGTTTTTTAATTACTTTTCAATCTATATTTAACTATTAAGTCTATTATAAGCTTGATTACATATAAAGCATACAATGAGAAATACTAAAATTGAAATCATGGTATTATTCCTTTCATGAAAAGGTTAAGAAATAGATCTTTATATCAAGTATATTTATTTCACTTATAGTAAAATCTTACTGAAAAAAGCTCTCCGTTTTTGAATTTAAATAAAAAAAGAAAGTTCCTTTATTTACTCAATGAGTCAAAGAATGTAATGAGTAGAAAAACAAAAACGACTAAAACAAGATGAAATCTATAATGATAAGACAAAACCAGAGAAAGGTTTACATCACTAAAAAGTTTGTAAAAGTAACACAAAAAGGACTCCATTCTTAAACCTAAGTAAATATTAGAAAATACAGATTGAAAATATAAACAATAGGGAAGATACAAAAACAAATGAGGTTGGCCAAAATGGTCAACCTCATCCTTTCTAACTCTTAAAATTCAATAATATAATGTTTCTAATTTTAGGGTTTCCAAAAAGACCATACTGTCCCATTAAACACAGCTAACTGATGAGAAACTGTATCATAGGCCATCATTCCTGCACTGGGATTGATAATATTCAAGTGAGGACTTGCTACCTTAGGTAATACCATCGCTTTATTATTATCGGAAAGGACTAAGATACCAGGAGTTGTCTCAGTACCTGCTGTAGCACCAATCGCTACTCTGGCTCCACTTTCCTCCGCCTGAGAATCTTGTAAGGAAGTATCTACTACTCCACTGGTATCAATGCTTAAATCAACCCAAGAAGCTGATTTTTTATATTTTACTTTCTTATCAGTAATATCATATACCATCGTTCCACTAACAGCTCCTGTTACGGCTGACGTAGAAGTGACCCAAGGAAGTATTATTCCCTTATCTCCACTACCAAACTCTAACGAAACAGAGGGTGAACTTAATACCGTCCCACCAATAATAACTTGGGATTTAAGCAAAACTCCGACAAGTACAAACATTAAAAAAGATATTCTTTTCATACGTAGTTATAATTAAATGTTTAAAATATCTAGGGCTTATTTAGTTAAACCCTAGATAAGTAGATTAATCAGGACATGCTTGGGTAGAGAAACAGCTCCATCCAAACGTAGTGCCATTATCTGTAGTCGTATATATTTTCAAACAGTCTGCTTCTTCATCAAATACCATCATCCCTTCAACAGGATTGGCAATGGCTTCCACAGAAGCTGTTGTAGCAAATCTATTAATTACAAAACCTTTCGTTTTCGCCTCTAAAGCTGTCCAGGCTCCTTTACGAACTCCAGGCCATTCACCATTATTATTAGAAGCACGATTCAGGGAGGTAATACCATGCATGGTATTTAAGGTAACTCCCGTTGTAGTAGCAGGTTTATAACATACTCCGCATGAACCATCTACAGTAACCGTAGCTACTTGAGATTTGGTAACACAACCTACTCCCCCTGCTGTTACTTCCACATAGTAGTAAAGCGTTCCTACTGTAAGTGGTGGCGTATAGGTAGAAGATGTTTCACTAGGTATAAGAGTTCCTCCTGTATTAGAATTCGTTGTATTGCTATACCATTGGAATGTATCTAATGGATTCGAAGTCGTCACACTGATTGCTGTAGGGGTATCAGTTAAGCATAAACTTTGTGTAACCGGAGTAAACGCAGTAATATTTGCATTGCTGAAACTCAATGTTAACGTAGCTCTTGGGGAAGTACAGAAATTAACCGTATCATAATATTCTGCTTCATAGGTTCCGCTCGCTGTTATATTGGTAGGATCAGCAATCAGATTGCCCGTTGACATATCATACCATCTTAATATAACATCCGCAGGCATGGAATTAGTATGTAAGGCTGTCAAATCAAAAGGACTTGTACAGGTAACAATATCATACGAAGTTAACACAGGTGGTGTATTGGGAGCATCACATTTAAATGCAATATCATTATTACTCGAATACGTACCGGGCGTCGTTCCAAAATTGATAGAAATACCAATTCCGTTGTCTGTACTTGGATTATTATCTATATATTGTCTGAAGGTATTATCAATTCCAAGATCATTATTAAGATCACCAAATGATCCGGAATACCATCCTGACCAAGCTACTCCTGAACGGTATCGGAATGCTTCATAAGATTCCGACTTTACCACTCCCATCGTATAATCAGGAGCTGTTCCTCGGATAAATCCGGGACCTGCATCTCCACCGGCTAGATAAGTATCCCATCCGTGAGCTAGTCTTACTATTTCGGTATTTCCTGTAGGAATATCTACCTTATAATCTACATTCATAGACCATTGAGGATAGGTATAGGTATACGTTACCGTAAGGAAATAATCCATCCCATTTTTAGTAGCTTTAAGGACAATCGTATTCTTTTGTACTCCTCCAGGTAAGTTGAAATCATCAGGACAAGTGTTGGATACTACCGTTAAGTTTCCTCCATTCACCATTCCCGTTGCCACTAATGTTCCACTGGTATAATAAGTGCCCCCTATGGAAAGACATAATCCATGATATGTTCCAGGAATAGCGTAAGGTCCTGAATTACTCGGTAATGGATTATGAAAGATCTGCACTGCCCCTTTTCTATAAATCTGCATATTTCCTGCAGCCGTCATTTGTATTCTCAAGCCGTCGGTCTCATTATTTCCTCCTGCACTGTTAAATTCTTTCCATGTTTTACAAACCACATTCATTCTATAGTCTTCAATCTCACCATTTTGTGGAACCGTATTATACTCCCCTGTATTAATTCCATCTGCATATGCTCTTTCATCATAGGTAGTAGATGATAGGTCTGTAAGATTCCCATCCGAAAGTCTTAACCTTAGATATCGGTTGCCGGAAGAAGTCACTGTGGATATTTGGGCGATCGTCCACGACAAGTTTACGCTTCCATTCAATGTTCCATTAGGAACATTAACCGAAGCTAATTCTGCAGTGTCAAATACCCCATTATTATTAAAATCAATCCAGCCATATAGTGTATGAGCAGCTCCTGATGTATTGGTAACATTTACAGGTAAGGTGAAGTCTTCTCCTACTCCTATCGTATAATTAGCCGGAGTTATTCCATTTTCATCTATCCCATCTCCATTCAGGCCATTATTATCAGCACCTGCTGCTACACTTTGTGCATCCGGCTCTAAATCCGGAACTCCTCCTATATATATTGTATTAGATAAGGCCTGACGCGCCGGTAGGAAAGTGCCATTAGGTTGTTCATAAGATACAGGAACATCACCATAATCCATATCCGTAGTTACCACAATAGTATGATCTTCTACTTCTCCAATATTGATTACTGGAGAAACATCATATTCACCCGTACTTAATCCGTCAGCAAGAGCTCTTTCATCCACTAATGCTCCATTGACTCCACTCGTACCATCAGCCAAAGCAGCACCAGAAATACGAAGTCTTAGTTGAAGCTCACTCGGATTACCCGTAATGACGGTATTGGCAGGAGCCCATACAAGGGTTACTACTCCATTATTTGTATTATTAGGAACACTTACAGATGCCATTTCTGTACTTTCAAAGCGACCATTATTATTGAAATCGATCCAACCATATAAGGTATGAGATGCTCCTGATGTATTATTTACAGTAACATCTATATCATATCCTGAACCTGATTCTATAGAAAATGGATTAACAGAATCTTCATCATCTGTAGCATCGTTATCATCTCCTGTTGCATTTGCAGTGGTGAGTTTAGCAGATTCAGCATCCGTATAATTGCTACCCAAATACAACGCCGGGCTTGGAAGATGACGTGCAGGAGCTACAATATTATTAACACTTGTATCATAGCTATCCGGATTATCTCCAAAATCATAGCTATTGGCAAGTACCGGAAGTAGATAGTCCTCTATCTCTCCTCCGAAAGCTGCAGCATAAGCTCCGGTATTCAGGCCATCCGCAATGGCTCTTTCGTCAACGACTGTCGCATTCGCTCCCGAAGTAAGATCAGCAAGAGTCGAATCGGATATACGAAGACGCATATAGATATTGTTTACTCCTATAGGTATCGTATTGGTATTAGCTGCACTCCAAGATAAAGTGATTTGTTGTGTACTCGCTGAACTAGGCACTGAAACGTTAACCATTTCAGAACTCTCAAATCTACCATTATTATTAAAATCTATCCAGCCATATAGTGTCTTAGTATTACCTGTGGCATTAAGGACTGATACTTTTGCATAATAGATGTTATTTCTATATACAGGGCTTACACTACCGATTCCATCTTCATCCAATCCATCACCATTGGACCCGTTATTATCAGCTCCCGGTAAAACAGAATGAGCTGTAGTCTCTGTATCTATGGTACTTCCTAATTTTAATACCGGAGAAGGTGCCTGTCTTGCAGGTTTAAAGTTTAAAGGATTATTCGTTCCGTCTTTATCCATATCAAAACTTTCAGGTGCATCTCCATAATCATATTTATCATCTACTAAAAACTGATAGTCTTCAATCTCTCCACTTCCTAAACTTAATCCATAACTTCTGGTATCAATCAGGGCCGTATTTCCACTATTAGCATTCGTTAAAGAAATATCAGAAAGTCTGAACCTTACATATACTTTCCCCGCTGTGAGAACAGAAGGTGAAAAAGAGATGGTGGGCCAATTTAAAATCAAATTACCCGTTGGTGCAAATGCAGATGAAGCAGTTGCCACTTCATTACCATTAAAAATACCATCACCGTTAAAGTCAATCCAGCCATATAAATATTTGGTTCCAAAAACTGTCGTTTTAATCGGTAGAGATATACTAAAAGGAGCTCCACCGGTAATGGCTTGAGGAGTCATAACACCATCTTCATCCAATCCGTCTCCATTTGTTCCATTATTATCTGCATCTGCTACCACAGAATTAGGAGCCAGTTCAAAATCCATCGTTTCACCAATATTCAGCATAGAGGCTATTGCATCATTTGTTTGAGATGCAGGATCTCCATTTTCATAACTGGAAGGAACATCTCCATAATCTTTGGTAATAGTCAATTGATAATCTTCAATTTCTCCCAGAGACACTACCGTTCCATATGCTCCGGTACTCAATCCGTCAGCAATAGCCCTTTCATCCACCACTGCAGAATTAATTCCACTGGTAAAATCTGCAATAGTTACTCCGGGACCTGGTAAAACTAATCTTAATCTCATGTATACTTTGGAAACATTCGCTGGAATGGAATTGATCTGTGCTGCAGAAAAGCTCAAGGTAGCTGTCGTAGCATTATTAGGAATACCAACTTGGCTTTCTTCTCCCGCTTCAAACCTACCATTATTATTGAAATCAATCCAACCATATAATGTGGCAGTAGAGCCTGTTGTATTTCTTAAAACAATAGGGAAATTATTAATCGCTCCCATTCTTATAGTAAGTTGGGAAGTAGTAAGTCCATCATCGGTAATCCCATCCCCATTTGTCCCATTGTTATCGTCACCAGGATTAGCTACATGAGGAGCATATTCATAATTATAGTCTTGTCCTAAATGGATGGCAGAGGTAGGAAGATTTCTCGCCGGCTTAAAGTTGACAGGATTATTAGTTCCATCCTTATCCATCCCATACGTGGCAGGAGCATCTCCATAATCATAATAATTATCTACCAAAAACTGATAGTCCTCCACTTCTCCAACTCCTGTACTTAATCCATAACTTCGGGTGTCAATCAAAGTACCGTTGCTGTTAGAATTGGTAAGTGATACATCAGAAACTCTAAACCTTGCGTAGGTTTTGCCTGCAGCAAGAACAGCTGGAGAGGCTGTAGTATTATTCGACTCCCAATTCAGAATTAACACATCACTTGCATTAACACTTTTCGAAACAGTTGCTGCTTCATTTCCACTAAAAATACCATCTCCATTCACATCAATCCAGCCATATAAATATTTAGTCCCGGAAACCGTAGTATTTACAGGCATGGAAATACTAAAAGGTGCACCACTGACAATAGTAGGTATGGTGGCAAGTCCATCTTCATCAGCTCCGTCTCCATTCAAACCATTATTATCCGCATCGACTGCTACAGAATGCGGAGCCAGTTCAAAATCGACTGTATTTCCCATACTGAGTAAAGGAGCGATCGCATCATTTGTTTGAGAAGCAGGATCACCATTTTCGTAACTGGCAGGAACATCTCCATAATCTTTGGTAATCGTTAATTGATAATCTTCAACTTCCCCAGCTGACACTACTGCTCCATAAGCACCTGTACTTAACCCATCAGCAATTGCCCTTTCATCCACAACAGTAGGATTCGTTCCCCCAGTTAAATCTGATATACTAACGCCAGAACCCGGTAGGATTAGTCGCAATCTCATATATACTTTGGAAACCGTAGCAGGAATTGAATTAATCTGTGCTAAAGAAAAGCTTAAGGTAGCTGTCGTAGCATTATTAGGAACATTAACTGTAGTTATCTCTCCAGACTCAAATCTTCCATTATTATTGAAATCTATCCAAGCATATAATGTAGCATTCGAACCTGTTGTATTTTTTACGGTAACAAGGAACGTATTAATAATTCCACTTCTTATATTAAGTTGTGATGGAGTAAGTCCATCATCGGTAACTCCATCCCCATTACTCCCATTATTATCTGCACCCGGAGATACAGAGTGAGGAATTAATTCAAGATTATAATTAGTACCCAAAAACAATTGAGCATTAGGTAAATTTCTGGCAGGTTTAAAGTTAACAGGATTATTGGTCCCATCTTTATCCATATCATAGCTTTCAGGAGCATCTCCGAAATCATAAGGATCATCTATAGGTAGACCTTCTTTTATGCTCAGGGAACCGGAATAAAGGTATTCTTTTAATATTTCACTAGTATAATTCAGCTTTTCTAATACAATACTCTGAAGCTTTACAGAGGAGAATAATAAAATGCTTACAACTATACTAAAAAGAAATCTAAGTTTTAGATTCATCATATTTAAATGTTTTTAGATTCGTTAGTTTTTTCAAATAGCTATAATCCTATACAATTTATAATATACACCCTAACGTAGAGAGCATATCATAAATCAAAAGTTATCTTATATTTAAATTTAGTGACGGGGATGAAGAAAGGAACAATTAAATTGTTACAAAAGTTGAAATAAGAAAATGGGTTGATCGTTAAAAATTAGTAATAGATCCTATACGTTTAAATCACAACTAAATAAAATACCATTTTCATAAAATCAAAATTCATTTTTTTAGTTTGAGAAACCTAAGAAAGTAAGATCGAAAAATCTCACTTTTTTTAAAATCAAGTAGCTAAAGTAATATGTAGAAAATATTTATTCTAAATATCTAAGTGTTGTAGTAAATTTAATTCCATTCATGTCTATAGTTTTTTTGGTTAATCAAGCTTTATTCGTTTAATAAAATTAAATGATATCATTTATATTAATCATATACAAATCAATTAACATTTAAATAATTTACTAGAATATGTGTACAAATATATTTATAAAATAGATTTAAAAACAGATTCGTTTTGTAGTTTTTAAACTATTCAATGTAATTTTTAAACTAAAAGATACCATATAATAAACTATATGCATTTAATAGATAAAGGAGAGTTAGTATGTCTTTATTTTAAAATCGAAAAACAAAAAAGACTGTCCTTTTGAGACAATCTTTTTTCTTATATTATTATTTTTAGAAACTCTTATTTCACAAGTTTGATATCTATAGCAGAAAATCCTTTTGGTGATTTTTCCTTCTCGTAAGATACTTTATTTCCTTTTTTAACAATTTCTGTACAGTTATTACTATGAAAGAAAATATTTTCTTTTGATTTGTCTTCAGTAATAAACCCATATCCTTTTTCACTGAAAAAAGTAACAATTCCTGTTTTTCTAATTTCTTCAGCCTCAATAGGAGCCGCTCCTAATTGTATGCTATCAGGATCGATTTCGTTTACAATACTATTGTCTGGTGGAGTTGAAGTTAATTGACCATTTGCATCTACATACATCAACATTTCGTCAAGACTTTTTCCTTTGTTATTGCTTGTTTTACGCTCTTCGCGTTTTTGAGCCTTTTCTTTTTGTTTTTGAATTTTTTTCTTAAAATTTTCTTTTTTAGAGAAAGAATCCGCCATATATTTTATATATTAATTGTTATCTAATTTGTTTCAATTATCATCTATTTTTTCTAGGCAAATCAATATACATTTTCAATTTACCATAACCACATCTCCGAAAATCCCGAAGCAATACTTGTTCATGATTAGTTTTGATAAAGTATTATCCAGTTTTCTGATTTCTTATATGCGTATAGATCTCGCTAATATGACAAAATGTACTCTTGAAACTTTATTGAATAAATGAAATTCAAACGATCACAGGAAGTAAAAACAGAGAATTATTTAATACAAATGCAAATATATGAAAAATAGCATCATGAAACAAATCTCATCTCTTTCAAACAATTGAATCTCAATCTATTTAATAAGCCTCTCTCTTTTCACATCAAAATAATTCCAATAATTCATTCAAATTACTTCAAATAGTAGATTGATCTGATTACAGTTATTGTCTATATGTTTTCTTTTAACTTTATCTTGACAGCGTGGTATGGCTCAATTTGCGAGTATGCAAAAGGTACAAGAAAAATAATTAGCTTTCATAGTTTTTGTTTTAAAGATATAATAAAAAATTGAATTAGAGCAAAAAAATCCCTCATATTGAGGGATTCTACTATTATTTAATCTTTATTAAGCTTCTGTTGAAGGATTTTGACTCTCTGCCTGTTTTTCAACTTGAGGTTTTTCTTGGCCCTCTACTCTAGGCTTTCCTTCAGGTTTTGGAGGTCTTGGCAAAAGAACTTTACGAGAAAGTTTCATTTTCTTACGATCATCATATCCCATGAATTTCACTTCCACTTCATCTCCTTCTTTATATGGAACCTTATCAAGTCGCTTCCATTCTATCTCGGAAATATGAAGAAGTCCTTCTGTTCCTTTTGACAACTGAACAAATGCTCCAAAATCCATTACTTTAACTACTTTTCCTTTATAAACTTCGCCTACAACTGGAACAAAAGCAATTTCATTGATTTTTGCTACTGCAAGATTAATCTTTTCACGATCTGTTCCTGCAATTTCAATATATCCAATTTCTCCTCGTTCTTCAATAGCGATAACAGTTTCTGTATCTTTCTGAAGCTGCTGTATAATTTTTCCACCAGGACCAATAACTGCACCAATAAAATCTTTTGGTATTTCCATCAATACCATTTTAGGGGCATGAGGTTTTACATCAGCTCTTGGTTCAGAAATAGTTTCTGTAATCTTATTTAAAATATGAAGTCTTCCATCTTTAGCTTGCATTAAAGCTTTTTCCATGATATCCATGGAAAGCCCTTGGATTTTAATGTCCATTTGACAAGCGGTAATACCATCCGCAGTACCCGTTACTTTAAAATCCATATCTCCCAAATGATCCTCATCTCCTAAAATATCAGAAAGTACAGTCCATTTTCCGGATTTTTTATCCGTAATTAATCCCATAGCAATACCTGACACCGGTTTTGTAATCTTTACACCGGCATCCATTAGCGCTAATGTTCCTGCACAAACTGTTGCCATGGAAGACGAACCATTTGATTCTAAAATATCAGAAACAATTCTGATTGTATATGGATTTTCTTGAGGAATTACAGCAGTTAAAGCTCTTTGAGCTAGATTTCCATGCCCTACTTCTCTTCTGGAAGTACCTCTTAAAGGTCTTGCTTCTCCTGTAGAGAATGGAGGGAAATTATAATGTAAGAAGAACTTTTCGTCGTGTTGTGTAATCACACTGTCGATCATATTGGCGTCTTTAATAGAACCTAGTGTCACAGCTGTTAAAGATTGAGTTTCCCCTCTTGTAAAGACAGCAGAACCATGGGCTCCTGGAAGGTAGTCGATCTCTGACCAAATTGGACGAATTGTTTTCGGGTCACGACCATCAAGACGAATATTATCTTCTAAAATCATCTGACGCATTGCCTCTTTTTCAACGTCATGATAATACACTTTTGCAAAAGGAGTTACTCTTTCCAACTCTTCTTCATTTTCAGCATATTGAGCTAAAAACTCATCCAAAACAGCTTTAAACTTCTCTCCTCTTTCTTCTTTATTAGATGGTGTTTTTGCTATTTCAAATACTTTGCTATAGCATTCATCCCATACTTTTGTACGAATTTCTTCATCATGTTCTTCGTGGCTATATTCTCTTTTAGGAAGTGTTCCACCCACTTTTTCGGCTAACCTTTCCTGAGCTTCAATTTGTTTTTTAATCTCAGCATGGGCAAAAATAATAGCTTCAAGCATTTCTTGCTCAGAAATTTCTTTCATTTCACCTTCTACCATTACGATAGAATCTCTGGTTGCCCCCACCATAATATCTAAATCTGCCTTCTGAAGGTTTTCATAGCTAGGATTAACAGACAGCTGCCCATCAATTCTCACTACTCTTGCTTCAGACATAGGACCATCAAAAGGGATATCAGTAATCGCAATTGCTGCGGAAGCTGCCAAACCGGCTAATGCTTCAGGCATTACTTCTTTATCATAAGAAATTAATGAAATCATTACTTGTACTTCCGCATGAAAATCTTCCGGGAAAAGTGGACGTAAAACTCTATCCACTAATCTCATTGTAAGAACTTCATCGTCAGAAGGTTTTGCTTCTCTACGAAAGAAATTTCCTGGAATTCTTCCGCCAGCATAAAATTTTTCTCTATAGTCAACAGTTAAAGGTAGAAAATCTACACCTGGCTTTGCTTCTTTAGCAGCTACTACTGTTGCTAAAAGCATCGTTCCACCACATTTTACCACTACAGCCCCATCCGCTTGCTTTGCCAACTTTCCTGTTTCAATAGTGATTTCTCTGCCATCTGCAAGAGTAATCGTTTCTATAAATGCTTGAGGTTTACTCATAAAATTGTCTTCTATGTACTCCGTATTGAGTACGATTAATATTTAAACTTTTTAAATTTTCGATGCAAAGGTAATGTATTAAAATGATATTTATTAAATTATATTTAGATACCCTATTTGCTTCTTCTAAAATATTCAATCTGAAATAAAATTTAAAAAAAATAAATACATGAAATTAAATTTAAGATAACCCCCAATCTAATGAAATGATTTTCATTCAATTTATTTTCTCTCTTTTTTATGAAAAGTATATCCTAGCTTCCATTCCAAATAATTGGCAATATGCATATCATAGGCGTTAATCCCAAACGCCGCAAAAAATCTATCTGTAATTTGATATTGAAGACCTATTCTTTGAAAAAAAGCAGGACTGTCATATTTTCGGCCCTTTTTAAAAACATAATATCCTGCTCCTATATTAATATACAGCCGATTCATCATTAAACGATAGGTAGGAATAATACTGACTAAAGGTTGGTTATTCGAAAAACGTTTTTTCTGATATAGGGTACTATCCGACACATACATAGTATGATTATATTGCTCATCCATGGTCACTCCTACGCCTAATCCATATGCCGATTTGGGAGAATATTGACGCATATAAAATGCTTCTGCTCCATAAATTGAATAATCATACCCTTCATAAAGCTTTAAATCATCCCTCTTATCTCCTCGATAAAAAGAATCTTTCTTTCCTCCGAATACTGAAAACTCTACTGTATTATATTTTTTATGAATTATCGGGATAGTATCCGATAATTTCGGGTTTATTCTTTCCGGGTAATATACAATACTTAACTGAGGAGCCACTGTATTAAGTCCTTTATTGGGAATTTTCAAAGAGCCATTAGAAAGATGGTTGAATTTAAGAGTGAATCCGATATCAAAATAACGTCCTAATTCATAATATAATCCTGTTCCCAAACTTATAAACATATTTGTTTTTGATCCTACCGATGTATTGTAATATTGAGTATCATTATTAAAAGGATTGGAATTGAATGAAACACCGAAACCGATGGTATGATACCATTTTAATTTCCCCCATTGTTTGATTTTTGCATTATAGATGCCATACACAGCTAAGGGGCTTCCCATCTGTTTATTTTCAAGAAAATCAAACGCAAAAAAACCAATCCCATACTGCGGAAAATTATACAGTCTTTCACATTCTTTTTTCCCAGTAGCCTGTTTTAAAAACTGAAAAGAATATCCTACATAATTTTTATTTTCTAAAATCTTCAAATGAATATTGGTCGCTAATACTTTTCCATACTCTGCACCTCCAGTCAATACGAAGGAATTATGCTTTAAAGAATCTATTTTTTGAGAATAATATATTGAGGATAAAGAAACAAAGACAAGTAAGTAGAGAGATCTAAAATTCATTAACCGTGTTTTAAAAAAGTTGATAGTAATTCAAAATATTTGGGAAAAATATATAAAAATATTTACATATAAATACATTGTAAACATTTTATTGAATCTATAATACACCATAATATCATTTTTTCAATATTTTGGTACAATACTATACGGGAAATACTCTTAAACTTCAAAAGAAAAAATAAAAGCAACTTCTTTCGAAGTTGCTTTTATATTGAAAATCTTTATAGATTATTTTCTTAGACCTAATTCAGCAATAATTGCTCTATATCTTGCGATATCTTTATTCTTAAGATAATCTAGTAATCTTTTTCTTTTACCTACCAATTTCACCAAAGATCTTTCTGTATTATAATCTTTGTGATTGCTCTTTAAGTGAGCAGAAAGGTGGTTAATTCTGAAAGTGAAAAGTGCAACTTGCCCTTCAGCACTTCCTGTGTCTTGTGCAGATTTTCCATGTTTTGAGAAAATTTCCTGCTTTTTTTCTGTTGTTAAGTACATTCCAATATTATTTAAATGATTATTATGTATCGGCCGCAAAATTACAACTATTTTTTGGATCTACAAACATTATTGATTTCATGTATGGGTTTTGATAGAAAAAAATGTTAACATTTTCTTAATAAAATTATGTCATCCCATTAAAAGACAGTAATTTTACAGACGAATTAATGATGAAAAAAATTATTCCTTTTATCGCACTGGTCTCTTGTTTATTGATAGGTATTACTATCAAAGGGCAAAGAAATGAAGAAAAAATAAAAAAAGTTCTTTTCTTTAATCCTGAAGTTGAACCTGATATCGATGAAATCAAAGATCCCACCAATCTTGCCTTTTTCAATGCCGTGTCCGATAATTTGAGTACGCGAAAAAATAAAATGCTCCGAACAGAAACACAGATTCCTTTTGATAGTATTGACAAACAAAGTATTATTGACTACTGTATTAACAATAATGCAGATTTCACCATTGTTCCTAAGGTGAAATATTTTAAAGTAGGCATAGGAAAATACGTTTTCTCCAACCAGGTAGTGGTGAGCATGAAACTTTTTGATGCGGAAGGAAATCTACTCACAGAAACAGATTATGATACCTATAGAAAGAACATGCGCCTTTTAGGATCTACGGTCAATTCTGTTAAAATAGGCACTAATGGTGCTATAAAAGACATTTTAAAGAAATTAAAAAAAAGAAAACCTTCAGAAGAAACAGGGTTTTAATGTCATTATTATATAAATATACTATTCTTTTTTAAACTGAATTCTCCCATTATTTTTCCAAATCAATCGATATTACCCTTCTTTTTTTCTTTATTTTACCTCTGTAGAAAATTAACAATAACTTCTGTTATTCAATATATTAGGTAATAGTAATTCTCTATTTTTCAGCCTATGATTCTATGAAAATAAAAAACTTATTCATAGAGCAATTTCTATTTTCAATATATAAAAGAGAAAAATAATGTATTTTTTTTCATTAAATAGTGAATAAATTAAAAAAAAAATACTACTTTAGACTAACGATAAAATCAAACTAAAGTTATGATCTTCTCATTTAAGGAATGTATTTCTTTAGATGACCAATAGGGAATTTTATTTTTATTTATTTTTTTACATCCGTATTTTACGGATGTTTTTATTTAATTAAAAATTAATCCTGATTTTTATTACATTATGACTCTGTTTTAAAAATTTGAATTATTTTTGCATATCCAAAAATTTCACGTTTTGAATTCTAGAGACGAACTTATCTTTAATGCTGCCGATATTGCCGAAACTCTCAGTGGACTTCCTGCTGATGAACGGTTATTGGCATTTTTAAAAGTTCCTAAAGAATACAAAGCTGATGTCTTCTCTCATCTAGATCCTGATTTCCAAGAAGATACAATTAGAAGTATTGGCAGTGACGAAGTTTCAGAAATCCTCAATGCGATGACCCCTGATGACAGAACAGCACTATTTGAAGACTTTCCGGATGAACTTATCAAGTACTCTATTAATCATCTTAATCCCCAAGAAAGAAGAATTGCTCTAAAACTATTAGGCTATAACTCTGATTCTATTGCCCGTCTAATGACCCCCTATTACATCCAAATCCGTAAAGAATGGACTGTAAAAAGATGTCTTCAACAGATTAAAAAGGTAGGAAAAAGAGTGGAAACCATGAATCACCTCTATGTAGTGGATGAAAGAAATCGATTAATTGATGACATTGCCCTAGGAAGTTTATTATTAGCCGAAGAAGACACTTTAATCTCCGATATTACTGATAACCATTTTGTAGCAATAGCCACTACCACCTCTAAAGAAGACGCCGTTACTTATTTCGAAAAGTATGATAGAACAGCACTTCCTATCGTTACTGAAGCAGGTGTTTTAGTAGGTATCGTAACAATCGATGACATTCTTGATCAAATTGAACAACAGAATACGGAAGATATCCAAAAGTTTGGAGGTCTTGAAGCATTAGACGTACCCTATACACAGACTTCACTTATCGAAATGGTAAAAAAACGAGGAATGTGGCTCATTATTCTTTTTTTCTCTGAAATGCTTACGGCATCTGCCATGGGCTACTTTGAGGATGAGATCCAAAAAGCAGTAGTGTTGGCATTATTTGTACCGTTGATTATCTCCAGTGGAGGAAACTCAGGCTCACAGGCGGCAACTCTTATCATTAGAGCTATGGCCCTTCAAGAAATTGGCTTAAAGGATTGGTGGTATGTCATGAAAAAAGAAATTTTCACAGGATTAATGCTAGGAAGTATTCTAGGAATTATAGGCTTTCTTAGAATTATGATATGGCATAAAGCCGGCCTATTTGATTACGGGATGTATTGGCCTTTTGTAGGACTAAGTGTCGGTATATCTCTCATTCTCATCGTCCTCTGGGGAACACTTTCAGGTTCTATGGTACCTTTTATTTTGAAGAAATTACATCTAGACCCCGCCACTTCTTCTGCTCCGTTTGTTGCTACTTTAGTAGATGTAACAGGGCTTATCATTTATTTTTCCGTCGCCGGCCTTTTCTTAACCGGCAAACTTTTGTAATTTTAGGCTTTGTCTAAAACATACATATGAAAGTTGTTTCTCTTGTTCCGTCCATTACTGAAGCATTATTTGATTTAGGTCTAACTGAAAAAGAAGTTATAGGAAGAACAAAGTTCTGTATTCATCCCCAAGAAAAAGTGAAAAATGTACCCATCATCGGAGGGACAAAAAATATCAATATTGAAAAAATAACTGCTCTGAAAGCAGACATAATTCTGGCTAATAAAGAGGAAAATAACAAAGAACAAGTTGAAGCCTTAATGCAGCAT
The DNA here is from genome assembly GCF_902728265.1 of Chryseobacterium potabilaquae. Taxonomy (GTDB): domain Bacteria; phylum Bacteroidota; class Bacteroidia; order Flavobacteriales; family Weeksellaceae; genus Chryseobacterium; species Chryseobacterium potabilaquae. The sequence continues at coordinate 304,269 of NZ_CACVBR010000001.1, forward strand.
TCAAAAGTTATTGTGACCCATATTGAAAATATTGAAGATAATTACCATTTACTCAAGACCCTCGGTACCCTTTTTAATAAAGAAGATAAAGCGCAACTATTTAATTTAAAAATTCAAACCATTTTAAATCAAACAAAACTGAGCTCTACCTTAAAAGTAGCTTATTTAATTTGGAAAAATCCCTATATGACGATTGGTTCAGATACTTTTATTCATAAGATATTATCTGAAATAGGTTTTGAAAATATCTTTAAAGATAAAACACGCTATCCTGAAATTACTATCGAAGACCTAGCTGAGACTGATCTGATTATGCTTTCTTCCGAACCATTTCCTTTTAAAGAACAACATATTAAAGAAATACATCAATTCTACCCTGATAAAAAAATCATAATAGTAGATGGAGAAGCCTTTTCTTGGTATGGAACTCATATTGCCAAATGCGAGGATTATTTTAAAGAGCTGATGTCTGAAGTAGAGTCAATTAAAATTTAATTACAAAAAAATCCGATTCAATTATTGAATCGGAGTAAATATATTCTATTCATAAAAGCTAAAAGAGAGTTTTAAATCATACTCTTTAATCATGCCCTTATATATCTTTCTTACAATCTAAAATAATACTTATAAGATTTTCGACACCTCATTACAAAGCCATTCTAACAGCTCTCTGTCCTCATCAGTAAAAGGATCTATAGTATGAGAATCAATATCGATCTGTCCTACGTTTTGCCCATTTTTAAAAATAGGAACTACAATTTCAGCTTTTGTATCGATTGAACAACTTAAATAATTACCCTCCTGATTTACATCAGGAACCACAAACGTTTCATTGGAAACAGCAACTTGTCCACAAATTCCTTTTCCATAAGGGATAATAGTATGATCGGTTTCAGCTCCTACATACGGACCAAGAATCAGCTCATCTTTCTCTCCATTTTTAAAATAAAATCCCGTCCAGTTAAAATAAGTAATTTCCTGATCTAATAAATGGCAAACTTTCTGAAGTTTTTCTTCAGTATTATGTTTTGGACTTTCGAGAATAGAAGAAAGTCTTTTCTTTAATTCTGACATTATATTTGTTGTTTTATGAGAATTGTTTTAAGGAAAATTCCTCTTTATAACCAAACATTCCGCGCTCCTTTATCATTTCTGCCACTCCATCCGGAACTTGTGATTCCCAACCTTTTATATTACACGCAATTTTTTTCAAAATTTCCCTTGAATAAATTTCCAAAAATTCCGGGCTGTAGTTGGTAATATCTACAATACGATTGTTATGCTTAAAATATTTATATAGCTCTTTAAGATTTTCTTCGACTTTAAGATTTGAAGAATCCAATAATTCATGAGTTTCCGGATCTTTGTAAGGATAAAGATAGACTCTCATGCCATTTCGGAAGAATTTACCAAAAGCTTCTAGAATTCCACCAGATAAGTTTTTATAATACTTTTCATCAAATACCATGAGAAGATTATTTACTCCCATAGCTACCCCGATGTTACCTCCTGTATAAGAAGCAAAATAATCAATCAAACGATAATATTCAGAATAATTTGAAATGATTACTGTATATCCTAGTTTTCCTAATATATCTACTCTATCCAGGAAATCTCTTTCGTCAATATCCCCGTCTGCACGAAGGTTGGAAATCGTGATCTCAATCAAAACTTCAGTTTCTTCATGAGTACATAATGCATCTTTCAAAAACATATCCAGACCATTCCGAAGCATATCTATATTTACTTTGGTTACCGGTCTAAAACTCCCTCTTACTGCAAATATATTTTTCTTATATAAGACATCTGCAGGAAGCATATTATTCCCTTCCGAGTTAAAAATCACAGCATCCGTCATTCCGTTTTTAACCAATTGTAATGACATCAATCTGTTATCAACATATTCAAAAGCAGGACCACTGAAATCTATCATATCAATTTCAATATTATCTTTTGCCACATCATCGTAAAGAGATTCTATCAGCGTTCTTGGATTGTCGTAATAGTGAAAAGCTCCAAAAATAAGATTTACCCCTAGATTTCCTAAAGTTTCCTGTTGTAAAGTAGCATCATTTTCTTTAAATTTCACATGAATAACTACTTCATTATAATCTTCATTTTCTTTGACCTGAAAGCGGATTCCAACCCAACCATGACCTCTAATTGTCTTATCAAAATTAATAGTAGTTACCGTATTGGCATAAGAAAAAAACTTTCTATTGGGATTGTTTTCTCTGGAAATTCTTTCTTCAATAAGCGCTACTTCATAGCGAAGCATCTTACGAAGTCTATTTTGGGTAACATATCTATTTTTTACTTCCTTTCCATAGATTGCATCACTAAAATCTTTGTCGTAAGCGGACATTGCTTTAGCAATTGTACCGGAAGCTCCTCCTGCTCTAAAAAAGTGTCGTACAGTTTCCTGTCCTGCCCCAATTTCTGCGAAAGTACCATAAATAGATGGATCTAGATTAATGGTTAATGCTTTTTGTTTAGGAGTTAGTTTCTGATACATTAGGACATTAAATTTTTCGTAAATTTACCAAAATTAAACCAACCTCAAAAGAAAATGAAGTTGAAATTTTTAGGAACGGGAACTTCACAAGGCGTACCCGTAATCGGTTGTAATTGCGAAGTGTGTAGTTCAGATAATCCAAAAGACAATCGTCTACGATCTTCTGTAATGATTACTACGGAAGAAAACAGAAAAATACTTATTGATTGTGGACCTGATTTTAGGCAACAAATGCTCATAAATCATGAAACCCATGTAGATATAACCCTTCTTACTCATGAGCATAATGATCACATGATAGGGCTCGATGATATGCGTCCTCTCATTTTTAAAAGTGGAAAGGATGTACCTCTTTATTGTAGTCATAGAGTAGCCCATGAAGTTAAGAAGCGCTTTGCATATGCGTTTTCAGACGTTAGATATCCTGGTGCTCCCGCATTCGAGCTTCATGAGATAGAAAACCACCCATTTACTGTTTTAGATACTGAAATTATCCCCATAGAAGTGATGCATTATCAAATTATGGTGTTTGGATATAAATTCAAAAATACTGCTTATATTACAGATGCGAGCTTTATATCCAATACTGAAAAGGAAAAACTTCAAAATTTAGATATACTTGTTTTAAACTGTATTCGAAAGTTTGATCCCCATCCAGCACATTTTATTCTTCCTGATATTATCCAATTATTTGAAGAGCTAAAACCAAAAAAATTATTTCTTACTCACATTAGTCATCACCTCGGATTGCATACTATTGAAGATAAACTACTTCCCCCCGGAATCCACCTTGCTTACGATGGTTTGGAACTAGAATTTTAAAAAAATATGTAAAAAAGCTTTTGAACATTCAAAAAAGTTTCTATATTTGCACACCGATTTAAAGCAGCCCAGGTGGCGGAATTGGTAGACGCGCTGGTCTCAAACACCAGTTCTTAGGAGTACCGGTTCGATCCCGGTCCTGGGTACAATGCCGAAAAAGTAATTATATTACTTTTTCGGTTTTTTTATATCTCATTAAAAAAACTACTCTAAAGAATTTTGGATCAAGCGCAAAAGGGGATCAGGCGCAAAAGTTGGGGGCTATGCAAAAAGTTTGGATAATCTGAATAAAAAAAAGTTCTGTCTTTTACTCCTCCCAGTTGCATTCTAAAGTTTTTAATTTTCGCATTAAAAGACTCTGCTGAAGCATTGATACTTCTATTATCAAAATAGTTTAAGATAGAAATAATGTCCGCTTCATCAATTAAAGAGCAGCCCACTTCATAGCCTATGATGGTATCTGGGTTATCCCTGGATCTCAAAATGATTTTTCCATAAGGAGTTAGATATTCATGGTCTGATTTATTTAACATATATTTTATTTTGAATCTGCTCAGAAAATGAGAAAACTGCGAGTAGGCAATATCTTTTATAAGTCCATAAGTAGGTAAATAATATGCTACATCAACTCCGGGATAAGCCATCGTTTTAATAGCTCCTGCATGAGACTTACCACTTCTATATCTCCCAACAATAGCAGTATGAATGAAATCACTTTCAATAAATGCAGCCTGATGTTCCAGTAATTCAATTTCCTGTCCCATCAGTTCTTATAATTTTAAAGGGAGGTTTAGGAGTATCTGCCTGGGCTCCTAAATTTAGATTTTGAGGAACTTTCCCTTCTGTTCTTTCAAGCAAAATCGTAATCGCTTTATGATCCCCTTTCATTGCTTTTTTGATGATCATCATGGTAATCTAATATTCACAAAATAATGTATTACCTAAGAGGGCTAAAAAGTATAGAACAAAAATATTTTCATTAAATATAAAAAGCCATTATAATACGTCAAATTTTGACGCTTGTAAGAAATATCTTTGCATCGATCATAAGAAAAACCAACCTAATAAATCTCATGTGCAGGAATTTTTGTAAACTATTAAAAAATGTTACTTTTGCCCACTTAAAAAATACAAATACAATTACTTATAAATGAAATGAAAATTATTCTCAAAGCCCTTATTCATGGGCATAATTCAAAATTAACACATAAAACTGAAATAGATAATCTCACTAAAAACTCAATATAAAATATGGGGTTTTTCCCATGGTGAAAAATAAAGTGAATATCTAAGTTCGCAAACTATTAAATAAAATTACTTAACAAATGAAATCGAAATTATTTTCGTTGCCATCATTATTGATAGGCATACTAAGCTACGCCCAAACTGAAATATTTTTCAAATATGATGAAGCGGGAAATCAACGATACAGAGGACCTAATTCTGCTGCTAAAAAAGCGGAAGAAGTTGAAAAAGTTTCTGAAATAAGTTCTTTGATATCCACAAAACCTCAAATAGGAATAGATGAAAAAAACTTCTGGGAACAAGTAAGATTATATCCTGTTCCGGTACATAATGTCCTTACCATTGACTGGTCTAAGGAAGTAGACGGGCTTATAGAATCTGTTTCTCTCTTTGAGCATGGTAGCATTCATTGGAAATTCCAAAAACAAAATATTCCTGACCTTAACAGGCGGATAACAATTGATATGTCTAATTATAATAAGGGAGTATATATCATTTCCTTCACCTTGAAAGATGGAAAAATTATCAGCAGGAATATTACAAAATAATACGTTTTTAAATTCATAATCCAATAATTATTATATCATAGAAAAATATGAAAATTTTCTATTCAATTATTATATCCTGTATTTCAATATTAGGGTATTCGCAAACATATCAATCAGAAAGTAAATCTGGAAAAGTTTCTTCTCTTTCCGGATCTCATATAATCTCGGATCCGCCTAAAGAAATTCAGTCGGCAGGAGCGATATCCCCACAAGTACAGAATTTTCATGATACTAAAGGAGATATCGAAGTTACCAAAGCAGGACAGCTTCAATATACTTTAGCTATTGAGCTTCCTCAGGGAATAAAAAAAACAGCTCCCAATATTAGTCTTATTTATACTAGTGGAGGCCAAAATGGACTTGCCGGTTACGGATGGAATCTTTCAGGACTAACCTCAATTTCCAGAGTGGGTAGAAATCTTGAAAAAGATGGAATCACCAAAAGAGTTCAGTTGGATTATTCGGATTATTACAGTTTTAATGGCCAAAGATTAATTCTTAAGTCGGGAGAATATGGTAAAGATGGTGCAGAATATGTAACAGAGCAATATTCTACTATCAAAATTAAATCAATTGGAGCCATTATAGGATCAACATGGCAAGGTCCCGAATATTGGGAAGTGACTTTTGATAATGGTTCCCAGGCATGGTATGGATCCACTATTTCAGGAAATAGCCAGGCAAGAACTCCCGTCGACTATAATATTGTAAAGTCGAAAGATATACATGGGAATTATATTACTTATAATTATATTTTAGATAGGAATGTTTCAGTAATCAGCACTATTCAGTGGGGTGGAAATGAAAACAAAAATACACCACATTGTAATAAAATTGAATTTATTTTTCAAGCAAGGCCCAAACCTGAAACCGCCTATATAAAGGGAGTCGAGTTTTCTCAATCAAAATTACTTGAGTCGATCATCGTATCGACAAATAACAAACAATATAAAAAATATAACGTATCCTATAAAAAAGACTTACAGGAAACCGCTTACCGATATTTGGATAAGATTACTGTTTTTAATAGCAAAAATGAAGAAGCAAATCCTGTTATTTTCACTTATGAAAAGTCAATGGATATTCCTAATCCAAACATTGACACCTGGCATAATACAAATGTTGTAATGCATGATTACAAAACGGATTTATTTGGAGATTTTGATGGAGATGGAAAACTCGATCTGATTAAATATCATTCTTCAACACCCCCTCATTTTCCTCAGGCAGGTTTATATTTTTATAAAAATATTTATAAGGATGTTACATATAATGGTCCTCAGGTATATGTAGGAAATTCAATAAGTGAAATTGAGTTTAAAGATGCCATTGCTGTTAATTTAAAAAATAACAACCTTGTCAGCAACCGCCAAGGATTTGTAACAAGAAAAAATGTTATAAATCCTTCTACTTCTAAATCGGATTTAGAACTATCATTTTATGGTATTACGGACAATAATGAGGTGGTTTTGTATTATAAGAAAACTATTCCCAACGCTTCTTATGACCGTACCGTAGGAACCACACAGCAAGGAACAGAGACTACTGTTATTGGGTTAAAAAATATTGATTTTAATGGAGATGGTTTGAGTGAATTGGTTTTAAGGCTACATGATAGAAGGTGCTGGAGAACAGATATAAATAATGTTGCCAAACTTCCATTTACCTGTAAAAACTCTAAAAGATTTTATGTTATTGATCCTGATGAAAAAATTCCCGATAACCAATGGTTTTATAATTTATCTCTTTATAATGACGATAATGAAGATCCGTTTGCAGATTATAAAGCAGGAGATTTCAATGGAGATGGTGTCTTCGATTTTCTTAAAATGGATCAGAATAAAAAACCCTTCCTGATTACTTTTCAGAAAAATGACCAAGGTAGATATATCTCTTATATAGCACCTTTTAATCCTATAAATAATGAGATAATAAAAGGAATGTGGAAAGATGGTTTAACCGGAGATTATAATGGAGATGGGCTAAGTGATATCCTGATTCCCCATTCAGACAATTCTGAGCTTTGGTATTTATATACTTCAACAGGGAATGGTTTTAAAGAAGAAACCCGAAATTTTGAAAAGCAACATAGATCCCGAACTATAACTAGAAGAGTTGATGATGATATAAGTGTGGCTAATCCACGAACTTTTGTAGCTTTTGACATTAATAATGACGGCAAAACAGAACTGATAAGCCTTCAATCAAGTAGATATTATCAGAAAGAATACAATCAGGATAATCCCGCCCAAGGAGTAAAGTACAGGGTGAGTTCAGGTTCTGCGGTCAATGTTTTATCAACTTTTGGAGGAGGTCATCATCCTCTTTATAGTGATCACACCGGGGGGACCATTATTTATCTTAATTCAGGTAATATCGATTCTATATTAGCACCATGGATATCAGATAAAATTGGTCTACCGGTTGATCATTTAGCAGGAGCCATGTTAAAAAAGATTGCATTAATTTCTGTAGTACCTAGCGGAGGTATGATACCTATGGAATGGCATAAATACTATGACATTTCAATGGAAGGTCGTATCAAAAGTATCTCGCAAGGAAGTATTACTACTGATGTCATCTATAAACAATTAGATAAAAGCGTCAATCCCGGATTGTATGAGGTTGACAAAACAGAAAGCTACCCGTATGTTGAAATCAATCAGTCAACGGGAATGTATGTCGTATCTCAACTAACCCAAAGTACTACATCAGAAAAAAAATTAAAACAAGATTTCAGATACAGAGGGCTCACTTCCAATATTCTGGGAAGAGGTATGATTGGTTTCAGGAAAACAATACGTTCATCCTGGTATGCTGATGGGTTTGAAAATACTAAGGTGTGGTCAGGAATAGAAATTGACCCTTTAAATGAGGGGATTCCCGTAAAAGAATGGTCCATCCGAACGAATGATGAGACAAAAATATTCCCAGCAGATATTTCTGAAAATAATACACAATTATTGAGTTTCAAATCTACAAGCTATCAAATAGATAAGATTTTAAATGGGCAGGTCGTAACCACTATTCCCGAGACTGATAAGAATAAAGTGGTAACAGTAATTCTTCCAAAAACAAGTAAAGAGAAGGATTTCTTAACTGGTTCCATTTCTGAGAATTCTATTAGTTATGGTGAATATTATTTACCATCACAAACTATCTCAAAGATTAATACTACCTATGCAGTAAAGACTTCTAATTACCTATATAGTAACAATCCTTCAGGAGTTGGTGTAAACTATTATATAGGACGTCCGACATCCAAGACAGAAATTGTTCAGGCTTATGGGGATACCAAATCAGGTAAAGAAGAATATACTTATAATAATAACGCGATAAAAACCATAAAAAAATGGAATAGGGATAACACAGGTTATCTAATGGAAACCTACAGTTATGATGGTTTTGGAAACATCACTCAAAAGGTGACGAGTAACAGTGTAGATTCTGGGGTTCAAACTACAGCATTTCAGTATGAAGCCAGTGGTAGATTTGTAAATAAAAAAACAGATAACTTAGGGTTAGAAACCGGTATTACCTACAACGATTGGGGACAGGTAGTAACCCAGACAGATCCATTAGGCAATACACTTGCCAATACTTATGATAATTGGGGTAAATTATTAACTTCAACTACCAATATTGAAGGAACAACAGCTTATGAGTATGAAAAAGATAACAATTCAAATGTTACTATTACTCAATCTGATTCTGATGGTAATATCTCAAAGATTTTCACCAACAAATTAGGACAAACATATAAAACTTTGACCAAAACATTTGGTCAAGGAAGGTTTGTATCTAAAGAGATGGAGTATGATCTTCTAGGAAGAAAAATTAAAGAATCTGAGCCTTATTTTGAAGGACAGAGTCCCGACCAATTTAACAATATTTTATATGATGACTCTGTTGTACCTGCTAAAGTAACGACTACTTCATCTAACGGTAAAAAAACAGAAACTTTTGTTTCCGGTTTAATGACAACCAACAAAGAACTCAACGGATATGGAAGAACAACTTCTAAAACCCAAGACGCCTTAGGAAATATCGTGCATTCTACTGATAAAGGAGGAATGCTTCGGTTTTCTTATAATGCTGCCGGAGAGCAGATAAGAGCTCAGTATACTGAGAATATAGTAACCACAAAATACGATTCTTGGGGAAGGAAATCAGAATTTAACGATCCCTCAAACGGTATTTACAAATACGAATATAATGGATTTGGCCAACCAAAGAAAATTATTAGTCCAAAAGGAACCAAAGAATATACCTACAACAATCTAGGACAGTTAGTTTCCCAAAAAGAACTTTCCACAGCAGATGGAGGACAAACAACCAATAAGACTATTTCTTTCACCTATAATGATAAAGGATTACTAACTTCAAAATCAGGGACCTCAAAAGGACAACCATATAGTTCGGCTGTTTCTTATGACTCGCACGGAAGATTAGCTTCATCTTCTGAAAATAGTAATGGTAAACAATTTATTCAAAAAGGAATTATTTATGATAATAAAGGAAGGATCATGTCTTACGAAAGACAATTACGATCTTCCGGAGTTATTTCCACAGTACAAATAGAAAATGTCTATAATCCATGGAGTGGAGAACTGTATCAGATAAAAGATAAACCAACAGGTAAAATTCTATGGGAACTCAAAGAAACCAACAACAAAGGACAGGTTTTAAAAGCCAAATTGGGAGCTGCTGAGATTAATAATACTTATGATGTCTATGGTTTTTTAACAAATGTAAATCATTCTTCTACGGTAAAACCTAGTATTTTACAACTCTCTTACTCTTTTGACGCAGTTAAAAACGAACTTAAAAGCAGAACAACGGGGGGAGATTTTAATATTATAGAATCTTTTGATTATGATGATAACAATAGACTTATTAATTGGACGACACCTCTAACAGGCATCAAACCACCGGCTAATAGAAATGTGTATGATATTAAAGGAAGAATTACTCAGAATGATCAGGTAGGAAACATTAAATTTGAAAATACAGCCAAAATTTACCAGCCTACAGGAATGACCCTAAATACAGCCGGAACACAAAATTATGATAATAACTTGATACAAAGTGTTGTTTATAATGAAAACAATGATCCTGTATTCCTAGATGGAGAGAAAGGAGATGTAGCCTTTGGGTATGGGTTAACCAATATGAGACAGAGGGTTAGTTATGGTGGTAATTTTAGTGCTAATGGAGAAGGTAAATTCACAAAATTCTATAGTGAAGATGGAAGTTTTGAAGTTGTAAAAAACAATGTTACTGGTAAGGAAAAACATATTCTTTATATTGATGGAACGCCTTATGAAAGCAATATCGTATATTTGAAGAATTTTGAAGAAAATAGCGGTTCGTACAAGTTTTTGCATAAAGACTACTTGGGAAGTATTTTAGCAATTAGTGATGAAGCAGGAAATAAATTGGAACAAAGGCATTTTGATGCATCGGGCGATTTAACTGCCTTGGCCTTGGAGAATGGAGTGCCGATTATGATGAAAAATATAATCACAATCTTTTCAAAAAATTGCCTAATCGATAGAGGATATACGAGTCACGAACATTTTGAAGAAGTAGGAATTATCCATATGAATGGTAGGTTATATGACCCTTTGTTGAGAAGATTTCTAAACGCAGATGAAAATATTCAAGACCCTTATAATACACAAAATTATAATAAATACGGTTACGTATTGAATAATCCAATGATGTATACCGATCCTAATGGAGAGTTTTGGTGGTGGGCTGCAGGAGCTATAGTAGGAGGATATTTGAATGGAGTTAAAGCAAACGGATCATGGAATCCTGGAAAATGGAATTGGGAAAAGACATGGAGCGCTGTATTGGGTGGAGCTATTGGAGGTGCCGCTATTTCAGGAACATTAGGAAATATTACCAATAATCCGGGAGCAATAAAAAGCTTTTTACCGGGGATTGTATCGGGAGGGTTAAATTCTGCCTTTACTGGATCTAATTTCTTAAGTGGAGCTATTGGTGGAATAGCCTATACTAGTAATGTATTTGGGAATAGTATTACATCTATAGATATTGCTGATGTTGGGCTTGATCGTATAAAAAATAGAATTGATACAGAATTAGATTATGCTGATGCAAATAATAGCTCTGGAGGAGCAAGTACCGATGCATATGGGGATGTATTAAATTGGTTTAATGAAAAGGATAGAGGGCTTTATAAAGTTGCGCAAAATGATCCGGGTGTTCCAAAAGGAACTATTAGGATTTATGCTCATGGAAATGTAAAACTGCTCGTTGGTCCAGATGGTATTTCTATTAGAACTCCAGAACAACTTGATACAGTTTTAATGGAAAGAAGTCCTACATGGAAAAATTACAGAAAAAACGGAGGTCCTATAAAAATAGAATTGATGTCTTGTAATACTGGTAGAACTAGTAATGGCATTGCAAGTAGAATTTCGAAAGCTTTTATGTTCTCCACAGTTATTGCCCCTAATAATTATTTTGTTGCTGGGAGAGATGGATCGTGGAGCGGAGTTGCAAGCCAATATAGATTAGTTAATCCAGGAAAATGGAATTACTTTGTTAATGGACAAAATATAAGAGGAATATATGATAAATACTTTTACAGTAAATGAGAAAAACAATAATTTATTCGGTACTTTTAATTTTCATAATTAGTTGCAATGGCAAGAATAAAAAAAGTATTATGAAGAATACAGATACAAATAATACAGATTCTATATTAACGGATAAACTTGATACAGCTAAACTTATAATAGATACAGCTTCAGTTTTCAATAAGACCCAAATAGAAGAGTTTAAAAAAAATGTAATTAATAAAGGAGACCCTGATTCATTTGTTAAGCTTATAATTCATTATGAAGACAAATCTAATTATAAAGAACTAAACAAGTATGCATTGATAATGGCTGATAAATATAATAATGGAGATGGTTATAATCAAGTATTTATAGATATAATTGCAATAAATAACAATAATGAGTATTATGATATTACAGATCTTGCAAAGATAAGTGAAAAAGCAAAGTTTGAAGCTTTAAAATATTTAAAAAAAGGAGCTTCAATAAATAACATTAATTGTATGTCAATGCTAGCAGAAATTTACAGAAATGGAATTGGTGTTGAAAAAGATGTTAAAAAAGCTGATAAACTTAAGAAAAAGATGGAAGGTATGTAGTAGTTTAATCCCGCTGTTTTTGGCGGGATTTTTTATAATTACAAAAAAAGAGTCTATAAAAATAGAATTGATGTTTTGTAATACTGGTAGAACTAGGGATGGTATTTCAAGTAGAATTTCGAAGGCTTTTATGTTCTCTATAATTATTACCCCTAATAATTATTTTGTTGCCGGGAGAGATGGATCGTGGAGCGGAGTTGCAATTCAATATAGGTTATAGTTAATCCAGGAAAATGGAATTACTTTGTTAATGGACAAAATATAAGAGGAATATATGATAAATACTTTTACAAAAAATGAGAAAAACAATAATTTATTCAGTACTTTTAATTTTCATAATTAGTTGCAATGATAAGAATAAAAAAAGTATTATGGAAAATACAGACACAAATAATACAAATTCTATATTACCAGATAAACCTGATACAGCTAAAATTATAATAGATACAGCTTCAGCTTTCAATAAATCACAAATAGAAGAATTTAAAAAAAATGTCATTAGCCAGGGAGATCCTGATTCATTTGTTAAGCTTATAATCCATTATGGAGATCTTTCCGATTATAAAGAGTTATATAAGTATGCTATTATTATGGCAAATGAATATAATAGTGGAGATGGATGTAATATGACTTTTGAATCTATAATTGCAATGAATAACAATAATGAATATTATGATATTACAGATTTAGCAAAAATAAATGAAAAGGCAAAGTTCGAAGCACTAAAATACCTAGAAAAGGGAGCTAAACTGAATGACATTAACTGTATGGCTAAATTACAAGACATTTACAGAAATGGAATTGGTGTTGAAAAAGATGTTAAGAAAGCTGATAAAATTAAGAAAAAGATAGAAGGAATGTAGTAGTTTAATCCCGCTGTTTTTGGCGGGATTTTTTATAGAATGACTAGTCCTGAAAAAGTTGACTAAGTTTGATAATTTAAAATAGAATTAAAGCTGCTATTAAGGCTGACAAAACTTTAGAAGTTATCGAGATCGGAGCCGAAAAGGCTTTTAATTATTTAAAAATAAACTGGAAGAAATTTACAAAGGATTACATTAAATATGAATACATTAAAATATATAGAAAGTTATCGGAATTTTATTCTTGAGTTTGATGCTTCAATAAAATATCATTTCTTTTTTGGTGGAAATAGGTATTTTGTAGAACATCAAGCTTATAGTCCAACTGACGAACATATGATGAATGAATACGTGAATACTGCTGCAGGAACTTTAGTTGAAGGTTTTACAGATAAATTAATAGGTAGAGGAATTCGGACTATTACCACTGAGGGAAAGTATATTAACTTAGCGAGTTCAAGAAGAACTGCTCATATTATTACAGGAGATGCTACTGGAGGAGGACATGCTAGGTTTGGAAGTTTAAAAAGTTTTAGAAACGGATTAACGGGTTCTAAGTATGTTTCCTGCTAACTGGAGTAATTCTAAAATTATGCATGCGGTATCGGATGTAGCTGTAAACAATCAATGGGTACAACAAACAGGCCGAATTGGATCAATGTTTACTAGGAGTGAGCAACCAGTAAGATTTGTTGTAGAAGGGTCATATCAGGGGACAAAAATTAGAGTAATTACTACTCATACGGAAATCATAACTGCTTTTCCAATTCATTAATTAATATAATATGAAGACATTAACAAATACTTTATTAAGACTAATAGAAATTGCTAGCATAATAGGATTAAATGACAACGACGTAAAAAATGCAAAAGACTATTTAATGCACAATGAATTTGGATTATGCTATGACACAATAATAACACAAATATATGAATATGATATAGAAATAGATATTAAATTTTATCAATTTATAACTAAAATTGGAAATTTATTAAATTTAACTCATGAAAATTATTTTTTCATGAAAGAATTAATAAGCGATGAGAATAATATCCCTAAGAGTATAAAAAGTGAACTTGCAAAAATTATTGCAAGTTTGGAATAATTGATAAGTTCTCAATTCCTAATGGAGAGAATTTTAATAGCAAAATTGCAAAATGCATTATTGTGATACTCATATTACTACTAAATATCGAATGATAGTTATCGAGACTTTAGAAGAATGGCAAAATAGAAGATAATCAGTTTACTATTTAAAAAGAAATTAAAGTATAATAAAAACTTATAATGTTTAATGGATATTTCAACAGAAAAAGACACAATTAGATTTGGTAATCAATTATGATGAAAAGTAGATTAAGTTGAAAGAAATATAGAAAATCAAATAATCTTATAAGGCTGTTTTACAAGTAGTAAAACGGCCTTTTATACAAATTTCCTTATACAAAACTATACTATCTATTTTTATATAAGGGTAAATACTGATACAAATGGAGTCGAAAACTTTTATGTTCCCTACAGTTATTATCCTAATAATTATCTCATCGCTGGAAAAGATGGATAATGGAGCGGAATTGCAAGTCAATATAGGTTAGTTAATCCAGGAAAATGGAATTACTTTGTCAATGGACAAAATATAAGAGGAATATATGATAAATACTTTTACAGAAAATGAGAAAAACAATAATTTATTCAGTACTTTTAATTTTCATAATTAGTTGCAATGGTAAGAATAAAAAAAGTATTATGGAAAATACAGATACAAATAATACAAATTCTATATTACCAGATAAACCTGATACAGCTAAAATTATAATAGATACAGCTTCAGCTTTCAATAAGTCCCAAATAGAAGAGTTTAAAAAAAATGTAATTAAAAAAGGTGATCAAGATTCATTTGTTAGACTTGTTATTCATTATGGCAATCTTTCCAATTATGAAGAACAATATAAATACGCTCTTATTATGGCAAACAAGTATAATAATGGAGACGGTTGTAATATAGTATTTATGAGTATAATTGCAATGAATAATAATAACCATTTTAATATTAATGCCTTAGCAATACTTAATAAAAAGGCAAAGTCGGAAGCTTTAAGATATTTAGAAAAAGGAGCTAAATTAAATGATATTAATTGTATGTCAATGCTAGCAGAAATTTACAGAAATGGAATTGGTGTTGAAAAAGATGTTAAAAAAGCTGATAAACTTAAGAAAAAGATGGAAGGTATGTAGTAGTTTAAGACCGCTATTTTTAGCAGTATTTTTTATAGAATGACTAGTCCTGAAAAAGTTGACTAAGTTTGATAGTTTAAAATAGAATTAAAGCTGCTATTAAGGCTGACAAAAATTTAGAAGTTATCGAGAGCGGAGCCGAAAAGGCTTTTAATTATTTAAAAATAAACTGGAAGAAATGTACAAAGGATACATTAAATATGAATACATTAAAATATATAGAAAGTTATCGGAATTTTATTCTTGAGTTTGAAGCTTCAATAAAAAAAGAATATGGCATAAATGATAATATTTACAATTATTTAAATGTTCTTTTTGAAAGAAAGGGAAATTTAGGACGATATGAGTATCTCTTTCATGGAGCAGGATGTAGAATTATGAGTAAAGGTATAATATGTGAATATGATTTTTTAGATTATGATGGAAATACCCAATACCAATTTTCTGTATGGAAATTAAAAACTTTTATCGAAAGTTTTTACGATAAAAATATAGACCAGTCAGCTCTAAAAGAGTCATTAGATACTCTTGTGGTAAACAATAAGTTAAAAAAATTAGTAATTGAAGGTAGAGTTTTTGATATTTATTTAATTGAATAAGTTCATCTAATCCCATGTTTAAGAATAAAACAGATTGGATACCGAGTATTTAAATAAAATGAACACAACCAAATATTTATTATTAAGAGCTTTGAAACTGAGCCGAGAAAGGAATATAATATCCCGATAAATTATAATATAATCGCCCGGATATAAATATACATTACAAGATGGATACTAACATTTATTATATTCCCGAACATGAAGGAATATTAATTACAAGCAATTTCGCGGAAATACAGAAATGGATGAATTTAGGAGTAAACCCCAAAGTCGAATATATACCAATATCCATTTCCGATTTAAATAAATACACTTTTAAAGGCATCGGTTTTGAAAAAGTAAGTAATGAATACTTTCAAAGTATAAAAGAAATATTTTCCGAATACAAATTCGATGACGTTTGTTTTCATGAATCAACTGTCGATTTATCTGATGTAATATTTGATGTGAGACACTTTGTTATAGGCGATAAATCTAATATCAATTTATCAGAGAAGAATTTTAAAAATCTTGAAGAAGTCACTTTTCTCTCATTAAAAACCTTTAAAGGAAAGATTGTAACAAAGCTTAATTCAGTCAAGAAAATAGTGTTATGGTTTGAAAATAAAAAAGGGAACACTCTACTCTCACATTTTCCTAGATTAAAGGAATTGCATATTTTTAATGGAAGTGAAGTTGAATTAGATTTAGTGGAAAATAAAGATATTGAAAATCTAAGATTAGGTAATTTACCCAAGTTAGAGAAAATTATTTTTAATTCTGAGACCGTAATTAAAAAAGCAATAATAGAGAATTGTAAAAAACTAGATACTAGCGAATTACCTAAATAGTATACTTATTATGAAATCAACTGGAAACTCTCATATTGATAATCTAATTTTTGATCTAAAAAGTAACATGGAAGGGTATATGATAGAATTCGAGCCTTCATATACACAAAACGACATTAATGAGTGTATCGCTTTACTATTTGAATATGTAATTGAAATTTTCAAAACAAAATTGAAAAATGAAGCAATGGGACTTGTAAAGTCTACAATTCTTAGTCTTAATAATTTAAATGATAGATGTGATGGCTCTTTAATTGAAACTAATGAAAGAGAGCAAATTGCCGAGATAGTTATTTTGGCAAGTCATGAAATGGGATACAACTCCGTGGATGAAGATATTACAGAAGAATGGAGAGATTTTTAAGAATTATAAGTTTGTCAGATCTAATAAAAAAAATTCCCTAAAGAAAAGATACGTCTAATTGTTTTTTATATCTCATTAAAAAAACTACTCTAAAGAATTTTGAACGTTAGAAGTTCAGGACCCTTTAGAATAGTTGATAAAATATGATGATGAAATAATTATTTCTTAATAAGCTGATATACCTTATGATCAATTTTCAATAAATAAGAACCTGCTTGTAAATGCCCTACTGTAATATATTTCTTATTTTTAAATGGTCTTTGCTCCGTATAAATTACCCTACCTTGGAAATCCAATACTTGAGCCGTTTTGATCTCTCCTACTTCCCCCTCTACAAAAAGATTCTCAACGACCGGATTTGGATATATAATGAATTCTTTATTGGCAGTTACTATATCTGAAGTCAATAATACCCCTCCTAAATCCTTACAATAATTACTTTCATAAGTGTTCCACTCGGTAAAATCAAAAGAGTTCGTAGGCTGGCTAACATTGTCTTTCCTATACAACGACACATTAGACAAATAGTGTGAATTATCTTGATGATCTCTTCCTATGGCATCTATCGTTGATGATTTATATTGTAGCTCCAAATACTGACTTCCCGTAAAGCTCATTTGGGGTGCTGCACTCACCAATTTAGATTGATCAATAGTATAACAGGAAAAATTAGCATAAGGATTCATGATTACAAAGGATTCGTTATTCCGAACCGTTCCTTCCAATTCATAAGGAGCTGGATAATAATAATCATTACCATTCATGAGCTGAATTGATAATTTATAATCGCTAAGATTTACAGCATGTCCTGTTTTATTTGTAATTTCAATAGCTTTATTATTGGACGTTCCCAAAATATATTTAGAAATAAATAAATCTTTAGAATAAATATCATAAGCCAATGTATTTACTGAAACACTATTACTATCATCAGAATATAAGTAGCTGTTATTATAAGCTTTGACGGTAAACCTATAATTGTTAGAAGGCTCAAGATGATCAATACTTATTGAAGTTTCTTTTGTTGAAGCAATAAAAGTTCCATTTTGATAAATTTTATACCCTATAATATCTTCATTTGAACTTTGAGACCAATTCAGTGTTACAAAATGGGCACCTGTTTGAGTTACTTTGACATTAATCGGAGCTCTAGGAATTGTATTATTATCGACTTGCTTCCAAATAGCTTGTACCCATTCCGGACGGTCTATAAAAGGATTTCTGTTTTTCTGTATTGCATATACCGCATTATTTCTATCGATTTCTCTTTGAGAAACGGGATCTTGTGTATGCCACTGAATCAACATTTTGATATATCCAGCATCAAAAGATTGCTCTTCTGTTCCATCCAATGGATTCGTATCTGCCGCAGAGCTTGTATTATTATTGTAATTAAAGGTGCCCAATTTCCCTTCATATCTTACAGCAAAATACAATAAACATCTTGCAATATCTCCTTTAAACTCGTCAATTGGCTCATATACCCTTCCCGTATAAGCATAGTTAGGAATCGAACTTTTACCAATCTTTGATGTATTCGAAAAGGTATAAAAAATTTTTGAGGGTGTAGAAGATGAAATTCCATAAGGATAATTTTTTCTCAGCTGATTAATTCTTGCGTCTGTTGGAACTACATAAAATAAATCGGAATGCATGGGATAATGACTATGAAATGTACTTTGAGGCATCATATGTTCCCTGTTCCACCCCTGCCCTTCCGCTGTAGCACTTCCAATGAGATCATTAGTCGTATATTCATAAGCGTCCGCCCCGTTAGGTTTTTCAGAATATGGATCTAATAATATCGTGGTATTGGTTCCATCATGATCATAATATCTGTCCAAATCTGTTTTAGCATAATGACCAGGAAGATCATCATAATGCCAACTGATATGTTTTTTAGAAATAATATCATGAAGTTTTGACTTTAAAACATAGCCAGTAAGTCCTGTTGTTCCATTATAATACCCAGATGGTGCTTGACCATACATACATTGAGCAAATAGAATAATAGGAAGTAAATGCTTTTTCATATTTAAAAAAATTTGATCGCAAAAGTAACAATTAACTCACTATACTTTGATTTTTATTAAAGAGTTAAAATATGCCTATGATAATATATTTTAATTGAACACTTTATTAATATAAATGATCACTTTTGATATAGCATAAAATAATACGTCTATTTTTGTCGCATGAATATAATACCTCTGCTTCAGCTTTAGTAAAGTATTTTAAACTAAAAAACTATTACATTAAAAATCAACAACATATACATTGTCATCTCATATGATTTTAGTATTTTTGCACAATTTTAAATTAAAACACACTTGAATGAAAAAACTCTACACGGGAGCGCTTACCCTGTGCGCTATTTTTACATTGTACTCACAAAAGGTCATTGGGCAAAAAGACATTAAGTCCTCAAGTCAGGATTTTCTAAGTCAGGCTACAACTACTCTTGACATTTCAAAAAGTTTTATTCCAAACCAACAAACCATAGGCAAGATTCAAAACAATGGCTACGATTTTCATTTGATCAAACTGAATCAACAAGGAGAACAAGGTCCGGGAAAAATATTTCTCAGGAAATCAAAACGATTTTTTATCGGCAACTGTGGCTACTCAAGATGAGGATTTCTTCTTGCCAGTAATATAATTAATCGAAAAAAGAATATTAAATATCTCCAAATACACTATCCGATTATGCCTATGTAGAAATCACCTAATATAATATAGGTGGAAAACAATTGCAAAGTCAAAAGATAATGAATAAGGTGTCCAAAATCAACACACAGTCCTTATTCAGGGAGATTATTTGATTATCAATAAGATACAGATAAAACAGCGAACATAAATTGATTAAGAAATAAAGAATGAAAAACATTATAAAACTTTTTATAGAAAAACTAAATATAGTTTTTTTAATTATTATAGTAAATTACCTATATGGTCAAGCAAACTATTCTAATTATTATTTTCCAGAACCACCAAAAGCACCCTCTAGTAAATTATTTCTAAAACATGGAGGCTTACAAAACAATGAATATTCGGGTAGCAATAGTCTAAGTATAAGCCTATTCAATCTAAAGTCGGGAAACATAACTCTACCCATTAATTTGAATTATATTTCGGGGAATGGAATAAAAGTTACTGAAGAAGCAGGGTATGTAGGACTGGGATGGGATATAGCATTTCCAACCATAGTGCAAAATATATACGGATACGATGATTTTGCTAATAATATCCGATTTAGGCTTGATTTTGCTAAATCAACACTTCCCTATGCCAGTACTTTTCCTCTAAGTACAGGAGCTACAAATTTTAATCAGTCACCGTCCTTTGACACCTATGGATATTTCATCGCAACAAATAATAACGTACCCAGAAATGGATATTTCAGTAATACATTTTCAGAATTCGCATCAGTTGATATGCAGCCGGATATATTTATTATTAATTTATTCGGTGAAAAAATAGAATTCATAATTTCTAATTTTAACAACTACAGTCCAAACACATCTTCTTCTATATATTTTACTGTGTTAAATAAAAAAGGATATAAAGTCGAAAAAACGGATTTAGGATTTACTATAAAAGATCCAAAAGGATTTACATATAAATTTAATAATATAGAGAATATTGGATCATATTCAAATGGTACTTTAAGTCAGGCGACAGGTAGAAATTTTCATATTAGTGAAATTATTGATACAAATAATAATAAAATTCTTTTTGAATATCTAAATACATCCGTAATTTCAAATCCTCCCTCATATTCTTGGTTTTTAAATTACACAATTAATTATAATCAGAACTATTGCAAGGAGGGATCTTCAGGATATATTGACTTTTACTCAATTAATGAGCCTGCTCCTACTCCAAATCCGAATAAATTTTCATCATTGAATCGTTTTATGAGTAATGTTGGAGGGGGAGAATCACAACAGCAAATGTATTTATACCCCTCAAGTATTACCAGCGATACAGGAAAATTAGTTTTCAGCTATTCAGAGAGAACGGATTTTGAGACCAAGAAGTTGGATAAAATTTCTTTAATGATAAGTAATACTTTAGTAGATGAATGTCAATTCAATTACAGCTATTTCTTACCACAGCCTGTTAGTTCATCCAATATTATTTATATTGGTCATGGCACTTATAATTATACTTCAGAAAAAAATAAAAGACTTAAATTAAACTCTATACAAAAAACAAAAGAAGAAAAATATACATTCTTTTATAATGAGACTTTATTTCCTCCCAAAAATTCCTATGCAACAGATTATTGGGGTTATTCTAATGGAGGATTCAATAATAAAAGTGCACACCTTAATCCTAATGATTTTAATTATAACATCAATATCCCTATCACTGAGATAAATAATAACAACAAACTTCCTAACATCAATTATGCAAAAAGTGGAATTTTAGAAAAAATTGAATATCCTACAAAAGGTTATTCTATATTCGATTATGAACTAAATGAAGCTACAAATCTATTTTATACATATGACTATTATAAATACAACAATGGAAATGGATTAAGATTGAAAGAACAAAAAAATTTCGACAATAATAACACCTTATTAGGCACAATTGCTTTTGAATATGAAAATGGATTGACACCTAATCCTATCCATATGTTTCGCGTAGATAATGGTGAACAATTTTTTGAGTTTGGTTATTGTGCAGCTAAAACAGTAATAAAAACAAATCAGGCTGTTTTTGTAGCTATGCACTCTAGTTCAATTTCTAATACTTTCACTTTGTCCTCAGGTAGTGGTATAGGATATTCTAAAGTAATAAGAAAAGAAAAAGATGAGAATGGAAACCCAAAAGGTAGCATAGAAACAACATATGCCAATAAAGAAGATATTCATTTTGGGATTAGTAGCTATAATCGACCTATTTTCCTTCCTTCAGTAAAGGGAAATAAAATCGAGAATGGGAGTATAATTAGTAAATCTATTTATAATTCTAATAATATAAAATTACAAGAAGAAAGCTACTCTTATATTTTACAAAACTCTCCATTTAGCTATGGTGTTACTATGATACATCCGATGTTTCACACATATGTAGTAGATCAATTCTCATATGTGGAACACTTTAAATCTGCTATAGGATATTATCCCATTTATTCTACAGAAACAATATTACAAAGCAAAAAAAATACAAATTATATTAATGGAAAATCTCTAATAACCGATACAAATCTATCTCTTAATAGCTATAATCAAATTATATCAAAATCTACAAGATTTCCAGATGGAAAGTACAATATTGAAAATATAAAATATTCAACTGAAAAAAACAATATAAGACTTATTAATTCTAATATGCTTAATGTTGCTCTAGAAACCGAGGTTATAGGCAATGTGATTGAGGGTTCTTCCAAAAGAACATCTTTAATAGAAACAAAATATGATGATTCTAATCATTTAAATCCCACATCTGTTTTGTCATATGATATAAATAATACTTTATCCAAAGATATTATATATGATAAATATGATGCAAAAGGTAACCTCCAACAATACACAACTAAAGATGGAATTCCAGTATCTCTTATCTGGGGATATAATCAGACTCAGCCTATTGCTAAGATAGAAGGAGCCATGTATAATCAGTTGGCAGGGTTCATTTCTGGAATAATAACCGCTTCAAATACAGATGCTCAAGAGGGAACAGAAGCTTCGGAAAATGCACTGATTGCCGCATTAGATGCCTTTAGAAATTTATCGGCTTTGGTTACTACACAGATCACAACCTATACTTATAACCCTCAAATCGGAGTGACAAGTATTACCCCAACATCAGGAGTCAGAGAAAATTACATCTACGATTCGGCTAATAGACTTGAAAAAATAGTGGACGTGAATGGCAAAGTGTTAAAAGATTATAAATACAATTACAAGAACTAATAATGAACAGAAAATTAAAAACAATTATATCTGTCAGTACTTTTTTGATGGCAGGATTATTCCATGCCCAATTAAGTCCTACTGAAAACTATGTATCTTCAAAAACGTATCTTTCAGATCCTACACAACCCAATCCTAAAACCTCTGAAACAGTTCAGTATTTTGATGGATTAGGAAGACTTAAACAAGTAGTTAATGTTAAAGCCTCTCCATCGGGTAAGGATATGGTCACCTATATTGAATATGATTCATTTGGAAGACAAACCAAAGATTATTTACCGGTTCCTCAGTCATCAACCGGAAACGGAGCGATCGTTTCCAATCCCTTAGGAAATGCTTCTTCTATTTATGGAACTGAAAAGATCTATTCCGAAAGGGTATTGGAAAACTCTCCATTAGATAGATTAGAGCAACAAATACAGGTGGGAAACGATTGGACCAATAAGCCTGTAAAGTTTGATTATAGTACTAATATAGTGGATGAAGTCTTTAAATATACCACCACAACTATTTGGGAAAACAATGCTACAAAATCCTCCATTGAATATAAAGGAACTTATGGAGCTAACCAACTTTACAAGAATACGGTTACTGATGAGGATGGGAATAAAACCATCAAATTTAAAAATGGCAGAGGACAATTACTTTTGGTAAGAAAAGTACTTAATGCTACTGAAAATGCAGATACCTATTATGTTTATAACGAATACAATCAGCTTGCATGGGTAATTCCACCACTTCTTTCAAAAAAGAAGACTTGGGATTTAGCAGACCAACAGGCTTTGGCTTATGAATACCGTTATGATGGAAGAAGCAGATTGGTGGAGAAGAAACTTCCCGGTAAAGGTTGGGAACATATGGTGTATGATAAAGCAGACCGCCTTGTCTTTACTCAGGATGAACTCATGAGAGCACAAAATAAATGGCTTTTCAATAAATATGATTTATTTGGAAGAGTGATTATCACTGGAATCGTAGGAGGAACTTCTCGAACAGATATGCAGAATATGATTGCTAACAATGTGATTGTTGAAAACCGAAATCCTCCAGGATTTACCAAGAATGGAATGTCGATTCAATATACCAATAATCACTTTCCTTATCTTGAAACCGTATTATCAGTGAACTATTATGATACTTATCCTATCTATAGTTTCAATCCTCCTTTTCCTACCAGTATTCAGGGAGAAGTTGTCCTAACAGATAACCCATCCACAAGTGGAGGAAAGAGTACCAAGAGCTTTTCTGTAATGAGTTTGATAAAGAATATTGAGAATGACAACTGGACAAAGAACTACTCTTATTACGATACGAAAGGAAGAGTGATAGGAAATCATTCCATCAATTATTTGGGAGGGTACACGAGAACAGAAGCCAAATTGGACTTTACAGGAGTAGTTCAAAATACAATTACCAAACATAAGAGATTGAATACGGATACTGAAAAAGTCATTACCGAGATATTTACTTATGATTCACAAAATAGATTATTAAAACATACCCATAAAGTAGATGGCAATCCTGAGGAAATCTTAGCTCAGAATACCTATAATGAACTTTCTCAATTACAAACTAAAAAGGTAGGAGGAGTAAATCCAACCAGCCCGATTCAAACCATAGATTACAAATACAATATCAGAGGATGGATGACTAAGATCAATGATCCTTCTAATTTGAATGGAAAATTGTTTGGATATGAGATGAAATATCATAATCCGATTAATACTCTTTTTGCTCATCCTCAATATAATGGAAATATCACAGAGATTGATTGGAAAACTTCGAATGATAATATACTGAAAAGATATTCTTACAGTTATGATTCTTTAAACAGACTTTCATTCGGGCACTATTCTGAACCTAATAGTACAATTCCGCAGGAAGATCATTTTGGAGAAACTGCAGAGTATGATTTAAATGGAAATATTACTCATTTGTATCGAAATGCTAAAAATCCGAATGGTTTAGCGATGCAGATTGATAATCTTACTTATACCTACTTAGGAAATAGATTGACTAAGGTAGCTGACGCCACTCAAAACTCTTATGGATATTCCGGAACAGGAAATCCTATAGGTTATGATAACAATGGAAATATGATCAGCCATCCTGATAAAGGAATTAATAGTATAAGATACAACTTTTTGAATTTGCCCTCTGAGCTAAAAATAAACGAATCAGGAAGGTCTGTTACTATTCGAGGTATGCGATATATCTATAGGGCAGATGGGGTGAAAGTTTCAAAAGAATATACTCAGTTTACAGGGAATGTAGAAACAAATTATCTAGATGGATTTCAGTATGATAATAATGATATCACCAATGCGCTAGATCCATCCCCCACTTTAAAGTTTGTACCTACTTCAGAGGGCTATTTTGATTTTGTAAAAAATAAGTATATTTACAATTATACAGACCATTTGGGAAATGTACGTTTGAGCTACTTTAACAATGGATCAGGAGTAGAAGTTCTTGAAGAAAACAATTATTATCCTTTTGGATTGAAACATCAAGGATATAATATACTAAATGGGAATTCGAGTTATCGATATAAGTACAATAGTAAAGAGCTTCAGGAAACGGGAATGTACGACTACGGAGCAAGGTTCTATATGCCGGACATTGGTAGATGGGGCGTAGTTGACCCTAGAACCCAGTATACACACGAAACTTATAGCTACGTTTGGAATAACCCAATTTCATTTAATGATCCAACAGGTATGGAGGGAAAAGAGGGAGTATGTCCTCCTGATTGTCCAGAAGGTGTTACAGAAATAAAAATCCTTCCTAATAAAGAAAAAGAAGCTGTAATTGAAGAAGTTGTTTTTACTGGAAAAGCTAAAACCAGTGATTCTGGTCCTGGTAGTTTGGCTATGGCAGCTTTGCTGGTTTCGCAGGCTGATTCGCCTGTTCCGGGTCCTGCGGATGTTGTGGCGGCGGCAATGTTAATTGGAGCGGGAGTTTGGTGGACATATAATCAGTTTGCGCCGCCTAGTACAGGATATACAACAATTGCAGATCCTGGTGCAGGTTATAGAAATTTGAAAACTGAGGATACTGCCGAGGAGGATAAAGATGTAAATGAGGTAGATGTCCCTGATTCAAGAAAAGGGGGAGGAAAGAATGGACAGCATGCAAATCTTAAAGCCAAACAAAGTGCGGGAGAAAAATATGAAGAAGCAAAAAGTAAATTGGATTCCATATCTAGAAAGCCCAATAAAACAAAAGAAGATAATAAATTAAAAACACAATTGGAAAAGCAAGTAAAACATTGGAAAGCAAAAGCACAAGAAACAGGAGAAAACCATAGTAGAAACGCAAAAGGAAATAGATAACCAATGAATTTATATACGATTATTTTTGAGTTTATGGGAGGTACATATTGCTCACAAAACTGTTCAATAGATGAAAGAGAAGCTTTAGTATATGCTATTAAAGAAAATATCAAGAATCAAGAACTTATTGATTTTAAAGAAAATCTTTTAAATGATCTTCATTTTTGGATTGAAGAAATAGGAGTATCTTCCTTAGATGGCGTGAATAACGTTTGGTATTTTTCTTTTTCATATGAGGATGAATCATATCATTGTCATATAATTAAAACAGCCAATCTGGAAGAATAATCCTCCGTTTTTGTGCAAAATCTGTGAATTTTAACTGAGCTATCCTAAAATAGGTTGACAAAAATTAAACAATATTTAAATAAATCCGGAGGAATATTTTTCTTCGGATTTTTTAGAGACCATATCTGGAGTTTTCCATATTACAAATATAAATACTTTCCATAAAATAAGTATATTTACAATTATACAGACCATTTGGGAAATGTGCGTTTAAGCTATTTTAACAATGGATCAGGAGTAGAAGCTCTTAAAGAAAACAATTATTATCCTTTTGGATTGAAGCATCAAGG
>NZ_CACVBR010000002.1 GCF_902728265.1 Chryseobacterium potabilaquae
TACGCATGGCAGCTCGATTGCCGATCGAACCACTCTCCACTTCTTGTACTACAGAGAGTTTAAAGGATAGGCTATAGTCTTTTTGACTACGTTTTATATACTGATTATTAAGATCTTTCATAACATTACTGTTTTTGTGTAACGCTATGTTAGGATCAGACATCTATATAAAAACAAAAAGCCAGCTGAAATAGCTGGCTTTTTTTAATTTAAATCATAAATTTAATCGACAATTTCATATTCAATCGGAATAGTACCACTGGCAATATTTCCGATCTCATCGAACGCTGCTTTAGACATATCTAAAGATCTTGATGCATGGTAAGGTCCTCTATCATTAATTCTTACTACTACCTCTTTACCATTGTTCAAATTGGTAACTCTAACTTTCGTACCAAATGGAAGCGTTCTGTTCGCTGCGGTAAATTTAGAATTATCAAAAATCTCACCGTTAGCGGTTTTTCTACCATTAAATTTATCGTGGTAGTACGATGCATAGCTTGTTTTTTTCGCATCTTTGGTATTATTACTAAAAGAATAAACACCAAGGGTTGAAATCATCATTATGATTACGAGAATGAATCTTTTCATCATTTTGAAATTTTATGGGTTATGACGGAGCAAAAGTATTAGGAATATTCTAAAGTCCCTACTCGGACTGTTAAAAAACGTTAATGAAAAATTAAATAAACCTTAAAAACCCCTGTAACCTACTACTAAAAGGACATTTACGCAACACTGTTAAAAAACGTTAAAATAAAATCAAAAACGTTAATAAAATTAACTAATTTACACATAATTCTCACCCATACAATACCAATAATAACCTGTAAATCAAATTATTAAATAAAATAAGCAATAAATATAAAGATACTTTAGAGAATGAATATTCATATATTTAGTAGGACTATAAGATAAGTAATCAAACACTCTTCTTAGAGGGAAATTTATCGATCCTGCATTATACATCTGAAAATATGGATTAATAATTTATCCATTATTCACTCTCATTTTCTATACACTAAAAAACCAATGAGAAATTTCTCATTGGTCCCGTGTTTATTATAAATAAATCTTGTTATTTAAGATATTCTAATACATAATCATAAGTTCCACTTGGGTATACTATAGACATAGTAGGTGAACCTGTAATAGCATTCCCAGGGGTTGCAACTACATCATATGAATATAAATCTCTGGAAAATACTGTTCCAGTACCTGCTTTATAAATAGTAATGGAATACAATGAAGTCATTCCAGTAGGTGCAGGAATATTAACGGCTGTCGATGCTCCAGTCGCAGTAAAACTACCTTTAATTGCAAATACTTGTGCACTATTAACTAAAGTATTTGTCATCGTTTCTGTAGTTAAAATATCGACTTTTGGTGAAGCTCCACTACCACCAACTGGTCTCCAAGTACCTCCATTTGTCGTTCCCGATTTATTATCATAATACCAATATCCTGCAGTTAACACACCTCCTTCCGTAGTACCTACACCTGCTTGTCCACTGGTGGCCGTATTAAAAACCATAAGCCCATCGTAATGATTAGGATAATTGTTAGGAATACCAAAAGGAGTTTGTCCTCCAAAAGTGGTAAATAACGTTAAGTCAGTACGGGGATATAATAGCCCCTTTCCCTTCTCCGGTGAAAGATTAAAGGCAGGGTTGGAAGAAGCATCTATAAATGCAGAACTATTAGCTGCTGATGAATTAGCGTTACTATCTGCTATTCTTACCTGAGCATTAAAATAGCTACCAATAACCAATGGGACTACAAAAAGTAGCTTTTTTATATTATTATGTCTTGTTAATTTCATGTTTTGAGTATTTTTAGTCAGTTTAAGTAATCATATTAAAATCCTGTAACCCAATCCCATTCTCCACCTCCAATATATAGTAATATCCCTGAGCCACCCGCTTGAACTTGAGCTGTTGTCTGATTTCTCGGAGCCGGGTTAATATCAATATTACTTAAACCAGCATTGGAAACATAGACTTTTTTACCTACATCAATTCCTGTAGTAGGAAGTGTTAAAGTATGTCCGGAAGTAGCAATTCTCAATTTAATATAATCATCAGTTGCTAAAACTGTATAATCTGATGTAATTTCAGAAGTTACATTAAATGTTGTTGCAACAGTACCACTTCCTAGTCCTTTCCATTGTGAATTAGGAGCGTCATAATAATAGTAACCTGTCGCAGTTACATTTACTACTTTACCAGCTGCAGATCCATCGAGTGTATTAACAAATACGATAGTTCCGTTTTGTGCAGCAACATATGCAGCATCCTTAGCTGTTAACTGGCTTCTTGACATACGAGGGACCAACAGTCCGTCAGGTTTAGTGTTGTCAGCTGTATTAGCTACAATATCTAAAGTCGCATCTGGAGCGGAAGTATTAATCCCCACTCGTCCTTGCTGAGCTTTAGAAAGTGTGGTAAGACAAACTAACATAGCTGTTGTTAATAAAATTTTTTTCATAAGTCTTTAAAGGTTTTAAATTACATTTTCATCAATGTTATTTATAATAAACAGGATAATTATCCTAAATTTTTTTTTCTTTAAATTATAAAGAAAATGAACCATTTGAAAGGGAAAGACAGCTCATTTCTTTTTTTAAATATCATGATTCCAACAACATACTCTAAAACGCCATGATTTCTCTACAAATTTAATATTTTTATTTAAAAATCATAATTTTATATCAAAAAGATTTATATATATATATAAACAATTATACAAAACACTGATTATCAATGAAATAAAAACATTAAAAAATTAAATTTTCTACTTAAAAAACTATTGTTTTTCAAAAAAAACCAACAATTTATTTATTTTGAAAATATATTACAAAATAAACACCATAAATAGAATTATTTAAATAAGTACCCCATACAAATCAAATTCTTCTGCGGATGTAATTTTTACATATGCAAATTCACCAATTGATATATAAGTATCCGTTGCAGATACTAACACTGTATTGTCCACATCAGGAGAATCATATTCTGTTCTTCCTATAAAATACTCTCCTTCTTTTCTATCAAAAATACATCTGTAAGTATTCCCAATTTTCTCTTGGTTTTTCTCCCAAGAAATTAAAGATTGAAGCTCCATAATCTCCTCTACTCTTGCTTCTTTAATTTCTTGAGGAATATTATCTTCCAGTGAATAGGCCGTTGTATTCTCTTCATGAGAATAAGTAAAACATCCCAGTCTATCAAACCTTTGTTCTCTTACCCAATCTTTTAATTCCTGAAACTTTTCTTCTGTTTCACCCGGATATCCTACAATAAGAGTCGTTCTAATTGCCATACCAGGAACTTTTTCTCTGAACTTATCGAGTAAAGCCGTTGTCTTTTCATGTGTTGTCCCTCTTTTCATAGACTTTAATAAATCAGAATTGATATGCTGAAGAGGAATATCAATATAATTACATATTTTATGCTCTACCTTGATAATTTCCAATACATCTTCAGGGAAACCACTCGGAAAGGCATAATGCAATCTAATCCATTCTATTCCTTCTACTTTTACAAGCTCTTTTAGTAAATCTGCAAGGGCGCGCTTTTTATAAAGATCCAGTCCATAATAAGTGAGATCTTGAGCAATTAAAATTAATTCTTTGGTTCCTTTTTTTGCTAACTTTTGGGCTTCAATAACCAATTTCTCAATCGGTGTAGAAATATGCCCTCCTCTCATTAAAGGAATTGCACAAAACGAACAAGGTCTATCACATCCCTCAGAAATTTTTAAATAAGCATAATGTTTCGGAGTTGTTGTAAGCCTTTCTCCCACCAATTCATGCTTATAATCTGCTCCCAAGTGTTTTAGGAGTATGGGTAAATCTCTTGTTCCAAAATATTGATCAACATCCGGGATTTCCTTTATAAGATCCGGTTTATATCTTTCGGAAAGGCAACCTGTAACAAAAACCTTTTCCACCTCACCTCTATTTTTTGCATCTACATAATCGAGAATAGTATTGATAGACTCTTCTTTAGCATTGTCAATAAATCCACAGGTGTTAATCACGACAATATCTCCCTTCCCTTCATGAACAACTTTCTTGCCATTTGCTTCGAGTTGACTCATTAAAACTTCAGAATCATATACATTTTTGGAACAGCCCAAAGTAACCACATTAATTTTTTTCTTCCCTACGGATTTTGTACGCATCTTTTTGATTTTGAGTGTGCAAAGATACGAAATATTGAAGATTTTAGGCTAAAAAATAAAACCACTTTAATAAAGTGGTTTTCAGAATACTATTATAATTTAAAAATTTCTTTCTTTAAAGCTTTCAGCCTTTTGATCTTTCTCTGATAGTATCATATCTTTTTCCTCTATCTTCCAATCTATATTAAGATCAGGATCATTGAATTTTACACACCCTTCTGATTCTTTGTTATAAAAATTATCACATTTATAAGAAAACACTGCTGTCTCTGTCAACACACAAAAACCATGTCCAAATCCTCTAGGAACATATAATTGCAATTTATTTTCAGCAGTAAGCTCAATTCCAAACCATTTTCCAAATGTCGGAGAATCTTCTCTCAAATCCACCGCTATATCCCAAACTTTACCTTCTAAACATGATACCAATTTAGCTTGTGCGTGTTCTCCTTTTTGTAAATGAATTCCTCTCAATACACCATACGAGGATTTTGAAATATTATCTTGTACAAAGTGCCCATTCAACCCTGTAAGTTGTTCAAACTTCTCTTCGTTGAATTTTTCAAAAAAATATCCTCTCTCGTCTTCAAAAATTGTTGGTTCAATAATGTAACAATCTTTAAGGGGAGTTTCTTTAATTTTCATAAAATATAAGTGTATCGTAATTTATTATGCAAAGATATTATAATAAATGATTATTTATCATAGGTAAAAATGAGAATATCTCCAGGCAAAATTGTTTCAGTATATTTTTTTGAGGTCAGTAAGGATATTATTTTCCCTGAATCATTATTTACTTTACTTAGGAAAGATTTTAATTTATATTCTAAGGTAATATCTTCAGTCAATGATTTATTTTGAACAATGACAAATTTCTTTGTGCCATTTGACAAAAAAGAAACTAAGGCATTTTTACCATATGTTGAAAAAAATCTAAATTGTTTTGGAGTAGCATTTAATTTTGTTGTTCCTGAGGGAATTTCATCTCCTATATGATATACTTCATCCGATTGTGCCCCTGCAAACACCCATGCTACCTTTTGAATCTGCTCATTCACTGTTTTTACAATATTGTAAGTAGGTGTAGGATTTCCTTTATCATCTACAATAGAAAAGCCATATTTTTCTTTCACCCAATTATATTCATAGGTTAATGTCCAATATGCAAAATACTGAAGGCCTTGTGCTCCATATAATAAATTACCCAGTTGCTGGAGTTTAATTCCTGCTAAGGTTGGCTGTGCATAATTGTAATGAATCGTAGAACATGCAAAAGCCCAAAATGGAATTTTATTTTTTTTGCTAATATATCGTATATCTTCTAAATTTGAATACCAATCTCCTCTTAATATATTATTGATAATAGGATAATGATCAAATGATAAAAAATCCACAGGTACTTTATTCAGAAACTCTGCCAAATAATCTCTGTAACTAAGACCATTAATAACTTCACGACCAACATAGTTAGGAAACAAATTCACATATACAATATGCTTATCGTCATATGATTTAATTTTTTTAACAAGCTTGAGTACATTATCAAATTCTTTGGGAACAGGTTCATCAGCTACATAATATCCATAAAGAGCCGGATGTTTTTTAAAAAGGGTAACTGCTTTTTCTGTGTCCGAAAATAAAGAGGGTACTCTAATCACCAGTTTTGTCCCTGCCAATTGAGCCGCATCTAGAGCTTCTAGAGCTTCTTGATCATTATTATACACTGTATAACAAATATTTATCCCTGCTTTTTTCATATTGAGAAATTGTTCCTTCGTTGAGTATTTACCATGAGGAACACCATGAAAAGCAAAAATAGGAACTTGAATATTCTGTGAGAATATTATATTATATACCAATAAAAAACAAAATAAAATCCATTTATCAGCCATATAACTAAGTTCATTTATTAATTACTATTTAAGGAAAATATAACTTTTACAGTCTTCAATAAAATTTTAACATCTAATAGCGGAGAAAAATTTTTGATATAATATAAATCGTATTCAAGTTTTTTTAAATTATCCTTAGGAGTTGCCTTGGGTAAATTGACTTGAGCCCACCCCGTAATTCCGGGCTTTACTAAATGTCGTAAATCAAAATAAGAATTCTCTGCTACAGATTCTTCTACATATTTTTGTTGTTCGGGTCTTGGCCCTATCAAGCTCATATTTCCATTCAAGACATTGAATAACTGAGGTAGCTCATCAATCTTGGTTATTCTTAAAAATTTCCCAAAAGCTAAAAGTCTCTCATCATTATTTTTAGTAAAGTCACCACAGTGCTCATTTTTCATAGTCCTGAGCTTATATATACGAAATTTTTTAGAATTCTTACCCACTCTTTCTTGAGAGAAAAAAACGTTTCCGGGAGAATTCATAAAAACAAGCAATGATCCAAAAAGAATTACAGGAAGTGCCACCGGCAATAATAATACTGATACGGAAAGATCAATTATTCTCTTTAGAAAAAAATCATTGCTTTCCAACCCAATAGAAAAAACATCATCCACTAAATATTCATTCGCATTTAATTTTACAAGTGGAATTCTCCCATTTACTCTTTCATAAAATTCATGGACTTCATATACTTTAATCCCATGAAGTTTTGCTTCAATAATTTCATTAGTTATTTTTTCAGGAAGGTGATTTAGATTTGAAGTTTCGATAACAATAGTTTTTATATTCAACTTTTCGATATATTCGAGTATGCTTTTATAATTACTCTCCGAGTTAAAAAAAACAGATTTATGAGATTTTTTAAAACTTTCTTCTTTTAAAATTTTTCTTGTTATACTACTAATATTAATAAAAAGATATCTTTCATTATGGTTAGAAAGATTTAAATATTTTTTCATGCCGCCGTGTTTCTCAAAAATCTACATTTTATTTCCACATATTACTTTGAAATACAAATATAATTTTTTATAAGGTTTTAAATATAATAAATTGCTTCAAAAATGTTGAAAAATTTTAAGCATCCATCTTCTATATGGATAATAAAAAGGAACTTTTATAGTATGTTTTTCAAAAGCATTTAAAATTTCCTGTTTTCCTTTTTTTATATTGGCAAAACTTTTATTAGATTCTCCACCTAACCTCATTTTTAAAATATAATTATCCAAATAAAATGATGAAATTTTATGCTTTTCCAAAAACCTCAACATAATTTCAAAATCAGCAGCTATTCTATAGGTAAGATCAAAGAGTCCATATTTATTGTAAATACTTTTTTTTACAAAAAAGCTAGGGTGTGCAGGATGCCATCCACTAATAAAGGATTTTTTATTACCTGTTCTCCATTTTCGGATAATCTTATTGGTATCATCTTCTTTTACATAATAGAGGTCCGCAAAAACAGAATCTACTTTATTTTTATTAAAGCAATCTTCTACACTTTCCAAAATACTATTAGAAATATAGAAATCATCAGAATTGAGTAATCCTACAATATCACCTGTTGACATATTGATTCCTTTATTCATCGCATCATAAATACCCTTATCTTTTTCACTTATCCAACGTAGCCGGCCTTCAAAATGGGGTTCATATGATCTAATAATATCTAAAGTTTCATCAGAAGAACCTCCATCCACAATGATATATTCAATATCCTTATGAGTCTGATTAAGAACTGACTCGATAGCTGTTCTTATATATTTTTCGCTATTCCAGCAAACAGTGATAATACTTATTTTCATTTTAAACAGAATGTTCAACCGTTTTTTTTTGGACCTGCTCTGAAATCCATTGATATGTTTTTTCCATTCCCACTCTTAATGGCTGGGAAACTTCCCATCCTATCTTTTCTTTGTAAAGTTTATTGTGCGAATTTCTACCTTTTACTCCTAAAGGACATTTAAAACCATATTTATCAAAAAATTCTTTTCCTTCGAGATTATTTATATAGAGCTTTTTTTGAGAAATGCCAATAGCCATTTGGGCAAGCTCATTGATAGAAACCATCTCTTCACTCCCTATATTGACAGGTTCTGAAAAATCAGATTCCATTAATCTTATCACAGCCTCAACGCATTCATCTATATAAAGAAAAGATCTTGTTTGTTTTCCATTTCCCCAGACTTCAATTTGTCCCCCATCCATTTCTTCAGCCACTTTTCTGCACATAGCTGCTGGTGATTTTTCTTTACCTCCGAACCAAGTACCCTGAGGACCAAAGATATTATGGAATCTAGCAATTCTTACATTTAAGTTATAATTTCTATTATATGCCAAATACAACCTTTCTGAAAATAATTTTTCCCAACCATATTCCGAATCCGGATTCGCAGGATACGCAGAGCTTTCTTCACAATTTGGATTATTAGGATCTAATTGATTATGCTCAGGATACATACAAGCAGAAGATGAATAAAAAACTTTTTTTACTTTTTTTAGTACACATTCTCTTGATACATTCAAGTTAATTATCGCAGAATTATGCATTACATCCGCATCATGCTCACCAGTGAAAATATATAATGCACCTCCCATATCTGCTGCAAGCTGATATACTTCATCAACTCCGTCTTCGATAACCAGTTTTACAACTTTAGGATCTGTAAGATCTCCAACAATAAATTCATCACAAATTTCAGAATGATCAAAATACTCATGTTTTTTTATATCACAAATTCTTATATGATGCCCTTCATTCTTTAGTCTTTTCCCAAGGTGCCCTCCAATAAAACCTCCTCCACCAAGTATAACAATTTTTTTCATATCTGAGATTATAGTTATTTTATATTATCCTTTTTAAAATAAGTAGAATATTTTTGCAAAAATAATATCTTGCTTTTAATTTCTGTCTAATATTTCTTTTTTTTAAACTTGAATTATTATAATGTACTCTATAAATAAGAGTATTATCATCAAGATGATAAATAGATCTTAATATATTTGCAGATATTGCCATCCATAAGTCATGAGCTTCTATATAAGTCGGAAATGGAAGAACATATTTCAGTAATTTCTTATTCAGCATCATGGTACACCCATAGTATGCCGATTTTCCTTTAAAGATTCTCAATATATTTCCCAAATTTCTATTTGAATTTTCACTTTCTAATCTAAGAAATTCTGTATTATTCACTGACTCATTATTAACTTGAAAATTGGAAGCAACTAACAAAACTTTTTTTTCCTTTATTATTTCTAATAATCTATTTAACCTACCATTAATCCATATGTCATCTTGATCCGCCAAACATATATAATCATTCTTAGCCAAAGATAAAACGTTTTCAAATGTTTTTACGTGTCCTTTATTTTTTTTATTACGAAACACTTTAATATATTCACTCTTAAACATGTTAATAATATCTAATGTATTATCGGTCGACGTATCATCCACAATAATCAGTTCATCTCCGTGAATAAGCTGACTTAGAATAGACTCTATCTGTTCTTTTATATATGAACTTCCATTATAAGACGCCATACAAACGGATATATTCTCTCTCATCATACAATAACAGGTTAAAAAAGTCTTCGTCTTAAGAATGCAAAGCTTTTGTATTGCAAAGATAGTCTTAATAGATGGGGCAAATCCACAAATAAAGTAACTAAAAAACGGTTTTTTATTTGTTTAAATATCTTAATATCCTTCATAAACAATGAATAACGAAATAAGGCTTTGTCTTTTGAGTTGGTATTCGTTGAAAAGTCCTGTTTCAATTTAATAGGAATTATATGCAAATTTTTCGTAAAATATTTTACTCGTCCCATAAATTCATGGTCACAAAAATCCAGACGCAGCTTACTATTATATCCCCCTACTTTATGAAAAAAATCCGTTCTCACCATAATCCCGCTATTTATACATGAATTTCCTCTCGTTGTAATATAAGAGTCGGTAATCTCATCATACAGAAAAGATCTATATAACCTGTATCTGCTTGGAGAAATTAATTTTTCTCCTCCATAAATTAAAGGTACTGATATATCTTTCTCTAAACTTGAGAATTTTTCATACACAGAATAGAAATTTAAAGGTAGATATGTATCTTGATCAAGAAAAACAATATGATCAAAGGTATTATTTTGGGCAAAATCAGCGATCACATTATACGCTCTTGAAATACCTACATTATCGGGATTATGTATATAATATATGTGGATATCAGCATTTGTTTCATCATCCGCATTTAGTTTCCACTCAAGAGCATCAGTATTATCATATATAAATAGATGAAGCTTTTTATTAATCTCTTGACTATTTATAAAAGATCGCGTTAGATTTTTATAAACAACAGATTCTTTATAATCTTCCCTAAAACTTACTATACTATATAGGATCATTGTTTTATAATTTATAACCATGAATCATATGCTTTAAATATATCTGCAACATCTATTAAATAAAATGTCTGTATACAGGAAAAAACAACAATCAAAGCCCATCCTATTATTTTCATCTTATCCGGAAAAATATGGACAATCATTGGATACAATAAAATTTGAACTACTGAATACATTTCAAAAGCTCTGGTAGAGAACACCTGCGCACCAGATACACTCAATATCAAAAAAAGACAAATAGAAATAATATGTATTTTAAATAATAGATCAAAGTATATAAATCGTTCTTTTAATGTTGAATAAAACATAGAGAAAATAGCTACTATAATCATGGCAAACAACATTTTAAAATTCAAAACATTAACTTTCCCTTCTTTCATCCATTCCATTGCTTTTATATAATATTCTACTTTAGGAAATATTTTATCCAGCAATAATATGGTAATCAAGTTAATATTAAATACTACCAACACAATGGAAATAATAATAACATAATAATAGTATTTAATAGGCACTCTAAAAGTATAACACATCCAAGGTAAAATATACAATATACTTGATGAATGAAAAAAGAAACATAACAATAGTTTAATAAAAAATTGAAGATGCTCTTTTTGTTCAATATTTTTAATAGAAAGAAGAAAGAATCCCGCAGCAATACCTGCCCGAATAGTTGTCATCTCATGCATTAAAAATAAGTTTCCAAAATATAATATTACACTTAAAAAAATATATTCAGAATATTTTGCAATAGCCCTAATTTTCAAACTAACCCCTAGTGTTGCGAAGAACACAAAGCAAGCCTTCGCAACATCCATGTTACTATTATAAAATTGTCTGAAAAAATCAGGAATAAAAAACATACACCATTCTAAATGATTTTTCTCTAGGAAAACTGAAAATGTTGGTTCTACATATCTGAAATTTTTCAAATACATATAATAATCCCGATCTATTCCTATTCTTGACCCCGCAAATAAGGACAATATAATAGCCAAGATTATACATATTATCTTTTTATATTTAAGTTCTGCAACAAAAGATAATATACCTGAAAAAATAAAAACAATATAATAAACCATTAAAATTTAGTCTGCTTATTTATTTTTTATGATTTCTTAAAAAAATGCCACCATCTATTTTCTTCTTTTGAATAACCATATTGATTTCCATAGGCAAAGTTTGACTTCTTAATATCATTTAAAACGAAAACCACACTTTTTAGTTTTTCATTTTCTATATTGATATTCGCAAAGTTCATATAATCTTTTAATGATTTATCTGATCTCACCACATACACTGTAGAATCCACTAAATGAGAAATCAGGAATGAATCCGTTACTGGCATTAATGGAGCTGTATCCAAAATTACATAATCATATTTTGATCTCACTTCATTTAATAGTGTTTCATATCTGTCATTTTGTAAAAGATCATTAGGATTAGGAGGTATAGCTCCTGAGTAAATAAAATCTGTCCCTGAAATAAATCCACTCGGATGGATTATATTTTCCACATCATTGATATCTCCATTGAGATACTCCGTCAATCCTTGTGCTAACTTCATAGACGGGTTATATCTTTGTAACTGTGGATTCCTAATATCACTACCAATCACCAAAACCTTCTTCTTGGGAGTTGTAAGTGCTAAAGCGAGGTTTACAGAAACAAAAGTCTTTCCTTCTCCTTTCATAGAAGAAGTCACCATAATTATTTTTGCATTCTCTTTACCTCTTAATATAAATTTAAGATTAGTGACTAAAATTCTAAAAGCTTCGGCTAATGGAGATAAATCATTCCCTTTTATCAATTGATCGGATTTTTTCAATGCTTTAGGGATTTCTGCAATCACAGGAGTACTGGATAGCTTTTCTATATCACCTCTTACAATAATCTTATTATTTAAAAGTTCTTTTACAAGTATTAAAATTGTAGATAATAAAAATCCTGTGATAAGGGCTCCTCCCATGATCATCATTTTCCGTGGTGCCACAGGCTTTTGCAAAGCATACGCTTTATCTACTACTCGTGCTTTGTCTGAAGTGATAGCCATAGATATTGCAGCTTCTTCTCTTTTTTGTAATAACAATAAAAAAAGATTTTCTTTAATTTGCTGTTGTCTTTCTATATTCCTAAACATTCTCTCTTTTCCAGGAACAGTAGCTATTGATTTACTTGCTTTAAAAGATTCTTCTTCCACACTATTTCTGCTAATTTGCAAAGCACTTCTTTCCTTAACCAACCCTTCTTTAATAATGTTTCGAAGATTAGATATTTGAATGTCCAAATCCTTTATAACTGGATTCGATGGAGTAGCACTTTCTAATTTTGTATTTCTTTCTTGGACAAACTTGTTGTAATTATTTATATTGGCTAAAGCAACAGGATTATCTATCCCAAGATTTAAAGGTATAAGTTCATTTTTGGATTGGTGAGTAAAATAACTTGTTAACATTTTATTCCATTCCAACTGGGTGTCAATTTCTATAAGCTTCTTTTTTGATGCTTGTTCTGTCTGTAAATTAATAGAGGCATCACTCTGAACATCTACTATTTTATTTCTTGTTTTAAAAGATTCCTTTTCCGATTCTACATCCCCAAGTTCTTTAGAAATAATGCTAATTCGATCATCAATAAAATTTTTAGTCTTTTCGGATTCAACATTTTTATCATTTATAGCATAAAAATTATATTTTTTAACAATTGCATTAAGTATATCGATTGCTTTTTCTTTATTTATATGATTCATGCTAAGCCCTATAACCGTAGCATCTTTATCAAGCAAAGTAACAGCTAGTCCATTTTGATAGAAGTCTACAGCATCTTGAAAATCGATATATTTAAAATAAATTTCTTCTAGATCTAACTTTTGAGTCTTTTTTTTATCAAAACTACCATTCTTTGTGATAATTATATCTGCGTAAGGTAATCTAATGAGTTTATTAAAATTACTTTTGATATCATTGGAAAGCTCATCGGAGGATAAAGTGATGACATTGCCTTGCACTTTGATAGTAACTGGCTTTTTAGGTTTCTCTCCATATATATTTTCCCTCACCAAAAATATTTGGTAAGGATTAGTATCTTTATATAATTCTAAATCATAAAATCCTTGTTCAGCAAAAACTGGTATCTGTAGTTTAAGGTCTTTTACAACATCTTCAATAATTTTTTTAGATTGAAAAATTTCAAGCTCATTTTCAATACTATTAGTACCCATTCCTCCAAAACCTGGCATACCTTGCAAAATACTTATATCTCCAGCATCAGACATTTTTTTGGCATCCTTGATTAAAACAGAAGTCTGCACCTTAAAAACTGGTGCTTTTAATTTGATATAAAAAAGGGATATAATAAGAGCAAAAACCATACATCCAAAAATGAGTGTCCATCTTTTCAGATAGGGATGTATCAATTCATGCAAATCAAAATCTTTATTATTAATCTTCATAGTTAAGCGGTCTACAATCTAATTTATTTTAAACGTCACAAATATATTACAATTTGACTGAATACGAGAGGGTATATTCTCAAGCATTATGAATATTATATTTCTTTAAAATAGTCTATCATTTTTGATGCTACATTATTCCACTCAAAAACCTTAATATCTTCATATGCATTATCCATCTTATCTGTAAACTTATTATTTATTACCTCAAGAACTTGATCTGAAATAGCATGAGGGTTTCTTATAGGCACCATCCATGAATTTAAAGATGATGCAGGAAGGTATCCCGTAGTAATCACAGGTATTTTACAAGCCATAGCTTCTATGATAGGATAGTGCACCGCTTCCAACTGAATAGTTCCCGCACAAATATACATATCCAAAGATTTATAAAAATTGGCTAAATTTTGATCTCCATGAGGATTCAAAACTTTAATTCCATCATTTTTTTCTAATTCCTTATCTCCAAAAGCAATATGTAATTCTATATTGTCTATTTTTTTTTGTAATATTTTAAATGCTTCTATGATATATATTGTTCCTTTGTATTCTTCTTTACGCCCAATAGTTCCTAAAATAGTTTTTTCCTGCTTTAGTTTTGTAATAGCAGGACTATAATTCTGCATATCAAGCCCCGGATATACAAACATATTCGTTTTAATTTCTTTATAACTAAGGTACATAGGAGCATTTACTATCATATTAAGACCTAGTTTATAAGATCTCTTACTAATCCACTTAAAAAACCGAGTCTTGATATCTTTTTTATAATAGTAATCGGGTTCATATGCTTGTATATAATAAAACTTCTTGGCTTTAATATTAGATTTTTTCACAGGGTATGCAGTAAAGCTATGAGTAGCAAGAACAATATCTGCTTCTAAAAAATTCATTGCTTTAATAAGTGCTTTTCTTAAATATAATGGTCCAAATAACGGGGAAATCGCGTCACTATTATTATGATTCTTAATCTCTCCTAAAAGATTATAATAAAAAACACGCGCCTTTGTAGGAAAATAAGGCTCTGAAGTTTTTTCATATGCTAAAAAACTAACATCATGTCCATATGCAATCCAATAATCAGCCAATTTTGAAAGTACCCTCCAACCACCGGCATTTCCAAAAACTCCAACTAAAGGTATTAGTATTTTCATATTATCATTTTTTTAAAAGAATACTCTTAAATATCATCAACATCACTACAAAATAAATAAAATAGTTGATACAATAGGCCTGTGTTGCACCCAAAGCTCCATTATGATTTATTAAAAAATAGGATATTACTATTTGTAAAACTGAAAATGAAATTTCTGTAATAATATATATTTTAGTCATTGACTTAGCCACCATTACAAAAGCTAGAATCCAACTTACTATTTTAAAAAAATCACCCAAAAGTTGCCACAAAAATAAGTCTTTAATGGGATAAAATTCCTTTGTAAACAATACCGATATCACTAGATTTTTCAAAAGAAATATGGATATCAAACTCACAATAAGTAAGGGTGAAAATATTTTATACGTTTTTATAATCTCATTTTTTAGGGCAAGTTGATCTTTTATTTCAGAAAGTCTCGGTAAGTAATATACGCTAAATGTGGAAGTAAACACCATTAAATATAAACCTGATATTTTGTTGATTGCTTCCCAATATCCAGCGTCTGTTATAGAATAAGCATCAATCAAAAATCTTCTTATAATCAGTTGACTAACGGGAACCGTCCCTGCAGCTACAATAGCCATAGAGGAATAAAAAGCATACTTTTTTATCATTTCTTTATTCCAAGCTCCCCATAAAAAGCTTTTCTGAAACCACCCTAATTTTCTTATATAAATAATGGTAAAAAAAACCACTACTGCCTGATAGCTCACTATAGATATTAAAGCTCCTCTAATATTAAACAAACTAACTAAACAAATAGTAAAAACCAACCCGATAAGACTGGTTACGATGTTGACAACAATAAACATTCTAAACTCCTTATAACCATTAAGGACAGATAAGAAAAAATTATTAATGGAAAGAAAGAAAAGACTAATACCAAATAAAATAAAAATATAATAGTATTGACTATCCAGAAGAATCAAAGTACTTAAATAACCAGATAGTAATATAATTATAAAGCCTATAAAAATTGATAAATAGGCTGTTATCTTAAATCCATTACTTAAAACAGATCTTAATACATGTGGTTCTTCTTGATACTCTGCCACATACTTTACAACTCCATTATTAATTCCTCCGGCTCCTAACGTAGTTAAAATGGTGGTAAAGTTTTGTAATTGTCCCATCATAGCAATTCCAGATGGTCCAATAATGGTTGCAAGCACTTTTACAGTAACATAACTTGTAACAAGCTTTATCAATGTAGAAATCCCTGTTAAAGAAAAAACTCTTAACAGATTAGCAGATTTTAGTTTTTTAATAAATGGGTTCAATGAATTGATTAGTTTTTGTCACTTTTCTACCCCTTCCCCTCCCTAGAAGAGCAATGGGAAGCATAAATAACTACTTATGCATATTTAATATATTATTAATTCAGATGATACGTCAACATCAACCCTCCTCTCGTTGGAAGAAACTCTCCACTTTTATTCCATTTTTTAGCCCCATCATTTCTTTCACCTGTATCTTTATAATATCCTTTATAAAAGGATTGTACAGTTCCTATTCCCAAGAATAGCTCCAATCCTAGTTTTTCATTGATTTCAAAGCGATATCCGGTATCTACTCCCACTATAAAAGCAAATCCTTTTTGATATCTTTCCGTCATTCGAACAGTACCATCAGGTAGTATTTCAGCATTACCAAATTCGTCTTGTACTGTTGTTTTATTCCAATAATTCCACTTTTGTAGATCAAATGTAGCCATGGAAAAATATCCTCCCACATACCATTTTTTCATGGCTTCAGTGAAATAGTATCTTCCTTCTAAAGTTCCCATATACACTTCGAGTTTTTTTCCAGCAAAAGATTTCCACGGAGAAATAAAGACCTCTCCCTGTAAAGTAATCTTTTCGGTTATAGGTTTTTCAATGGCCGCATTCAATACTCCAATGGGTACTAAAAGAGGGTCAACTTTTATATCTATCTGAGCAGACAATAAAGAGATAACACCCATAAAACTCAATATGTATAATTTTTTAAGCAATAATTTCATAACATTTTTTAATTAAATTATTTCATTCTAAAAATTGAAAAAACCTTCAGTAATATAGATAGGTCTTTTCTAAT
Source organism: Chryseobacterium potabilaquae (assembly GCF_902728265.1). Taxonomy (GTDB): domain Bacteria; phylum Bacteroidota; class Bacteroidia; order Flavobacteriales; family Weeksellaceae; genus Chryseobacterium; species Chryseobacterium potabilaquae. The sequence goes on from NZ_CACVBR010000002.1 coordinate 17,171, forward strand.
AGAAAGATTATAATAATATTCTAAATTCATTTTAACCTTATCCGGAAAAAGTACATTATCATTATAATTCACAGGATTTTCCTGCTGATTCAATAATTCTTCCTCATTGCTATATTTAATTCCGGCCTCACTGATAAGTCCTGGCTTTAGTTGAAGTATAAGGCGATCATTTCCTTTTAACTTGTCATAATACCCAGGAATATCTGGCCTAGGTCCAATGAGGGACATATCACCTTTTAAAATATTAAATAACTGGGGAAGTTCATCCAATTTACTTTTTCTTATCCAACTCCCTATTTTTGATTTTCGAAAAGTTTTAGGATGTATTGTTCGAAATTTATAAATATTGAACAGGTAGGCGTTTCTTCCAATTCTCTGTTGAACAAAAATCCCAGGGAATCCTGTATCATAAGAAGTTATTACGACTAATAAAATCAGTATAGGAATCAGAACAATAACAGCACTAATTGTTATGCTGTAATCCATAAGCATTTTCCAGAAGGGATATTTTCTCACAAACATTGAATTACAACAAAGATATGAAATCTGTCAGAATTTGTGTTTTTTTGTAGGTCAATATTTCAAGATAAAATCATCATAAAAAACTAAACCAAAGTAGCCGTAAAACTACTCTGATCTAGCCTATTTATATTTATTTTATGAATATTATTAAAATAAATAATACTATTTAGAAAAAAACTTTTTTATTGATTGGGCAATTCTTTCTTTTTCGGGATCTGTAAGATTTGATCCAGAAGGTAAACACAATCCTTTTTCAAAAAGCTTTTCAGCAACTGTTCCTCCATAATAAGGGGCGTCTGCAAAAACCGGTTGCATATGCATAGGTTTCCATAAAGGTCTTGATTCTATATTTTCTTCTAAAAATTTTAATCGAAGATCTTCACGGGTTTTACCTGTTTTAGCATCATCAATAGTTATTGCAGTGAGCCAATGGTTAGAATAAAAATCTGTACTAGGTTCAGAAAGAATATTGACACCATCTACATCTTTAAATAGTTCCACATAAAAATTATTCATTGCTCTACGAGCATTTACCCTATCATTCAAAACCTCCATTTGCCCACGACCGATACCTGCCGTTATATTACTCATTCTATAGTTATATCCTATATGCGAGTGTTGATAATGAGGTGCATTATCCCGAGCTTGAGTAGAAAGAAAAACGGCTTTATCTTTATCTTCTTGAGTATGGCAAACCAAAGCTCCTCCTCCTGAAGTCGTAATAATTTTATTTCCGTTAAAAGATAAAATCCCAAAACGTCCTAAAGTGCCACAAGCTTTACTCTTGTATTTTGATCCTAAAGCTTCAGCTGCATCTTCAATAATAGGAATTTCATACTTCATGGCAATCGATATAATTTCATCCATTTTAGCAGGCATTCCATACAGGTGCACAATTATAATTGCTTTAGGCTTTTTACCTTTAGATATTCTATCTTCTATTGCCTGTTGTAAAGCTATTGGACACATGTTCCAAGTATCTTCTTCTGAGTCTATAAACACCGGAACTGCTCCCTGATACGCAATAGGGTTAGCAGATGCCGAAAAAGTAATAGACTGACAGATCACTTCATCACCGTGTATAACACCACATTCAATAAGTGCAAGGTGCAATGCAGCAGTGCCTGCTGAAAGAGCCGCCACTTTTACATCAGCATTTAAAAAATGTTCCAAATCTTTCTCAAATCCGTCTACATTCGGACCTAAAGGAGCAACCCAATTGGCATCAAATGCTTCATGGATATACTTTAATTCATTTCCTCCCATGTGGGGAGAGGAAAGCCAGATTTTTGAATTCATATTATTTTATAAAATTAATAATCATAATTAACTCATTGTACAAAGATTAGATAAGATTGCTCTGTCTAACTTCTATATAATGGAAAGAAATTTGAGTGTTCTTTATCCTTTGATAATTGATCATATACTTCAGTATTTACGATATATTTCCATACCGAAAACTGTTTGAAGTTTTTTGAAAAGGCAGATTTAAATTTAAATAAAGAATCATCATCACTTCCTCCTACTCCGCCTCCTAAATGTAAGCTTTCCGCAGAGCTTTCATTTCCTACTAAGCGGGCTTCATCCAAAATCAACTTCATGGGAGTATCCTTAATATACTCTTCTGTTGTCCCTGCTAAATGGTATTGCATTATTTTATCTGTATGGGTAAAAATAGCTCCTGCTATTACCTTATCATTATTTTTTGCTACTAATAATCTTGCCTGAAAATCATCATTATTCAAAAAATCATAAAAATATTTTTTAGAAAAATAATAATTAGGACTCGCACTTACACGATCCATCGTTTCATAATAAATCGCTATAAAAGCATCAATATCATGAGAAGTACTCACAGATTCAACAATAATTTCTTTTCGTCTCAACTGATTGAGCTCAGATTTGAGTGACTTTCTGTATGCTTGACGTTGTTCTACCTGATCAATTGTCAAATCTATAGAAACTGTTTTATTTAAATCCAATATCTCTCCCAAGCCACCCAAAATATCTTTTTGTTCTGATATCAGAGGATGAAGGCGAGAAAAAACAGAAATAATATTATTCTGTGTACAATAATCAATAAATGATGTTTTAAAGAAATGAATAAGTTCATTTTTTGAAACGTCATTGTTAAAATAAGATAAGGGTCCCGAATATCCATATACTGAAGTCAAATCAACATATTTTGTACCTTCAATTGGCCGGATCACTACTGGTAACGCAATAAATTCATTATCACTATAAAAATATAGCAATTGGGTATCAAAATCAGTATCTATCTGATGAAAGTATGAGGTGTGATGAAAATCAAAAACCTTAGCTTGCTTAACTATCTCATTCCACCTCGGGGAATTATTTTGGATTACTTCGAAATTAAACATTGTATTTTATCAATTATACTTGAAATATTTCCACGCATTCTTGTTGAAGAATCAAATTTCATATTATTAACTATAGCATTCTCATTTTTGACTGTTCTATAAATAAATTGAGCAGAAGACTTATATTGTAATGCAATAGTATCGTGAGCAATTATATAGGAGTCATTGACAAATGTTGCCACTTTATGATCATTATAATATAAACTTTTAAAATTATTTATATCCTCATTTATTTTAAAATCTCCATTACAATCCTCCTTCTTTTTACTTTGAAGAAAATACCAATCACTAGTACTTACGTCTAATAGTCCCAGCTTATTATACCATTTTTTAGCAAGTACATTTGATTCGAAAACATCTAATTCTAGATATTCAAAACCTTCTAATGTAACAAATGGCTTTGTAAGTACTTCTCTTAAAGTATCTGTTCCTATTCCGCCTCCTCTAATTTCTTCTTTAAAAAAAATATTATTCAGAAACAACGTCTTTTCTATTTTTTTTAAATGTAGAAATCCCATAATACTTTCATCTTTGAAGACTCCAACAATATAGTCATTTTTACTTTCTAAGACTTTTTTAAAATAATCCGGAAAATTTTCATCAAAATACATCAACTTTCCGTACAACTCTGTTCCTAGAAATATATCTCGATGCATTGTTACTATTTCTTCTAGATAACGAGCATCTTTTAGTTCACTAACAATCAGATCTTTCTTCATCTAAATCTTTCATTATGGATCTTGGATCCATTATTACACCTTCTGATTTAAATACTTTTTTTATAGTTAAGAAAAAGATTTTTAAATCAAAAGAAAAAGAAATGTTATTTACATATTCTATATCATATGCCAATCGGTCATCCCATTTTAAAGTATTTCTCCCTTGCAGCTGGGCCCAACCCGTAATTCCGGGTCTTACAGTATGTCTTATTTTTTCTTCTTGAGTATAATAAGGTAAATATTTTTCCAAAAGAGGCCTTGGACCTATCAATGACATATCCCCTTTCAATACATTGATTAATTGTGGGATTTCATCCAATGATGTTTTACGTAAGATACTACCAATCGTTGTCAATCTTTCTGAGTCTGGTAACATATTACCCTGGCTATCTTTTTTATCGTTCATTGTTTTGAACTTGATCACTTTGAATCTCTTTTCATTTCTGCCGGGACGTGTTTGAAAAAAGAAGGGCGTCCCTTGATTAGCAAAATATAGTCCTATTGTTACTCCAATAAAGATAGGAGATAAAATCATCAACCCTATGAAAGCTGTTGTAAAATCTACTACCCTTTTGAAAAAGCTTTTATACATTTTAAAGTATTCTTTTTATTATTAACTGATATGATTTATCAACTAAATATTCGTTATGCAATAGTGAAATACAATTTTCTTGAAAAGTTTTCAAATTCTCAGAAACTAATGTATCCACCGCCTTATTCATAGCATGAATATCTCCTGCTAACACTTTCAAACCGCAACCATTTTTCTCTACAATATCACCAATATCAGTATTAGGATCTGTAGCCGTAATTACCGGCTTTTGCATTTCAAGATACGATAATAATCTTGATGGAAAATTAGGTATTAAAAAATTTTCATCTAAGAAAATCAATCCTATATCACTAGAAGCTAATAGTTTATCATAATCTTCTTTGGGTAAGCTTTGTAATAACTTTGCATTTGGAGGATTATTTGTTTCAAACCATTGTTTAATTTTAGGAAATTCAGTACCGTTACCTACAATTAAGAAAAAGGCATTTTCATTTTTTGTTCCAGCAATAGTTTCCAATAAAAAATCTACCCCCTGAGGCTTTCCTAAATTTCCACCATACACCAACACCCTTTTATCGATTGGGATCTGATATTGTTGACGAATACTCTTTTTTTCTTCATCAGTATAATTAATCTCAATAGGTTCAATCGTATTTGGATTTACTTCTACTTTTTGAGAATTGATTTCAGGATTATGCCTTAAAATAAACTCAGCATTTGCAGGAGACATACAACCTATAGTATCCGATATTTGATATAGTTTTTTTTCTTTATTCAAAAACTGACGGTGTAAAAAACCTTTTTCTTTCAGCATTCCAATATCTACTGCATTTTGAGGAAAAATATCCTTCAAGAGAAGATAGGAATACGCATGATCTCGTTTTTTGATGTATGAAATTACTTTTGCAAAAGTAATCGGAGGAGTTGAATATAAAACTAAGTCAAATTTTTTATCTGAAGCATATTTCTTTATAGCAAGAAGATACTGATATTCTATTGCTAATGTCCCAATTCCTTTCTCAATTATATGGGCTTTTTGAATGTTAAGTGTTTTAACTTGAAGAATTGATACCCCATCTTTTACTTTATAATTCGTAGATATTCCCTTTCGTCTTTCCACAGGAGTCACAATGGTAACATTATGCCCTTCATTTCGAAATTTACGAAGTAAATCTTGATAAATTCCTCTATCTTCAACGGAATCAATTTCTACAAGGGTTAAAAAAAGTACATTCATCTGTTTAAATTTCTTCTGACCAAACGGTTCTCTTAATATAATCAGTATATGAAATAATGATACGAACTACTTTTTCGGAAACATTCGGCATCGAATAATCTGCTACATTACGAAAATTACGTTCCTCTCCTACTTTTTGTCTTAGGACTTGTGTCAATCCTTGCATAATACGCTCCGGAGAAAGGCCAACCATCATTACAGAAGCTTCTTCCATTGCTTCCGGACGTTCATGAGCCTGACGAATATTAAGAGCTCTGAAATTCAATATAGAAGATTCTTCAGAAATCGTCCCAGAATCAGATAACACGGCATATGCATATTTTTGAAGTGCGTTATAATCATGAAAACCTAGAGGTTTCAAGAATTGAATCTCCGGACGCATCTCCATCTTCATTTTTTCAATCATACTTCTTGTTCGAGGATGTGTTGAAACGATAATTGGATAATTATACTTCTCTGCAATCGCATTTAAAGAAGTCATCAATCCTTTAAAGTTTTTTTCCGAGTTTATATTTTCTTCACGATGAGATGATACCACAAAAAACTTACCTTTCTCTAAATTTAATTTATCCAAAACATGGGACGCTTCAATTTCAGGTAAATAATGATTAAGTACCTCATACATGGGAGAACCTGTTTTAATAATTCTGTCCGCAGGCAATCCTTCTCTTAGTAAATATTCACGAGCAATATCCGAATAAGTTAAGTTAACATCTGCCGTATGATCTACAATTTTACGATTGGTTTCTTCCGGTACTCGCTGATCAAAACATCTGTTACCTGCTTCCATATGGAAAATAGGAATATGACGTTTTTTAGCTGGTATCGCGCACAAACAAGAGTTTGTATCTCCTAAAACCAAAAATGCATCAGGTTGTAACTCCTCTAAAAGCGGATCAATTTTAATTAAAATATTTCCAACAGTTTCTGTAGCTGTTTTTCCCGCCGCTTCTAAAAAATAATCTGGTTTACGAAGTCCCAAATCTTCAAAGAAAATTTGATTTAATTCGTAATCATAATTTTGTCCGGTATGAACAATGATATGGTCTACAGCTTCAGACGCATCCAATGCTGACAATACTCTTGATAATCTTATAATTTCTGGTCGTGTCCCCACCACCGTCATTACTCTTAGCTTTTTCATTAATTTGTAATATTTTTAAACTTCTAAAAAATAGGTATCTGCATCTTCCGGATTAAAAGGTTCATCAATCCAAAATATGGTATACAAATCTTCTTCTCCTATATTTTTAATATTATGAGTATACCAAATAGGCATATCCACATATGCAGGTTCTGTTCCATCCAGATAAAAATCTAATGTTTCATCTGTATCTATTTTTCTTAATTGTATCAATGCTTTCCCTTTAATAACAGCAAAACGTTCTATTTTACGGGTATGATAATGATTTCCTCTGGTAATCTCAGGAACAGTTGTAGAGAACGAACATTGTCCACCTATTCCCAAACGAATTACTTCAACAAAAGCTCCCCTAGGATCTGTATGCTGTACAAATTTTACAGGATAATGAGTTTTGTGATCGATATAGGAACGATAGGTATTGAATAAATTATGTTCAAACTGATTGTTCAAAACCGGAATTTCTCCTCCATCGAAATATCTTGTTTTATAATCATTTAGTAAAGCCAAAACCTCCGAGACCTTCTTTGTTGAGGTAGGTTCGATTAATAGCTCAGGATTACTTTTCTCAGAACGGATTTCATTAATAATTGTATAGACTAATTCTTGTACATAAATAAGCTTTACCTCTCCATCCGTAGCAATAGTAGGAGTTTCTCCATGTGTTAATTGATAGCAGAAAGTCGCAATAAACGAGTTATAATAAGGTTTACCAAAAGCCCCAAATACATTCGGAATAATTAGACCTGTTACATTTCCCCCATTTTCTTGTGCCCAATTCGCAATGGCCTGACGACCTTCTCTCTTGGATTTTCCATATAAATTATCTCTTTCTTCTTGTGTAGAAGAGGAAATTAATACATGGGCTTTTGAATTTGTTCTTTTTAATGAATCTACTAATTTTTGAGCTAAACCCACATTCATTTCGTAAATAAATTGTTCTGAATCATGACGATTTAATGCCGCCAAATGAACAATTACATCACATTGTGAAACAAATTCATCTAATTTATCAGTTTCTTCAAAATACTCTTTCTGAAATTCTACACGTTCGAATTCCTCAGGAAACAATCCTAACGTATTATATAAATGGCTCCCTACGAAACCTTTTTGTCCTGTAATTCCAATCTTTTTTGGCGATTGATTATTCATGATTGGTGATGTGTTACTCATTTATTATATATAATCTACTATTCTAATCCTTACATTTCGAAGTAATCTAACTCAAAACGATACTCATCATGTATTTCTCCGAGCTTATAATCTGCAAGTACTAATAACTTACTGTTCTCTTCTTCGGCTTGTATCGCTGTAATACAACCTGCCGGAACATGAAGATAAGTTAAGGATTGATCATCCAGCATAAATTTCTGAATCGGTAATGTTTTGGATGGTTTATCAAAATCATCTACTTGAATAACAGAAATTTCAAATTTACCTTTCATTGCAGCAAACCAACGTTGCTCAATTTTATGTCCTTGCCAACCTCGAATAAAACTTGTATTATGATTCTCTATGGTATAAATACGTTTGACATTCTGTGTATCAAATTCATTATTATAAGTAATTATCCCTCGTTGATCTTCATATTTATCTCCTTGGTGTATCATTTTATCCGTCATTAGTTTTAAGCGTTATAAAAATATGATTACTAAGGATATTGCATCACATCTTCCCCAAAAATTTCTTTACGAATTAAGGGTAATTTTGAGATGAGTTTTTTCAAACCTTCTACTCCTTCTTGCTCAGTATTATGTGAATGATAGTCCTCTATTTTTGAGATATCTTCTTCCCCTTCAGAAAAATATTTCGCATAATTCAAATCACGATTATCCGCAGGTACACGGTAAAAATCGCCCATATCTTCTGCTTTCATCATTTCTTCTCGAGTACAAAGTGTTTCATATAATTTCTCCCCATGTCTAGTTCCTATAATCTTGATAGGAACTTCTTTACCTGTTAATTCTATCAAAGCTTTAGCTAAATCACCAATTGAACCAGCAGGCGCTTTATTGACAAATAAATCACCCGGATTTCCATTTTCAAAAGCAAATAATACTAAATCTACAGCGTCTTCTAATGACATAAAAAAACGAGACATATAGGGATCCGTAATGGTAATCGGTTCTCCTTTTTGAATTTGATTTAAAAACAAAGGAATTACAGACCCCCGAGAGGCCATTACATTTCCATAACGTGTTAAACAAACCACCGTATCTTGTAAGTTACGTGCTTCTGCTACCGCTACTTTCTCCATCATGGCTTTTGAAATTCCCATCGCATTGATAGGATATGCTGCTTTGTCAGTAGACAAACAAATCACCTTCTTTACATGATTTGTCGCTGCTGCACGAATTACATTTTGAGTTCCTTCTACATTTGTTTTTACAGCTTGCATGGGAAAAAATTCACATGATGGCACTTGTTTCAATGCTGCTGCATGAAATATATAATCAACACCTCTTGTAGCAGGCTCTACTGAAGTATACTCTCGTACATCTCCAATATAATACTTAATTTTATCGTTTTTATACAAGTTACGCATATCATCTTGCTTCTTCTCATCACGAGAAAAAATACGTATTTCTTTAAAATGATCTGTTTGTAAAAAACGGTTAAGTACAGCCGTTCCGAACGACCCTGTTCCCCCAGTGATGAGGAGAGTTTTATCTTTTATTTTCATTTTATAAATATCTTTTTATCTAATAACTTTATGTTATCATGTTTTTTTTTGAGATCAGTAACAGTTAGATTATCAAAAAAACATTTCAAACTATCATAATCAATATCAATAGACCATCCCATGTTGTTTTTTTCAACTAATGTCGATAAAAAAGTATTCTTTGAACACACAATAGGTATATTAAAAAAACCTGATTCATAATATTTATTTGGTAAAGCTACTCTTTCATTTTCTAAAGTATTATCATAACAAACAAAATTAATATTTGTCCCTTTATATATTCTTTCCAGATCATCGGGATTTCTAAACTTACCATGAAATTGTATATTATCATAGCGAGATGCATAATCTTTAACCAAATTGTTTACTTCTTCACTTCCTTCACCATAAAAATTAAGCTCGATATAGTTTCTTTCTGAAATAATATTAAGAACGTTCTCTAATATATTTTTATATCTAAGTGCACCTACATAAGCGATAGATATATTTTTTTCATAAATACTTCCAATCGGATTAACAAGATTATAGGTTTTAAACTTATTCTCAATAATAGATATTTTTTTTTCAGAAATAAAAGAATAATATTTCAAATAAAAACCTTCCGAGGTGAAATTAATTTTATCGGAATAATTACATACTAAATAATCTATTCTTTTTTGAATATTTCGCAAAATACCTTTGGAATATAACCATTTAATATCACTGATTTCATAAACTTTATAACTTCTAATAAAAAGTAGAGATAATATACCAGAATCCAAACCAAAAGAATAAATGTCATATTTAGAAAATACTTTACGTACTAATAATATTATAAGTTTAGTATAGAGTCCTATACGATTTATATATATACCATCTTGAATTTCACCTATAATTTTTATTCTTACCTTATCATCTAATAAATTAATATAATTTTTTGTATCATATTTATTTCTTTTAAAGCTATAAACTTCAACATTTTCATATTGTTTTGAAAGTGATTTAATTCTATTAATAATTCTTGGTTGATTAATAGCTTGTGAAATAACAAGTATTTTATTTGTTTTTTTATTCTGATAGCTCATTTCATTCATTTTATTTTTAAATCAAAATATATTCTTCGATTATTATAAATAAGAGTTACTTGTAAACAGATTTTTCAGTATATCAATCTATTTATACATTAGATTTATATACTTTATAAAAATTTGCTCTCGAAAAGACAAACTTAATTATATATAACAAGTCCCTTTTTTTCGTATTATCCATAATAAAATATTATATTTTCAACCTGTTTACAGTAATAAAAAGACTAATAAAAGGAATAGAAATAATAACATATGTTACTAAAATGTCTAATCCGGATCCTCTTACAAACTGTAAGAAAATGGTATACACAACCAATCCTAAAATTAATTTGAGAGAAAGTTTTTTATTTAAATTAAAATAATTTGAATAGAATATTTTTTCAAGAACATACACGATTAATATCAATCCTATAAAAAAGAAAATACCAAAATTCCATAACAATTCTGAATAAACCAATACGGGAAAAGTAATATAAAAGTCTTTACCTGTATAAACCAAAGGAGAATAAAGCTGTATCATAGAATCTGGCTTGTAATCGAATACCTGGCGAGGAATGGGAACGAATAATGCTTTTAAAAATGTTTCTCCATATAATGTTTCTTGCTTATCAGACATGTATAAATCTGCTGCATTTAGGGCATTACCATATACTGCATTTACCTCAAAGTTTTCTGCTACTGCATCTTTAAATAAATCCGAACTCACATAATCTGGTATATATTTTACTGCATCAATAATATTGTTAGTATCATAGCTACCATACCCTCGATTAATAGATGAAACTATAATAAAAAAGAAGAAAACGGAAAATGCAAAAGTACCCAACAAAATAGATTTTAAATTTATGCTAAACTTTATTGGATTATATACATTTTCTATAAAAACAACAATAACTAGAATAAAAATAATTTCTCTTTTTGATTCATAACTTACAAGTGCAAAAACGATCAAGGATATGAAATAATATATAATCCTAAAATTAACTTTATTAGAGGATAAGTATATCAATATAAAAATGAATGAAACCACCTTAGGTAAATAAGAAAAACTTCCTACCCCTCCTACAAATGATAAATCAAATTCGATGAAGGAAAAAATCAAGAAAACCAAAATAGCTAATACCAATACTGATTTTTTAATTTTTAATTTCTCGTAGCTTTTCTCGAAATTAAATTTCCTATATTTATAAGTAAAATAATTACCTACTTCATACACAATATAATTACAAAAAAGCAAATAGGCATTTGCTAAATTAAAGTTTTCTGCGGTATTAAAAATTCTTATCATATGCTTAAGAATTCCGTATTCACCATCTAAAGTAAAACTTCCTATACCACAGTTGATACATACATATGTTACAATAAGAAAACTAGGTTTTAGATATTGAGTTAAAACTTTATACTTATTAGTTTTATTCGTTAAATAGATGAACCATCCATACTGAAAGAGATAAATGAATCCCATCACATTTCTCAACTCCTCATCCCTCAGTATGAAAACGATTATTAATATTAATAAATTGACAATAAAATTAGCCATATCTATTTAATTTTTTATGATAATATACAGCCATAAATACCAAAAATAGCAAATTAGCAATCAAAGTTGCCCATGCCATTGACATAGCTCCTCCCAAAAACTTATCATTTACCATAAGATATATACCTAACCCAATGATGGTCATATCTCTAAACAATCTAAATACAAACATAATCCAGTTTTTACCTACTGACATATATGCCTGCGAGTACACACTATTTAAGCTTATAAAAATGGTAGAAAACAACGCTATATATAACACCGAATTTATTTTCGAAAATGATTCTCCGTACACGTTTTTAATAGTTCCTGAAAATAAAAATATAATGACTATAGGAACTAGTGTAAATACAAGATTCAGCATCAACATTTTTTTGATAACATTATTGTGATTTTTTTGATCTTTTTCTTTTGACAAATTAGATAAAATCACATTTCTTAATACCACCGGAATAAATAAAACTACTGAAGACCATTGGATCGCAGCTGTATACACCCCCAATTCAGAAAAATTAGAAAACTTAATAATTAATATTGTTAATAACCAGGAAGTTAGAGAATATACCATCTCCTGAAGTGCTATTGGCAAAGAAAAATTAATAATCGATTTATAACTAATCTCATTGGTCTCACTTTCTTCAATAAAGTGGTATTTTTTCTTAATTTTTCTAAGTAATAAATAATACAAAAAGTAATTAAATATCTGAGAAATAATTAAGGAAAAAATAGCGCCTTCTAATCTATAAAACCAAGTAAAAATAACACTTGTAGCAAAAGTAAAGAGGCCAACAACCGTATTTATTTTAGCCATATTCTTATATTCTCCAAACCCTGAAATAATTCCAATTTGAAGCGTAGTAAGTGCATTGAAAATTACCCATACAGAAACATATCTGATTAGATTTGTTAAATGTGGCGTTTTTAAAATATCTTCTGATACAATCTTTGGCAGAATGATCATAAATAATGATATTGTTAAACTCAGAATAAAAGTAATCTTAATAGATTTAGTAATAAATTGATGAATTTGTTTACTTCTACTAGAAGCCAGATCAGCAATATATTTTGTAGCAGTATAGCCAAGACCAAAAGTTGTAAAGATTGCAATCGATACAATGGTGTTCTTTATGGCTCCATATTCACCAAAAATTTTACTTCCTAAAATTCTAGCGACAAATATAGATCCTAATAAACCTAATCCTCTTAAAGATAAGTTGCCTATAATAGCCCAAACAGAATCTTTATAGATAGGATTATTAAATCTCTCTATTAGTTTATTGACAATCATTACATGTTTTTATTCTAATCTTATTTAGTAACCCCACAGAAATCCAGCACCTGCTGATTTTCTTTAAATGAAAGATTTTTAAATTCATTATGAGCCACTAATAAAACAATAATATCCGCTTTTGCTGCAGCTTCATTATAATCAGTTAATTTAAAAACTTTATGTTCATGTACATTGGGTTCTACGATATATAAATCTGCATCACCAGAATCCTGAAGTACACGTTCTGTAATATGAATAGCCGGAGATTCTCTCAAATCATCAATATTGGGTTTGAAAGCGAGCCCCATTAATGCAATGGAAGGCTGGCGTCCATATTTCAATTCGAACTCCAGACGTGTATTCTTTACCTTCTCTGCACACCAAAATGATTTATAATTATTCGTTTCACGTGCTTGTGCAATAATACGCGACTCCATTGGAAAATCTGCTGTTAAAAAATAAGGATCAACAGCAATACAATGTCCTCCTACACCACATCCTGGCTGAAGAATATTAACTCTTGGATGTTTATTTGCTAAATTGATCAGCTCCCATACGTTAATATTGGCTTTATCACATATTAAAGACAATTCATTCGCAAAGGCAATTTGTACATCTCGAGATGAGTTTTCGGTTAGTTTACACATTTCCGCAGTACGCGCATTAGTAGGATGTAATTCTCCCTTTACAAATTGTCTATAAAATGCCAGTGCTTTCTGGGTTGATTCTTCATTTACACCTCCAATCACACGATCATTGTTGACCAATTCATACATTACATTACCTGGCAATACTCTTTCAGGACAATATGCTAAATAAATTTTTCCTTCTAATTCTGGACGCTTTAAGAAAATTAAGTCCATCATTTTTTCAGTGGTTCCAACTGGGGATGTAGACTCTACAATATATAAGTCACCTTCTTTTAAAAGAGGAATAATTCCTTCTGTAGCTGCTTTAACATATGAAATATCTGGCTCATAATTCCCTTTAAAAGGTGTGGGTACAACTACTAAATAAGTATCTGCAACTACAGGTTTAATATCAGCTTTTAAATAGCCTTCTTTTACTGCTTTTGCAACAGCTTGATCCAAATCGGGTTCTACAATATGAATTTTCCCTTCATTAATTGTATCCACTACATGTTGAGAAATATCTACTCCATGTACTGATACTCCATTATTGGCAATCAATGCCGATGTAGGTAATCCTATATATCCTAAACCGATCGTTACTACTTTTGGTTGCATACTTCTATTTTTAATTTTAAATGCTAATATTTTGTTTTAATAAATTGAGCAATACGCTGAGACGCTTTTCCATCTCCATAAGGATTATGTAAAGCAGACATATTTTGATAGCGTGTTGTATCTGTTAATAAGCTTTGTGCTTCAGAAATAATTTTATTTTTATCTGTTCCTACTAATATAACAGTTCCTGCCTCTACAGCTTCTGGACGTTCTGTTGTATCACGCATTACCAGTACTGGTTTACCCAAACTTGGTGCTTCTTCTTGCACTCCTCCCGAATCCGTAATAATCATATAAGATTTTGCCATTAGCCATACAAAAGCAGGATAGGCTAAAGGTTCAATTAACCTGATATTACTAATCCCTGATAAAATTTCATATACCGGTCCTTTAACATTTGGATTCAGATGCACAGGATAAATAATCTGAACATCAGAATTGGCCATTGCTATCTCTTTTAGAGCTTCACAAATATTAATAAAGCCTACTCCATGGTTTTCTCTACGATGTCCTGTAACTAAAATTAATTTTTTGTCGGAATCAACGATTGACTTAACAGTTTCAATTTCATCATTTTGTATTACATTCACTCTTTCCGAGCTATCCAATAAGGCATCAATTACCGTATTTCCTGTAATGATAATATTGTTCTGAGAAACATTTTCATTTAACAAATTATCTTTAGATTGCTCGGTAGGAGCAAAATGATAATCCGAAATACGACCTGCCACTTGTCGATTGATTTCCTCTGGAAAAGGAGAACGTTTATCATGAGTTCGCAAACCGGCTTCCACATGACATACTTTTGCACCTGAATAAAAACCGGCTATACTCGCTGCCATTGTTGTTGTAGTATCTCCATGCACATAAATAAAATCTGGCTTAAAGTCCTCTAAAACGGTTCTCATTTCGGTAATGATATCAGCCGTTAATGAATACAGATTTTGATTAGGTTTCATTAAATTGAGATCATAATCCGGCTGAATATCAAAAAATGACAATACCTGATCAAGCATTTCTCGGTGCTGAGCCGTTACACAAACTCTAGTCTCAAATTCTGTATGTTTTTTAAACTCTTTTACTAATGGTGCCATTTTAATGGCCTCTGGACGTGTACCAAATATAATTAGATGCTTTGTTATCATAATTATTTATAACCTATTATCTACTTCTTTTAAAATTCCCTTTACATCATATATAACACCTCCTTCTTTTAAAAACTCATATAAATCTAATCCTAAAAATTCATTATGAGCCACTGTAAGAACGATAGCATCATATTTCTCTATTTCCGAAGCTATACGAACTTGGTCAATATCCGAATCGGATTTGACTCCGTATTCATGCATTACTTCTGCAGGGTTTGCCCAAGGATCATATGTTGTAACCTCGATATTATAATCTTCTAAACCTTTAATAACATCAACAGCTTTAGTATTCCTTACATCGGGACAGTTTTCTTTAAATGTAATCCCCAAATTCAATACCTTAGCTTTGCTAATATTAATTCCCTTTTTAATCATTGTTTTTACCACTTGAGATGCTACAAATTCTCCCATAGAATCATTAAGCCTTCTAGCAGTCAATATTAACTCAGAGTAATAGCCCATATCCTGAGCCTTTTGTGCCAGATAAAATGGATCAACTCCAATACAATGTCCGCCCACTAACCCAGGTTTAAATGGAAGAAAATTCCATTTAGTTCCTGCAGCATCAAGGACAGCATGTGTGTCAATATCCAACAAATTAAAAATTTTGGCCAATTCATTCACAAAAGCAATATTAATATCCCGCTGGGAATTTTCAATTACTTTAGAGGCTTCAGCAATTTTAATCGTCGGTGCTAAATGCGTTCCTGCAGTAATTACTGATTTATATAAATGATCAATTAATACTCCTACTTCCGGTGTTGAGCCCGACGTTACTTTCAATATTTTCTCTACAGTATGCTCTTTATCTCCAGGATTAATTCTTTCGGGTGAATATCCCGCAAAGAAATCTTCATTAAATTTCAATCCAGAAGCTTTTTCTAGCACGGGAACACATTCTTCTTCTGTCACCCCTGGATATACTGTCGATTCATACACCACAATATCTCCCTTTTTTAAAACTTGTCCTACAGTAGCGGAAGCTTTATAGAGCGGTGTTAGATCTGGACGATTATACTTATCTACAGGTGTGGGAACAGTCACAATATAGATATTGGCATCTTGAATGTCTTCTATATTACTTGAGCAATATAATCCCTGTTCTATGGCAACAGTAGGCGTTTCCGATTCAAAATTCTTCTCAGAATTTCTTAAATGAAACGGATTTCCTTTCAACAAAACCCTTTGAAGTAGATCTTCCTCCACCTCTAGTGTAGAGTCTTTTCCATTATTTAATTCTGAAATCCTTTCTTCATTGATATCAAATCCTACCACAGGGTATTTTGTTGCAAATAGACAGGATAAAGGCAAACCAACATACCCTAATCCTATGATTCCAATTTTAAATTTTTTATTCATCATGGTGATTTTGTTTTATTAAAGCTAAAATAACAATATTAGTATTTTAATTTATTTTTTTTTAAAAGCTTCTTAAACCAATTGTCCTGTTTATCTCTGGAATAACCATAACCATAACCATAATTGTAGGCATATCCATATGTTTTTGAAACATCATTAACAATAAACGATACATTTGGTATTTTTGAGTCTTTTACTAATCCATTAACAAAATCTAGCATCAAACTTCGGGTTACTCCTGCTCTCACTAAATATAAAGTGGCATCAGCAACGTTTGATATACTAAGAGTATCTGAAACAAGCATCAAAGGAGCTGAATCTATAATGATATAAGTATATTTAGTAGACATCTCATCAATCAGCTTTTGATATCTTCCATTAGAAAGTAACTCCTGGGGGTTCGGGGGGATACTT
The DNA here is from genome assembly GCF_902728265.1 of Chryseobacterium potabilaquae. GTDB lineage: Bacteria > Bacteroidota > Bacteroidia > Flavobacteriales > Weeksellaceae > Chryseobacterium > Chryseobacterium potabilaquae. Next base: position 34,452 of record NZ_CACVBR010000002.1, read on the forward strand.
CCAGAATAGATTACATCACAGTAAGGGTTTGAATCAGAGGTATGAACAAGTTCATCTACTTCCACAGAATCATCATATAAATATTCCGTAAGTCCTTTTCTTTTTACTTGTTCGTCATCATAACGTTGAATCTGGGGATTCCTAATATCCGATCCAATAAGGAGAGCCCTTCCATTTTTGTTTGCTAAGGTAAGAGCAAGATTCACGGAAATTAAGGTCTTACCTTCCCCTTTCACAGAAGAAGTTACCATGACTATCTTAGCTGTATCTTTTGTAGGTAAGACAAACTTAAGATTAGAAACAAGTACCCTGAAAGCTTCAGCAAGTTCTGAAAAGTCATTTTTCATCACCAAATGATTTTCATTATTCTTCAACTTCGGTATATCTGCTAAAACACCTAATGGCGAATGCTCTTTAATATCTTCTCTATTATAAATCTTATCATCCCACATGAAAATTAAATAAAAGATAACAGAAGGGAATAATATACCTAACAATATAGCTCCTAAAAAAATAATATTCTTTTTTGGGGAAACCGGGATATCTTTAGTAAATGCTGGGTTTACAATTTTAGCTTTAGGAACATTTACCGAAAGATTAATTGCATTTTCTTCTCTTTTCTGTAACAAGAATAAGAAAAGTTGTTCTTTAAGAGCTTGTTGTCTCTCTATTCCACGGTAAACTTTCGATTGTTGAGGCACCCTTCCTATAGCTCGATTATCTTGTGAAATTCTCCCGTTAATCTGAGATATAGAAGCTTGAACAGTAGCTTTTTGTTCATTAATATTATCTCGCACAATCTCCTTCAAAGAACTTAGTTCTTTATTCATTTCTATTACAGCAGGGTTCTCATTCGTTGCTTGCTTAAGAGTTTTATTTCTACTAATTACAAGAGTATTATACTGATTAATAGCTTGTTCCAATGATGGATTAAGTCCTAAATTGGAAGGCATAAGCTGACTCGTATTCTTAGAGGCTTCCGTCTCCAAAGAGTTAATAAGATCGAGCTGTGTTTGTTGTTCAAGAAGAGCCTTTGTATTGTCACTTGTATTTTGAAGGGCCAATTGAGCTTGTGCTTGAAGATCAACAATATTATTTTGATTTTGAAAGTCTTCTTTTTTATTTTCAACACCAGAAAGATCACGCGTTATAACTTCTAGTCGTCTATCAATAAACTCTTGGGTATTCTGAGCTTGCAAATTCTTATCTCTTAATCCATCAAGATTATATTGACGAGTCACCTCATTAAGAATAGCTTCAGATTTTTCCGGAACAGCACCAGTGGCACTAATATTCATAAGTAAAGCCTTCTGATCCGGAAGATCAACCTTGATTTTTTTCTCAAGCTCTTTCACCTTTTCAAGAGGAGTCGTAAATGAAATCCTATACTTCCAATGAGGTAAAAGGTTAAAATGTTTTCTTAATACCACAACCCCAAAGTTCAGCTTAACTGGTTGATTAAAAAAACCTTTTACTGTACCATCTTTATCATTCCATAAGGTAAATTGACTGCCTTTTATCTCTGTCACTATATATTCTGATGATACAAATTTTTTCTCATCATTATAACTTAAAATTTGAGCTGTAATAGGTATCGCTCCAAAAAACTCAGCATCTTTAATTTCTCCTTCTCTAAAATATTGAATATTAAGATTTAGATTCCTTACTACACGAGTAAGGATTGGACGAGAAATAACTACCGCAGCCTCACTTTTTAATTCATCTGAATTTCCTAATCCTATCCCTAGATTATCAAGATCTGATAAGGCGGAAGAAAGATCTGTCTGCTTCTTATCAAATTTAAGAATAGTTTCTGATTGATACATTGGCACAGAATAGCGGATATATGTATATGCTACAATTAAAAATAATAACACCGACAAAACAAACCACGGCCACTTACTTATATATTGTCCGAAAATTTTTCTAAGGTCTAATCCTTCTTCCTTTTCTTGAAATTCTATCTGATTCATAATTTGATTATCATTTTAATAACGCAACAAGAACAGCTGCTACCCCTACAACAGAAGCTACAATCTGGAAGGTAAGGGCTCTATTTGGATTTGTGTTTGCCTGTATTTGTTTATTTTTGTCTGGTTGTACATAGAGTACATCATTTTGTTTCATATAATAGTATGGTGAAGTTACAATATCTGATCTTGAAATATCCAAATTAATAACCTGCTCATTTCCATTATCTTCAGTTCTGATTAGTTTAATATTTCGGCGGTCACCATTATCCGTCATATCCCCAGCTAAACTTAATGCTTGGAAAATATTCAGCTTCTGGGTTGTACTCTCCTTTTGTCCAGGACTTTTAACCTCACCTAAAATACTTACATTAAAGTTTTTAAGATTAATGGTAATCAAAGGATCAAGAAGATATCTTTTCAACCGATTTTCAAGTATTTCTTTTAATTGTATTTGGGTCATTCCCTTACTATAAATATTTCCTAACACCGGAAAATTAATATATCCTTCCGAGTTTACTACATATTCACTCGGTTCTACATATTGATTGAGTCCATTTACTGAAGGGCTACCTACCTTATTAGCAGTATTAAGGTTGAAAGGTTTCACTGCATTTTCATCAAGAGCAGAAACCAAAATCTGAAGAACATCACCTTCCTGAATATGTAATCCTTGAAACTTAGCCTGGGCTATTTCTTTATCCATATTATTATTATTTTCAGACATATAAACCATATTTTGCTTAGGTTTACAAGCGGTCAATAAAAACAGGAAAACTATAAAGTATTTTATATTCTTTTTATTCATAACATAATTATTCAAAATTCATAGCAGTCAAAAACATATATTAATATATTTCTGAACTAAATAGTTTATTTTTTAATTCGTTTATGCTTGTTTAATTAACAATAATAATTATTTTGTAAGAGCCAATATACCAATCGCTAGAGACGCTATTACTGATGCTACCGAAATATACAATGCGGTATTAGGATCTAATCTTGCCGCTTTTTCTCGTATAACACTTGGTTGGATATAAATGACATCATTTTGCTTTAAATAGTAATAAGGAGAATTGATAAAATTGGCACTTGTAAGATCAATTTTTTCCTTCGTAATTTGTCCATCTATATTTCTTACTATCAAAACATTATTTCTCAAACCAAAAGGTGTAAGATCACCCGCTAATCCTAAGGCACTTAATAGTGTAGTATTTCCATCCGGAATAACATACGTTCCAGGCTTTGTCACCTCACCAAGGACAGATATTTTAAAATTAATAAGCTTAATATCCACCATTGGATCCTTCACATATTTTTTTAACTGATCAGTTAATTTTATTCTAAATGTTTCAATGTTTTCATTCGTTGTATTGATTTGCCCTAGTTGCGGAAATGTAATATTTCCCTCTGTGTTTACAATATACGTAGGACCAGAAACCGGTAGCTGCTGAGCAAGGTTATTAGAACTTGGTATAGAGTATTGTGTAACAGTACTACTGGATGAATAGTTTTGATTGAATGGCTTCACCACATCCAAATCTTTTGCAGATACGCTAATAATCAATTGATCGCCAGGCTGCAAAGTATTACGGCTATTTTTGATAGAGTTGTCTAATACAATATTATCAATATCCTTCATATACCCAAGCTCCTGTTTTCTTGTCGTACAGGAAAGCAGTCCCATAACCAATACACCATAAATAAAGCATTTCAAATTCATTCCAGATAATTTTTAACAAAATGTGATTAACTATTTATATTTTTTAGATTTACATATTTTGGAGGCCGTTTAGCTTTATTTCAGATTTTTTATCCAAAACTTCAAACTCCGAATTATTACTTATAAACTCTGGAACAATCGTTTTTAATATTTGTACGACTTGCAATCTATCTTTCTTTACTGCAGCTACTATGATTTGTCTAGATAAAAAGTCTACTTCCTCAAATTCCATTAATGGATCTTTAGAAATCATAATCTTTTCATGGTGAGTAGGAATGGTCGTAGTATTACTACTCAATAACTCCTCATACAACTTCTCACCTGGCCTTAATCCTATGAAAGTAATTTTAATATCTATGTCCGGAGTATATCCAGATAGTTTAATCATTCTTTTTGCTAGATCCAGTATTTTTACAGGTTCACCCATATCAAAAACATAAATCTCGCCTCCGTTACCCATTGTACCTGCTTGAAGAACCAATTCACAAGCTTCCGGAATTGTCATAAAATATCGGATAATATCCGGATGGGTAATTGTTACGGGTCCCCCTTTTTCAATTTGTTTTCTAAAATGTGGAATCACAGATCCATTAGATCCCAATACATTTCCAAAACGGGTAGTGATAAATTTAGTGGTATTCCCCGGCGTGTTTTGTAAAGATTGTACAAAAAGCTCTGCCGCCCTTTTTGAGGCCCCCATTACATTCGTAGGATTTACAGCTTTATCCGTAGATACCATCACGAAACGATTTACGTTATATTTTTTAGATAATAAAGCGACATTCTTCGTCCCTAAAATATTCACAAAGATCGCTTCATGCGGATTCTCTTCAATAATGGGAACATGCTTATAAGCTGCCGCATGATATACCATTGAGAATTGGTAGGTTGCAAATATCTGCTCTAACCTATTATTATTCGAAATATCGGCTAATACAAACTTAAAGTTTTGCTCCGGGAATTTTTCCAAAAGTTCAAGTTCAAGCTCATAAAGAGGAGATTCTGCCTGGTCGATAACGACAATAAGGGAAGGTTTAAATTGAGAAACCTGTCTTACGATCTCGCTACCTATAGATCCAGCACCCCCTGTTACCAATACTATTTTATCAAAATGTCTACTTTTAACTTCTTCATTTTCTATTCTAATAGGCTTTCTATTGAGTAAATCTTCAATTTGAAGATGGCTAATACCACCCACTAAATCGGATTCTCTCATTTTACTAAGGGTAGGAGATTTCAATACCTTTAACCCTTTATCTAATGCCAATGTCATCCACTCTTCAATTTCTTGCTTGGACATGATTTCTTTAATCAATAGCACTGCATCAAATTGTTTTATCAATTTCTCGTTCGCAAAAAAATGTTTCTTATTATATATTTTATGCCCTAGTAATATAGCTTTACGTGAATCTGATCGATTAGTAAGAAAACCTGCTAATCTATAAGGGTAATTAGGGTTATGCATAATAGCCCTCGCTAAGGATACAGAGACATCCCCTACTCCCACTACCGCTACTCTTATTTTAGATGAAGCTCCTTTAATATCTATCAACAAACTGAAAAATTGTTTTGTGACCATTCTAAAGAAGAACATCATAGAAACAGAAATCAAAAAGTATAAAAAAAGATTAGGATATAAATATAAAGATTTACCTAAAATCAATTCGGTTGCATAATTAATTACCAGAAGTGATATAAGTGTACTTCCAGAAGATAAAATAATCTTAAAAAAATCGAAAAAAGTTGAGTGTCTAATAATCCCGGCATATGTTTTAAAAACATACATAAATGAAACATTCACTAAAATAAGCAGAAGCCTTTTTTCTGTTCTATACTCTACAAAATTCGACTTCACATTCAATGTATTAAAAAATATATTTGAAAGAAAAATAGAGAATAAAACAATAAGAATATCAATAAGAATAACAAGCCATCTAGGTACATACCGTAGCTCAGTAATTTTTACAATATTATCTCCATTGTAAAGTGCGCCGAAAGCATCAAAAAGCTTTTTCATCAACATTAAGTGATTTTGTTAATTGCGCAAAGATAATGGATATTATTTACATTAAATACCCTGTCGATAATTTTATTTTTCATGTGCATCCTTTATGTTTAAAATATTTTTTTATTTTTTTTCAAAACACGAATATGCATTATTCGTGCCAAGATCATTTTTGAGTTCTTTCTTTTTTTTACATAAATTATAAAAAATAAATCAATTTATTAAAAATAATCTACACATATAAATTATTAGCGTATTTTTTCAACAAATACTTTTTATACTAAAAAAAGTTACCCACAATATAACATAGCACTAAAAAATACTGACCAACAATAAAATAAATTCACAGTCATTATAGGAGCAAGTTACAAATTAATCCGTAATGAATTAAGTAAATTTTTCACCAAACATAATTTACTTTTCATCCTCTTTACCAACCTTATTTCACTTATAGCAGAACATCCCTTTTAATAGTTAGTCTGGAAAGAAATAAAAAAAATAAGAGTAAAATTTTAGATAAAATATTTCTAATAAAATAATATGGGACATCATTTTTTATAAGGAAAAGCAAATATGAGTGTTTAAACTGTATAAAATTAAACAGTCTAAAAGTCATTTTAGATGTATGCCACCAATTTTACCGATAAAAGTTATTTAAAGTCTTTAAAATAAAAAATCATTAAATATGATCTATGAAATAAAAAAACAAAAACACTATAATTTATATACTATTTTTATAAGGAATTTAGAATATTTCCCCACTAATTTGGATTAATATATGTTCTTTTAATATTATTTGTAAGAATGTTAGAAATTTCTTTTTCTAATTTTTAATTCCCTTTTTCTGACAAATGAGATTCATTTCTATATAAATCAAGATGATGAATATAATTATCACAAAACGTTATCAAAATTGGTAATGAAAATAAGAATTGTACAAGCTTAAAGAGCCCATTTAGAGTTATCATAATAATGTTTTTACAAATCACGTAAATAATAAGATAAATTTATATCTTTGAATAAGTTACATTTGTATTTATATTCATTTTCAATATAATAGGCCTGTCGGGTGTTTAGGTGAACAGAAAATATTGAATAGAAAATAAAAAGTAGTATAATCTCCTTTACTAATCAATGTAGCTTATTGTAAATTAATAAAGTACATATCAGTTTTAATTTTAAATAAAGTGATTTAAAATAGACTAGTAACCATCATTGCTAAGTCATATAAATATCATTTGAGTGTAAGAAATAGTGTAATCTAATTAAGCTCCAAAATGAAAACACCCTCCCTACCATTATTAATATTAGCTTATGTGTTTTTCTTTTTTTCATATCAAACACTTAATGCTCAAGTATTACCACCTCCAGAAAATGAAATTGTATTAAAAAATGATAGTACAGCTATATACAAAAAAGATAGCACCACTCTATATAAAGACAGTACAAGGCTATATATTACGGCACAACAACAATATACAAGTTTTGACCGTACAGTAACCTTGAATCAATCTTCAGCAGGCATAAAATTAAAAAAGGTAAATTATACCCTGATCAGTAATCTTGAGATAGCATATAGCGATACTCGATCAGGATGGCAATCATCTAGTGAATTCTATTATACCCCTAGAAATAAAAAAACCTATCAATATGCTTCTTTTTCTATTTCAAACGCAGTATGGTATCCTAATATGACCGCTGGTCTATCCAATTATTATATAGGAATAAAAAAACTGGAAATTGAAAACGGAGTAAAATACATATCCCTTTCAAATCAAAAGGATATCTGGATGATAAACACCGGACTAAGCTATGCCTTGAATAAAAACTTATTTCAGGCCCGATGGATATACCTCAACAATGGTATATCAAACAATGATTTTATTTTAGGATATCGATATTATTTTAATGAGAATGAAGTCACAGCCATCAACGTACTGTTTGGAGATAATAATATTATCCCAGAATTTCAAAACATCCCCGGGGTAGCAGCGGTTAAACAGTATCAGGCATATTATGGATTTAATTTTAATACTACATTTCGTATTGTTAAAGATTTACATCTAGGAATGAATTACACCTATAAGCATTTTAATGAAAATGAAAATGTCAATAGCTGGGACTTACATATAGTAAGTTTGGGTATTACTTATAAGCTCAAAAAGCGCAAAGCAACTCCTAATATTCCATAAAATAAGATTCGTTGAACATAAAACCAAAGCATCAATATAGATTTTAGTTGGTAAAACCAATAGCATAAACTCAACTAAAAGCGCCACAATAAAAAAACTAATAATCAAACATTTATATATATGACTCAACTACTATATTACCTATTATTTTCTATTTGTATATACAAAAGGGGGACTTTCGCAAACCACCCCACCTATTAGTGTTAAAAATTTCACATTAAAAAATTAATTATTAACATAAATTACATTAATTTTATGTTTTTAATTGATTTAGTATTCGATCGTGTCAAAAAATTTAATTTAAAAACAGATGGAAATTATATTAGTTGGTAATCAAAGCTATACCAAAAAGCTATCGTCAATTATAAAGCAAGAATTGTATTTACAAAGTCTGCAACTCAGTTTCGAAAATATCTCATCCAAAGATTTTCGTGAAAACTCCAATCAAATTTTTATTATTGTTGCTCGAAAAACCTCTTTCCAACCTGCTATAAATGCTTTTGTTTATATAAAAACCCACAATCCTTCAGCTTATATTATTTTACTGGTTGAGGATAAAAATATGGAATTAATGGAAGCCGCGTTAGAATACGGCATCAATAGCTTTTGGGTACTTACCACAATCAACGAACATTCTAAAGAAAAACTTATCAATAAACTTAGGGTACTGGTTCAACAGAAAAAGACAAACAGAATACTTGCTATTGGAGCTCATCCTGATGATGTGGAAATTGGATGCGGTGGAACTATTCTTAAACATATTTCAAAGCATGACGAAGTGCTTATCTTAACTTTGACCAAAGGGGCAGCAGGTGGGGATACGGAAAAACGTTCTCTAGAAGCAAAAGCAGCCTCTGAATTCATGAATGTGCGCTTAATAATAAGCAACTTGAAAGACACTTCTCTTTCGGACGGACCTAAAACTATCCGAGTCATTGAAGAAGTCATTAATAGCTTTCAACCCGATATTATTTATACTCATAGTATAAATGATAATCATCACGATCATAGAAATGCGCACCTTGCTACTATAATTGCCGCTAGAAAGATTGATAAAGTGTATGCCTATCAATCCCCTTCAACCAATATCAATTTCCGTCCTCAAAAATTCGAATCAATTGATAATTTTATAGATTTAAAACTGCAGCTCATTGCTTTATACGAAAGCCAAACAAAAAAAGCAGTGTATTTAAAAGATGAAGTCATTAGAGCTACTGCCACCTACTGGGGGCGCTATTCAAACTATCAATCAATAGAACCTTTTGAAATTATTAAATCATAAGTAATCATAAATAATTTAAAATATGGCTGTGAAGATATTAATGACAGGTGTTGGAGGTCCCGCTGCAATTTGCGCTTACAAAGCCTTAAAAGACAAAGATTACGACTTCTTTATGGCCGATATGGATCCATTAGCAACTGGTCTTTATTTTGTAGAACCCTCTAAAAGATTTGTGATTCCGGGTGGTATTACACCAGAATTTAATCAAACAATTTTAAAACTGTGTGAACAACAAAAAATAGATATACTTATTCCTACAGTGGACGTAGAATTGATTCCTATCATGGACATAAAAGAATCATTTGATCGAATAAATTGTCACATCATCAGTTGTAGTAAAGAAGTACTCCATACAACATTAGATAAGCTTAAGCTAATGGAAAAATGCAGAGAAAAAATACCCTTACCTCAATTTCAATCCTTAGAAGAATATATAATAAATTCAACGATTCATTCGAATAAACTCGTATTTAAACCCCGCAGTGGTAGTGGATCAAGAGGAGTTATTATTACCTCTAATCCGGAACCTGAAGTTTTGCAGAAGCTAAAAGAAGGAAATTACATGGTTCAAGAGTTTATTGAAGGCACAGAGTATAGTGTAGATGTAATGGTTAATCAAAATGGATTAATAGGAGCAGCTGTAGTGAGAGAGCGACTTAAAATAGACTCGGGAGTGGTAATTGCTTCCAAAACTATTAAAAATGAACGAATACAAGAGTATTGTATAAAGATAGCCCAAACCGTTGGCATTACATATAGTGCTAACATTCAAGTCATCGTAGATAGTACAGGAAATCCTTATTTAATTGAAATCAATCCAAGATTTTCAGGAGGATTGAGTTTAGTAATAGAGAGTGGACCTAATATTCCGGCAATGTGTGTTGAGCATGCGCTTTCGGGCAAATCAATACAAGCTCTTGATTATAAAGAATTGACTATGGTTCGTTATTATGAGGAAATATTTATGCCCAATTCCGAACTTATAAAACACCAAAAGTATCCTATATAAAGAGGTGTAAATATCAAAAGAGAAGTTTCTGTAAGACCAAAATAAATTATTGATATGATTATAGTTCTGAAAATTATTTTGACTCTTTTTGTCCTAATAGGTGCTCTTCCATTATTTGCATCTCTATATCAGTATATTTTGATCATTTTTCATGCAAAACAGAATCATTATAAGTTAACGGAAACCATTACACCTCGTGTAAGTGTGGTAATACCATGTTGGAACGAAGCTGAAGTAATTGGCAATACGATAGAGCATCTTTTATCTATAGACTATCCTTTAGAATCTTTAATATTATACATCGTAGATGATGCCAGTACTGACAATACATTCGAAATAGTTAAAAATAAATCGGAATTATATCCTCAGAATATACGCTACATAAAAAGAGAAAAAGGCGGGCAAGGAAAAGCACATACTCTTAATGCAGGGATTAAAGTAATATTGGAAGAAGGTTGGGCAGAAGCTATTTTAATTATGGATGCTGATGTCCTTTTTGAGAAAACAACCCTAAGAAAAATGACCCGACATCTTGCAGACCCAAATGTTGGAGCTGTAATGGCTTATATAAAAGAAGGATCAACATCTAATTCTTTAATTAATAAATTTATTGCATTTGAATACATCTGTGCTCAGGCTGCTAGCCGAAGAGCTCATAATGTATTAGGAGCTACTGCATGCGTGGCAGGAGGTGCTCAATTATTAACAAAAGAAAACTTGATTGCTATTGGCGGGAAAATTGATACTACATCCTTAGCAGAAGATACTTTTACTGCTTTTAAAACTCAGCTCGCAGGAAGGAAAGCCATTTTTGACCCTTACGCCATCGTTTGGGCAGAAGAACCTAATAGCCTGGTAGCATTATGGAAGCAAAGACTTCGATGGGCAGTGGGTAATATCCAAGTAACTCGAGCTTTTAAACATATATGGTTTAATAAACAAGCCAAAGGTCTAGGCTCATTTAGCTTTGCATTTATATGGTTTACAATTCTTCTCATGCCTCTATTAATGATACTTGTTTCTATAGGACTTGTCGGATTATTTTTCTTAGATTCCTATTATTCATGGGCTTTATTTAAACAATTTTGGCTATTAAATACTTTTACTGATTTCTTTATTATATTGACCTGCCTTTTTTTAGACCCTCAAACATCGAAAAGAACCTATCTTCAAGGTATTTTATTTCCCGGTATAATATCTTTGGGGTTGATTATTCTTTCGGTTCATCCCGACTTTATGAATCGTTTTTTAGATATGATAGTACGTAATTATAATGAATCAGGCCTGCATCCAGGGCTAAACATGAGAACTATTCTCATTATTTTCTTGTTATACTTATGGGTTTCCTTATGTATGGTCGTCTCTTATATGGCCTACTATACCGAAAAAAAAGGAGGACCCGCTTTTATTTCACGTACTTTATTATTAATCGGAGGATATGGTCCATTCCTTTGCGCTATCACACTCGCTTCCTACATAAGAGGATTAAGCCAATCAGAATTTAAATGGGATAAAACAGAGAAAACAGGAAATTTAAAAGTTCATAATTTATAAATGAAAAAAAAAGAAACCAATAAAACTTACACTCATGTGAAGAGAGAATTAAAAGGGGAAAGGAAAATATCTTTCTTCCAAATTCTATCTATTATAGTTCTTTCAATCCTCTGTATTATTTCAGCTATTTTTTCAGATGATAGCTCTTATATCGCCATATGGATCAGAGAATTATTTACACCATGAGCCTATTATATTTAAATAAAAGGATAAATAAGCTTATGAAGAGGTATTTTAATTAAGCTTCTATCACATCAAGAATAACATTATATTCAAATCCTTTATTAATTAAAAACTTTATTGTTTTCATTTTTTTTTGATAATCATCCAATCCTATCTGCTTAAAGTAATAATCTTCATAATTTTTCTTTATCACTTTTTTATAATCATTGTCATCTATTTCATCAAAACATGTATCAATAAGCTTGGATGTTATTTGTTTCTGCTTGAGATTCATTTTAATTTTATTTTTCCCCCAAGATTTGATATAAAATTTGCCTCGGATATAGCTTCTTGTAAATCTTTCTTCATTTAAATAATTTTCTTTCAAAAGATATAGAACAATCTCTTCTTTAGCTTCATCAATTAACAAAAACTCCTTCATTTTTTGCTCCACTTCAGCATGACAACGATCTTGATACACACAATAGCTCACAAGCTTTTGTCTTATCTCATCAAAAGTGAATAATTTTTTATTCATGATCATCATATATGAAAAAAAGAATGGACAAATGCCCATTCTTTTATATTATAAATAAAGTAAAATTAATAGTTAAAAAGGTTTTTGCCTTCCATAAGCTCATTGACCTTCTTTCTTACTCCAGCAATTACCTCTTCATTCTTAATATTGTCAACGACTTCTGAAATCAATTCAGCAATAGTATCCATATCATTTTCTTTCAACCCTCTTGTAGTAATGGCTGCAGTCCCTAATCTAATTCCCGAAGTTGTAAAGGGTGATTTATCATCAAAAGGAACCATATTTTTATTACATGTTATATCTGCAAGGACCAATGCTTTTTCAGTCTCTTTTCCATTAACATTTTTATTTCTAAGATCAACAAGCATTAAATGATTATCTGTTCCTCCACTTACAATATCAAACCCTCTATCAATCATTGCTTTTGACAATGCCTGAGCATTAGATTTTACTTGTTTAGCATAGATTTCAAATTTCCCGTCTAAAGCTTCTCCAAAAGCAACTGCTTTTCCTGCAATCACATGCTCCAAAGGCCCTCCTTGAATCCCCGGAAAAACAGCTCCGTCCAATACTTGGCTCATCATTTTGATTTCTCCTTTAGGGGTTTTGTGTCCATATGTATTTTCGAAATCTTTCCCCATCATAATCATCCCTCCTCTAGGCCCTCTTAATGTTTTATGAGTTGTTGTGGTTACTACATGACAATGTTCAAATGGAGAATTTAATAATCCTTTTGCTATCAAACCTGCAGGATGTGCAATATCAGCCCAAAGAGTTGCTCCAATTTCATCGGCTATTTCTCTGAATTTAGCATAATCTAAATCTCTTGAATATGCTGAAAAACCTGCAATCATCATTTTAGGTCTCTCTCTTAGCGCCACTTCTCTCATTGCATTATAATCAATCAGCCCTGTTTCCTTTTCAACGCCATAAGAAACAACCTCATACTGGATTCCTGAAAAATTAACTGCTGAACCATGAGTTAAATGCCCCCCCATTGAAAGATCCATTCCCATGATTTTATCCCCTGGTTTCAAAACAGCAAGATATATAGCCGCATTAGCCTGTGATCCGGAGTGTGGCTGAACATTCACATAATCCACTCCAAAAAGCTCTTTTGCCCTGTTGATCGCTAACGTTTCAACCTCATCTACCACTTCACAACCTCCATAATATCTCTTCCCGGGATATCCTTCTGCATATTTATTTGTCAATACGCTTCCCATCGCTTTCATTACGTTTTCAGAAACAAAATTTTCCGAAGCAATAAGTTCTAATCCATGGCTTTGTCTTTGTTTTTCCTTCTCAATCAGGTCAAAAATAATATCCATTTTACTTTTAATTTTTGAAATTTTTCACCTCAAATGTACGGAATTTCCATCGAGATCTCAACATGAAAAAAGATGATATTTAAATGAGTAATTTAGATATCAATGCGTTTTAGAAGTTCTACTCTTCACAAATTTTCACATGAATTACTTTCAATTAAGCTATTCCGTAAATAATGTAATGGTATAATCAAGTAATTCTTTTCCTCCTATTTTCCCATGCCCGGGAATAACAATTTTCACATCCGGATATTGAGATTTTAATTTTCGAATGGTTTCCGGCCAAGCTTTTACATTGGCGTCTTCAAGATTCCCCTTTAAAGCATCTACCTCTTTAATTAAACAGCCTCCGAACATAATATCTTCTTTAGGGTAATATCCTATCACATTATCCCTGGTATGTCCTTCCCCATAAAATTTGGCATATACTTTTTGATTACCTATATTCAAAACCAATTCATTATTAAAGCTATGATTAGGAACATTAAATCCTCTTTTTTTAGCAAATTCAATAGTTTTTGCATTGGCATAAGATGGAATATTATTTTTATTAAATTCTTTCAGACCTCCAAGACAATCTTCATGAAAATGAGTAGGAATAACAGCATTGATTTTAGAATGCAAGCTATTTTTAATCCAATAAATCAACTCTCCGGAACTCTTATCATCAACAGGAGTATCAAAAATCACCACGTTTCCATTCTCCTCCACAATCATCCCATTACAAGTAACCGTTCCGTATGTTTCTGATCTATAATATGAAATATGCTGATATACATGATCTGATAATTGCCTAATGATCAAGTCATCAGATTTAAATAGCACTTTAGGCTCTTTATCCGGCTTTGACTCATGCGAACTACAATTTAAGTTTAATAATAAACCTAAGCATAAAATAAAATGTATTGGCTTCATAAAAACTTTTTTCATTACTTCTAATAACAACTATAGAGAATCGATAATCAGACATTAATATCTATTTTTCAATTCATTAATTTCATGTTGAATCCTTTCATTCACATTAATTTTTGCATCTTGAAAACTGAATATTCGTGTTCCTTTCTCCCTTGCAAATGTATTGATTATAGAGTCTACAACCTGAGATTTTTTAAAATAAGATCCTGTTTCCTTTATTTCATCTTCATTCTTAGCATATTCTTTAATTCGAATTAAGTTTGAATAATGGGTACTAAAATCAAACCAGTTGATATAATCCGCATTAAAAGAAACAGCATGTATTCTTTTAGTTGAATAATAATTAATTGCTCCTGCTTGTCCATAATTATCACAAAGAACTAGAGTGCTCCCCGATTTTGAAAGTTGAGAATATTCTTTATCCACTTTACCGGCAAGTTCTTTCCATCCTTGCATATCGGCAAAATCTTGTGGTAGTGAATGATCTTTTCCATCCTCCCATCGTAGTAAACCTAATTTTCTATACTTATCTGCATGTTGTATAATATATTTCGGATTTTTATTGGGAAAAGCAACCCCATATAAAGGTAAGAAAAAACACACCGGTATTAAAATACTTACATATCATACCACATTACCTTTCCAACTACTATTAAGAAGATGATGCCCAAGGAAAACCGAACCAAAAGCAATATAAATAGGATAAAGACCTATAGTATAATAGTCTTTAGCTTTAAAAATCAAAAAGAAGGAAATGGTAAATACATAAATCCAGAAAAAAAATCTAAATTTTTCAAAAGGTTTGTAAAATACAAGTGCATAAAATCCTAGAATAATAACAAAAATTACTCCTAGAAAAAACAATATTTGTGATTTCATAAAATCAAGCCTACTAACATTGACCAATTGTCTCTCAGAAAGCTCTTTCATATGGTGAATAACAGGAAAATCATTCTGATAT
Source organism: Chryseobacterium potabilaquae (assembly GCF_902728265.1). GTDB lineage: Bacteria > Bacteroidota > Bacteroidia > Flavobacteriales > Weeksellaceae > Chryseobacterium > Chryseobacterium potabilaquae. Next base: position 50,091 of record NZ_CACVBR010000002.1, read on the forward strand.
TGCCATACTATATTGGGTAAAATAATCATTAGTACTAATAGCCCAGAAAAGAATAAGTGCCTATTAAAAAAAAATTTTCTCTGGGGTGTTAATAAAATAGCCGGAATCATACCCAAAAGTGAAAAAACAATATTGTATTTATTTAAAAATCCGATTCCCAAAACTAAAGCTCCCCAATACAACCATTTTACCTTTTCAGAATTTATATACTTTAAATAAAAAAGATTAGTAAAAAGCAAAAATAAGCAAAACGGTTAAAACCTTTGCTATACAAGGCTTTATAAAAAGAGTAGTCTTAGTTCGGAAGTCGGTGTCTGATAGGTTTTGGGCTTAAATTGACAAGGTTCGGTTACTAATTCGTTACCGATTGATAATGGTAACAGTATAGTTTAACTGATTATATTTCAGTCTTTTGCACCCATTTCTATGTTTCCTTGTAACTCAATGTAATTTAATTTTAAACGTTAAACATTAGAGTTATGGAGCAGACAAAAAAATCGACGTTCAAACTGCTTTTCTATTTGAAAAAGAACGAACTGAAAAAGAACGGTAATGCCCCGATTATGGCACGTATTACCATTGACGGAACCCCGAAGACTTTCGGTACAAAGTTAGAAATTGACCCCAATAATTGGGATTTAAAACACGGTCGTGTTCAGGGCAAAAGTGCGCAGGCATTAAGCATCAATAAAAAACTGGATAATATACGTGGGCGCATCGACAAGATTTATGAAGATATGCTGAAGCACGAGGGCTTTGCAACCGCCCAAAAAGTGAAACTGTCTTTTTTGGGTGTCGGTGTAATGGATGATGCAATACTAAAAGTCTTCAATGACCAAAATGAGGATTTTAAAAAATTGGTCGAAAAGGAAGAACGCTCACAAAGCACCTACAACAAGTATATCACAGTTTACAATCATCTTACCACGTTTATAAAGGAACGCTATCATCGTGACGATATGGCTTTTCGGGAATTGACTTCCGATTTTATCCGGGAGTTTGATTTTTACCTCCGGTATGATTTGCAGTCCTCCCACAATACAGTTTGGGTGTACACGATGCCTGTATTAGCCCTTGTGGAACTGGCTATTAAAAAAGGCTTGATACGTGATAATCCTTTTCAGGATTACGAAATCAATATGGAAGAAACCGACCGGGGCTATATCCTTAAAGAAGATGTTGAAAAGCTGATGATGTGCGTACCATCGCACCAACGGTATGAACTTGTAAAAGACCTGTTTATTTTCAGTTGCTTTACAGGACTTGCTTATGCGGATATTAAGAAACTGACAAGGAACAACATTCAATCATTCTTTGACGGTCATCAGTGGATTATCAGCAGGAGAAAGAAATCAGATATTGCTTCAAATGTTCGGTTAATGGAAATCCCTAAACGTATCATTGAGAAATATCAGGGTACGACAAGGAATGAATTTATCTTTCCGGTTCCGACCAATGCAACCTGCAATACTCACATAGGCAAACTGGTTGAAAAGGCAGAAATCATTACGGAGCAAAAAGTAACTTTTCACACGGCAAGGCATACTTTCGGAACAATGTTTTTGACCGAGGGCGTACCGCTTGAAAGTCTTAGCAAAATGATGGGGCATAAAAATATTTCCACCACACAGATTTACGCTAAAATCACAAGCCAAAAAATCAGTAAGGATATGGATTTAGTTACCCCTAAATTCAAGGCAATGGAAGAAGCGTTTATGATGGCAATCTAATCAGCTTTTATCTAATCTCAATGAGCAGAACTTAACGGTTCTGCTTTTTTTATGCCTATCTTTTTGTGTAGGTAAAGCACATTTATTTTCCTCTACGCAATCCAACGCTGTAAAAGAGCTTATTACCTACTTCAGAAATAGAAAATTGAAAAACGAAACCCTTATCTAACGCTCCCTGCTATTCCATTTTTCAAATCCCTATTACAGGCTATCATAGCCTGGTCATTAATGCCATAAAAATTTAGAACAGAAAATTTCCACAATCAACCGGTAAAAAGGCAGCTAAGTTATAGCGGGCAGCCACCTCACACGCCCAACCAAAAGACTACGGCATAATGGCAAGGCAAAATGCTGGCTTCGCCGAATTGCTGTGTGTTGCCTTGCCACCCTCCGGGACTTATTCCGTTTCCTTTCGGTTTTACGCTGTTGCCCGCTTGGATTATCTGCTTTCTTTTTTCCGGTTTTTCTTTTGGAAAAATTTATGCGAAGCGAAGCGGAGCAAACCACAACGGGAAGCGGGAAACGAGAAAAGCGAGTGAGTAAATAACATTTTTTCAAACATCAAAATTTTAGCATTATGGCACACAACATCAATTTCAACGAGCAAACAGGACGTCATTCATTCTTTAGCGTTCAACAAAAAGCGTGGCACGGTTTGGGGCAAATCGTAGAGCAATACCCAACAAGCGAGGAAGCAATAGTACACGCAGGTTTAGATTACGAGGTTATCAAATCCCCACTGTTTACACAGGGCAGAACAATGAGCATAGGCGAAAACGGAGAACTGATTGAAGCCAATGACATCTTAGTACCTAACAGTTTCGCCACCCTCCGCACCGACACCAATACACCGTTGGGTGTAGTAGGCAAAGACTACCATATTGTACAAAACCGTGAGGCGTTCAATTTCTTTGATGCTATTGTAGGCGGAGGCGAGGGAATATTGTACGAAACCGCAGGAGCATTGGGTAACGGGGAGCGTATTTTTATTACTGCCAAGCTGCCCGACTATATCCGTGTAGGTAACGGCGACGATGTTACAGAAAAGTACATCTTCTTAACCACAAGCCACGACGGTAGTGGAAGTATTACCGCAGCGTTTACACCTATCCGTATCGTATGTCAAAACACCCTGAACGCATCATTGCGGAGTATGACCAATGTAGTGCGTATCAAACACACGTCAGGAGCAAAACAACGCCTCGAAAATGCTCACAAGGTTATGGGGCTTGCCAACACACTAAGCACGCAGTTAGAGAACATCTTTAACGATTGGGCTAAAGTAAGGGTAACAGACCGAGAAGTAAGAAAGCTAATCCAGTTGGCACTTTGCCCGAACAAAGAAACGCTTAACCTGCTCAAAAAAGGTGCGGAAGATGAAGTTTCCACCGTGTTTAAAAACACCGTAGATGATGCCTTTGAATACGCTATGATAAGCGACACCCAACAAATGGCAACTACCAAAGGCACATTATTCGGGGCTTACAATGCTGTTACAGGTTACTTTCAGAATGTACGCAATTACAGGGATGGCGAAGCCAAACTACAATCTATTGTAATGGGCGGTACAGCACAGCTAAAGACACAAAAAGCCTTTGAACTGTGTACAGACTTTGCCTATTCAGGAGCAGAGATTTTCAACTTCAATTAATCAACAATGGCGACTGCCTGCAAAGGTGGTCGCCTATTAAAAACAAAAGATATGAAAGCATTAGATAAAATGGACAACCTTGATAAAGCGGGCTTATTATGCAAACTGTTTCCCGCAGAACTGGAGAACCTACAAAACGCTATAAAAACGCAATGCGACTACTTCCTGCAAAATGAAACCGCCTTTCGTGAGTGTTGGTATCAAAAGGGATTTTTCACGGCTGAATTTTGGTACAGGCTTGTGCAGAATGCACAAAAAGGTATAGACAAAACCGAACCACTTTGGAAACGCCCGCACTGGTTTACAGACCATTTTTTTGACGGACACCATTCAATTTTCGCTATTCACAGCCTGATTGAATATACAGAGGATGCACAATGCAACCCGCAATTAAAACAAGCGATACACTTGCTTTTCGGAAGTGACAAATTTTTACAGATAACCTTAAACGATAAGTAATTATGGCTAACTGGTGCAACAACTGGGTTGTTTTTGAGGGAACAACCGAAGCAATAGAACAGATAACACAGCTATTCAAATCAATGGCTGAACAGGAGCAGAAAGACAACTGCGGACAACTGCCCGATTTCGTACAGGACACGCACGGCGATTATTTCTACAATATCAGTCAGGACAATGAAAGTGCGGGCGTGTTCCAGTATGAAACAAAATGGTCGCCAAACACGGAAGCCGTTAAGCAGATAGCCGAACATTTCAAAGCGACTTTCACACAGGACTATGAAGAATTAGGTTGCTTAGTATATGGTCAGGCAATATTTGAAAACGGCACGCTTAGGGATGTCTGCTTAGACAGTCAGGACTTTGACAGCTATGAATTAGACGAGGAAACCGACACCTACCATTTTGAGAGCAAGGAGTACGACAGCGAGTGGGAAATACTCGAAACCTTGTTAGAGCGTAAAATCGAAAATCAGTTAAACACCACTAAAATTTAAAACGATGAAACTATCAGATAAAGCGACAGCACATATTTTGGTTAAAGCCAACACGAACAGCGAATGGGATAATTGCGAGTTTGCAATTATCCACTTATCCGAAGAATGGAAACAGGAACAGGCAAAACGGCTTGCACTGGTTAAGCCGTTAGAGGGCAATCACTATTTCTGCTCAATGAACTACTATGATACGGCAGTAGATTTTTACTGCACAGGAGAAAATGAGAACCCGAATATTCAAGAACTGCTAAACGGTAAGGAATGGGTATTTGTGGAGCTTGACGAGCAAGAGCAGGAAGCGTTTACCGTACCCGAAAACCGACTGGACTGTTACAGGCTTATATTGCGGGCAAACGGTACAGGCTACTATACGGCATACGGGAAACATACGAGCGAAGAATTTTGGACAGATGAATTTTTACTAACCCAATTAATTGCTTAACCCAAAAAATCAGCACGATGAAAATCAGAGATAAAAATGGGAATTGGATTGAAGTTACTGACCTTAAAAAAGCTATTCGGCAAACTGGGTGGTATAAAGAATATCAGCATAACCCACCAGTAGAAAGCGATAAGGAAAGGCAGGCATATTGGACAGATATGCACGAAAAATTATTAGCTTTAAAAGAACGGTTAGCCAAACCGAAAAATTAACGCCCCCGCCTAACCCGAAAAGTCGGGCGGCAAAAGGACAGATCCTCCCGATGGTCGGCAGTCTTTTTGCACCAAATAGGTGCAATCCCCTTTGTCAAAATGCACAGCTACACTGTTTCCTTTCTTCTTCATTTTACCAAACAGGTTGCGACCTTATTGCGTGGGATATTCGTTATCCCATATTTATAATTGTGGGATTACTTTCTTTCGTGAGTTCGGCGGAAAAGAAAGTAACAAAGAAACCTGCTATTGCGGAAACTGTTTGTAATATTCTTTGGCTACTTCAGCAACACCTGCGCTGAAATAACTCCCCCCCTCGTTTATAATGGTTATGGCTTTTTTAAGTTCTTCGGGGTCTGCACCTTTCAATATATACCCTTTTACTCCACGTTGCAACATCTTTACCACATCCTGCACATCATCGTTAATGCTAAAAGCCAAGACTTTGGATTGCGGGTATTTTTCATTCAATGCTTTAGCGGTTTTAAACCCGTTCATTACGGGCATATTTATATCAACAACCATCACATCAGGAATAACTTCGCTTTGTGCCATTTTTTCCATTGCATCTTTGCCATTGTCCGCTTCAAATAATACTTCAAAACCAAAACCCATTAGAAAGTCGCAGATGCCCTTTCTAAGCATATCGTGGTCATCTATCATTGCTACCTTGATTATTTCTTGTTTGCTCATTTTCTTTTGCTTCTTTTGATAAGGTTAAAAAATCCATTGGGAGCTTTAGATAAATTTGCCGTTCGATTAGCGTGAGATATGCCATCATTGACAGCAATATTCCTAACTTTAAAACGGTCAAGCCATTCTTTAAAAGGTGCTATCTCGTTAGGTTTAAAACTTACAATTTCCCCATTTTTAAGGGATATAATAAAAACATCAATACAGAGAGAGAATGCCGATAATTGCGATGCAGGATGTTCAAATTCGGGGTAAAATACAGGTTCATTTTCCATAATCTCAATGTTTTAAGAAGTGGAGCCCTGCACAAAAAAAGAGCGCAGGCAACTACGCTTACCGCACATTGAGGCACTGGTATGCCCGACAACGAATAAGCGAGCGCCCACGCCTTTGACGTGAGCGTTCTTACTTATCTGTCCCGTTGTCTAAAAATTACCAGTTTTCAATGTGGGACTTAAAGCAAAAACACTTTAAGTATTTTCTATATTTTCGACAACAAAGATACTAAACTTGTACTTTTTTGACAGCATATAATACAAAAAGAATACGGTCAAACTGTTTTTTGGGAAATATAATTTTGTTGCAGTATCGTCTGAATATCGCTTTCCTTGTAAATAATCTTGCCGCCTATTTGGATGTACGGTAGAATGCTATCATCACGATACTGCTGTAAAGTGCGTTTACTGATATGGAGCAGCTTGCACACATCTTCGCCCGACAGATAAATTTCTCCGTTCATTACAGGGCGGTAGTTTTTCAATATGCTTTCGATACGGCTTCTTAGCTGCGCTATCATTTCCTGATGGGCAATGATTTCTTCATTGTCATTCGTGAATAAATCCATTTTCGGCAGTATTATACGGCTGTCCGGCTTCGAGCAAAGCATGTACATCCGAGCGTTTATAATAATTCTTACGGTTCAGTCTGGAATAGGGCAATAACCCTTTGTCCTTATACGTCTGCAAAGTGCGCTTGGTAATGTTCATCATCAGGCACACTTCCTGGTTATCGAGCCATTGCTCTTCTTTAAAAATGGGCAGGTATTTCTGTGTAGTATTTTCGGTCAGTTCCAAAAGTGCTTTTAGTTCATTTTTCATTCCCTCCAGTGCGGTTTTTTGTATTGCGATTACTTCCATTGTTTGCTCCATTTTGCTATGGAAGTCGAATTTATAAAGGCTTATTGCTACATTGGAAAACATTGCAGGGTTTGGCTTTAAGTGGCAGTGTTTGTCGGTTTACTATCCTGTATAAAACAAAAAATCGGATAACCTTTTGGGCTATCCGATTTGCTTTAAAACGGTATGCTAAAATAATTATCTCCGTTGTGCAGGTTGTTCGGTTTTTACTTCAGGCTGCTGTTTCTCCTTTTTCTCACGAGAGTAAACCCACAACGATAACAGACCGAAAATAATCAGTGCGTAAGCTATCCATTTACCAACCCTTTCAATCAATTTAATGAAAACCGAACTTTCATAAGATGAAAAACCCTCTGCTCCCATAGGGCTGCGCCTGTAAAACTTTCTCCGGTTAATCCAGTAACGAAGTCCCAAGCCTGCAACCAAAAATATGATACCTATAACCAATGATGCGACCATAACAAAAACACTTTATTTCCACTGTTTGAATTTACGAAAAATATTTGTTTCAGCCTGTAAACAATGTGTATTAAATGCGAAAACGGCTTACCCATCAGATAAGCCGTTTTTTATGATTGGAATACTACTTTTAATCGCTGCTATTGAACTGAAAAGTTACCTGCTTTTCGTTCCCGAAACTGTCCGAAATCCAAACGTCAAAGGACTGTGAAACGGCAGATGTTGATGTATAATACAGCCTGAACTGCTCCGTTGGTAACTGGTACAGGTCATTGGGCTGATACGGCGGTTCATTGTAGTATTGCAACGTTCCCTGTCCATCAAATTGAAAGTAGCGGAGGAAATACTGCGTATTGCTGTAATTACCGCTTCGTTGTATGGTTATCCTTATTTCTACCGTTTGCCCGTTGGCAACGTCTTTCGGAACTGGCATTACCTTAACCTCGAAAGGAAAATCTTTTTGTATTTCCAATTCATCATCTTTGCTACAAGATACCAGCGAAATGGAAGCTGTGAGGATTGCCAACAGTATATATATTGGCAGTAACCCCATTCTGAATTTATTGAATATTGCTATCATTGTTTCTTACGTTTTAAAAGTTAAACCTTAATCCCACACCTGCGGACGGTCGGAACTGCCGTAAATCCGTACCCCATAACACCTTTGTACGCCCTTGCAGGACGAATACAAATCGGTCGGACAGGTACGTTTCAAAGGTCAGTCGTCCGCCAGCTCCATAGATGAAATTGTCTTCGTCCAATATCTTCGCTCCGTCATACAACATCGGTTCGCCACGGTTGATGCTTTCATAACCTGCTACGGCAGTTATTCCGGCATTCAGTGTAATGTTCTTCCGGGCATCGCCCAAAAGGAAGAAGCTGTAACCGCCCTCGGCTGTAAAAGTTTCCTGCGGTATGCGGAGGTCTTTATACTCGTGGTATTGGTGCGTATATTCCAACGCCCAAAGCTGGTAATTGCCGTTCTTACCGTTTACGGTCATTGCTGCGCTGATGTAGTAATCATTGCCAATCTTGTCATTGGATAGTACGCCTGTACTTATTTCCAACCCTTTCTGTTTAGGCAGCATTCGTTGTGCCTGTGTCGTTGTGATACCCATTAAAACAAGCATCACGGTATAGATATACTTTTTCATTTTCTTGCTATTGCTTTAAAGGGTTATTAAAATTTCAGGTGCATATCGTCAATCAAACGGGCTTTGATTAAATCCGAATTTTCCACCTGCAATGTCTGATGCCTGCCGCCGTTCTTCTCGAAAATCTCAATCAGTAGCACCTTGTCATCGGCAATGGTAAACTGGTCTAACAGGAACACGTTTTGTTCGGTTGATTTTCCGGCAATGCCGTCCAATGGCTTGTAAGTTCTCAACGGCGTTAAAGGGCGTTCCTGTACTACGGTGCGTTTCGCTACCTTTTTATCCACGACTTTGAAATTGATAAAATCAATCTGAAATGGCACATTGGTAAGGTTCCTTAATTCTGTGTGGAAATAGTATTTGCCGTTGTGTATGTAAATCCCTTTCAGGATAAACTGAATGCCGAAACTTTTAGCCCCGATATGTTTTACAATGCGCTTGTCTTTCTTGTAAATTGTTTCCAGCAACAAGCCCGCCAGTGATGGCGAATTGTTGCCCAGTTCTTCAAAAAGCACATCGTTACCGTTGGCTTTATCCACTGCTTTTTGCATCGTAAGCAGGTCATAGCTCAACGCTTCGGGATAAGCACTGTAAAACACATTAAAACTGTAAAATCGCCCGTCATTGGTAATGACGGAAAAATTTGTTTCCGGCTCAAAATCCCTTACCGATGCTTTTACACGCAATACGTTTTCCGCATCTTCGGCTTTACCTGCAATCAGGTATTCGCTGCCCAAATCCACGTAACGGATAGCGGTCGGGAAAATCAGGTGTGAAGTTTTATCGTAGGTAACTTGCATTTTATACGGTTCTATCTTGCCCAGGGTAAGCGGCGTTCTGATGGTGTCCTGTGCATAAGATGTTACGGCAAAGCCGAGTATCAGGGCAATAGCCCAAAAGGTTTTTAAATGATTTTTCATTGTTTTATTTATTTGAGTTCAACATTATTTTTTTGATACGAGGAAGACCTGATAACCCGCTTTCAGCGTAACCTTTGGCGTTCTCACTTTCTTGGCGAAGTAGCCCGAAATACCCTGTACCACGCCACGGCTTAGGTCTGCGGCAACCTGCTGTCCGGCATTCTGCGTGAGCATTACGCTTGTTCCTCCCGTCTGGCTCATATTGCCCGCCATTTCGGTAAGCGCATTCATTTCCGGCGAATACGGAACGTACAAGCCTTGCTGTCCGTCCAAATCGTAAATAGTTATATCTACCGGGATGATATTGCCCTCCAGTTCTACGGAGGTAACTTTCAATTGTAGCCTGCCATTCTGAAATTTGGCATTAGCCGTTACAATCGTCCCTTTGGGGATGGTACGTTGCGGAGTTTTGGCAGGCTCCAACAAGCGTAAGCGCACACCCGTTTCGCCAACTACCGTTTGGGCTTCGTGTACACAGGCTTTGATACTGTTTTTAGGCTGTACTGCCTGTTCAATAGAACCTGCGGTATAGAACCCACGGTTTTTGGTTTGGCTCCAATCGGCTGCAAAGGCACTGTCTGACGGTTCACGGTATAGGGCTGAAACAATATTCTTTCTTGTTGGTGTGAACGATACAAATTGCTCTTTTTGATTTGCACCCGCAGCACCCGGAGCAGCACCATTGGCTGGAGCAGCATTTCCGGCATTGTTGTTTTGCGGAAGATACTTTGCTGCCATTTCATAGGATTTCTCCATTAGTTTGAGTTGGTCGTCAACGGTGGCCACAGGTGGCACATCTTTTTCCGACAACTTTGCTTTTAGCTCGTCCACTTGCTTACGCAATTCCATTGTTTCCGAATTGTTGTCCTGATAGAATGAACCCAGTGTGCTTTGTGCATTACGGTAGCTGTTCAATGCCGAATTTCCGTTTCGTCCCGAATTTCTGCCACCACTGCCAAAGCCGTTACTTTCCACATCTTCTTCAGGCAAACCTTTTTCATCGTCAGCAGATGCAGTGTCTTCCGTATTCCAATAATCAGAAAGCGTGGTCAGTGCATTGCGCTTTTCCTGCTCTTTACGTTCAAGCATTTCCTGCTCATACGCCTTGCCTTTATCGGCAGGCATTCCCGGTTCGGTAGCCTGCGGCACGGCATCGTTCAGCCCGATATTTTCGACCGCCTTTTTGTCTTTCGACGGTTTGAATATGAGGTACATACAGCCGAGAAATACCACGCCCATCAAAAGGAATATGATTGGCTTTTTGAGCTTTTCCTTATTACCCTTTTTATTATCGGGCAGATTTGATGCTATGTTATGGTCTTCTCCCTCCACGAGAAAGCTGACCCTCTTTTCATTTTCTTTCATAAATCTGATTTTTTAAAATTGTTGATACACTATCCTGCAACCTTGCAGGGTTTTTACTTTTGAGGACAGGGTTCTCGATATGCTCAATGACCATATCGTTACCGGACTTTGAGGTATCGTACATTACTTTGCCAATGACCGCTACGGTAAGCAGCAGATAACCCATAAAGAAGTACAGCGTATATCGGTGCTGTTTGCGTAAAGGCAACGCCCGCCAACGGTCATCCAGCTTGTCAAAGTACCTGTCCATATTTGCTCTTAATTTTTTCATAGCCTTACTATTTCTGTGTTACAGCTTGAAACGCTTTGGACTTTTACCTGCCTGTTGCTTTGGCGCATCATTGACCAGTGCGACCGCTTCGGTTAATTTAGGTGCGGACATTACGGACAGGTTTGCCAGTTCCGATTTTTTGAGTAGTTGCCCAAAGCCGTCTTTCTTGGCTACTTCCATACGGTTCAATGAAAATTTGCCATTCAGGTACTTTACCCACATACTGCATTCTACACGGGGCTTGTCATCGCCCGACCATTGCAGGTAGCCTGTCAGCAGTAAGTCCTGCCTTGGCAAAGTATCTGCACCTTTTTGGCAGCTTTCGAGGTATTCGCTGATGCTGTCTTTCAGCTTTCCGGCATACGCACCTTGCGTATGGAAATATCCGTTGTATCCTTTATCGGTAAGGATTTTTGCGAACGTGCTTAAATCTGATAATGCTTCCATAAGATTGTTTTTTAGCGTTCGATAACCTCTATATCCTTATTTTCCACGACTGCAAATTTTTCAATATTGAAGCCCTGCGGATTGTTGTCGGAACGAACGGAGTTGACGAGATAGCAGGTAGTAATCAGGTTACGTCTGGTTACATTGCTTGACCGGATAATAAATTGTTTGGCATAGGTGCGCACTGCATACGGGTAGTTGTCGAAATTGCACACGACACTATCCACCTCAATGCGTTGCTGCACGTTCCCCGAAATGATACGGCTGTAATAGCCCTTTTCCGACAAGTCTTTGTAGTAATCAAAAGCACTTTTATCGGCAAGGTTAAATGCCCTGCTCATATTGCTTTCAATAGCGTTCTTGTCGGGCGCAAGCGTAAAGAACAGTTCGTGAAATCTCCTGACGTGTTCCCTTGCTTCAACCGGGCGGTTGATGCTCGCATCCTGCGACAAGGCAAGCATCAGGGATTTGCCGTTATCCAGTACATAGATTTTTTGGCGTTGTTCTTCTGCAAAGCGGTAGGAACGCCATACGGCGTAACCTACCACGCTAATGCAGAGAACCGCAAACACAATGGCATATAATCTTATCTGCCTAAAGCTGTTTTCGATATTTCTTAGCGTTTTAAATTCCATTTTTTAGAATGATTAATGTTTATTTATTCATCAGTTTACCGCCGATGTTTCCAACTGTTGAGCCTGCACCTGCTCCGGCGATGTTTCCGGCTTTCATTGCTGTAGAGTTTACATTGCGGGTAAAGTTTCCTGCGCCTCCGGCTTGGATTACCCAACCTGTTACTGTCGGGATAGTGAAGTACCCGATGATGCCGATAATCATAAAGATGATGTACACGGTATTGCTCGTATCAGGTATATAGGTGGGGTCGGCAAGCATTGCTATATCCCGTTCTAAAATGAGGGATTGTATTCTTGCCAACATTGAGCTGAACAAATCCGAAACGGGAAGCCACAGGTAAACGCTGACGTACCTCGTGAGCCATTGCGAGAGCGTGGACTGAAAGCCGTCCCACACGGAAATAGCAAAGGCTATTGGTCCGAGTATGGAGAGGACTATCAGGAAAAACGTTCGTATGGTATCAATGACCAAAGCCGCCGCCTGAAAGAGAATTTCCAATAGATTACGAAACCAATCCTTTATGGCTTTTTCAATCTTATAGGCTTGCCTGTCCATATACATACCCGCCATTGTTCCAATGTCAGAGGGCGACCAACCCAGTTCGTCCAGTTTTTTATCAAACTCTTCGTCTGATACCATATAGGCGGTTTCGGGGTTCCTGACCATTGCCTCATATTCCAACTGGTCTTTCTGCTGTTGCAGTTTGTTCAGGTCAAGCACCTGGTCTTCCAGTATTTGGTGGGTTCCTACTACCACCGGGCTAAGTACCGCATTGATGGTTCCCAGTACGATGGTCGGGAAGAACATAATACAAAGCCCTAAAGCGAACGGGCGCAGCAAAGGGAACATATCAATAGGTTCGGCACGGCTTAAAGCCTGCCAAACCTTTAATGCCACATAGAACAATGCTCCCAATCCCGCCAAACCCTTAGCTACTGCCGCCATATCGCCTGCAAGCGGCATCATATCGTCATAAAGCGAACGCAGGAGTTCGTGAAGATTATCCCATTCCATTTTTACCAGTATTTTTGGTTAGCAGTTCCGTAGAGTTGAAGCACTCTTTGGGCATCGTTTTTCTTTTTCGCTCTTAGGTAGCTTACAGAAATGTTCTTATTGGTGTAGTAGCGTACAAGGCTGTGGTAATCCTTTACCTCTTTGTACACTCTGTCGATAATATCCATACGCTCTTTGTCATTCAGCGAAAGGCTTGATGAGGTTATAATCTGCTTCAATTCTTTCAGCAGTTCGGTACTTTCATTGAGCAGTGCCGAATAGCCATTACCGATAGCGACCAATTCCTGCGGTGTGAAATTTGGGTCGTTCATCATTTTACCAAAATTTTGCACGTACATTTCGGACACATCGCCCACCAACAATACCGTTTGTTGCACCTTACGGGCATCTTTCACAAGATTGTTGATAGCTTTCAGCTTGTCATAATATTCCTTACCCTGGTCGTACACTTTCTTCACTTCGTTGAAGTTCTTTATCACATTGCTCACGGTCGAAGAAGTCTGTATGATTTCGTTCGCAGAGTTGATAATTCCTGAAGCCAGGTTTGCAGGGTCAGTAACTACAAACTGGGCTTTTGCTGACGGTGCTACGGCGAGCATTAATGCCGTACACACCAGATACAATACTTTTTTCATTGTTTCTGAATTTTAAAATGTTAATGACTATTGATTTACTTTGTCCCGCCTTTGCATTGCGATATGCTTAATGGCGAGTTCTACATTACCGTCCAGTTCGGAAGCAAGCTGCATTACTTCCATTTTTTCGGTTTCTTCGGTTGTGTAAGCGAGGTATTCCTCCAAACTAACTTCAGTGGCATAGACTGCCGAGTGCGTACCACCTAAGCCAATCCAAACCTCTTTGTACAGTCGGCTTGCATCGTTGTTCATATTGATGGAAAGTACCTGCCCTTTCTCTTTGTCCGTAAGTCCGAGCATCGCCTGTATATCATCAAACTTGTTCATATACTTGCGTTGGTCAAGCAGGATTTTACAGTCGGAGTTGTTGATGATACTTTCCTTGACAATAGGCGACTGGATAATATCATCGACCTCCTGTGTTACGACAATGGCTTCTCCGAAGAATTTGCGGACTGTCTTAAAGAGATACTTGATGTACTCTGCCATTCCCTCTTTTGCAATCGCTTTCCACGCTTCTTCAATCAGGATGAGTTTGCGGATACCTTTGAGCCTCCGCATCTTGTTGATAAAGACCTCCATAATGATAATTGTGACTATGAGAAAGAGGATTTTGTGGTCTTTAATCGCATCAATTTCAAACACGATAAAGCGTTTGGAAAGCAGGTCTAACTGCTTGTTGGAGTTCAACAGGTAATCATATTCGCCACCCTTGTAGTAGGGTTCGAGAACATTCAGGAAGTTGGCAATATCAAAGTCTTTTTCCCTTACCTGTTTTTCCTCCAATACCTTACGGTAATCACCTTTTACATACTCATAGAAACCGTTGAACGACGGGTACGCATCTTCCGTTTTGATACGTTCGATATAACCGCTTACCGCATTGGAAAGGGCAACTTCTTCAGAACGGGTTGGCGGCTCATCATCACGTTTCCATAAGGTCAGTATCAAAGTCTTGATACTTTCCCGCTTCTCAATATCGAACACGCCGTCATCGGTATAGAAAGGGTTAAAAGCAATCGGGTTATCTTCGGTATAAGTGAAGTAAACACCGTCTTCGCCTTTGGTCTTTCCTTTGATGAGTTCGCATAAGCCCTGATAAGAGTTACCAGTATCTACCAACAATACGTGTGCGCCCTGTTCGTAATACTGCCGTACCATATGGTTAGTGAAGAACGATTTACCCGAACCCGACGGACCAAGTATAAACTTGTTCCGGTTCGTGATGATACCCCTTTTCATAGGCAGGTCGGAAATATCCAAATGGATAGGTTTTCCTGTAAGCCTGTCAGCCATCTTGATGCCGAACGGCGAGGGCGAATTGTGGTAGTTGGTTTCTTCCGTAAAGAAGCACAAGGCAGGCTCAATAAAAGTGTAAAAACTTTCCTCACTGGGAAAGTCGCCCGCATTGCCGGGCATTCCTGCCCAATACAAAGTGGCTACGTCCGTAGTGTTGTGCCGAGGCTTACACTCCATCAGTGCCAGTGCGCTACCGCAATCATTCTTTAACTGCTTCAGTTCCGCAGGGTCTTCCGACCACGCCATAATGTTGAAGTGCGCACGGATTGAAGAAAGCCCGAAGCTGTGGGCTTCGTTCAGGTACTTTTCTATCCACTCTTTGTTGATTTGGTTGGCACGGCTGTACCTTGCCAGTGAGTGCATATTCCTTGCGGACTTTTCAAACTTTTGCAGGTTGTCTTCGCTGTTATCCAAGAAAATGTACTGATTGTAAATGTGGTTGCAGCTTAACAGCAAGCCCACAGGTGCGGCGAATGACAGGCGGCAATCGCTACGGTCGGTAGATAGCTTTTCAAAACGGGTATCTGCCGATACCGTTCCGGGCAGGTCATCCGTATCGGAAAGTGTGTGCAGGCTTAACCTTTTGTTGCCGATGCGCACCTCTTCGTTTCCGAGTGCGATGTCCTGCATTGGTGTTCCGGCTCCCCTCGATAACGTGAGGTACTGTTCCAGTAATCCCTGTGTATCTTCCGTTCCGATAATGTCCTCTTCGGTCAAACGCCGCAGGCTAACAAAACCGCTATCGTTCACAATACGTTCAAACTGGGCGACCGCCTCCATAAAGCGGTGTATCGTTTCTTTGTTCCTGATTTCCTTTGGTATCAGTGTGCCTTTGCAAAGCGAACTGAAGTTGCTCTGCATCCGCATTCTTTCCTTTGTAGTCTTTGTCAGGAACAGGTAACAGTAATGGTTTAGGAATGGTCGCTCGTTGAAATGACGTTGATAAGACTTCGATAAAAAACTCTGGTCTTCGATTGCCAAATCAGGTGCATAGCTTTCCTTGATGTACCAATCCTGTTTGTGAATGACCGTAAAATCAGGGAGGGTTTTAATTGCCTTGTGCCAGGCGGAGTGTATGGCTTCATATTCCGCAGAAGCAACCGTAAACAGTTCCGGCAAGCGCACTTCAAAACAGGCGGTAATGTCCGCATCTTTGGATAAGATGCAGTTGTTTTCTACTGCCAACAATGGAAATTTGTTTTCCAGAGTGGTGGTCTTTGCTACATTTTTCATTAGGATCTATTATTTTTTTAATGGTTATGAAGCTATCTGGAGCATATTTAAATTCTGTTTTTTTGGTATGCTCCAGATGGTCTCATACGGCAGTCTGTTTAGGAGTGAATTTTAAATAGCGGTGTACAGGCTTGCGGCGAACGATGTAGCGGGGATGCCGTTTGTTGGCTGCTATCTTCATCAATCCGTGTTCGCCGTACTTCCTGTTTAGCGAAAAGGTCTGCCATACAATGAGCGATGCACCGCCTGCTCCGAGGAACAGGCAGATGTAAGAGTTTACGCCAGCCATATACAGTATCATCACGAAGATGAGCGTACCGAGCAGTCCACCAGCGAAGATGAACAGATATTGAGCTTTTAGTCCTTTAAACTCTACTGTTCGTCCAATGCCTTTGTTTATGTTGTAACTATTCATAAGGCAAGGGATTAAAGGAAGAATGAACGCAGGATAGTAGCCGCAACGATTAAGAAGATACACGCACCGAACCACGAAGCCGCCGTTTTGCTCGTATCAGGGTCGCCCGAACTGAACTTGTTGTACACTTTAACCCCTCCGATTAGTCCAACTACCGCACCTATGGCGTAAATTAATTGGGTTGCGGGGTCGAAGTAACTTGTTACCATTTGGGTAGCCTCGTTGATACCTGCCGAGCCGTTTCCCTGTGCGAATGCACCAATTCCTGACAGCAGAGCCACGGCTGCCAGCAAAACTTTTTTTCTTTGTTTTTCCATAATTGAAACACATTAATTTGTTACTGTTTTCCCGCACCTTGCGGGCTTTCGGGACAAAGGTGTTATGGAAATTGAGGCGGTCTAACAAAGTGGCAGTCAGAGGAAGTGTTTGGCTGTGAGTGGCTTTATTGGTGTAAATCTTCAGAGGAGAAGTACTAATGATGAGATGCTTTTTATGCAATTTACAGTTGGTTCAATGCAACTTTTAAATTACATTTGTACATTCGTAATAAAGTCTATTTTAATCATTTTGAGATGAAAATATCAGGCAGACATATTGGAGAGATGTTGAAGGAAGCCAGAGAACAAAGGCAACTAACTCAAGAACAATTAGCCCAAAAAGTGGGAAAGAAAAGGAGTTATATTTCTAAGGTCGAAACTGATTATGGCAATAATATCAAACTTCAAACTCTTAAAGAGATTGTAGAAAAGGGATTTGACGGTACGGTTAAAATTGATTTGGAACTCTGATTTGTGTATATGGATAAATTATTAAAGAATGCTTTTAAAATACAAATTCAATCCAAAGAAGGATTTGAGTTCGAAGAATTTATTGATGAATTGTTTCTTTTGAAATACGGTGTAGATAACTATACGCCCATCAGGAGGAATAAAGATAAAGGCAATGACGGCACTATTTTGCCTGAACAAAAAATATTGGCTTGTTATGCACCAAGAAAATATAGCAAAACTGATTTTGAAACAAAAGTTTTAGGTGCAGCAAGCAAAGAAGGAGATTTTGAAAAATACCAGAAAAACTGGAAAGACAAATTTCCAAATTGGGAAATGTATGTAAATCACGAAGTATCACCGGAGCAATTTACACTAATTCAGGCTTTGGATGGCAATACTTCGATTAAGGGTATCAACCAAATTCTTTCTATTGTTGATGAACTTGTATCAAGTAAAAAACGAAAACTTGCAGCCTATTTGGGGATTGAAAACTTCTTTATACAGGACTATATCCAGGAAATCATTAACGATTTATTGAATGCTTCAAACGAAGAAGATAAGGCTCTGCATTTTGACAGGAAATCATTAGTCCCTCCCCAAAAGAAAATCGAACTCAACTTTAAGCAGGAAGATTGGGACGGGATGAACTCGGAAATGGTATTGGTTATGGCGGAATTTAATACGATTACCAATATACTTTCAGGATATAACGATGATGAAATTAATACCCTGAAAAGAAGGATTATAAATGATTACAATAAACTTTCAGGCAGTTTTAAGGAGAGGTTATATAACCTGACTGACCAATATACAACGG
Source organism: Chryseobacterium potabilaquae (assembly GCF_902728265.1). Lineage (GTDB taxonomy): Bacteria > Bacteroidota > Bacteroidia > Flavobacteriales > Weeksellaceae > Chryseobacterium > Chryseobacterium potabilaquae. The sequence continues at coordinate 68,346 of NZ_CACVBR010000002.1, forward strand.
CGTATGGAAACATTAAAGATGATGAATATCTAAAATGCGTAAAATCCTTATTGTTATATATGTTTGAACAGTGCTTAATAGGCAGAAAAACAGAAAATGAACTATGATATTACCGCAGCCGGAAAGCAATCTTAAAACCAACCTTATGGTATTAGGAGCAGATATTATAAGTATTATGGGAAATTTCCCTTTTAAAAACAAATACGTCATCGTGGATGATATAATGAATAAGTTTTTAAACCGGGATAAAGATAGAACACCCGACCTTTTTCTGTATGCTTTAACCTTTTTGCATACGATTGGCAGTATTGAGAAAAAAGGGTATAAAATCAAATTGGTAAAGAAAGAAAGGCAAGAAGAAAATCAAACAAGTTTATTCGACAATGTTAATTAGAATATATTCAGAAACTAACCTTATAGATGCCGTTCCATTTCACAATGGAGTAAACATCATATTGGGTAAATACTCTGGGGATAAAGAAGCAAGAGGGATTAATGGTATTGGTAAATCCACATTGGTCAGACTTGTTGATTTTACCTTATTAAGCGGCAAAGCGGAAAAAAGATTTGCTCAAAAAAAATATGACTTTTTACGGAATGATGAACACTCTATTACTTTAGAATTTGAAGTGCAAGAACAAAAGTATTTTATTAAGAGAGGCTTTGCCGATACTAAAAAAATATTTTTCGGGAAGCGACCCGATATTCTTGATGAGTATGAAAAATCTGAAATGCCAAAATTGTTAGAAGGGATATTTTTCCCGACAGAGAACAACGAAGTGTTCTTTGAAGGAAAAAGGTATGGAACGTTGATGGAATTTTTTGTTAAGGATGACTTGCAAAGTCAGCAGAGAGTTGACCCTTTAAATTTTGTTTCTTACAATGCCAATGCAAGAGAAAAGGCATTGTATAATTTTTATTTGCTTAATCTTCCAACTAAAACACTTTTAAAGTATAATGAAGTTTCTTCTGAATATGAAAGGTACAATAACACAGTAAAATCGTTATCTGAAAAAGTTAAAGCAGATACAGGTAAAGACATTCAGGAGTTTAGAACCGAGCGGTTAAAAATTGAAAAAGATATTTCAGCACTTGAGAATAGCCTGAAAGAATACAACTTCCTTGCTAATCACAAGGAGATAGAGCAAAAACTAAATCAGATTATATCCGAAATCAATGAGCAATCTATAATCTATCATAACACAAACCGGAAATTAGAAAAACTGAAATCCTCTTATAATGATGTATCATCTATTGACCTGGACAAAATTCGTAAGCTCTACAATGAAACGGTAGCAACGTTTGGCAACTTTGTAAAAAGAAGTTTGGACGAAGTCATAGACTTTAAAAAGCAACTGCTGGCAAATAGGAACAAATATTTGTTAGAAGAAGAAAAGAAATTACAATCATCAATAGACCAAAGTTTAAAACAGCTTGAAAAATTAGAGAAGAACAGAAGCCAATTATTTTCTTTGTTAAAAGAAAGAGGAGCATTGGACAGGATTGAAAGTACTTATGAAAGATTAGTGAATGAAAAAACACTTTTAGAACGAAACACTTCCATTGTAAGAGAAATTGACGAAATCGAAGAAATATTAGGGAACTCTAACATTGTTATTGCTGAATTAAAAAGAGATATTGTTAGTGAGTTAAATAAGCAGCAATCATATCTTGATGAGTTAAGATTGTTATTCCAACAAGTTCTCGAAAATGCTATTTATTTGGATGAAGAATTTGATAATTCTTATTTCAATATCACATTGAACTCTACTTCGCCAAGAAACCAGTTACCTTTTAAAATAAGTTTAGAAATTCCAAAAGCAGATGCTTTAGGACAAGAGCGTTTGAAGATTGTAGCATATGATTTAATGGTATTCTTAAAGAGTAGGATTGACAAACGGAATATCCCCGATTTTCTTGTACACGATGGTGTATTTCACGCCATATCATACAAAACAATATCCAATGTCCTAAACTATATGTACCACAAATCAAACGAGTTGCATAACTTTCAATACATCCTTACTTTCAACGAAGATGAAATTGATTTAAACGGGGACGAAAGTAAGTTCGGTAAGTTTGATTTCGACTGGTCTAAACAAGTAATTGCTGAATATTCAGATACCGAGCAAGAAACAATTTTTAAACGATTTTTTTAAATGGCTAAATATCAATTACCCCCTTTAAAAGATGAAAGGTTATTCGAGGAACTCACGTGTGATTTATTCAATTTTGTAGAGAATACCTCGTCATATGAGAATACAGACTTTCAGACATTTGGTGTGAAAGGACAAAATCAGAAAGGCATTGACGTTTTTTCTACTAAAACCAAAACGGTAATACAGTGCAAGTTGAAAAGCATTGAAAGAAAAGACGAAACTATCAGGAAAAATCTAATTCAGGACATAAATGCCGATTTAGAAAAAGCGAGGGATTTAGCGATTGATTTCGACAAATTTGTTTTTGTTTCTACATTTCGTGACGATGCTCAAATACAGGAATACCTAAATCAAATTAAAAAAGAACAGGAACTACCATTTCATTTATATTATTGGGGATGGGATACCATAACAAAACATATTGAACAATCAGAGGCTTTATTACATAAGTATTTTCCAAAGTTTGTAAAAAAATCCAAGCCTATAAAACCAAAAATTGAATTACCAGACGGAGCGTTAGGCAAAGAGCTTTCCAAGAAGAACTATATTGATTATTTAAAAAAGCGATATGGCGATTGGAAACAAGTTGAATTAAACAAAAAAGGGGAAAAATTTAATTGGGCTGCATTCACTATTTCATTGTCTAAAAGATATAAAGCATCAGGGATTAATTATATTGATGTTCGACACTTTGATGATTTAGCATCGTATCTAAAAAGCCGAATTGATGGTACAATAATGGGAAAAGTGAACAAGTCTAAAGGAATAAAAAACTATTCTGTGTTTGAAGAGTTCTCGGAAACTGAAATCTAAAAATATTAGTAGATTTCAAACTTAAAAACCTTATCTTCTAATGTATATCTCTAAAGTCAGCCTGGTCAATTATAGGAATTTTGCAAATGCAAGTTTTCAATTCAACAAAGGAATAAATACCATAATCGGAGAAAACGGTTCTGGAAAAACAAATGTCTTTAGGGCAATAAGGCTGTTATTAGAAGATGCCTCCTTGCAATATGCTTATAAACTGACGGAAGGAGATTTTAACAGGTCTTTGGATAAGGGAAAATGGAAAGGTCATTGGATTATTATCAGTGTTGAATTTGATGAGCTTAACGATGAAGAGGCAATACAATCCTTGTTCATTCACGGTGTTGGAGTTGCCGCAGAAGATTATGTGAAAAAAGCTACTTACAACCTTTTCTTTCGTCCTAAAGCTGACATCAGACAAAAACTTTCCGAATTAGCTGAAGGAGATGCTGTTGGATTACAAACGATACTCAATAGCATCACAATTCAGGATAATTACGAAACTTTCTTTACTGGAAAAAGCACTGCTGATTTTAATGACCCTAATGTATATAAGGAACTTGTAGGCGATTTTGAAAATGTGGTTTTCCCATCTACGATTGATGCTTCTAAATTTGGCTCTAAAATTCCGCATCAATTATCTGTTTCCAAAGAAATCTCTTTTACATTCATCCAAGCCTTGAGAGATGTAGTAAGTGACTTTCATAACAATAGAACTAATCCTTTACTTACTCTATTGAAAAACAAAAGTGGAGAAATCAAAGAGGAAGATTACCAACCTATCAGCGATTTGGTTGAGCAATTAAATGAAAGCATTGAAGATTTGCCCGATGTACAAAATATAAGGTCAGATATAAAATCAACCATTCAGGATGCCGTCGGTCTTACCTATTCTCCATCTTCATTATCCATTAAATCAAGTGTTCCCAATGAAGCCGAAAAATTGTTACAATCATTGAAACTTTTTATCGGAGAACCCGGCGAGGAATATGAGGGCGGTATTCACGAATTAAGTTTGGGAGGTGCTAATCTAATATTTTTAACCCTAAAATTACTTGAGTTTAAGTATAGAAAATCAAAAGATACATTTGCCAACTTCCTTATTATTGAGGAACCGGAAGCCCATATACATAACCATATTCAAAAGACCTTATTTGACAAATTGGATTATGGAGATACTCAAATTATCTATTCTACTCATTCTACACAAATTTCCGAAGTAAGTAATGTTGAGAATATAAACATCCTTGCAAAGAAATTAAATTTTGCGGAAGTATATCAACCATCAACTGGTTTAACACCTGAAAGCATCAATCAAATACAGCGTTATTTGGATGCTGTAAGAACCAACCTGTTATTTGCAAAAGGAGTAATATTGGTGGAGGGCGATGCAGAAGAGATTTTAATCCCTATAATGGTCAAAAAAGTATTTGGTGTAAGTCTTGACGAACTTGGAATTAGCCTCATCAATATACGAAGCACAGGATTTGAAAATGTAGCCCAGCTCTTCCACGATAACCGGATAAAAAGAAAATGTGCAATTCTAACAGATTTAGATGATGCGATTTGTGATACAACTATCAATGAAGATGATAGCGACCGATTAAAAAAATACAAGAGAAAAGTTGAGGCATCTAAACAAAAGGGATTAGAACGTAAAGCCAAATTAGATGTCTTTGAAGCAGGGAATGATTGGATAAAGGCATTTTATGCTGACTATACTTTTGAAGTTGATTTTATAACCGAAGGCAACGAGGAGGAAGTAATAGCTATAATTGACCAAGTATATACAGACCAACCAACAAGAGTACAAGCTAAAACTGATATTGAAGATGATGGTGTTGCGGTTTATGGAAAGCGTGTGCTTACAATGGCTAAACAGGAAGGTAAAGGTTGGTTTGCTATAATGTTAGGCAAGCATATTTCTTTTAAGACGGAAATTCCAAATTACATAGTTGATGCCATTCTTTTCGCCAAAGAAACATACTCCAACAATATTATTGCCGACATCATTGAATATAGGATGAACAAACATTTTGATGATGACGATGCTTTGGATTTTTCATCTTGTAGGGAGAGCCTAACGAAGTATAGAGCCGAAGAAGCAACTTTAGATGACCTTGCTTTTGACTTGGACTTGGTAATATCAGATGACCAACTATTAACATTCATAGATAAATTGAAATAGGCTATGTTCATTTGGGAAAAAGGAAGTTTGAATGAGGAGCAAGAAGTTGCAATCTTGGAGAAAGACAGTGTACTCTTGATTGCCTGTCCTGGTAGTGGAAAAACGAGAACGCTTACATACAAAATCGCTTACGAATTAAGCAGGCTAAATTCCAATAAAGAGTTCGTTATTGCAATTACATACACGAATAACGCTGCTGATGAAATTAAAGAACGGGTTGAATTATTGGGGGTTGATACTAGACAATTGTGGATTGGCACTATTCACTCATTCTGTATGGAATGGATATTAAAACCTTACCATTTATATTCTGACAGGTTAAAAAAAGGATTTAAAGTTTGTAATTCCTTTGATACCGAAAAGCTCTTAACCGAATTATGTAAAAAATATAGCAATCCAAAAGTTACTTTTTATGATTTTCAATATTATGCTACCATAAATGGCACATATAAGTTTACATCAAAAAATAGCAATCAGAATAAGCATATCAAAGCTATTCTTCAAGAGTATTTCGGGATATTAAAAGAAAATAATCAATTGGATTTTGAGCAGATACTTTTTTATGCTTATGAATTATTGAAATCAAAACCAATTATTAGTACTATCCTTTGTAAATTGTTTCCGTTTGTTTTGATTGATGAATATCAAGATACTAAAGAGATACAATATCATATAATATCAAAAATATTAAGTGCAAATAATGGGTGTTCAAAAACATTAATCGTTGGCGACCCTAACCAATCTATTTATCATTCTTTAGGTGGTTATCCGATGCCAAAGGATGAATTGGAAAAACTTTTAGGGTTTGACTTGATACAGTTGAGTTTAGATAAAAATTATAGGTCATCTGAAACCATAATAAATTACTTCGATTATTATAAAACATTTGCTACTCCTATTATAGCATTCGGAAACGAAAAAGATTATAATAGTTTAATCACATATAATTTATCGGTTTCTTTAGATAATTTGATAGAAGAAATTGCAAAATTGATTTTGTATAATGTCCGAGAAGCCGGAATTAGCCCTAACGAAATTTGTATTGCAGCACCTCAATGGGTACAGATTGCAAGTATTACAAGAAAGCTAATGATTAGACTTCCGGATTTTAGTTTTGATGGACCGGGAATGGCTCCGTTTTCCCGGGATATTGAGAATTTTTGGTTTAAAGTTTCAAGAATAGTTTTGACAGAGCCATCGCCTTATATGTACGTTCGCCGTTTGCGTTGGGGTAAAGAAGTGTTGAATGAACTTGATGCTGCGGGAGTAGATGTATCAAACTTATCAAATAAAGAATTTTTGAAAATCTGCAATTCTATTGAAGTAAATGAAAATGATGGTTTAACCTACTTACGCTCTTTCTTTGAACGAATTTGTGAAAGTCTAAGAATACAAATTCAGAATTTCCCTTTACTTGAAGAACATCACACATCATTTTTTGCAAGCTCTGAAAATAGAATACAACGACTTATTGATGAGGGAAATCCATTTATCGGGGAAATTGAGAATTTCAGAAAAGTATTCAGGCAAAGAGATGGAATAACAGTTTCTACTATTCACGGAGTAAAGGGAGAAGAATATGATACAGTAATAGGCTTTGCTCTCCTTGATGATTATGTCCCGCACTTCAACGATGCGAACGGATATGAAAATTCCAAAAAATTACTTTATGTTTTAGCTTCAAGAGCCAGAAAAAATTTGCATTTAATTTCTGAAACATCAAGGGGTATAAATTATTATAATCCAGAGGGGAAAAGCCCAACTCCTCATTTGCTCGAATATAATTATGAATATTCGATTGTTGCACTTGATAATTTCGATTGAATAAATAACAAAAGGGAGTTTGCTCACACAAACTCCCCAATGTCAAAATCACTCAAATCACTTTTCCGCAAAGTGGAAGAACTGTTCTCCGTTTCAGAAGAGAGTGTACTATCCAAAAGTTCGGCAATTTTTCGGGAAGCACCCTCAACGGAATTTTCCAGCAGGCTGAATAATTCAGTTCCCTGCAATCTTTGAACTATCGCAACCGCTGTTTCTTTTTGGGATTGTTCCAAATTTTCTTTTTGGAGCAATGCGCCTACGGAGCTTAGTTCGTCATAGGTAACCCCTTGGGCAAGACTGTCATCGCCACCGGATATTCCGTACCTGTTCCATTCTTCTTCCTCTTCCTCCAAATCAGGCATATTACTGAAGACTTCGTCCAGCTCTTCCTGCGGAATTTGAATACCTACGTTTTCATTTTCGTCGTATTCAATGTCTAAATTATCGGGGTTTATCTCTACTTCCTCAATTTGGCGTTCATTGGCAGCGTTTGGCAGGGAATGGCTTCTTACAGGCTTGGGCTGACCCATAATATCGGGCAGGTTCGGGTTAACCTTTTCCTGTGCTGGCTTTTGCTCCGTCTTTTTCCTGATAACAATCTTGTCCTGCACAAGCAGGGCAATGACTATGAGCAGGCATATCACAATTACTGTTTCCATAGCTTATAAAATGGGTTTGTACTTATCATTGAAACTCTTGGTAATTTGCTCGCCAAATTCCTGAAAATGGTAATCCAGCAAATTGTCTAAATAGCCGTATATGGTAATCTTATCTTCGCCTATAACCTGTACAATGCGTGACATCTTTTCGTGAAAATCCGGTCGGATATAAACCGTTTTCCCGTCACGGGCATTGGTGTCCGGTTTTTTGAAAAAGATACTTTCATAATCTGCTTCGTTTGCCCTTTTGGTTCTGCTCTTTTCTTTAACCGCAGGTTTCTCCTGTGCCAGTTCTTTAGGCTTAATCTCTTCCTTTTCGGATGCTTCGGTCGGCGGTTCCGGTGGAAGCTGTAAGCCCTCTTTTTTTATGCCATCCACCATCAGGTTCATCATCAGTTCCTCGTTAATATCGGGCGTGGCTTTTTTCTTATTATCTTTCTCCATAGGGCTATAATTGAATGATTTTTAAAAATTCGTCTATGAACAGGTCTAACTGACTGGCTTTCATCAAACGTTCATCGGGAGGCATTACGGTAGAACGGAAAACGGTTTTGCTGTCCGTTTCGCTTTCTTTGCGAAAACGAGTGCTGTTCTTGATTTGGCTTTGCATCAGGCTTAATCCTAATTGCTCAATCAATTGGTTATACACGCCATATAAGGGTGTGCTTTCCCTGCCATCCACCTGGTTCCAAAACAGGTTAATGGTTTCTATGGACGTTTCTCCTTTTTTCATAATCACATCCTGCAAAAGCTGTGTGAAGATGAGCGTACTTTCCATTACCACACGGTCTGCCGTGATGGGCGTAAAAATGTGGTGCATTCCTGCCAATGCTTTCAGAATGCCGGGTGTGTTCACGGTTCCGGGCAGGTCAAAAAATACCACATCAACCGGAACGGAAGAAGTGTTTACAAATTCGTGAGCAGCCTCCAATACACTATCCGCCTTGTGCTGCATAATCGGATAGGCTTTTTTGTTGATGGTGGTAAATTGTTTGTACGCCAGCTTTTTCAAAGCCTCATTTTCCATTACCATTGCCAAATCCCTTGTCTTCATTTTCATAAGGCTGTGCTGCGGGAAATCCGCATCAAATACGGCTACGTTGTAGCCCAACCGATAGTGCATCGTACTTGCAACAAGCGTTGTAAACGTGCTTTTGCCGACACCGCCTTTTTGAGATGAAAAGGCGATAAATACTGTTTTGTGTTTTGCATTCATATTTCTACTGTTTTTAATTATTTATATATCCATTTACTTATGTCCGTATATCCGCAGTTATCTACCTGTGTACTACTGTATATAGGCTTGTCGCTCTGTACATACTTTTATAGTTAAGCAGGTAATGATGCACCAAGCTATGTACCTGAATACACGCTTATAGCTGTATGCAGACAAGTATGTTTGTAGCAACAGACTTGTTTATTTATGTGCCTGAATATGTCCGTACTCAACTGCATAAGCAGGTATCTCAATAGGTACTTTTTCATATCCGTACAGTCATATTTTCCTACATAGCTGATTGCGTACTTATGTTGTTACCTGCATAGCTAACTATGCCCTTATATCTGTTTATAGGCACAAAGAAATGTAGATATATAGGTGCTTTTATCATCGTGGCAGTGTTTGGCGTTCAAAGGCACTGTTTGTCCGGGTGTCGCATTGCAATACTCTCTTAAAGAGTTTTTTACTTTGTAAAATGATTTTTATTAACGGATTTATGCAAAAGTCTTTAGACAAATCGGAGGGTAACGGGAACGGCATCGAGCCGTTTTTCCCTGTTACATTCAATCCGTCCCGTAGGGCGGATTTTTGTGTTCATCGGAACACGGCAAGTTGTGTTTTGAGGCACTCGAAACCGAGTTCGTGCCCCAAAACAACTTGCCCTTTGCAGGGGACAGAAAACACCTTCCGAAGTCAGGGTTTTGTGTGATTTAAAAATGGATTAGTGATGAACGACAACAGTAACAAAAAACAGAATAAGGGCGGGCGGATCCCAAAAACCGACCCTAGCGTCCACCGCCACGTTTTCCGTCTTACAGATGAAGAAAACGCCAAACTTTTATCGCTTTTTGAAGCATCGGGAATGCCCAATAAAGCAAAGTTTATCATCTCCCTGCTGTTCAGTAAGGAAATGAAGTCAGTTAAGATTGACAAAGGAACAGTTGATTTCTATATGCGATTGACTTCGTTTCACAGTCAATTTCGCTCCGTAGGTGTGAACTATAATCAGGTTGTGAAGCTACTGTACAAGCATTTTTCCGAGAAAAAAGCCGCTGCATTCCTTTACAAACTGGAAAAACAAACGGCTGAAATGGCGATGCTCTGCCAAAAAATCATTCAGCTTACTGAAGAATTTGAGGAAAAACATCTGAAAAAACAGCGTTAGAAATGATAGCAAAAATCGGAAGAAGTGAAAATCTGTACGGTGCATTGGCGTATAATAATCTGAAAGTGGAGAAAGAAAACGGACAAATTCTGTTTACCAATAAGATAATCGAAACGCCAAACGGAGCATATACCGTTTCTCAATTAACCCAATCTTTTGAGCCGTACCTCATCGCAAATCGCAATACGCAATATCACACCTTGCATATTTCGCTCAATCCCGACCCGAAAGATAAGGTAAGCGATGACCAATACAGGGAAATGGCGGAAGAATATATGCGGGAAATGGGTTACGGCGAACAGCCTTTTGTAGTCTTCAAACACACGGATATTGACCGCAGTCATATCCATATTGTATCGGTCTGCGTGGACGAACAGGGCGTAAAGATTTCGGATAAATTTGAGAAAATACGGTCAATGAATGTGTGCCGTGAGTTGGAAAGAAAACACGGTTTGATACCCGCAACAGATAAGGAACGTAACCAAACAGACAAGGTTTTCCGTCCCGTGGATTATCGGGCAGGCGATATAAAAAGTCAGATTGCATCGGTCATTCGACACCTGCCGAACTACTATCAGTACCAAACTTTGGGAGAGTATAACGCTTTGCTTTCCCTGTTCAACATTACCGCCGAGAAAATCGAGGGCGAATTGCAGGGAAAGATGCAGCAGGGCTTATTATATATTCCGCTAAATGAAAAAGGCGAAAGAGCCGGACATCCGTTCAAGGCTTCGCTTTTTGGAAAGAACGCAGGGCTTCCGGCTTTGGAATTGCATTTTGCGAAATGCAAAACGGCTTTGAAAGATAGCCCGACCAAACAGACCCTAAAATCTGCCGTTACCATTGCCCTGCAATCCACAAACAACGAACAGGCTTTTAAAAAGCAATTAGGAGAACAGGGTATTAATGTTGTAGTGCGAAGAAACGATGCAGGACGTATATACGGAATGACCTTTATCGACCACAATTCCAAAATCGTATGGAACGGTTCACGTTTAAGCAAGGAACTTTCCGCCAATACCTTTAATGATTATTGGAACAATAACATCAAACCCGATATTAAAGAACCTGCCGTATCACAACCAAAACTATCCACATCAAATGATGCGGATCTTCCTGCGGAAGAACCACACCATTTGTTCGACTTTTTACATACTGAAAAACACGAAGACGGTTTGATTGAAGCATTGGGCGGTTTATTGCCCGAAGCACAGGGCGAAGATTACGAGGAACAAGATTTTGCCAATAAAATGAAGAAGAAAAGAAAGCGTGTCAAAAGAAGATAATTTATAAAAACTCATCTTGCACCAATAAAACTTCCTGACTGCTTAACCGTTCATTCAGCCATTGTTTTATTTTGTCTTTATCTTCATTTTTGAGTTTCTTACCCGCATTGTACAATACCAAGAACTGAACTTTTGTGCTATCGGTATTCGGATATTTTTCAATTTTTCCCAATTTGATATTCTTAAAATCGGGAAAAAGTATGTTCATTTCTTTTACAAGATTTGGTTCGCTGACTTTGTATTTATCCAACTCTTGTCGTAAATTATTGATGGTTACATCTTTCTCGGAAACAGAAGCATTCTGCTTGTTTATTTCACTCAATATTTCGGATTTGATGTCTTCCTCGTTCTGCCGGAAACTCAATACGGTATTATGAATACCTTTTTCGTCAAGCAGGCGATTATACATTGCTATTTCATCTTTGCCCAACTTCTTATTCAGGAAAGCGATGTCCACCGTTCGGGGACTGGCATTGTAGTTCAGTTTTTTATAAATCACGGTAAAGCCCCGGCTACTAAATTCTGAATTGATGAAATCCTCGACCGTATTGGTAAATTTTTTCTCGTTGAAAAGATTGTAAGCCAAGTAAAAGCTCGGAACTATCATTATCATCACCAATGTGGTTATGCCCAATCGGATTTTTCTTTCATAAAGCCTGCCTTTAAAGCTCGTAGCGGGATATTTCAAATATTTGACCACAAAAAACGTGGCTATACAAATGAAAAAGCAGTTGATGGTATATAGATAAAACGCTCCTGCAAAATAGGACAAATTAAACGTTGCCAATCCATAACCTGCGGTACACAAAGGTGGCATCAATGCCGTTGCAATAGCCACGCCCGGAATTGGATTTCCTTTTTCTACCCTTGTAATGGCAATCACGCCGACCAACCCACCGAAAAAGGCAATCAGCACATCGTAAATATTGGGAGAAGTTCTTGCCAACAGTTCTGATTGTACATCTTTGAAAGGGCTTAAATAGAAATAAAATGCAGAAACAAGCAAGCTCACTACCGTAGAAATCAATAAGTTTTTCATCGACTTTCTAAGCAGGGCAAAGTCGTAAGTCCCCAACGCAAAACCCGCACCTACAATCGGTCCCATCAGCGGAGAAATCAGCATCGCTCCGATAATTACGGCAGTCGAATTTACATTTAGCCCGATAGAGGCGATGATAATGGCACAAGCCAAAATCCACAGGTTTGAGCCACGGAAAGAGATGTTGGCTGTTACGTTTTCGAGTACTTTGTTTTTTTCTTCCTCTCCGTTATGAAGATTGATAAAGTCAAATATTTTATTGCTCATAAGAATTGTTAAGTTTAGGAATTGAGATAATGCCCGCAACTGTAACAATATTTGGCATCATCCCGATGACCTTCCTTATTGCAATGAGCACACACTATACCGTTCAATTTGTTATGTTCTTTTTCCTTGCCGATGGATTTTCTTACCTCTTTTGCAATCTCTACACCTACAATTCCGGTAGGCACAGCGATGATACCATAACCGGTAACCATTAGTAGCATTGACAAAAACTGCCCCAAAGCAGTAGTCGGCACCATATCGCCATAACCTACGGTGGTCAGCGTAACAATAGTGTAAAACACACTTTTGGGAATACTCGTAAAACCGTTTTCCGGCCCTTCAATGTAATACATCAATGTACCAATCAATACGGCAATGATTAATACGGTGTAAAGAAATACCATTATTTTTGCTCTGCTAGCCATCAGTGCCACTTTAAGTTTTGCAGACTCTTCCACAAATTCAATGAGGCGAAATACCCTGAACAGTCGGAGTAATCTTAAAATCCTGAAACTACTTAAAATATGACTGCCCTTGATAAAGACAGAAAGGAACATTGGCAATATAGAAAGCAAATCAATGATACCGTAAAAGCTGAATATATATTTTAACGGTTTTTTACTTACAAAAATCCGTAACGCATATTCCAACGTAAAGATGATGGTAAAAATCCATTCTAAAACGATGAGTTCCCTGTGGTAAGTATGGTCGATACCTTCGACCGTTTCTGCCATTATGGTAAAAACGCTTAGCAAGATAGCTATGAGCAAGCCTACGTCAAAAGCCTTTCCAGCAGGAGTATTCACACCATATATGATGATATACATTTTCTGACGGAATAGGTCAAGTTTACTCTTGGGATTGTCAAAATAGTTCGGCATAAGCAGGTTTTAGTTTTTCTTACTTTGTTTGCTCAATACCATATAACCCAATACACCGCCAATAAGAGAGGCTATAAAAATACCAACCTTTGCCTGTACCTTGTATTCTTCGTGTGTGAATGCCAATTCGGTTACAAATAAGGACATCGTAAACCCGATAGATGCCAGCAGTCCTAATCCCAAAAGGTTTTTCATATTCATACCATCGGGAAATGGGGCTATCTTCAATTTTGCACAAAGCCAAGTGAAACCTACTACGCCTATAACTTTACCCAGCAATAAACCCAACGCTACACCGGTAGCTACATTGGTGCTGAACAGCTCATCAACATCAATATCCAATACAGAAACACCTGCATTGGCTAAGGCAAAAATGGGAATGATAATAAAGGTTACAAAAGGGTGCATTGCGTGTTCCAGCTTCTGCAATGGCGGAATGGCGTGGTTTGTATCTGCATTTACATTTTCGAGAATGTGAAGTTGCTCATTGGTCAACGTAGGGACTTTATTATTGGGGTCTGCACTTGCAAACCTTCCCAAATGTTTTTTTATTCTTTCAATGAAAACATCTTCCTTTATTTTCACATCAGCAGGTATGGTAAATGCCGCAAGAACAGAGGCTATGGTTGCGTGAACACCGGACAATAGGAACGCTGTCCAAACACCGCCAATACCCAAGATTGCATAGAATAAAATGCTCCTTACACCCATTTTGTTGCCAATGTACATTGCTAACAGAAAAAGCAAACCGATAGCCAAATTCATCATAGAAATATCGGAAGTGTAGAAAAAAGCAATCACTAATACCGCTCCCAAATCATCAACAATAGCCAATGCCGTTAAAAAAACTTTTAGAGCCAACGGAATACGATTGCCCAAAAGATACAGAACACCCAAAGCAAAAGCAATATCCGTTGCCATAGGAATACCCCAACCGCTTTGCACTTCGCCTGTTGGGTTTAAGCCGAAATAAATAAGGGCAGGCACAAGCATTCCGCCTATTGCTGCGGCAATGGGGAGCAATGCTTTTCTCGGGTTGGATAGCTCTCCGGCTACGATTTCCCGTTTCAGTTCCAATCCCACCACGAAAAAGAAAATTGCCATCAATCCATCGTTTATCCAATGGTGGAAACTGTATTCCAGATAGGTGTTTCCGTTAAACTGAAAACCTAATTTCTGTTCAAAAAAATGGTGGTACTCGTGATGCCAAGGCGAATTGGCTAAAAATAAAGCGATAATTACACTGATACCTAATACCAATCCACCGGATTTTTCCTGTTGGATAAATCTCTGGATAGGCGAAACAACCCTGTCAATAGGAGCTTTCTTGATTTCGTTCATTTCAATTTCGTTATACGGCTGTAAAAGACTTGGAAAGCAAGTCTTCCGATAAAATAAAAGCACAAATTTACAAAATACCATACGATTACAGGCATATAATCGATACAATTCAGCCAAACACTGCCACGTACCGCCAATGCCTGCCACAATCTTATAGCCAAGCTATACAGCCCATAAATTCACGCCCGAACATTAAAACTTAAAATAATGCAGGAAGAAGACGATTTACGAGGGCTTGCCAAGATTATGGCATTTATGAGGGCAGTGAGTATCCTATTGGTACTGATGCACCTTTATTGGTTTTGCTACGGTTTCTTTTTGGAACGTGGCTGGACATTGGAAATCATCAACAAAATATTAGGGAATTTTCAGCGAACGGCAGGGCTGTTTTCGCATACCTTATATACAAAAGCCTTTGCTTTGGTTTTGTTGGCATTAAGCTGTTTGGGAACAAAGGGCGTAAAGAATGAAAAGATAACGTGGACTAAAATCTACGTGGCATTGGGCGTTGGGTTTGTGCTGTTTTTTTTGAACACACCTTTATTAAAGCTACCTCCGGTAATAGGTACATTTTTGTATATCCTTACCATTTCGTTAGGCTATATCGCCTTGCTAATGGCTGGTGTGTGGATGAGCCGATTGCTCCGTACCAACCTGATGGACGACGTTTTTAATAACGAGAATGAAAGTTTTCAGCAGGAAACAAGGTTGATGCAAAATGAATATTCCGTCAATCTACCCACGAAGTTTTATTACAAAAACAAATGGAATGACGGTTGGATTAACGTAGTCAATCCTTTTCGGGCAACGATTGTGCTGGGAACGCCTGGCTCGGGAAAATCGTATGCTATCGTAAACAACTATATCAAACAGCAGATAGAGAAAGGTTTCAGTATGTATATATACGATTTCAAGTTTGACGACCTTTCTACCATTGCGTACAATCATCTACTAAAGAACAGGGATAAATACAAAGTTCAGCCGAAATTTTATGTGATAAATTTCGACGACCCACGCAAGAGCCACCGTTGCAATCCACTCAATCCCGACTTTATGACGGATATTTCTGATGCTTACGAAGCGGCATATACCATAATGCTAAACCTTAACCGAAGCTGGATACAGAAACAGGGCGATTTCTTCGTGGAAAGCCCGATTATCCTGTTAGCCGCCATTATTTGGTATCTGAAAATATACGATAATGGTAAGTATTGTACATTTCCACACGCAATAGAATTGCTGAATAAAAAGTATTCGGACGTGTTCACTATCCTTACCTCATATCCCGATTTGGAAAATTATTTGTCGCCCTTTATGGATGCCTGGCAAGGTGGAGCACAAGACCAGTTGCAGGGACAAATCGCATCGGCTAAAATACCATTATCAAGAATGATTAGCCCGCAGTTGTATTGGGTTATGACAGGCGATGATTTTTCACTGGACATCAACAACCCGAAAGAACCGAAAATTTTGTGCGTGGGTAATAATCCCGACCGTCAAAATATTTATTCGGCAGCACTGGGTTTATACAATTCGAGGATTGTAAAACTGATTAATAAAAAAGGACAATTAAAGAGTTCCGTTATCATAGATGAGTTGCCTACGATTTATTTTCGGGGCTTGGATAATCTTATCGCAACGGCGAGAAGTAATAAGGTAGCTGTATGCCTGGGCTTCCAGGATTTTTCGCAATTAACAAGGGATTACGGCGACAAAGAAAGCAAGGTTATTCAGAATACCGTAGGTAATGTTTTCTCCGGTCAGGTTGTAGGCGAAACGGCAAAGAGCCTTTCGGAACGCTTCGGAAAAGTATTGCAGAAACGCCAAAGTATGACGATTAACCGTAATGATAAATCAACTTCCATATCCACACAGTTAGACAGCCTTATTCCGGCTTCCAAAATTTCAACCTTAACACAGGGTATTTTTGTCGGTTCTGTATCGGATAATTTTGACGAGCGCATCGAGCAAAAGATCTTTCACGCAGAAATCGTGGTGGATAATGAAAAAGTTGCTTCCGAAACCAAAGCCTACCAAAAGATACCGCAAATCTTATCTTTTGTTGATGAGCAGGGCGAGGATAAAATGAAGCAGGAAATTGAAAGTAATTATAAACAGATAAAATCCGACATCCTAAATATTGTAGTCAGCGAAATGAAACGAATTGAGAACGACCCCAATTTACAGCACTTAGTTGTTGGTAAAGACAGGGATTAGTATTTCCTCAACCATTGTCATCAGTCTTTTTTTACTAATATTTTCAGGCCTGATTAAATTTTCAGTTCTTATAAGGTCAAAGGGAAGCATAAGTGTAACATTGCTTACCTTACTTATTTTTTCACCTCTTGATTGTGCGTTGTTAAGTATCGCCTTTACAGCACTTAAATATTTTTCAATTGCCTGAATATGAATAACTGGCTCACGGCTGTTTTCCTTATCCTGCATTCTTAAATAGTAATAATTGTTTATGGCTTCAGCTCCAACTTCGTTGTAAGCTTTCTGATAAAGTGAGAGTAACTGGAAAAAATCTTTTCTTAAAGTTCCATTATCTTGTACCTGACTTAGAAAATCTGCATCAAACAATTTCTTTGTCTTATAAGCATAAATATCTTGTAATAAATCAAAAGGTGATGCCCATCGACGGTACAATACTGTTCTGCTCGTCTTCGCTTCATCAGCTATCTGTTGGAAAGTTAAGCTTGTCAGTTTATTGGTAGCGGCCAAGGTAATAGTAGCATTATACAAGCTTTCCAGTAACTCTTCTCCACGTCTTCTACTTACTTTAGCCTTATCCATAACAAAAGTTTTGTCAAAGATAAAAAAAATAAGGTACAATGTGTTCCTAATTTAAAAAATACCTTATCTTTGCATAAGATACATTATGTACCTTATAATTTTATTAAAATGGAAAATACAAAACAACAAAATGACCTCGTAAATGAAGAATTGAGGGACTTCTTTCAAAAACATCACGATAAGCTTCTTTGCACAGCCAATAAAAATGGTGAACCCTCAATTTCATTAATGGGAACCCCAAGACTTACCGAAAATGAAACTATTGAATTTGAGTTAAGCGATGACCCTTCGGTGACACTCAACAATATTTTAGAAAATAAAGCGGTTGTATTTATGGTATATGAGCCTGCGCAAAGAGCAAGGGATTATAAAGGGGTAAGAATTTATGCAAGTGTTGTAGAAGTGCTTACAGAGGGAGAAAAACTTGAAATGATTAGGACAAAAATTAGAGAAAGGTTTGGGGAAGCAAAAGCATCGGAACTGGTTGCAACTGTCACCTGTGAAATCAAAAAATTACGTCCTGTTGTAGACAGGGGGCAATTATGGAATGAACCACCCTTAGAAGACTAGTAATCAAATACAAAAGTGAGCCTTGATAAGAGGTCTGAGAAATCATCAAATCCTAAATATAAAGTAGGCATTGATGATTTCTTTCAATTATATTTATGGAGAAATTTTATCAAGAAACACTACATAAACTTGAAACGGCAATCGACGAATTAGAGATTGAAGCCGATAACTCAATGCAACGAATAGAAGCCGTTATGCAGCTTGTCATTCAAAGCCTTGCCGACTTAAAGGAGTTTGTACTGAAAAACGACTTTAAGAATATGGAAGAAGAAATCCATTTTTTCAAACATCAGAAACCTGTTATTGTTTCAAAGCTCATTTACTATAATGCCATCTATAAAATCGAAACAAGAAGACCATATGGAAATAAGCGCATCAGGAAACATTTTACCAAAGAACTGAAAAAGCTAAAGAGGTTCTTTGATAGTAACATTGATTTTTACAAGTATTACCGCAGCAATAATTCTTTCGTTGACGAGAAGTTTTTTGTACGTGGCAAGCACGATATAAGGCTATGGTTGGACACTTTTTATTTTGAGGCAGACCATCGCTTTTCTACTTCGCACGATTACAAGGTTGCCAAGATAATTGCCAATGACCTGATACAAGTTTATTTGGAAGATAGACTGAATAACATCAATGAAAAAAAAGGTTCAGACAATTCGCTGAAATGGACGGCAAGCAAAACAGCACTAACCGAACTCATTTATGCACTGTACGCCCACGGTGTATTTAACAGTGGGAATACAGACATAAAATTAATTGCCAAAGCATTTGAAGATGCCTTTAATATTGAGTTGGGCGACTTTTACCACACGTTTATGGAACTCAAAGCCCGTAAAATAAACCGAACAAAATTCCTTGACAACCTGTGTGAAGCACTGATTAAGAAAATGGATGAGCAGGACGAAAAACAGTAAACATATATGTACAACGCCTTTATTCCTCGTGACAAGAAGTCAAAGTAATTAAACTTAAATCGTAAATTTGTTTATTGCTTTTATATTAAATACAAAATGTGGGCAGAGAATAAATATGAATACACTCTTTATAAAAAATATGGTCTGCAACCGCTGCATTTTAGTGGTGCAAAATGAATTGGAAAAACTCGGTTTAGGCATTAAGAATATAAAATTGGGCGAAGTAACCTTAGCCCAAGAGATAACCCCTGCAAAAAAAGATGCTTTGGTAAAAACTTTAGAGCCATTGGGATTTGAGATAATTGACGATAAAAAAAGCAGGATAATAGAGAAGATAAAGAACACTATCATTGACTTGGTACACCATCAGGATAATGATGTAAAAATCAATCTTTCAGATGTATTGAGTGATAAATTGCATCACGATTATAATTACCTGTCCAATCTGTTTTCAGAGGTAGAGGGTACAACTATTGAAAAATACTTTATTGCCCAAAAGGTTGAAAAAGTAAAAGAATTGTTGGTTTATGATGAGCTGTCTTTGAGTGAAATTGCTTTTCGTCTGAACTATTCCAGTGTAGCCTATTTAAGCAATCAATTCAAAAAAGTTACCGGGCTGACACCGAGCCATTTCAAACAGATTAAAGAGGATAAGAGAAAGCCGTTGGATAAAGTGTAAATAAATTTTACAAATCAATTCCAAAATTTCACAATAGCACCCGTTGATATAATAGCCAATTTTGCATTGTTAATTAAAGCAAGCAGAATATGGCAACTAATAATAAAGAAACAATATACATTCCACTGGAGGATGTAGAAAGCGAACATTGTGCATTAATCGTTGAAAAAGGGTTGGCACAAGTAAAAGGCATAGAAACCCACAAAGTAGAGCTAAATAACCGCAGGGCAGCTATTAAAGTAGATAACGGCGAAGCAGTAGCCGAAGCGGTTAAGGCAATTAAAGATTTAGGCTACGGAGTTCCTACGGTTAAAAGTTCTTTTCCTGTATTGGGTATGACCTGTGCATCTTGTGCAGGTAGTGCCGAAAGCATTGTTAAATACCAACCGGGAGTAGTTGATGCTTCCGTGAATTTTGCAACGGGCAATCTTACGGTAGAATATCTACCCAATATGACCAATGCTTCCACGCTGCAAAAAGCAGTACAAGGAGTTGGTTATGACTTATTGATTGAAGACGAAACCACACAGCAGGAAACGTTAGAAGCTATCCACACTGAAAAATTCAGGAAACTCAAAAACAAAACCATTTGGGCAATCATCCTCTCCTTGCCTGTGGTGGTAATTGGTATGTTCTTTATGGATATGCCTTATGCAAACCTAATAATGTGGCTTTTCTCAACTCCGGTACTTCTCTGGTTAGGAAAAGACTTTTTTATTAATGCGTGGAAGCAGGCAAAACACCGTTCTGCCAATATGGATACATTGGTTGCATTAAGTACAGGTATTGCTTACCTGTTCAGTGTATTCAATATGTTGTTTGCAGACTTTTGGCATCAAAGAGGGCTACACGCCCACGTTTATTTTGAAGCCGCAGCAGTAATTATCGCATTTATCCTCTTGGGGAAACTGTTAGAGGAAAGAGCTAAAGGCAATACATCTTCAGCCATTAAAAAACTAATGGGCTTACAACCTAAAACGGTTATTGTGATAGAAGCTGACGGCACAGAAAGACAGAAGGCTATTGAAGATGTAAGCGCAGGTGATATTATACTCGTAAAGCCCGGCGAAAAAATTGCGGTGGACGGTATGGTAACGTCAGGTAATTCCTATGTGGACGAAAGTATGCTAAGCGGCGAGCCTGTACCTGTGTTGAAAAAGGAAAATGAAAAGGTATTTGCCGGAACGATTAACCAAAAAGGCAGCTTTCAATTCAAAGCGGTTAAAGTTGGCAAAGAAACAATCCTTGCACACATCATCAAAATGGTACAGGATGCGCAGGGAAGCAAAGCTCCGGTACAGAAATTAGTAGATAAGATTGCAGGTATTTTTGTTCCGGTAGTGATGGGTATTGCTACCCTTACATTTATCTTATGGTTGGTATTAGGGGGCGAAAACGGAGTTGTGCAAGGCTTGTTGGCAGCCGTTACGGTATTGGTTATTGCCTGCCCCTGTGCTTTAGGCTTAGCGACCCCGACCGCTATTATGGTAGGCGTTGGCAAAGGTGCTGAAAACGGTATTTTGATTAAGGATGCGGAAAGCCTTGAACTGGCTAAAAAAGTAAACGCAATTGTATTGGATAAAACCGGAACCATTACCGAGGGAAGACCGCAAGTAACAGATATTGCTTGGCTGAACAATGACGATACCACCAAAAATATTTTATTACGCATCGAAAAGCAATCGGAACATCCATTAGCGGAAGCAGTAGTAAAACATTTGAACGGAGCAGGAACCGCAACTTTATCATTGTTCGATAGCATTACAGGTAAAGGCGCAAAAGCAGACCATAACAACGAAACCTATTATGTAGGCAATAAAAAGCTATTGGCAGAAAACAACATCGCTATTGCTGACGAATTACAAAACAAAGCCGAAGAATGGGGCAAACAATCCCAAACCGTTATTTGGTTTGCAAACAGCAAACAGGCTCTTTCTGTAATTGCCATTTCCGATAAGATTAAAGAAACATCGGTGCAAGCTATCCGGGAAATGCAGGATATGGGTATAGACCTGTATATGCTGACCGGAGATAATGAAGCGACCGCCAAAGCCATTGCAGCGCATACTGGCATTAAGCATTACAGAGCCGAGGTATTGCCACAGCATAAAGCCGATTTTGTGAAAGAGCTACAAAGCAAAGGCAAAGTAGTGGCAATGGTAGGTGATGGTATCAACGATAGCACTGCATTAGCAACAGCCGATGTAAGTATAGCAATGGGTAAAGGTTCGGACATCGCAATGGACGTAGCCAAAATGACCATCATTTCATCCGACCTTACCAAGATACCACAGGCAATACGTTTGTCAAAACAAACGGTAGCCACCATTAAGCAAAACCTGTTTTGGGCGTTTATTTACAACTTAATTGGTATTCCGGTGGCAGCAGGCATCCTTTACCCAATTAACGGCTTCTTGCTAAACCCGATGATTGCGGGCGCAGCAATGGCGTTGAGCAGCGTAAGCGTAGTAAGTAACAGCCTGCGGTTGAAGTGGAAGAAGTAAAACAGTAAAAATCACAAATCAAATAAGAAATTACACAATAATTCTGAACCAAATAACACTGAAATTTGCATTATCAATAACTCTAAAATTTATTAGCAATGGAAAATAAACAATTTCAATTCAAGACAAACATTAATTGCGGCGGTTGTATAGCATCTGTAAAACCACACCTGGACAATGCAGAGGGCATCTGCCATTGGGAAGTGGACACCAATAATAAGGACAAGTTGCTTACCGTGAAGTCCGAGGGCATTACCGAGCAGGAAGTAATATCCACCGTGCAAAAGGCAGGCTTCAAAATAGAGCCTTTTAACGCATAAGCCCAAAGCCTTTTAAAATGCCCTTTTCCTGACCGAATTTCTATGAGGTTGGGTTGCTGAAAAAGGGCATTTTATCAATTCTGAAAAAGGGTGATAGGTTATTGCTTATATAGCATTTTTTTGTCCATATAGCAAAAAAAACGTAAAACGATATAAAAAACCAATCTAATTTGTAACTTTGTTGCGTTGAAAAATTATAGAATACATATAGGCATTTTGACATTGTTCTGTCTGGTTTTCTTTATGATGCCAAGCCAGAGCTATGCCTGTTCCAAAAATTCAACAAAGACCGAACGGTCTTCCTGCTCAAAAGAGAAGTCCCAAAAATCAGAACACAAAAAAGGTTGTAAGGACAAATCCTGTAAAAAATGCAAAGGTGACAACTGCGGGGGCGGTTGCACACATGGGTCTTGCAGGTGCGGTGCTTCAACAACTTCGGTATACATACCAACCCCAATCGAATTAAAAGCAAAAAATCCATTTGCAGCAGCTAAAAAGCAAAAATTCGGCTTCAAGGAAGCCTATTATTCTTCGGGCTTTTTCTCCATTTGGCTACCGCCTAAAATAAGCTAAAACTATGGCTTGATAGCCATAGGTGTGTCTTGTCAAAAGCTGTTCCGGCTTTTGCAAACTTCCTATTTGTAGCATTTATCTAAAATTTCAAACAGAAAATGGGTTTGCTAATGCCCCATTTCCAAAAATGTAATTATTATGAAATCATTATCAAAAATAGTGATGGTAATCGCTGTATTACTATCATCAATAAACAGCTTCGCACAAGTAAAAAATGCGAAAACAGAAACCGTAAAAATTTATGGTAATTGTGGTATGTGCAAAACCACCATCGAAAAAGCAGGCAATGTAAAAAATGTAGCGAGCGTGGAATGGAACAAAGATACCAAGATGGCTACACTCAGTTATGACGGCGACAAAACAAATCAGGACGAAATCCTAAAACGTATCGCTTTGGCTGGTTATGACAGTGAGAAGTTCCGTGCGCCAGATGACGTATATGCTAAACTAGCTGGTTGCTGCCAGTATGATAGACCAGTGAAAACGGTTGCCAAAAACAAGGAGGCGGGAATGGACATGAATGCCGGACATGGCAATCACGACCATAGCCAAATGGCAGCACCCGCTAAAAAAGTTGCAGCTAAAAACCAATCACAGCTAAAAGCTGTATTTGACAACTACTTTTCAGTGAAAGACGCTTTGATAAAAACCGATGCGGCAACCGCATCCGCCAAAGCTGCTGAATTGTCAGCATCTATTAAAGCAGTTGATATGAGTAAGCTATCGGCAGAAGAGCATACTGTTTGGATGAAAGTAATGCAAGACTTAGCAGCCAATGCAGAAAGTATTTCAAAATCAAAAGATGTTGCAAAACAGAGAAATGCTTTTGCTACACTATCGGGCAATATCTACACTCTGGCTAAAGTATCCAAGCAGGATGCGCCTGTTTATTACCAACATTGTCCTATGTACAATGGCGGGGCAAACTGGTTAAGTAAAGAGAATGCGGTTAAAAATCCGTATTACGGCGCACAAATGCTTACCTGTGGCAGTACCGTTGAAACCATCAAACAATAAGTCTGAAAGCTATGGTACAGTACAATGACATGGTGCAGGCTCTTAAAGACCTAAAACAACGGGGGTTCGATATGGATTTTAGTCTTTTGTCAGACTGTCTGTATTGCGCATCAAAGAGCCTGAAACTAAAGCCGGAAGACTTTACGGTATTAGAAACACATCGGTTTGAAAGCATAGACAGCAGTCCTGATAACAATGCCGTGATTTATGCCATATCGTCCACTGACGGTAAGAATAAAGGGGTACTTGTTGATGCCTATGGTACTTATGCCGAAGAAATGACCCATGAGATGGCAAAAAAATTAAGTAAAACTTAACTTTAAAATCTCTTTTATGAAAAAATATACGTGTCCTATGCACCCGCAGGTGCTTAAAGGCGAACCGGGGAAATGTCCGCTTTGCGGAATGGATTTAGTTCCGTTGGGTGGAGCAAAAAAAGAAGCTCAAAGCCATCACGAACACCAACATCACGACCATAAAGAACATTCGCATCATAGTGAAACCCATAATCATTCCGATAGTGGTTACGACAAACATGAAGGGCATCATACCCACGATTTCCTTAAACGTTTTTGGGTAAGTTTAATTATTACCGTTCCCATTTTGCTCTTATCGGAAATGATACAGCATTGGTTCGGTTTTACTATCGCTTTTCCGGGAGATAAATATGTACTGCTGACATTGGGAACAATTATTTACATCTATGGCGGAATGCCTTTCCTGAAAGGTATGATAGGCGAAATCAAAGCCAAAGCCATCGGAATGATGACTTTGGTAGCCATCGCTATTACTGTCGCTTATGTATATTCTGTAGCCGTGGCACTGGGATTGAAAGGTATGGATTTCTTTTGGGAATTGGCAACCCTTATCGTGATTATGCTTTTGGGGCATTGGCTGGAAATGCGTTCTACTATGGCAGCTTCAAAAGCATTACAGTCATTGGTGGCACTTTTACCAAACGATGTTACGGTGGAGCGAAATGGTGAAGCCATAAAAATAAAACTCGAAGACCTAAAAAATGGCGAAACCATTATCATCAAACCCGGTGAAAAAATTCCTGCCGATGGAACCATTGTCGAGGGAGTTTCTTACGTAAACGAAAGTATGCTCACAGGCGAAAGTGTTCCGGTGAAGAAAGAAAAAGACGGAAAAGTAATTGCAGGTTCTATCAATGGCGAAGGTGCGTTAAGGGTTACGGCAACGGGAGTAGGAAAAGACAGTTACCTCAATAAGGTTATCAATTTAGTTCAGGATGCACAGGCAGCAAAATCCAATACGCAAAACCTTGCCGATAAAGTAGCCAAATGGCTTACTTATATTGCAATTGCGGTTGGGGTTATCACCTTTATTTATTGGTTTAGTAGTAGCGGAGATATTGCCTTTGCATTGGAACGAATGGTAACCGTAATGGTTACAGCTTGTCCCCATGCTTTGGGGGTGGCAATTCCGTTGGTGGTCGCCATTTCCACAACACTTTCTGCTACCAATGGCTTGCTCATTCGCAACCGTACCGCTTTTGAAACCACCCGGAAATTATCTACTATTATTTTCGACAAAACAGGAACGCTTACCAAAGGTTCTCACGCTGTTGAAAAGGTCATCCCATTAACCGATAAATATGCTGCCGAGGAAATGATACAGTATGCAGCAGCCGTTCAGCAATATTCCGAACACCACATTGCAAAAGGTATTTTGAAAACTCTAAAAGAAAGAAACCTTGAACTATGGAAGTCGGAGAATTTCAGCTATATGGCAGGTATAGGTGTAAAAGCAGTAGTAAATGGAAAGGAAATAGTAGCGGCAGGACCTAATTATTTCAAACAAAACAATCTTACAGAGCCTGAAACGCCAAAAGAAATCAATCAAAGTATTGAAACAGTCAATTATGTTTTTATTGATGGTGAAGTAATAGGGATTATCACGTTGGCTGACAGTATTCGTGAGGGTTCACAAGTAGCCATTGACGAGTTAAGAAAGATGAATATCAAATCCATTCTGCTTACAGGCGACAATGAAAAAATTGCGGCAGCGGTATCTAAACAGTTGGGAATGGACGGTTATATCGCCAATGTACTGCCTCACGAAAAACAGGAAAAAGTCAAGGAATATCAAGCCAAAGGTGAAGTGGTTGCGATGACTGGAGATGGCGTGAACGATGCACCTGCATTAGCACAGGCAGATGTAGGTATTGCAGTAGGTTCAGGTACAGATGTAGCAGCCGAAACAGCCGATATTATTCTGGTAAACAGCGACCCAAGAGATGTGGTAAAAATGATTGGCTTCGGCAAACTAACTTATAAAAAAATGGTACAAAACCTGATATGGGCGGTTGGCTACAACGTGGTTGCAATCCCTCTTGCCGCAGGCGTACTTTACCCCAAATTTATTTTAAGCCCCGCTATGGGTGCTGTTCTGATGAGCGTAAGCACCATTGTAGTGGCTATTAATGCAAGTTTTTTAAAAATCAAAAAATAAATAAAAATGAAAAATATAACATTATCAATCGTTGCAGTTATCATGGCATTTGTAACAGTGTCATGCAATCAGACTTCCAACAAAGGTGAAAAGTCTTCAAATGACAGTGCTGTTGTATCAGAAGAACAGTCCTCTGCTCAACCAAAAGAAAATGATACAGTAACAACTCCTGCTGCTACCGATACATCAATAGACGAAACGGCAAAAACAACCACCACAACCTTTTCTATTTCACCCATAGTTACCGATTACCTATCATTAAAGAACGCGCTTGTATCAGATAATGACAAAGCTGCCGCCAATGCAGGAAAAAAGCTGTTGGGTACTTTGAATAAGGTGGATATGAAAGCTATTCCAGCCGATAAGCATAAAGAGTTTATGGAAATTTTTGAAAGTGCAAAAGAAAATGCTGAGCACATTGGCGAAAATGCCGGGAAGATAGACCACCAAAGAGAACATTTAGCATCGCTTAGCGAAGATTTGAAAGACCTGGTTAGTTTGTTCGGCACATCACAAACATTGTATCAAGACCATTGCCCGATGTTCAATGACGGGAAAGGAGCTGTTTGGTTAAGCGAAAGCAAAGAAATCAAAAATCCTTATTACGGTTCAAAAATGATTAGCTGCGGTAAGCTACAGCAAACAATTAACGGTAAATAAATTCAGGGTTATGGAAAATATGCAGAACAACCACCATACAGGTCATGCTTCAGGGCATGGTGCGGATAATTCAAGCCATGCTTCAGCTATGTACAAACGCTTTGCTGTTATGGCTGTCGTAATGTTCGGTGCAATGTATTTTATTATGTACGCTATGATAGACGGATTGCACAACCTTATACCCAATATTAACAATTTATATATGACCCTGCTGATGACCTCGGCAATGTTACTTATCGAATTAGTGGTAATGAAAGTGATGTACGCTAACAGGAAAATGAATTGGGTGATAGCCATAGTTTCAGTCGCCGTTGGCATCTTTTCATGGTTTGGTATCAGGGAGCAAATCAATGTGGGGGACAAACAATTTGTAAAAGGTATGATACCCCATCACGCAGCAGCAATATTGATGTCCGAGAAGGCAAAGCTAACCGACCCGGAACTGATACAGTTGCAAAAAAACATACTTGAGACCCAAGCGGAAGAAATTGAATTGATGAAGCGCAAGCTGAAAGAGTTTGAAGAAAGTAAATAATAAAATTTCAAAAAATAGTTTCAACATGAGCAAAATAATAATTGGCTTTATTTCTTTATTAACCTTGCTATTCACCGCTTGCGGGCAGACAGGGTCAAATAAGGATGAAGCAGCACAGCATCATTCGCAGGCAACTCCGGCAAGCCACGAACATAATGCCCAAATAGGTGAATTGGTTCCATTGGATGAAGTCTGCATGGTAAATGATGCCTATATGGGCAAAAAGCAGTTTGACGTAAAATTTGAAGATAAAACGTACTATGGCTGCTGCGAAATGTGCAAGGAGCGTATTCCAAAGGATGCCACCGTGCGGGTAGCAATAGACCCTTATTCCCATAAACAGGTGGATAAAGCCCTTGCGGTAATTGCCGTTACAGGAAACAACGGTGAAGTGTCCTACTTTGAAAGCAAGGACAACTACACGAACTATTTAAAGAAACAGTAGCCAAATTTTAAATTAAGTAACAATGAGATATTTATGTCTTTAACGAAGAAAATCATATTGGGGTTGACTGTTATCTTAATCGGCATACAGTTTTTTCAACCTTTACGGAACCAGTCGGATGAAGTAACAGCCTCCCATATTGAAAAAGTATATGCCGTACCGCAAAACGTAAAGACTATCCTTGTCCAGTCCTGTTACGACTGCCATAGTAATAATACCCGTTACCCGTGGTATAGCCGTATCCAACCCGGAACGTGGTATATGGCGCAGCATATAAAAAAAGGTAAGGAGGAACTCAACTTTAGCGAGTTTGGCGAATATTCTGCCCGCAGGCAGCGAAATAAGTTCAGGACTATGGCGGGGCAGGTTAAGGACGGAGAAATGCCCTTATCGTCATATACACTCATTCATCGAAATGCAGTATTGTCGCAAGAGGATAAGCAGGTTTTGATGAAGTGGTTTGAAACAATGGAAGATAGTATTAAATAAAATTTAAAAATAATGAACAGACATAAAAAAATATCCATAAGGATACTGCAAACAGTACTGATACTGCTTTGCACACAAACCCTATTCGCACAGAAAGTAGTGCGATACGAATTATACGTAAAAGACACGTTGGTAAGCTATGCAGGAAAAGAAAAAAGAGCGATTGCGGTGAACGGGCAAATTCCGATGCCTACGCTCACTTTCACCGAGGGTGATACTGCCGAAATTGTAGTACACAATCAGTTAAAAGAAAGTACATCATTGCACTGGCACGGCGTGTTCCTGCCCAATAAAGAGGACGGAGTACCGCATCTTACACAACAGCCGATTAAGCCCGGTACTACCTATACCTATCGTTTCCCTATTATTCAGCACGGTACGCACTGGTATCATTCTCATTCAGGATTACAGGAGCAGATAGGAATGTACGGTAGTTTTGTAATGAAAAAACGTGAGGATGATAAGACCTTTAGGAAAGGGATTGACGATTTGCCTACCGTACCCATAATCCTAAGCGAATGGACAAATTATAATCCCAACAATATTAACCGGATGTTGCACAATGCCAATGATTGGGCTGCCATCAAAAAAGGGGCTACGCAATCATACGTTGAAGCTATCAGAGAGGGGAAATTTGGCATAAAAGTAAAGAATGAATGGAAGCGGATGCTGGCAATGGACGTAAGCGATGTGTATTATGATAAAATCCTTATTAATGGCAGCAATTCGCCGGAGCTAAAAACGGTTGACGGCAAAACCTTAAAAGCAGGGGATAAAGTGCGGCTCCGCATATCCAATGGTGGCGCATCTTCCTATTTCTGGCTGCGTTATGCCGGGGGTAAGATTACCGTGGTGGCAAATGACGGTAACGATGTGGAACCCGTTGAGGTGGATAGGTTAATCATTGCGGTTTCCGAAACATACGATATAGTAATTACCATTCCTGACGATGGTTTGTCGTATGAGTTTTTAGCTACAACCGAGGACAGGACACAATCGGCAAGCTATTTTATAGGTAACGGCATCAAGCAGCTTATTTCTCCACTTCCCCGTTTGAAATATTTTGAGGGGATGAAGATGATGAACGATATGATGAAGATGAATGGCGACCTGGACGATATGGGTATGAATATGAGCCTGAACCAAATGGATATGAATGTGGTAATGTATCCCGAAATTACGGGAGAAGCAGGCAAGAAAGCAGACCACAGCAAGCACGATGGTATGAACATGGATAATGACCCCAACCGTTATAATGCAAATGCGTTGGGAGATATTGTTACCTTAAACTATGCCATGCTCAAATCTCCCTACAATACAACACTTCCCAAAGATGCGCCTGTAAAAGATGTAAAATTTACCCTTACCGGAAATATGAACCGCTACGTTTGGAGCATGGACAATAAGGTGCTTTCCGAAACGGATAAAATACCCGTTAAGAAAGGGGAAATACTGCGTATTACTATTCATAACAACTCTATGATGCGCCACCCGATGCACCTCCACGGATTTGATTTTAGGGTATTGAACGGCAAAGGTGAAAATGCACCGCTTAAAAATATCATTGATATTATGCCGATGGAAACAGACACCCTTGAATTTGCAGCAAACGTGGACGGCGACTGGTTCTTCCATTGCCATATCTTATATCACATGATGTCGGGAATGAACAGGGTGTTTGCCGTAGGCGACTACCAAAACCCATACTTACCCGATAAGGCTAAAGCCTATAAAGCATTACAGAGGGAAAGCAATATGCCCCATTTCATGGCGCAGAATGATTTTGCCACCAATGGTAATGACGGAGAGGCAATGCTCCAAAACGCAAGATGGAGTTTGGGTACAGAATGGCGTTTAGGTTACAATGATATGCACGGTTATGAAGTTGAAACCCACTTGGGGCGATATATCGGTAAAATGCAATGGCTCATGCCGTTTATTGGCTTTGACTGGCGTTATCGTAAAATGGGGATAGACGAACACGAAACAAACTTATTCGGACAAAAGAATGAAAAAGATACACGCAGGGCAGTTAGCTTAGGTGTTATGTACACGCTGCCAATGCTTATTAATTTTCAGGCAGAAGTATATCATGACGGCATTGTACGGTTATCGTTGATGCGAGAGGATATTCCTATCTCGAAAAGATTAAGAGGCGGCTTTATGGTCAACACAGATTTTGAGTATATGGCAGAACTTAGATATATAGTAAACAAAAATATTGGCATCCGTACCCACTATGATAGTGATATGGGGCTTGGTGTGGGACTTGCGTTGACTTACTAAAATTGCAATAAGCACCAATGGTTGTAAGCCGCAAAACCGTTAAATAATATCGGCAAAAAAACAGGTGGTAGTGATGCGGGGTTAGTTCGTAATAATTAACCTGCATCATGCTACAACCCATTAAATTATACAACAAAATCTAAGTATCTCCATCAGCAACACGATAGGGGTGAAATTCTATAAGTAGTAATTGCATAATAAGCTAATATGAACAGTATTAGCTTTTCTATATTAACGAACAATGTGTATTTCAAAATGAAGCGAATGGAGAAATTTTACAATGAAATCTATCTTAAGTTGGAAACTGAAATCCAAGAACTGGAAATTGAAACTGACTTCCCCATAAAAAGAATAGAAGCGGTTATACAGCTTATCATTCAAAGCCTTGCAGACTTAAAAGAGTTTGTGCTGAAAAATGACTTCAAGAATATGGAAGAAGAAATCCATTTTTTCAAATATCAGAAACCTGTTATTGTTTCAAAGCTCATCTACTATAATTCCATTTATAAAATCGAAACGAGAAGACCGTATGGAAATAAGCGTACCAAGAAATATTTTACCAAAGAGCTGAAAAAGCTAAAAAGGTTCTTTGAGAACAATCTCGATTTTTACAAGTATTACCGCAGCAACAATTCTTTCGTTGACGAGAAGTTTTTTGTACGTGGCAAGCACGATATAAGGCTATGGTTGGACACTTTTTATTTTGAGGCAGACCATCGCTTTTCTACTTCGCACGATTACAAGGTTGCCAAGATAATTGCCAATGACCTGATACAAGTTTATTTAGAGGACAGGCTGAATAACGTCAATGAGAAAAAAGGTTCAGACAATGCGTTGAAATGGACGGCAAGCAAAACAGCACTTACGGAACTCATTTATGCACTATACGCCCACGGTGTATTTAACAATGGGAATACAGACATAAAATTAATCGCCAAAGCATTTGAAGATGCCTTTAATATTGAGTTGGGCGACTTTTACCACACGTTTATGGAACTTAAAGCCCGTAAAATAAACCGGACGAAATTCCTTGACAACCTGTGTGAAGCACTGATTAAGAAAATGGACGAACAAGACGAAAAGTAAGCATATTACAATACGCCACGGGGCAAATGAACACCTTTTGTCCGTATAATGCTTTCCTGAACCTTTGGGGCTTCTTTCTGCTTCTCTGCCTGCTCCGGAGCATCTTGTTTGGTTTCAGGCGTAATAGATAGCTGTATCTTTCTTTCCACGGCTGCCAGTTCCGTTTTAAGCTCACTCAATCGGCTTTCCTTAGACCAAGTACCGTTAACCACTTCCTGAAGTATAGGCAGGTCTTTTTGTATTTCCGCAACCTTATCTTGTTCCTGCTTAATAAAGCCTGGCAGTTTTTCCAAAGCCCTCAAAAAATTCATTGCAGCAGTTTCAGGGTCTTTTGCCATTAGACCATTATTGTAGGTGTATTTGATATTGCCCTCGCCCTGTACCAGAAAGCGGTTTACCCTAATATCCACACCCTCTTTTTCTGATATTTCAGTTTTAACCAACAGCGTAAAACTATACAAGCTGCCTATTTCCTCATACTGACCTGCGGTGCGGGCTTTGTCCGCAATCTCGTTAAGTTTTGAGCCTATTTGTTTCGGGTTTGCATTGGGTGGTAAGCCCTCCAACAGCACAGGGTTTTCGATTGTACCGTCCGAACGCTTTTGCAGGCGTTGCTGTAAATTTTCCCAGTCTGTACTCATCCGGTTCAAACGGGATTGAGTGCTTTGCAACATTTCCGTATAATCCTGCACCTTAAATTTGGCACTGGATTTTGAACGGTTGAACGCCTGTTTTTCGCTTTCCAGTCCGGCAATCTGCTTTTCCAGTTTGGCTTTATCCAACAGGTCTGTATTTCCTGACAGGATTGCCACATATTCCGAAAAGTTCATTCCCGATTTTTCGTCCATACTTCCCTCGTCAATTGTTCTTTTGGTCAGGTTGTTGGTCTTTAACTGGTCGATGAAAAGCTGCTTATTATACAGCAGGTTGAACTTGTAACTATCCAACGATTTTTCAACGGCATAGATGATAACAGCCACTTTATTATCGGCAAAGAATTTAGCAATCTCGTTGCCTTTACGGATTGCCCGCCCGTCCCTTTGGGCAAGATCTGACGGTCGCCACGGTGTATCTAAATGATGAACGGCAACGGCTCTTTTCTGTGCATTGACACCCGTACCCAACATACTGGTAGAACCGAAAAGCACACGGATTTTGCCCTCGTTCATCCGATTGATAAGGTCTGTACGCTGCTTATCATTTTTCGCTTCCTGGATAAACCTTACTTCGTGCGCAGGGATGCCGTGGTCTTCCACGAGCTTGCGTTTGATTTCGGAGTACACATTCCATTCGCCGGGCTTGTAGGTTCCCAAATCCGAGAAAACGAACTGCGTTCCTTTCTGTGCATTGAACTGGTTATAATACTTGGCGATATTTGCTGCACAATGCGAAGCCTTGTTGTCGGGATGGTCGTCGTAGATACCGCTTACCATACGCATATCGAGCGACATCTTGCGGGCGTAATCGGTAGCAATAAGCATTTTTGCTTTTTCCTCCCTTTGCGATAATGGTTCTCTACCGAGCAAAGTAGCATCGCCCGTTTTGGCAAACTGCATCAGGCTTTGGATAAAGGCTTCTTGGTCGGGCGTTGGCGGTATGTTGTACAATACCTCGTTCTTAGTGGGGCGGTCAATACCAATATCCTTAGCCGTTCTGTAATCCGTTATTTCAGAATAGAACTGTGCCAGTTCCGGCACTTTGATAAAGTAGCGGAAACGCTCTTTTGCTACAATATTGTTAGCTACCGAAAATTCATAATCGGTCGTTTTCCGTGCATAGATAGCTGCCCACGCATCAAAGGAATGAATACCCTGTTTTTCCAATGCACGGGGGCGCAGGTATTTAAACAGCAGGTACAATTCCGTTAATGAATTGCTGATGGTTGTACCCGAAAGAAAGGTTGCACCCATATCCGCATTGGTACGCTCTTGAATGGTGCGGATTGCAAACAGCAGGTTCAGTGCCTTTTGGCTGCCATCCACGTTACCCAGTCCGGCAACCCGTGTATGACGGGTGTTGAACATTAGGTTTTTGAACTGGTGGCTTTCGTCCACAAACAAATGGTCTATACCCATCATCTTAAAGTCCACAATATCATCTTTGCGGTTTTCAATATCGTGTTGCAGCGTTTTCAGCTTTACTTCAAGATTTTCTTTTCGCTTGATTACCCCGGCGAGCATTCCCCTTGTCACTTCCTTGCCTTGCGATTTCAGGGCATCGAGGTTGCGCTCTACGCTGTCTAATTCTATTTCGAGAATTTCCTTTTGTATTTCGGGCGATTGAGGTATCATTCCAAACTGGTCGTGCGTAAGTATCACACAATCCCAGTCGTTGTTTTTAATATCCCCGAAAATCCGCAGGCGTCTCTTTGGCGTAAAATCATCAATACCTGGATAAAGGATTTTAGCGTGTGGATAGGCTTTGCGGTAGTCTTCGGCAATGGCAGGTATATTCGCTTTCAGCCCGATAATCATCGGCTTATGGGCTAATCCCAAACGCTTCATTTCCTGCGCTGCGGCACACATTATCAGCGTTTTCCCTGCGCCTACTTCGTGGTCGCATATAGCACCGTTGTTCAGCTTTATCATCCAAATGGTGTCCTTTTGGCTTGAATACAGGTCTTCAATGCCCAATGCCTTACGGTCTAATCCCGGAAAGTCCTGATGGCTGCCGTCATAGTGCGGGCGGACGAAACAGTTAAAAGTATCGTTGTACTGGTCGGTCAGCCTGTTTTTAAACTCATCGTTTTGTGCGTGTAGCCAGTCGGTAAAGGCGGTACGGATTTCATCAATCTTGGTGTTCGCCATTTGTATGGCTTCCATATCCCGTACTTTGACCTCTTGGTCGCCAACCAGTACTTTTTTGGTAATATCAGGCGTGGTATTGACAAGGGCGTGTTTGAGCAGGGCAATACCGTCAAACGTGCGGCTTTCCGCTTTGACGGCATATTTTTCCCAAATGTGCATATTGCCCTGATGACACTTTACAGAAAAGTCGTCGGAGCTTTCGGAATAATGAACCAGTACATCCGCATCAAACAGGTGCGAAGCGAAACGGGCATAAATCCCAGTAGGTATCCACCGTTCGCCGAGGTTAAAATCCAATTCCTCAAAGTCAATACGTTTTGGTCGGGCTTCCTCTAAAGCGTTAAGGCTTTCTTTGGCTTCGGTATCATCGGGATTGTTTTCGAGATAGGCTCTTACGTCGTCGGCTTTCTCAACTACGTTACCTGCAATCCAACGTTCAGCTATTTCGTATTCCTGTTGTAGCGGATTGAAGAACAACCGCCCGTGCAGGGCTTCTTTAAGGGTATCGGTAGGCAGGCTGCTGATTTCGGACATAAAGTCCAAATCCACATTTCCGTATTTGTTCAGCGAGGCGGCTAAAGCCTCTTCGGGATTTTCGGTTGCTAACGTAGTGGTAGAAAAGCTAACGGGACGGCTGAAAATATCCGCTTTGTGGATTACGCCGCCAATGATACGCTCCAGATAGGGGATTTCTTTGCCTGCGCTGTCGGTCTTTATCAGCTTGGCATTGTCGGCAGCATTGAGATTACCGTATTTTTTGACAAAGCCATCGTACAGGAGGTTCAGCGTTTCCCTTTCTTCTTTATGCTCGGTCTGCTTTTCAGCTTCTTTTTGGTACAGGTTGATATAACTGTCCCTTACGGCTATATAGGCTTCGGCTCTTGCTTTCTGTGAGCTCGGCAATTGCAACGGATGAAAGGTTGCTGTTGCCTTGTCGTCGTTCCTTTGCACATCTTGCAGATAACCAACCCAACCGTTATCTACCACAAGGCAATCGTTACGGTGGAATGATTGCAGTTCGCCAGTGTACGGGGCAGGTTCAGGAATAGCATTAATATTGGTAGTGGCAATGGCTGTCTTATCAGACTGGCCATTACCGTTTGTTTGTGAAAACAGGTCGCCAATAGCTTCCTGTTTTTTGTCGTTTACTTGGTGGCTTCCATTGGCAGCACCATTAGATTTTAGCGGTGTGTAAGACTGCTGCCTTGCACTACTGAACAGGTCTGGCTGACGACTTGTTGTACCTCTTCTTTTTTTAGTGCTTTGTCTTTTGGCTTGGGTAGTTCTTTTAGGTGGAGCAAGAACCATTATAGGTTCGCCCGCACTTTCAAACAGGTCAAAAATACTTAGTTGCTTTAATTCCTGCGGGCTTTCCTGACGGAGTACCGGAGTGGATACAGATTGCGGTTTTTGCTGAATGATTACAGGGTCGATAACCGGAGGTGTAACCTTTGGTTCAATCGGAATTTGTATAACAGGCTCATCGCTGCGTTCGCCTCTGTATAAATTCAAATTCAGGTGCTTTCCAAAATCTTCGGAAAGCATTTGCTTCAAATCTTCGGCAATCCCCTCAACACCGTCTTTATGCGTATAGATTAAGGCAGGTTGCCCGTATGGGTCGGT
The DNA here is from genome assembly GCF_902728265.1 of Chryseobacterium potabilaquae. Lineage (GTDB taxonomy): Bacteria > Bacteroidota > Bacteroidia > Flavobacteriales > Weeksellaceae > Chryseobacterium > Chryseobacterium potabilaquae. The sequence goes on from NZ_CACVBR010000002.1 coordinate 104,966, forward strand.
ATCTAATTTTTGGTCGGTATGGATAATTCTTGCACTATCCTGAAAGAGCGCATTGCCCGGCGTATTGTATTCGGTTGGCTTGCTTTGGCAAAACAGATCTTCCCTGTCGGTCAGATTTTTTTTTGCCGTATTTTTTTGTAGGATAATAAGGTCGCTGCCTACTTCCGTACCTGCATATTCGGTAAACAGGTTGTTGGGCAATCTTACAACCGAAACCAAATTATTATCCTGCATTAACGCCCTGCGTATGGGTTCGTTCTTAGGGCTGTTCAGAATGCCCTGTGAAGTAATATAAGCCAACAAGCCGCCCTCACGGAGCATATCAGCACCTTTCAGAAAAAAGTAATTGTGTATGCTTCTGGCAGCTTGTTCCTTTGCGCTGTTTCTACTGCGGGAATAAGAAAGGTCAAATACAGAAGTATCGCCAAAAGGGATATTACTGGCAATTATATCATAGCTGTTTTGTTCCCTTTCGGGGATTTCTTCAAAACCGTTTATACGGATATTGCTATCGGGGTAAAGCTGCTTTAAAATCTTGCCTGTAAGCAAGTCCTTTTCATAAGCGGTAACACTGGCTGTTTGGTTTTCCGAAAAGGATTGGATGAATGAACCGATACCTGCGGAGGGTTCGAGGAATTTATCAATGTGCAGACCATTATCCCGCAAGGCAGATGAAATGGCATCTATAACCTTTGGCGGTGTATAAAAAGCCGTCAGTACGGAACTTTTCATACTGTCCACATACCTGCGGTATTGCTTATCGTCTTCGGAATTTTCTTTGAGTAGTTGGTGGAGTTCCTGCGTGAGTGGAAAAAGGTCGTGTTCTGTTTTTCTCCAATGATTGATATCTATTTTGTTTTCTATGGGGTTCAGAACGAATTTAAGACCGCCAAATCCGCTGTATCGCATCATTAGCAGTCTTTCGCCTACGGTGGCTTGCCGTTTCTCCTTTTCCAGTTTAAAAACAATTCGCAGGGCATCAATATTCTGTTGGAGATGGAACCGTTTACTGAAGCCCATTTTCCTCAATCCATATTGAGATGGTTCCAGTCAGTTCGGTGTAGAGTACATCAAACTCATACCCATAGGCGAAATCATCGGTTAATTTGTATCCTGCGAAAACAGGCTCACATACAGGGAACATTTTCAGGGCGAACAGTCGCAGTTCCTCGTCTGCCATTATGGTATCAAACTCATTGCATACCACTTTGAAAACCGTGTCGAACTTGGAGAAGTGCAAGCCCTCAAAAAGTATGTAATTGGCTATTTCGTCGCATTGCTCAACGGCGTTTCCCGAACGGAAAGCACCTTCGTAAGCATTGGCAGCCCACGAAGACCGTTGGTCTATAAATTTTTGGTCGTGTGCCTTTTCGGGAAAGCTGCTGTTTAATAGTTCTTGCAGTCGTAATCTGAAAAACGACAGGTCTTTTTGCTGTACATCCATACTTTATTTTGTTTTGAATTTTACTTAAATCCTAAAATTAGAAGCAGGAGCAAATGCCTTTGATAATGTTGCAGGGTTTGGCTTTGAAAGGCAGGATTTGGCTATTTACAATAGAAATTTGAAATGATAATTTGTACAGAATTGGTGCTTGGATATATGTTTTTTCACAAACTATTTTTGTGGTTTAAATATTTATCGTAATATTGCGATGTAAAATTAAGTGTATTATGGGCGTAACAAAAACTGAAATATTTACAGAGCAGCAAAACAACTTGGCAACCTCTTTAAAGGCATTGGCTCATCCTGCCCGTATAGCTATCCTACAATACATCATTAAACAGAATGCTTGCATTTGTAATGACTTGGTGGAAGAATTAGGATTGGCACAGGCTACCATTTCACAACATTTGAAAGAACTGAAAAGCATTGGCATCATCAAAGGAAGTATCGAGGGAACCAGTGTATGTTACTGCATTGATGAAAATGTTTGGCAGAAGCTAAAAAATGAACTCAATATGTTCTTTGTAGATAATGTAGGGGTTGATAAATGCTGTTAAGCATTTTTTTAAATGTATCAATCGTAATAAAGCAATATAGCAATTAAATAAAAAACAATGAAACTATCAAACATCAAAGAAATCTTACCAGCATTAGATAATGTTGAATTTCAATTAGAGAACGGAACATTTGTACCGGAACATTTTCACGTTACAGAGGTAGGCGTTATTACCAAACACTTTATTGATTGTGGTGGAACGATTAGAAAAGAAAAAGTTGTCAATTTCCAATTATGGAATGCTAACGACTTTGAACACAGGTTAAAACCAACCAAACTATTAAACATCATCAAACTATCTGAAGAAAAACTGGGTATCGAAGATGCCGAGATAGAGGTAGAATACCAAAGCGAAACGATTGGTAAATATGATTTGGATTTTAACGGAAACCATTTTGTATTAAAGAACAAACAAACCGCTTGCCTGGCGAGTGATGCCTGCGGCATTCCTGCGGAAAAACAAAAAGTAAACTTGGCAGAATTAAAAGATGCTTGCTGTACGCCTAATTCGGGATGTTGTTAACCTAAACTATCATATAAAAAATCAATAAAATGAAAATTGCATTATTCAGCGACATTCACGCCAATCTACCTGCATTAGAAGCATTCTTTGAAGATGTAGAAAAAAGAAACCCCGACAGTATTTATTGCTTAGGCGATTTGGTAGGATATAACATTTGGGCAAACGAAGTAGTAAACGAAATCCGTAAAAGGAAAATACCAACCATTGCAGGAAATTATGATTTTGGCATCGGACGTATGAGCAATGATTGCGGATGTGCGTACAAAACAGATAGTGAAAAAGGCAACGGCAGCGTATCTATTTCCTTTACCAACTCTATTATGAAAGATGAGGAAAGAGCCTATTTGCGTACACTTCCGGCACATATCAAAGTAGAATTTCAGTTGAACGAGGACAAACTCAATTTATTATTAGTACACGGTAGCCCAAGAAAGATAAATGAATACTTATTTGAGGACAGGGAAGAAAAAAGTATGCTTAGGATAATGGAACAAGCTGATGCAGACATAATGTGTTTTGGGCATACGCACAAGCCATACCACCGTATTTTAAATTCGGACATTGACGGACAAAATCATTTCAGACATGCCATAAATATAGGTTCGGTAGGAAAGCCGAAAGATAGCGATGTAAGAGGTGGTTATGTAATGCTTATAATCAATGAAGATAGTTCTGTATTGGATAAAGACAGTATCAGTGTAGAATTTATACGCTTTGATTATGATATTGAAAAAGCCGCAAAAGCAGTTGAAGAAAGCCCATTACCCAACGAATACGCAGAAAATTTAAGGAGAGGTTATTAATCTAAAAAATCAGAAAAATGGAATTTCCAAACGATTTAAAATATTCAAAAGAACATACGTGGATAAGCGTACAGGGCAATACAGGTACAATAGGTATAACAGAATTTGCACAAAGTGAATTGGGCGAAATCGTATATGCAGACTTACCGAATGTTGGATATAGTTTTCAGCAGGACGAAGTATTTGGCTCTGTTGAAGCGGTTAAAACGGTCAGCGATTTATTTATACCTGTATCGGGTAAAATCATTGAAACAAACGAACTACTATTGAAAGCACCTACACTTATCAATGACAACCCTTATAAAGATGGTTGGCTGATAAAAATTGAAATCAAAGACATTACAGAATTAGAAAATTTATTGACATCAAACCAATATAAAGAACTTACAAATTAGCCAAGCTATGCAACCAAAACTAAAATTCTTAGACAGATACTTAACCTTATGGATATTCCTTGCAATGGCAACAGGTATAGGGTTGGGGCATTTCTTTCCGGGTATCTCAAAAATTACGGACAGCCTATCCGTAGGCACTACAAACATTCCATTGGCAATAGGTCTGATACTGATGATGTACCCGCCATTGGCAAAAGTGGATTATTCATTATTGCCCCAAGCATTTAAGGATAAAAAAGTAATCGGTATATCCTTATTGCTCAATTGGGTTATCGGTACAATATTGATGTTCGGGTTAGCCGTTTTGTTTTTACGCAATGAACCCGATTATATGACAGGTTTGATATTGATAGGTTTGGCAAGATGTATTGCAATGGTAATCGTATGGTGTGACTTAGCTAAAGCAAACAGAGAATATACAGCTATGTTAGTGGCGTTAAACAGTGTTTTTCAGATAATAAGTTACAGCTTCTTAGTTTGGCTGTTCATCAATGTATTACCAAGCAAATTAGGATTGGCAAATTTCAATGTAAGCGTATCAATGAAAGATGTTACAGAAAGCGTATTGATATACTTAGGCATTCCTTTCTTAGCAGGTTTTATAAGCCGTTACGCAATGGTAAAATCAAAAGGTATAGAATGGTATAACAGGAAATTTGTACCCCGAATATCGCCCATTACATTATATGCTTTACTTTTTACTATAGTATTAATGTTCAGTCTGAAAGGAGATAAAATATTAGAACTGCCAATGGATGTGGTAAAAGTAGCTATACCGTTAATCATCTATTTTGTACTGATGTTTTTCGTCAGCTTCTTTATCAACAAATCCCTTAAAGTTCCTTACGACAAAAACGCCTCAATCGCATTTACAGCCACAGGAAACAACTTTGAATTGGCAATAGCGGTAGCAATAGCCGTTTTCGGTATTCATTCCCCACAAGCGTTTGTAGGCGTTATAGGACCGTTGGTAGAAGTTCCGGTACTAATTCTATTAGTACGTGCAAGTTTATGGTTAAAGAAGAAGTATTACAGTTAGAAACAAGCAAAAGTTATGAAATGGCAATATGATTTCAACAGATGTACAAAAAATATAAGGTTCAATAATTAAAATAATATCGCGAAAATGATAAAACTAATAAAGACCATACCTGCATTTCCTGTTCGGGATATTGAAAAAGCAGTTGCCTTTTATAAAGCCCGATTGGGCTTTGATTGCAGACATATGGAAGAAACCTTTGCAATATTAATTAGGAATGGTATAGACTTACATTTATGGGCTTCCTGTAATTATAGCTGGAAATGGAAAAGTATTTTTTTATTTCTCAAACCGATTAGTAGCGGAGCGGAAAGTTTTTTGGCAGGTACACACAGTTGCCGGATTGAAATAAAAGGCATTGACGAACTGTATAAAGAACTAAAAGAAAAGGAAGTATTACACAATGAAAAAACCGAAATAGAAACCACTTACTACGACACAAGAGAATTTGCAACTTTGGACTTATACGGAAATTTACTAACCTTTTACGAAAATATACAGTAGGAACAAACAGTTCAACCAAGCCGGTTTTAACTTTTTGTATTTTAGCAATTGCTTAAATAAGCAAATTAACTATATTTGCAACATGGATAGTACTTCTTGTATAAGACAACAGGCGGACATTAAACAAATCAATCGCTGTAAAGAACGAGTTTCAGAACTTCACGGTTCGTTTGACTATTTGTCGAATGGACTTGAATTGGCGGGAAACAATGTAAGACTGAAAATCCTGTTTCTGATTTATGAAGAAAAACGACTATGTGTTTGTGATTTAAGCGATATTCTCGGTATGACAATTTCTGCAATTTCTCAACATTTACGAAAGCTCAAAGACCGTAGACTAATTGAAACGGAAAGAAAAGCACAAACTATTTTTTATTCATTGACAAAAGAGTATGAAAAAATGTTGACCCCATTTTTTGAAATACTTGATGATAATAAAATTTTATAAACTATATGAAAACGGACAACAAACTAATCGGCACTGGACTTTTTACAGCAATTGCTGCGTCATTATGTTGCATTACGCCTGTTTTAGCTCTAATAGCAGGGACAAGCGGGATTGCTTCAACCTTTTCTTGGCTCGAACCTTTCCGACCATATTTTATTGGCTTGACAATTTTAGTGCTTGGTTTTGCTTGGTTTCAAAAGTTGAAACCCAAAAAGCAAATTGACTGTGAATGTGAAATAAATGAAAAACCGAATTTTATGCAAACAAAATCATTTTTAGGAATTATTACTGTTATGGCGGCTTTACTTTTGTCATTTCCCCTTTATGCCCACATCTTTTTTCCAAAGACCGAAAGTAAAGCAATTATTACCCAAACTTCCAAAATCCAGAAAGTTGAGTTTACAATCAAAGGGATGACTTGTTCAGGTTGTGAACATCATATTAAAACAGAGATTAGCAAACTAAAAGGAATTATCGAAGTTGTCGTTTCCTATGAGAAAGGCAACGCTATTGTTAAGTTTGACAACAAGCAAACAAGTATTGCCGAAATCGAAAAAGCTATCAATTCGACAGGTTATAAATCACTAAAAAGTAAAGTTATATCATAATGGAAATTAAATTAAAATCAATAATAACTTGCCCAAACTGTGGACACAAAAAAGAGGAAACAATGCCAACAGATGCTTGCCAGTATTTTTATGAATGTGAAAATTGCAAAACAAGATTAAAACCATTACAGGGGGATTGTTGTGTGTATTGCAGTTATGGTACTGTAAAATGCCCGCCAATACAAGCAGGAAATAGCTGTTGTAAATAAGAGAAGCTTAATAATTTACTTTAGAAAGCTACTTGTCTAAATTTGTGAGTATAACCTATTTAGCGAAAAACCTCCGAATTATCAGAGGTTTTTTATTCATTATTTAAGATTTGGAGCATCCTGCCGACTTCAATATCCATTCTTGAAAACGCAAACCATTTTTTGCCCAGGTCTTTGAGTGATGCTCCTATATGGTAGAGTTCTGCATTATCAATAATCAAAAATCGGTCGTGGGCATCGGAGAAAACCTCAATAGTTACTGGAGGATATTGGCTATTGTAGCGTTGTAAGTCTAACCGTAACTGATTGCTGATGCTTTTGGTAAGGATTGTAGCGGTTACATTGTTTTTACGCTTACCCAGTAAAATAAGCACCGTATCATCCACGTAATTATCAAGCAGGATAATTGAGCTTACGGCACTTCGGATAATATCGGAAACAAAGGTGTAGGCATCAAATACCTGCCCGTTGTAGAAAATGCCTTTTTCGCTGTGCAGCTTGTCGCTTTCCAAAGCCTTAAAAATCTCTTCAAATTTTTGGTCGGCTTCCAGTTGCTTTAATTCGATATTATCCAAACGATGAAACAAAGAAGCGTTGCTGATAAGCATACGCCTCATTTCTACAAAGGCTTCCATTATTTCCACACTCATTTTAACGGCTATATCAGACCGGAGTATGGCAGATGCCATTGCAACGCCCTGTTCGGTAAAAACATAGGGCAAATAACGCCTGCCACCGTAATTTAAACTTGAGGTTCCAATTTGGAACCTCAAGTTTTCAACTTCCTCTTCGGTCAGTTGAAAGCAGAATGATACAGGAAAACGCTCAATATTCCGTTTAACGGCTTTGTTCAGGTTCTTTGTTTCTACCTGATATAAGGCAGCGAGGTCGCTATCCAACATTACCTGTTTGCCCCGGATAGTATAAATCAGGTTCCTGATTTCTTTGGGTACGATTGACGGTTTATTTTCCATTGCGTTTACTGCTTTTGTTTTTCTCAAACTCAAAGGAACTTTCAGCGTTTTCTTTCAGAATGATGTAAGCATCGAATTTCTTTCCCGCTTTGCTTGTCATTCCTTTAATAAGAGAGGTTTTGCCTTTATTGACAAGGCTTGTTACATTTTCGATACTGATTTGTACACCGCAGACGGTGCGGAACTGTACCCAGTTACAAGCCTCATCAGGGCATTTCACAATCTTGTCACGGATAATAAGCTGCTGACTTTTGCATTTCGGGCAGGTCAGATTGGGTTGGTTAGTGCTTGCAATAGAGGTTTGCAGCAATTCATCAGTAATAGATTTGGCATAGGTTTCCATTTCCTTTTGGAACGTTCCGGCATCCGCTTCGTTATTTTCGATTTTCTGCAATGCCAGTTCCCATTCGGCGGTCATTGCCACATCCGCAATTTTCCGGTCTTTAACAAGCCCATACACCTGTAATCCTTTTTCTGTAGGGATTAAAGAACGTTTATCCCGTTGGATATAATTACGGGTAAACAGGGTTTCGATAATGGCGGCTCTTGTTGCAGGGGTACCGATACCGATATTTTTGAGGGCTTTGCGCTCTTCTTCGTTCTCAATTTCTTTCCCTGCGGTTTCCATAGCCGACAAAAGCCCGGCTTCGGTGTAAAGCACTGGCGGTTTGGTCTGCTTTTCCAAAACGGCGGCTTCTTTTATGGCAAATTCGTCACCTTTATGCAGTTCAGGTAATTCCTGCACTGGCTCTTCGCCATCATCGGTAAAACTTCCTTTTATGGAACGCCAACCCGTTTCCTGTATTTTACAGCCTTTTGCCGTAAAGTCGTAATGCAATACCTGTAATAATACATCGGTTATTTCTTTAACACAGGCTTGCGATATGGCTTCGAGCAACCGAAGCGCAATCATATTGTAAATCTTGTTTTCGTCTGTGTTGAGTACGGACGGTACTTTATCCGTAATCAACAAACCGTGATGGTCCGCCACACGGAGGTCATTCACGATACGTTTGTTGAACCGTCCCCATTTGATTTTGGTAAGGGCTTGCTTGCAATCCTCACGGTTCTGCAATGCCCGCACAAGGTTGGGAATTTCTGCCCACATATCTTCAGGAATGTATTTGCTTCCTGTACGTGGGTACGTGATAAACTTCTTTTCGTACAGGCTTTGTGCGATGTTTAACGTTGCTTCAGCAGATAATTTCAGCCTTTTGTTGGCTTCCTTTTGTAAGCCTGTCAGGTCGAAAAGCAAGGGCGGTTGTTCTGTAACGCTTTTGGTTTCTACCGAGGTAACGGTTGCCGTTGCGCCACGCTGAATAGCTTTAAGGGTATCATCGGCAAGCTGCTTTTCGTCCCATTTGGTTGCGGAAATACTTTTGAAATCAACCTGTGCTTTATTGTGCGATAATTGTATCTGCCAGTATTTCTTAACCGTGAAATTCTTATTGTCGAGGTAGCGTTTGCATATCAAAGCCAGTGTGGGCGTTTGTACTCTTCCGAGCGAATAAATGCCGTTTCCTGCGGCAATGCTCAATGCCTGTGTAGCATTGATGCCTACAAGCCAGTCGGCACGGCTTCTGCCTTGCGCTGCTTGATACAGCCCGTCAAATTCTTTTCCGTCTTTCAGGTTGTCGAAGCCTTGCTTTATTGCCTTTTCGGTAAGCGAACTTATCCAAAGGCGTTCAAAAGGTTTGTTGCATTTCAGGTATTCATAAATGTACCTGAAAATGAGTTCGCCCTCACGACCTGCATCGGTAGCAACGATGATGCTGTTGCTTTGCTTAAAAAGCTGCTCAATGACTTTCAGTTGCTTTAATGCGCCAGTATCGGCGGTGTACCCTTTGTCTTTTTTGACCTTGCGGACGGTCAATAAAAACGGATTAGGCAATATCGGCAGGGATGCCTTGTCAAATTTAGAAATGCCGTAATCTTCGGGCATTCCCAGTCCAATTAAATGGCCGAATGCCCACGTAACAAAATAGCCGTTACCTGTCAGGTAGCCGTCCTTTTTATCGGATGCTCCCAACAAGCCAGCTATCTCCCTTGCTACGCTTGGTTTTTCTGCAATGATTGTTTTCATACTGTATTACATTTTTCTGCCTTTGGATTTTGCAGACTTGTTGTTCTGTTGTTCCTGCTGCTTTTCATTTTTTGGTGTTTGCTGCCCGGAATTCAAAGGCTCTTGGACATTCTTGGTCGCTTCGTTGGTTTTGCCCTCCGAATTGACGGCAGTCTGCGTTTTATGGGTTTCGGCAGGTTCTACCCGTGCTTTATACTGACCGGGAAACTCAAAATTGGTCTTCCCTGTATCTTTGTCGAAAGTGATGTAACCCTTATACGGTTGGTCTTTTTTATCTTTCAGTTCAACATATATGGTTTGTCCGGCTTTGAACTTGTTGTACTGTTCATCGTCCAGTTCTTTGCCCCTGAAAGTTCTTGGGGCTTCCTGGGGTTGGCTTTGCTGATTGCTTTGTTGGGTAATCTGTTGGTTCGTTTGCGCTTGCTGATTGTTGTTGCTTCTATCAAACAGGAACTCAACGTATCGCTTATCCGCATTGAATTGTACCGTTGCCGAAAACTCCGTTCCTTTGGTAGAAATCATACCCTCTAAATAGAGCGGTTTGCCCTCCATCAACGTTTGCTTTTGTTCCTCATTCAGCTTTACGCCCTTAATTTCATCGGGAATTTTGATAAACTCCGTGCGTAGAGCAATCACGTCATTGGTAAGCCTGTCGATGCTGATAATGGACGGCATCAGTTCACCTGTTTTGGAATTTACCAGATTAACCACACGCCCCATATTACCTGTTTCAAGCAGATTTTTCTTGTCTTCGTCAGTAAACTTGTGACCGAAAAACTCAAAGTGCAGGTAAGGTTCTTTTTTGATACCGTGTATTGCCACGATAACATTGCCGTCTTCGCCTTGCTGTAAAGACAGGCGGGCATCTGTGCGGAGGATAGAGCCACCGAGGTTAATGCCTATCGGTAAAAGTTCATTGGTTTTGTAACCTCGTAACAAAGGGTCGAGCAGGTTTCTTTTTTCAAGATACTCTTTGCTTAATCCGAGGTTTTTCATTGTGTCCCAATCAATCTGCTCCGGCTTGTAGCGGTATTCGCTTGTTTCCGTTGTTGTTTGTGCTGTTGCCATATTATTTTGATTTTCTTGTTTTTTATCCGGTTGGGGTTCTGCTTTTACTTCGTGTTCTTTCAGCACTTTTTCGCCCTGTGGGGTGGGCTTATCTACGTGCTTTTGGAGTTCCCGCGCTTTTTCAGCAGCAACCGGGGCAGGCACTTTGAAGAAAGTAAAGTTTGTGGGGTTCTTTAACTGGCTGAAAAAATTGGAAAAGAAGTTGGAAAAGAAATCGCCACCTTTGTCCACACGCATAAACTGGTTTTGGTTCTTCTTGGTGGGGTCAACGGTTTCCATTTTCCCGTTTTCGTCTATACTCTTTACTGCCTGGATTTTCATTTTTTCTTTATCCAGTACGAGTAAGATGTCCGAAAGCTGTTCGGGCATTTCCTGTTTATTTACTGTTTCTTCGCTCATAGTCTGAAAATTTTAAAATTTCACGGTCGAATGTAAAGGAAGCCTTCACTGATTTGCTTTAAGTGGCACTCAAAGGCAGCATTTGTCACTTATTGGCATCCAGTTTTGGCAAAGGCGGGTTAAAACTTTCCCTGATGAACTGATGCACATCGGACAGTTTGTAATACAGTTTTCCGCTAATGGTATAATAAGGCAGCTTGCCTATGGAGCGATACCGTTGCAGGGAACGGTTACTGATTTTCAGCATTTGCAATAAATCCTGATTATCCAGTAATTCTTCGCCGTCTATGCTGTTGCGCTTCTTTTGTAAATCGTCTATGTGGTTGCCGAGAATGTCCAGCCTGTCCATTATGCGTTCCATCCACGCCACAAATTCCATTTTGTCGATATTCATACGGGTACGCTTTTAATGATTACCTGATTTCAATTTTCTGCCTTTCTCGATATAGCTTTTGCCTTTCGCCATAAGCTGTTCTACATATTCATCGGTAGTCTGCACGGCGTTAGTGTTGAGCATATCTTTTATAGCACCAATGGTATAGTAATACTGCCCGTACATTTTTGAAAAGGCTATCTGCCCGTTGGTACGCATACGCCACAATGTTTTTTCACTGATGTGGAGATACTGGCAGACTTCGTGGTTGTTGAGCCATAAGCTATCGTAGCTTGTATCTTCCAGTTTGAGGATATATTCGCTAATGGCTTTCAACCGTTCATTGAGGTGCTTCCACACTTCTTCGTCAACTGTTATAATGTTCATAGCACTATTGTTTAATATTCACAGGACAAAATTCAGAAGTGTGGCAGTGTTTGTCTGCCAATGCGTACCCATTGGTTTGGCACTTTTTTCAAATTTTTTGCAATGAGAAAAACCCTTGTTTAATAAGGGTTTTAGCGTATTTCGGTTATTTTGTAGTAGCCTTTTGCCAACATTTGCCAATTGGCATATATGGGCAAAGAAAAAGCAGTACACAAAATGTACTGCTTTCAAACCCCTGTGCTGATATTGCTAAAGGTCTTTATCCATATACTCTTCGAGGGAAATTTTGAGTTGGTCTAAAAACACCGTCCGGGAGCCTGCCCTTGTTTTCATCCTGTGGAAAGAATGATGTATATCGTTCAGGGGCGTTCGGAAGAGGATTTGGAAAATCAATGCCAATTTCCTGATGCCTATTTTACCGTATGCAATAGATTTGGAAGCATACAAGGCGTAAATTAATTCTATCAGTGCATTTTGCGAGTTCGTCCACGAAATGTCTTTGTTTCCATCACCGTTTATTGAAATGGCATCGGGATTTTTTTCGGGATTTATTTTGGTAAGTAAAAAAGTATAAAGTAATTCATTGGCTATAATATGGGCAACTTTGTTATCGTAATAAGTAGAAAAGCTAAGGTCAATTTCAAATACATTACTTTTTAGACCATCGTGGTAATTGATTTTTCCGAGCCTGAAATAACTGTGGTCACGGTCAGTTCTGCCTGCACGATAGTACCTGTAAAAATCCTCATTGGATATGCTTTCCTTATATTCGGATTTGAGAATTTTAAGTTGGTTTTCAAAATAACTTTGGTGTATTCTCCCTGTACTCACTGGGCAGGTAGTTTCAATTCGGAATACCTTATTATAGTAAATAAGTTTTCCTAAAATCTGCGGTTTGATGTTCTTGAAAAAAATGATTTCCTGCTGTTCATTCTTAAATCCGGTCTGTAAGACTTTCATCTTTATAGTAAACAGCATTTCCTTTAGGAATAAGGTCATTTGGTAAGCCTCGTTCGCAGTTTGCATCATTTGAGAAGATAGCTTATCTTCCTGACGCTGAATTTCCGATAATACTTTGTTCAATACGATTTCCATAGCTTAGACGTTTAGATATTGGGACTATTTGTTTCGGCACTACATCTTCGTTGATTTGCCAAAACTTGGAAATAATATGTAAAGCATTATCACATAGTGTCCCCATATTGGGAAAGATTTATTTTTAATTATCTTCTTTTGAGGGAGGGTTAAAAAACGAAAAAGGGTAAAGTATGCTGTTACTTTACCCTTTTTTTATTAGATTTGCAGTAATGATTTACAAGGTAATCAGATGAAAGCGAGTGCAGTAAGCACCATTACTAAATCGTTACCGATAGCACTTTCGGTTCTTGTAAACTCTTCTTTATTAGCCACTTTGGGCTATTTTAATCTTTTTTTCATAAAATAATATAAAGTTGTCCAAAGTAAAACCTCTAAAGAAGTGGGTTGAAAAAGCATATTTAAACGAAGTAAAACTGAAAACAAAATTCCCGTTGCGGTAAGTATCTGTGCATAAAGATTTCCTTTTAGCTCTTCAACCATTTTCCAACTCACCACAATAGTCAACGCTCCAAATAAAGCAGGAAAAAATTTCACCCAAAATACGGAACCTCCCAACATTTTAATTATCCAAGCAATCCAAGAATTGACAGGAGGCACTGATAAGAATCCCCATGCTAAATGATTTCCTTGATCAATATGTAAATATTCATCACGATGTAATTCGTATTCCGGACTTATTAAAGAATATTGTAAAATAAATTTTATAACAATAAAAAAGCAAAGAACTAAGTAACTATTTTTCATGGATTATTATCATATTTTATTATATAAAAATAAAACATTTCACCCACTATAATTATACATTAGATCACATAAAAAACTAAAAAAACCCAAGAAAAATTCTCAGGTTTTTAGTTGAATATAATATTCATTTATTACTTCGTTTTCTCTTTAAGCTCTTCTTTATCTTTATCCGATGGATTCCATACTTTCACTTCAGAGTTTTTGGTTAAACCTGAAAGAATCTGAACATTTATCCCATCACTTGCTCCTAATTTTACATCTACTTTTTTAAACTTCCCATCAGGTTGCTTCACCTCAACAAACGGTTTGTCTTTACCGTTACTTTTCTCATACTGGATAAGTGATTCATCTAGTAACAAAGCATTTTTTTGAGAGCTTAATACAATTTCCCCATTAGCTGAAAACCCAGCCCTTATATATTCATTATCAGGATTATATACATCTCCCTCCACAGGAAACTTTATCGTTCCATTATTATCTTTACCTTTTGGTGCAATCATCGTAAGCTTACCGGGAAATGTTTTGTTTTGCAAAGCTCCAATTACCATATTCATTTCCATTCCTTGTTTTAGCTTTCCGGCTTGTGCTTCATCAATTTCACCTTGGAATATTAAAGAATTCAGATCTGCAATAGAACAAATTGTAGTTCCTGCATTAAATGAATTTGCCTCTATAACCTGACTACCCACCTTTACCGGAACTTCAAGAACAGTTCCAGAAACTTTAGATCGTATTTGAGTCGTTGCCAAACCTTGTAATTCGGGAGTTGCACCCGTCTTTACTATTTGTAATCTTTTTTGAGCGGTCACCAATTGCTGATGAGCATTTTTAAGCGTCTGCTGCGTTGAATATAATTGCTGTTGAGAATTCAGATAATCTTGTTTAGCAATTACACCTTGCTTATAGAGCCTTTCCTGCATAGCAAATTGTTTCTCCATATTATCTACATTCATTTTGGCATTACTAATTTGCAACTGAGAGTTTTGAACATCCTGTTGAGCATTATTCACTTCAGCAATATTAGGAACAATTTTTACCGTTGCGATCAGTTGTCCAACTTCCACTTTGTCTCCTTCATCTACTAAGATCTTTTCAATGATTCCTGCTATATTAGGTTTAATTTCAATTTCTTCTTTAGGGATAATTTTTCCGGTAGCCATAACCTTATCATCCATATTTTGAATGGTTGGTTTTCTCGTAAGAAAAGCATCCTTCTCTTTAGAATTTGACTTCACAACATACCCAATTACTGAGAACAAAGCCACTGCAAGTAAAAGTCCTAAAAATATATAAATGACTTTTTTCCAGGTGAATTTCTTTTTCATATAGCTAGTTTATTTTTTTATATTGTATTAATTTATTTTTCATGTTTTTTTAGAATACTTTTCAAATCTTTTTACCAATGAAAACATGGCAGCAGTCCGTTTTTTTTAACATTTAAAAACATATTCCTTATCAATTTTCATTTGATTATTCGGTTCTCAATGCCTCAATCGGTCTAATCTTAACCGCTCTTTGCGCCGGAATCATTCCTATAATTAACCCTAAAATTACCATAACAGCCATCGCAGCAAATACATTTCCATAATTAACGGTCGGATTATAAAAAGGAAAATCATCTTGATTTTGCGTAACAGCATTTAAAATCATGAGCACAAAAATACCTGAAATAAAACCGAGTAATCCGGAGGATAATGTTATTACTACACTTTCCAATAAAATTTGATTTCTTACTTCAGAAGGTTTCGCCCCTAGAGCCCTACGTATACCAATTTCTTTTGTTCTTTCTTTTACGGTAATTAATAAAATATTTGAAATGGCAATAACCCCTGCTAAAATAGTTAATGCCCCTACCACAATTGTTAAAAATTGCATTCCACTCAAAAACCCCGTAAGCTTTTTAAATTCCTTTCCAAGATTAAATGTTCCGAACGCGTTTGTATCATCTGGAGAAACGTGATTTTTAGATTTCAGTTGCTGCTTTACTTTTTCTTCCACTGTATTCACCTCCGCATTCGGTTTACTTACAATCGCAAAGAAATCCACATTATTTCCATTATTATACATTTTTGTAAAGGTTGACAATGGAATAAAAACAGTTCGATCATTTTCCATTCCACCTCCTTTTTTCACTCTGAAAACTCCAATGACATTAAAAAAAATACCTTTAATATTAATCGATTTTCCGAGTGGATTTTCATTCTTTTTAGAATCAAAAAAGTTCTTGTACACTTCTTCTCCTATAACCACCACATTCTTATTTTGTGAAATATCGGCATCATTCAAATATCTTCCGAAAATTAATTTTTTCTCTGAAATTTTATTTCCTAAAGGATAATCACCATTCAACGTATAGGTCGCAGATTTTCCGTTTTTCGACATTTGCTCCCCTGCATTTCCAAAATTCCCTCTGGAATTTTGAGGCGAAATATAATCTATCTCTGGAATTTTCCTTTTCAACAGATCAATATCCTCAATTTTTAAATGAACTTCCCTTCCTTTTGGAAAACCATCATAAGGAATTGATGTATTCTGGGCCCAAAGAAAAATAGAATTGGTCGCAAATCCTGAAAACAATTTATCAAACCCATTTTCCATCCCTTTTGCAGCTCCCAGTAAACTCACATACAAAAACATACCCCAACCTACCCCGATCATGGTAAGAAATGTTCGAAGCTTATTATTCCTCAATGAATAATAAATCTCTTGCCAAGTATCTTTTTTAAATATTATATTCACCTTTATATTAATTATGAATGATTCAGCTTATTATCTATTTTTTTCCTTGTTGCCATCCTTGTTTCATTATTCCGTTCTCAATGCCTCAATAGGTTTAATTCTTGAAGCTCTATATGCTGGAACAAATCCTGCAATTAATCCTGAAAAAACCAAAGCAATAAATGCCATAATGATGGTTCCCCATCCTACGCTAGGACTTTTAATGAAGTACTCTTCAAGGCTGTCACCAATTAAATGCAATGCTAACGCACCTAATCCAACTCCTATAAATCCCGAAACAACCGTAATGACAACACTTTCCTGAACAATTAAAGCAACAATACTTCTCGGTTTTGCTCCAATTGCCTTTCGTACTCCTATTTCTTTTGTACGTTCTTTTACAATATAAACCATAATGTTACTAATTCCGATAATCCCAGCTAGCAAAGTTCCCATTCCAATAAATCCTACAATTGCCGTAAGAACAGCAATAAAAGTGAATGTATCGTTCATATTTTGAGCATTATTCCAAACCCTTATTCCATTCTCATCATCTGGAGAAACATTTTTTCTAGCTTTTAATTTTTCTTTTAATTTATCACCATATTTTATGGCTTGCTGCGGAGTCAGTTTATCACTATAAGCAATATAGTTAATGTTTACAGTATCAGAACCTTTCCGCATTTGCTGTAATGTAGTAATAGGAACAGTGATATGTCTTTCATCCCAGTCACCTCCATCATCCGAGAAAACTCCCACAACCTTAAACATGGTTCCATTAATATCGAGTTCTTTTCCAATGGGGCTTCCGTTTTTAATCAAATCTCGCTGAACCATCCTTCCAATTACAGCAATATTTTGCTTTCTATCCAAATCAGTAGGTGTTAAGTAACGACCTTCCAACATTTTTCGGTTTTCGATAAGCTGTTCTTCCGGTTGGGCTCCATTTATTTGATAATTCCCACTTTCTTTACCATACTTCACCAATAGATTTGCGGTGTATCTCGGTGTAGAACTTCCCACTTTTTCTTTATCTACATTAACTAGAAAAGTATAATCATCATTATTCATCGTCACTTGTCGATCAGATTGAAGCCCTTTATAAGCAATGGTTGTTTTTCCAGCCACAATCGAAATAAGATTCTGAGCATCTCTAGCAAAACCTTCAGTAAAAGCATTCTGTAATCCCTTCCCAATTCCAAAAAGCACAATGAAAATAAACAATCCCAAAGCCACGGTAAAACCAGAAAGTACTGTGCGCAATACATTACTGCGAATCGAACTGAATATTTCCTGCCAACGATCTAGGTCAAACATTTTTCCAATTTTAAAGATTAAAAAACTTAAAGATGAGTTTCATATAAGGTTTCACAATTATTTCATTTCCAAATTAACATATATTACAAAACGATCTGTTTTATAAAATCATCACTTTCAATAATTCCGTCTCTCAAGACTACATTTCTTTTGGTTTGCGCAGCCACATCGGGTTCGTGAGTTACCACAATAATGGTCTTACCCTCGTTATTAATTTCCTGTAAAAGCTTCATAATATCATGTGTCGTACTTGAATCCAGAGCTCCCGTCGGCTCATCCGCTAAAACAACTTTAGGATTTGTAATTAAAGCCCTTGCGATAGCAACTCTTTGCTTCTGTCCTCCTGAAAGTTCATTAGGAAGATGATTCGCCCATTGTGCAAGCCCTACCTTTTCAAGATATTCCATTGCTTTTGTTGTACGTTCTTTTCTTGGAACATTTTGATAATATAAAGGAAGAGCTACATTATCTAGCGCCGTTTTATAGCCTATCAAATTAAAAGACTGGAAAATAAATCCCAAAAAGCGACTTCTATATTCCGCTGCTTTTATTTCTGATAAATGCTCAATAGAAACACCATCCAGGTTATATATCCCTGAATCTTTTTCATCCAAAATACCTATAATATTAAGAAGTGTGGACTTTCCAGAACCAGAACTCCCCATAATAGAAACAAATTCCCCTTCCTCAATATTAAGGTTTATTCCCTTGAGAACATGCAATTTACTTTTGCCTGTACTATATGATTTATGTAAATCTTGAATTACTAACATTAAGCGATATATGTTTTTATAATCAATAAGTATATGATAATTTCGAATTGTTACAAGAATAAAAATTAATTCAACACAACAACTGTTTAATAATTAAAAAATTGATTTTCAATACAATAAACAAAACCGTTTAATTTAAGTTTTATAATTTTCTCTATTTTTGTACCCTAACTCTTTGTAAACCAATATCAGAGCAAGCTCTATGTAAATGTGGAAAACTTTTAAGGCTAAAACTCAACTAATTAACGTTTTACTCTTTTGAAATCAGTTCTTTTTGTCGAAATTTGTATTCGTAATTCTACAAAAAATATAAAGACTTTACTGTGAAAACTTTTTAATACAAGTTTCTACATATTAGAATATTGCATATTTTTTGAACTTTGCACGGGGATCTATTTATTTTAACTTTTAAAGACATTTTAATATGGGAATTTTTGATAAAAGAGTAAGTTACAAACCATTTGAATACCCTGAGGTTCTTCAATTTGTGGAAGCGATCAACAAATCTTTCTGGGTTCATTCAGAAGTAGACTTTACTGCAGATGTTCAGGATTTTCATTCTCAACTGGAGCCACATGAAAAACATGCTGTAAAAAATGCCCTTTTAGCCATTGCGCAGATTGAGGTGTCCGTAAAAACATTTTGGGGAAACTTATATACCCATCTTCCAAAACCGGAATTAAATGGTCTAGGAGCTACTTTTGCAGAATGTGAATTCCGTCACTCCGAAGCATATTCTCGTTTATTAGAGGTATTAGGATATAATGAGGAATTCTCAAGTGTAATCGAAATTCCAGCTGTGAAAGCAAGAATAGAATTTTTAGGCAATGCTCTAAAACACGCTAATTCTGCTACCCCAAAAGAATATGTTTCAGCTTTATTATTATTTAGTATTCTAGTTGAAAACGTTTCTCTTTTTTCGCAGTTTGCTATTATCCTTTCGTTTACAAGGTTTAAAGGATTCATGAAAAATGTTTCAAATATCATTGCTTGGACTTCTGTTGATGAACAAATCCATGCCAACGCAGGGATTTACTTAATTAACAAAATCCGAGAAGAGCAACCTGATCTATTAACAGACAGTGATATTGAAGATATCTATACACTTGTTGATGAATCAATTGAAAGAGAAGGAGATATATTAAATTGGATCTTTGAGTTGGGTGAAATAGATAATGTATCTAAAGAAGATCTACTCAATTTCATGAAATACCGTGTTGATGACAGTTTAAAGAAAATCAATATGAAGACAAAGTATAATGTTACTCCTGAGCAATATAGACCTATGGTTTGGTTTGAAGAAGAGGTTTTTGCCAATTCTATGGATGATTTTTTTGCGAAAAGACCAGTGGACTATACAAAACATGATAAGAGTATTACGGCAAATGATTTGTTTTAATTAAAACAAGTACCCTTCAAACATGATTAATGTAATAGTTACCTATACCGTAAAACCAGAATTTGTTTCAGAAAACAAAATAAATATTCGAAAGTTTTTGGAGGATTTTAAAAATTTAAATCAATCCACATTTGAATACAAGGTATACATCAAAGAAGATGGGGTTACATTTTTACATTATTCAAATTATATCAATAAAGAAGTTCAACATGAGGTTTTGAATACTCCTTCTTTTAAGGATTTTCAAAGACTAAGAGATGAAAGTGGTTTACAAGATTCCCACAAAGTGGAAGTTTTAGAATCAATATAATAACACGCAACAAAATTCTGAAGTGCATTACTCTATTTCAGAATTCGAAAATATATAAATACTATGGAAGAACAAAATACCAATATATGGTGGCTTAATGAAGAGTCCGAGCAAATGCTAAACAGAGGATATTTGTTAAAAGGTGAAACCGTGGACGGAGCCATCGACAGAATTACCACTGCTGCTGCAAAAAGATTGTACAAACCAGAACTTCAAGCCGCTTTTAAAGAAATGATCACAAAAGGATGGATCAGCTTCTCTTCTCCAGTTTGGGCAAATATGGGAACCCAAAGAGGCCTCCCAATTTCTTGTTTTAATGTTCATATTCCAGATAGCATTGAAGGTATCACTCATAAAATGGGAGAGGTAATCATGCAAACAAAAATTGGAGGAGGTACTTCGGGCTACTTCGGAGAACTTCGTAACAGAGGAACCGCAGTAACTGATAATGGAAAATCTTCGGGAGCAGTTTCTTTTATGAAATTATTTGATACTGCGATGGATGTCGTTTCTCAAGGTGGTGTAAGAAGAGGAGCTTTTGCAGCTTATCTCGATATAGACCATGGGGATATTGAGGAGTTTTTATCCATTAAAGATATTGGAAGTCCAATCCAAAACTTATTTACGGGAGTATGTGTTCCAGATTACTGGATGCAGGATATGATTGATGGGGATATGGAAAAACGTAAAGTTTGGGCAAGAGTTTTAGAAAGCCGTCAACAAAAAGGTCTTCCTTATATTTTCTTTACAGACAATGTAAATAGAAATAAACCACAGGTTTACAAAGATTTAGGATTACCTGTCAATGCTAGCAATTTATGCTCTGAGATTATGCTTCCTTCCTCAATGGAGGAGTCTTTCATTTGCTGTTTATCCTCTATGAACTTAGAGTTATATGACGAATGGAAGGATACTGATGCTGTAAAACTAGCCATTTATTTCCTAGACGCTGTTTTATCGGAGTTCATTGATAAAACTGAAGGAAATTATTATCTTCAGGGAGCAAGAAACTTCGCTATGCGTCATAGAGCTCTTGGATTAGGAGTTTTAGGCTATCATTCTTATTTACAAAAGAATATGATTCCATTTGAAAGCTTTGAGGCAACACAATTCAATGCAAGAGCTTTCCGGCATATTAAAGAACAATCCGAACAAGCTTCGAGAGAGCTTGCTAATATTTATGGTGAACCCGAATTATTAAAGGGATATGGGTTGCGAAATACGACCACAATGGCAATTGCACCCACCACTTCAAGTTCGGCTATTTTAGGACAAACATCTCCTGGAATAGAGCCATTTGCTTCTAATTATTATAAAGCAGGATTAGCAAAAGGAAACTTCATGCGTAAAAATAAATATTTGGCAAAATTGCTAGAAGAAAAGGGCCTCGACAATGAAGAAACCTGGAGAACAATTATGCTAAATCATGGTTCTGTTCAGCATTTGAAAGAATTAACGGATGAAGAAAAAGCTGTATTTAAAACATTCAAGGAAATTTCCCCAATGGAAATCATTTCCCAAGCAGCACAAAGACAACAATACATCGATCAAGCTCAGTCGTTGAACTTACAAATTCCATCCACTATGCCTGTAAAAGATGTAAACTACCTCTATATAGAAGCTTGGAAAAAAGGGGTAAAAACTCTTTATTACCAACGAAGCTCTTCTGTTTCTAAAGAAATGATGGTCAATTTTGTAACCTGCTCCAGCTGTGAAGCATAATAATAAATTAATCAATATCTCATACCGTACAATAACACGCTTCAGGGCGTGTTGTTATTTTTATAACAGAAAAATAAATGTCAGACAAAAGAATTGTAAATTTATAATTCATACAGTTTGCCTATATTTGTTATAAGTTTAATCCTAAAAGCTTACCTATGAAATTCGGACAAGTAGAAGATCCTTCAAAAATAGATTTTACATTACCTCAAGATCATCCTCGAACGAAAGATATTTTAAGCCAGAATAAAAAAGGGCTAGAAAATATTTCTATTGGGTGTGCAAAATGGAATAAAACAGATCTTAAAGGGTTTTATCCTAAAGGAACAAAAGACGAATTGACATATTATGCAACTCAGTTTAATTCAATAGAATTGAATGCTACGTTTTATGGGATGCCAACCCCTGAACAGGTTCAGACATGGAAAGGTAAAACGCCTCAAAATTTTAAGTTTTTCCCTAAAATCACCAATACTGTTTCTCATTTCAGAAGATTAATCGATGTTACCGAACCAGTGACACAATTCGCAACATCAGTTATGAATTTTAATGAAAAATTAGGAATGGTCTTTTTACAACTCCATGATAATTTTAAGCCAAAAGACTATAATCGATTAGAAAAATTTGTAAATGACTGGCCAAAGGAAGTACCGTTAGCTATAGAATTAAGAAATACTGAATGGTTTACAGATGAAAATATATTAAATATGACCTGCGAGCTTTTTGAGCTCAATAACATTACTAATATTATTGTTGATACTGCTGGCAGAAGAGACATGCTCCATATGCGCCTCACAACCCCAAATGCTTTTATCCGTTATGTAGGGGCCAATGCAGAAAGTGACTATGAAAGACTTGATGATTGGTTGAAACATTTAACTCAATGGAAAAAAGAGGGACTTCAGAATTTGTATTTTTTTGTTCATCAAAATATTGAGAAAGCATCTCCTCTATTATCTTCTTATTTCATAAAAAAAATAAATGAAGACTGGAACAAGGATTTAATGATTCCTAAAATGGCTACGGAAAATACAGGAACTTTATTCTAATTATTGATACTTATAAAAGTGTAGAAAACAATTATCTTCTTCTTACTAACAAAACAAGATTAAGAAACAATAATAAAAAATCCAGGGTAATCCATATTCCCTGCTTTATATTTTCATGGCTATATGATTCTATTTGCTTTTTAGCGATGTCAGATAACTTTACACTTTGATTAATATAATTCCGAACTTCTATCATCTGATCAATGTTCTTATTGGGAACCGAATGTTGTGAAAAATATACAAGATTCTTTTTACCAAGATTTCCTATAATCCAGTATTCATCGGAACTATCCATCTTCAGATACTCTATTCTATAATATTCCGGACGGATCTTTCCAATATGTTTAGTCTCTAATATTCCATTAGGGAATTGGCCTTTATTACTTATCACATAAAAATCCAATGTTTGAGGAAGTTTATTAATGATTTGTAATGCTACAGAATCTTTTATAATTCTTACTGTGCTTTTTTTGATAAACCAATAGCTAAATAATGAAATCGTAAAAATGAGCATGGCAGTACGAAATAATTTTGCCCACTCAGCCAATCTTCCTTTCTTTATTTTTGATAAAAATAAAGAAAGGATTAGTCCAAAAAAAATAAGAAATAATACCCCTCCCATATTGCAAAGATACTTTTTTATCTATATTTTTAAAACCTATTATAAAAACGTTACCATGAGAAAAGCTTTTTTAGCACTTTTACTATTTTTTGTATTCTTTACAAATGCCCAAATTAAATTTGAAAAAGGGTATTTAATAACCACTAACAATGAGAAAAAAGAAGTATTAATCAAAAACATGGATTGGATTAACACTCCCACAGGATTCTCTTATAAAACTGATCAGAATTCAACGGAGTTAACAGGACTTCCATCTAATATTAAAGAATTTGGAATCCATAATTCTTCCAAATACATTTCTTACACCGGATCTATTGATTATTCGTCTGATAATACTACTGAGCTTTCCTCAAAGTACGAACCTGAGCTAACGGAAAGTAGTGTTTTTCTAAAAGAAGAAGCAGTAGGAACTACCAATCTATATTCATATAAAGGGAAAAATGTAATCCGATTTTTTTATTCAAACGCTAGTACATCAATAACTCCTTTAATAAACAAAAAATATTATTTAGAGGGAAATACCTCAAAAATAGCAACCAATAATAGTTATATAGGTCAATTGAAAGATCTTTTTTCGGATGATTCTAATTCCCTTACTTTAATAAACCAAACAAAATATAATACGTCTGATTTGAAAAAACTTTTCAACGTATACAACAAAACCGAAAATGTAGCATCTTCTGAGTTAAAAGAAAAAACTAAATTTAATCTTCATATCAGACCCGGGATTAACTTCTACTCTTCCCTTGGCTTAAAAGGAAGCATTTTTGATGGTGTTTTTCCTTCAAAATCTTCTTTTAGGATAGGCATTGAAGCTGAAGTTGTTTTACCATTCAATAAAAATAAATGGTCTATCTTATTTGAACCTACTTATTCGGCTTATTCCGGAAAAACAATTACCGTAAAAAGTAACTCCCTTTATGAAATGAGTTTAGATAGCTATTCTTTTATTACTTTACCAATAGGGATTAGACATTATATGTTTATCAATGATAAATCCAAAATTTTTGTAAACGGACAAGCTAATGTCCTTACATTAAGATCAGGAAAAGCCAAAAATTTTGATCTTTTATATTCTGGACAAGCTTTCGAAAAAGTTCCATTATCCACTACACAGACCTTTAAGAGTTTATCTTTTGGTATAGGCTATAATTATAATAATAAATATAGTATTGAATTCAGATATAATACAAATAACAATATTATAGAGGATACTACTTCCCAAACTGCGGATATAAAATATGCCTCAATAATTTTAGGATATAATATTTTCTAATCAACATTCCATTCTTTATAAAACTGGTCGAGGAAAAGTAACATAAACTGATGTCTTTCCTCGGCTATTTTTTTGCCTTTCTCTGTATTCATCATATCTTTTAACAATAACAGCTTTTCATAAAAATGATTAATTGTTGTTCCTTTAGATTTTTTATACTCTTCTTTAGACATATCTAAATTGGGCTTGACCTCCGGATCAAACATCGGGTTATTCTTAAAACCTCCAAAATTGAATGTTCTAGCCACACCAATTGCTCCAATAGCATCTATACGATCCGCATCTTGTACAATTTTAAGTTCGATTGGAGTAACTTTAGGAGCCTCAGCTCTATTTTTAAATGAGATGTTTTTAATTATAAATAAAACCTTCTCTATAATGTCTTCAGAAACATTTTGGCTTTCTAAAAATTCACAAGAAACTTGTAATGCTATTGTTTCATCTCCATTATGAAATTTAGGATCTGCTATATCGTGTAATAAAGCCGAAAGTTCCACCACCATTTGTTCACAATCCTCATATTGAGCAATTTTTTTTGAGAGCTTCCAAACTCTTTCAATATGAAACCAATCATGCCCAGCCTCTGCTCCCTCTAATTTTTCTTTTACAAAATCTACTGTATTTGCTATCAAATTCTTCATTCTATGTACACTCATTTAAAATAATATCCCAAAGCTTTTTATTGTAGTTTCTAAAAAAATTAATATGTCCTATTATACGTTTTTGAGATTCCGAAACTTTAATTAATCTATGAGTAGGTCTAAGATTCGGGTAAGTAGTATCCAATAAGCTTTTTACTCCTTTCTCTGTTATCCATACATCATCTTCTGCACGTATTACAAAAACTTTTTGTTTTAAATTTTTAGAATAGTCTTCTATTTTTTCTAAAAGGCGATTGGTTGATTTTTTGTTTAAAATTAAGGTTCTCCAATCATATGCGCAATATTTGGGAAGACTTTCTCCTAAACCGAACCAATGTGCGGGAAAATACCCTAATAGTGAAGTGGTTAAAGGTTGAGCTATCCCAAAACCCAAATATGCTTCTACCTTCGTTCTCCATTTTAAGTTCCCCACGAAGGCATTTTGTGTGCCCACAAAAATAAATTCATCAAACATTTCAGAATCTTCATTCATTCCTAGTATTAAAGCTCCTACAGAATGACCTAAACAATACTTATAGTGATTTGTAAAGTTTTTCTTAATATATTGAGTGATGGCTTTAAAATCCCTAGCTCCCCACGTCCTCATAGAAGCATAAAATCCTTTTATATTTTGAGGTTTGGACAATCCAATTCCCCGATAATCATAGGTCATAACAGTAAACCCCTTTGCTGCAAAATATTGTGCAAATGAATAATAAATATGCTGTTTTACCCCTGTTGCAGAATTAATCAACAAAAATTTCCCATTATCAATTTTGGGTACAAAAAGATGGGTAATTAATTCTACATTATCTTCTGTAATAATAGTCAGCTTTTCCATAATAAAAAAAAGAAAAATCCACTCTAAAAGTGGAAATTTATTTAAAATATCATATTATATTTTTTCTTTTTCGATATGTCATAAATAGCGTTAAGAGATTAAATCTGAGATCCTTGGCAATCCTGTTTGCGAACCTTTTTTCAAAGAAACCATGGCAGATACTTCATTTCCAAATTTCACGCATTCTTCAATAGAATATTTATGGCATAATCCAATCGCAAACCCAGAAGTAAATGCATCACCCATTCCCATTTTATGAACAGTCTTCCCATTTGTACTTTTACTAAAGTATTTCATTTCTGTACCATCAAAGTATACTGTAGAGTTGGTATCATCCCTCACAAATACTTTATTTACATATTTTTTAAGAATATCTTCTCTCCTATCTTCACCAAAAACGATATGCAATTCATTACTCTTTACCACAATAAAATCCACACTAGAAAGTATTTCCTCACTTAGCTTTCTAGCCGGAGATGCATACAATCCTATTTTTATATTGTGCTTTTTAGCTTTTTTTATTGCAAAGTCAATCACATCCATGGAAACTTCTAATTGCAACAAAATAAGATCTGCTGTAAAAAAATATTTTTCCGCAGCATCTATATGCTCGGGTTTTAAATGATTATTAGCTGCGGGAACTACAACAATTGCTGAATTTCCATCTGAAGTAGTAACATAAGCTGTGCCTGTTGCATCTTTATCTGTTTCATGTACAAATCCAAC
The DNA here is from genome assembly GCF_902728265.1 of Chryseobacterium potabilaquae. GTDB lineage: Bacteria > Bacteroidota > Bacteroidia > Flavobacteriales > Weeksellaceae > Chryseobacterium > Chryseobacterium potabilaquae. The sequence goes on from NZ_CACVBR010000002.1 coordinate 132,015, forward strand.
ATTTACACTTTCATTTACCAGATTTCTCATAATCTGTTGCCCCAAGGGATCCATGCCTACACATCCAATAAAATATACACTAGCTCCCAACCTCGCTGTCCCTACTGCCTGATTTGCTCCCTTTCCCCCAAAATAGCTGTCTGAATCATAAGCCATAACAGTTTCGTTGGAAGATGGTACTTTTTCTGTTTCTAGGACAAGATCAATTGAAGAACTGCCTATAACGATAATTTTGGGTTGTTCAGATGAGAAATTCATTGTGTTTTATTATTAGTTATAATTAATTTTATTATAAAAATTTTCTCTACAAAATAATTCACCTAATTTAACTAATTTCTATAAATTCTGTAACAATTTTTACAGGAAGTTTATTTTTGTCGTATGCAATATAGCTAGCATAAAATCCTTCTCCGTATCCTGTTTCAAATGCAAATATAGTTCCTGGGTGTTTTTCTGATGGTTTTAAAAAAGCATATTGATCTATTGCCCCTTTTTCATCAAAAAAATAATCATGAAAAAATTCTTCATAAATTCCCATAAAATCTACCCCTTTACTCTTATAAAGTTTTTGCTCAAGATCATTAAGGTTTTCCTGTGTATCAATATCCATAAAGCATCCCATACCACTTTCTACAGGATAACCAAATACCTCTCCTTCTGACAAATTTTTCACATTCTGCCCTTCTGTTGTTGCCAACTGCCATTGTTGGACCTCAGCATCACTGAATATAATCTCCGCATAGGCGACACAATTACTTTCTCTTTCCTTATGCAATAAGACTGAAAAATCTCCTTTGGGAAATTCCGTAGAGAAATACTTCATATCATTCGTAATCAAAGGATCACAAGCCACGAGCTTTCCACTGGAAAGATAAATCTTACCCACCTCAAAACTTTCCAACAAAGGACTTTCTACAAAATGCTTAGAAAATAGTTTTTCTATGTTTTCTATATGTATCATTGTTATTTCAAAAATTGTCAGATCCATTCACAAACCTGACAATTTTATTTATATTAATTATAGACTTTTCAGCTTTTCTTCTAAAATAGCAATCTTATCTAATGCATCCTTTTGTTTTTTACGCTCCACCTCTACAACTTCAGGCTTTGCATTGGCAACAAATTTCTCATTAGAAAGCTTCTTTTCAACAGAAATCAAAAATCCTTTTAGATATTTTAATTCCTCTTCTGTTTTCTCTTTTTCTTCTCCTAAATCTAAGTTTTCACTCAACGGAATTGAAATTTCTGTTGAACCTACCAAGAATGTGAAGCTAGGCTTCTCTGTTTTAGTTCCAAAATAGATTTCTGAAACGTTTGCCAGTTTTCTGATTACAGATTCATTAGCAAATTCTGATGCATTAGTATAAATTTCAGCTGTTTCTCTTGGTGAAATTCCTTTGGTCTGGCGATAATTTCTAACTCCAGAAATTAATTCTACAGCTATTTCAAAGTTTTTAATAATGGCTTCATTAAACGCTCCTCCTTTTTTCTGTTGAGCGATTACCAGTGCATCTTCCACATTCCTTTCAGAAATAATTTGCCATAGCTCTTCCGTTAAGAAAGGCATAAAAGGATGAAGAAGTTTCATTAATTCTTCAAAGAAGATAATTGTTTTATTGTAAACTTCTTTAGAAATACCTTCTCCAAAATTGGGTTTAATAGCCTCAAGATACAACCCACAGAAATCATCCCAAATTAATTTATAAATCAAATGCAAAGCATCAGAAATTCTGAATTTCTCAAATTGTTGATCAATATCTGTAATTGTTTTATTTAATTTATGTTCAAACCATTCTATAGTCTGCGTTTCAGCTGAATTAGCTGGTTTGTCTTCGTGGTTCCACATATTAATCAGACGGAAAGCATTCCAGATCTTCGTCATGAAATTTCTTCCTTGAAGCATTAAATCTTCATCAAACAGAAGATCATTTCCTGCTGCAGAGCTTAATAGAATCCCTACTCGAACCCCATCAGCTCCATACTTATCCATCAATTCCAACGGATCTGGTGAGTTTCCTAAAGATTTTGACATTTTTCGTCGCTGCTTATCCCTTACAATTCCAGTAAAATAAACATTCTTAAACGGAACTTCTTTTCGATATTCCAATCCCGCCATAATCATTCTCGCTACCCAGAAGAAAATAATATCCGGACCTGTTACTAAATCTGATGTTGGATAATAATAATTAATATCTTTATTCTCGGGATCAAGTAACCCATCAAAAACAGACATTGGCCATAACCAAGAAGAGAACCAAGTATCTAAAGCATCTTCATCTTGTTTTAAGCTAGAAGCTTCGAGATTGGGATTATCCATTTTTTTTCTGGCCAATATCAAGGCTTCTTCAATATTTTCAGCCACTACAAAATCATTCTCACCATCTCCATAATAATATGCCGGAATTTGTTGCCCCCACCAAAGCTGTCGAGAAATATTCCAATCCCGAATATTTTCCATCCAGTGTTTATATGTATTTTTAAACTTTTCAGGATAGAATTTTACCTCATCATCCATTACTACATCCAAAGCTGGTTTAGCAATTTCAGACATTTTCAGGAACCATTGAACTGAAACTTTAGGCTCGATAACGGCACCTGTCCTTTCAGAGGTTCCCACTTTATTTACGTAGTCTTCTGCTTTTAACAAAAGATTTTTTTCTTCTAATTCTTTTGCAATCAGCTTTCTTACCTCAAATCTATTTTTCCCAGCATAATGTAAACCATAATCATTTAAATTCCCATCATCATCCAGAGCATCAATCATCTGAAGATTATGTTTTTGGCCAATTTCATAGTCATTAACATCATGAGCAGGTGTAATTTTCAATGCACCGGTTCCAAATTCGATATCAACATATTCATCTTCAATAATGGGAATAACTCTATTTACAATCGGAACAATAACTTTACTGCCTTTTAAATGAGCATATCTTTCATCATTAGGATTGATGCATACCGCAGTATCTCCAAAAATAGTTTCCGGACGTGTTGTTGCAACAGATAGAAATTCTTCTGATCCTTCAATCTTATATTTAAGGAAATATAATTTGCCATTTTGCTCTTTAAAAATGACTTCCTCATCAGAAATATTAGTTTTTGCTTCCGGATCCCAGTTAACCATTCTGTATCCTCTGTAGATTAATCCTTTATGATATAGATCAACAAAACTCTTAATTACCTGTTGAGAAAGCTTATCTTCCATGGTAAAACGAGTCCTATCCCAATCACAAGAGCAACCTAATTTTTTCAATTGCTCCAAAATTGTTCCTCCATATTTATCGGTCCATTTCCAAGCATGTTTTAAAAATTCTTCTCTCGTAATATCTGATTTATTGATTCCTTCAGACTTCAGTTTAGCAACCACTTTCGCCTCAGTAGCAATTGAAGCGTGATCCGTTCCCGGAATCCAACATGCATTAAAGCCCTGCATTCTTGCACGGCGGACCAAAACATCTTGAATGGTATTATTCAACATATGCCCCATATGTAAGATTCCCGTCACATTTGGAGGAGGAATTACAACAGTATAGGGAGGTTTGTCATTCGGTTCTGAATGGAAATACTTATTTTCCAACCAGTAATTGTACCACTTTTGTTCTGTTTCTTGTGGATTATACTTTTCTGAAATCTGCATAATTCTATTTCTTTGGCTTACAATTTGCAAAAATAGTTTAAAGAAAAAAAATTTTGAGTATGAATTAAAATAATTTTTAACTTTGTTTCCTAAAATTTATCTAACAAACATATTAACATTCAAGAATATGAAAAAATTAATCGCAGGAATTGCGCTATTTGGAACATTTGCTCTTGCATCTGCACAGACTATTACATTTGATAAGACGACTTTTGACTATGGTACGATCAAACCTAGTTCTGACGGTACAAGATTCTTCAACGTAACAAATACCGGTGATAAGCCTCTTGTTCTTTCAAATGTAAAAGCATCTTGTGGCTGCACGACACCTCAATTTAGCACAGATCCAATTATGCCAGGAAAATCTGCTCAGATCAAAGTTGGATATAATACAGCTATCAATGGACCATTCAACAAAATGATTGAAGTATTTTCTAACGATCCAGCAAATAGCAGAAGCGTAATCTACATCAAAGGAAATGTAGATACAAAAGCTGCCGAAGTAGCTACTACTCCAGCTACAACTGAACCTGCTGCTGCTCCAGCTAAAAAGTCAAAAAAAGTAGCGGCTACAAAATAAGCTCTACTAAAAAATAAAAAAACCGTCTCCTCTGAGACGGTTTTTTTATTACATTTATTCAAAATAATACAAAACTTCTATGGATACTAATTTTTCAGACGATTTTGAAGTAAAAGGATCATTTTCTATAAAAAAAACATCTACCCAATATCATGGTAAACTTACAAAAGAAGAAGGAATCCAATTATTACTCAAAGAAAAAGAAAAACTCCGTGAACTTCAAGAGAAATTATATGCCGATGGGAACCAATCACTTCTGGTTGTTCTACAAGCAATGGATGCGGCGGGAAAAGATAGTCTCGTAGAGCATGTATTTGGAGGAGTAAATCCTCAAGGCTGCCGTATTACAAGCTTTAAAACTCCAAGTTCAAAAGAATATTCTCATGATTTTCTATGGAGACATTATATGGCATTACCTGAGAAAGGCATGATTGGAATTTTTAATCGTTCTCATTACGAGAGTGTTTTAGTCTGCAAAGTACACCCAGAATATAACCTAAATGAGAAAACATGGAAATCTGTAAAAGATTTTGACAATACATTTTGGAAAAATAGATACGAAAGTATTCGAAATTTTGAAAAACATCTTTCTCAAAATGGAACAACTATAATTAAAATCTTTCTAAATGTTTCTAAAAACGAACAGAAAAAACGACTTTTAGACAGAATTAATGAACAGGAAAAAAACTGGAAATTTTCTGCAGGAGATCTACCAGAAAGAGCTTTATTTAGTAAATATATGGATGCGTATGAAGAAGCAATTAATGAAACTTCAAAAGATTATGCACCATGGTATGTTCTTCCAGCAGATGATAAATGGTTTACAAGAGTAGCCGCAATCCAAATCATTATTGATACTTTAGAAAAAATGAAACTTACCTACCCAAAACTTTCTGAAAAAGATAGATTGGGTTTACAAGAAGCGAAAAATCAACTGGAACAAGAATAATCCCTAAAAACTAAAACCATGAAAAAATTTTTAATATTCAACTTATTCGTTCTAATTACATCTATTTCATTATTCCATTCCCAAGTTCCGAAATTTATGAAATATAGTGTTTCCGATTCTGGAGCCTCATTATATATTCCGGGAGAACCAAAATGGGAAAAATCTCTTTCTGAAGATAAAAGTGATGTTTATACTACTGAGGTCAATTTTAATAATGTAACTTACGGAGCTGTTGTTGTAAAATTTGCAAGCTCTCTTACCAATGTAGAATATGTTCTAGAAAGCTACCTGAAGCACTTGAATGAAAATTTTTTCCTACTTACCAAAATATCAGACATTGGAAAAGGTCACAGTTTAGAAAAGTATCCTGATGCAAAAGGCATATTAGAATATGGTGAAAATGCCAATGGTAAGGATTATATAATTAAAGCTTGGGGAACAACTAAAATGTTTGCCATTCTATATATACGTTCTACAACTGAGGTGAATTATAATTATCAGGAAATGTATTTTAAAGGATTTCGTTTTCCTTAAAAGCTTTGAGGTGATAGTATAAAGTTCAACATATTAAACTCCCCCTCTCTGAATCTTAAACTAAAAAAGCACGAGAAAATCTATAAGCCGGATTTTGTTCTTCTTAATGAAGCGCCTGTTATTTATCTTCGTCTTACATTACTGCAAAACTTTAGCTGATTACCCCTCGGCTTTCAGAGCGAGCAACTCCTATTTTCATTTCTGAAAAGAACCGATATACTTATCATTGCACCACAAAGAGTTTACCTGGTTTCACTACAGCCGAACTGTACTTGCTTTCTGTTGCACTTGTCCTACCCTCACGGGTGACGGATGTTATCCGCTTTGTTGCTCTTCGGTGTCCGGACTTTCCTACCCCTGCAAAAACAGGAATCAACAAGCCGACTTTCTCGCAGATGCAAAGATAGTATTTTATACTTTAAATAGAACAACGAAGCCACTTAATCTCCATTCTTTAATTCCCTATTTTTTGGAATTATCTTATTAATTTTAGAATTGATAAGATATTGAAATTCTGCATTGTTAAATTAATATATTGTTATTATCTTCGTAAAAACTAATTATACATCAAAAACTTGGCTTCTAAAGAAAAAGAATTTGCGCAGCTTATAAAAGATAATCAAGGATTGATTATCAAAGTTTCGCGTCTTTATACTAATTCACTTGAAGATGAAGAAGATCTTTTTCAAGAAATCGTTTTGCAATTGTGGAAAAGTTATGATTCTTTTAAAGGTAATTCTAAAATTTCCACTTGGATGTATCGTGTGGCCCTCAATACAGCTATTACTCTTTTTAGAAAAAAAAGCAAAAGTCTACCTACGAATGAATTAGATATTAATCATAAAGATGTTATAGAAGATGATGACGAGAAACAACAACAGATCTCACTTTTGTATACGGTAATCAAAACACTTCCCAACATTGAAAGAGCTATTGTCATGATGTATCTTGATGATTTACCTTATAAAGATATTGCGGAAAACCTCGGTATCACTGAAGTAAATGCGCGTGTAAAAATGAACAGATTAAAGAAAACCCTTAAAGAACAGATGGAAAGATATGCCTGAATTTGATTTAGATAGCTTTAAGAAGACTTGGCAGGAGCAACCTGTTCAACAAAAGTATGATAATAATGAAATCCTACAGATGTTGAATCGGAAATCACGTAATTATGTTAAATATATTTTTTGGATAAGCGTTGTAGAGTTTTTATTTTTTACTTCGTTAGGATTATTTTATATCATACAAGGCAAAGAATCCAATAGTTTTATCAATATTTTAGAAAAATTAGGGGTAAGAAGAACCCCGGAAATAGAACATTCTTTCGATAATATATATTTGGCTTTAAAAATTTTAAGTTTATCGATTACTGCATATTTTGTTTACAAATTCTACCAAAATCATAAACAAATAAAAATCGAAGAAAATCTGAAAAAATTTATTTCAAAAATTATTCAGTTTAAAAAAACGGTGAATATGTTTATTTTACTCAATATAGGATTATTGATTACTTTCACTTCCATTTTCACTGTATTTGTATTTTATGTACTCAATACCCAAAATATAGCAATTACAAACTCTGCTCTTACTGGGTTTCTTATAGGCATTATACTGAGTACTGCATTAAGTGTTCTATTAATATGGGTATACTATCGATTACTATACGGTATTATCATGAAAAGATTGGATAAAAATTTAAAGCAGCTAAAAGATATAGATTCGCAGGAAAATTAATTAAAAAAATTCACTGATTATAGATTTATTTATTATTTTTATTTCCTAAATCCCTCATTATGTCTTTATCTTATATATCTGGAACTTCCAAGATACCCTTATTAGGGCAAACTATCGGAAGTAACTTAAAAAACACGGTGGAAAAATTTCCAAATCAAGAAGCATTAATTTGCGTACATCAAAATTATAGGGCCACCTACCAAGAGTTTTACAATCAAACTACAGCTGTGGCAAAGGCTTTAATATACTTAGGAGCCAAATCAGGTGATAGGATAGGAATTTGGTCAGCAAACCGTTACGAATGGGTTCTATTGCAGTATGCAACAGCCAGAATTGGTACCATATTGGTTAATATCAATCCTGCCTATAGAACGCACGAACTCACCTATGTACTTAACCAATCAGAGATTAGGTATATATTCGCCTCTTTAAGCTTTAAGACCAGCAACTACAAAGAGATGGTAGAATATGCCAAAGAAGTATGTCCTAGTCTTGAACAAGAAATTTTTTTTGATGATAATTGGGATACTTTTCTTAATAACGGACAAGAAATTTCAGATGATACATTACATAGTTTTGAAGAACATGTTCAGTTTGATGATCCTGTCAATATTCAATACACTTCAGGTACAACAGGTTTTCCTAAAGGTGTTACCCTTTCCCATCATAACATCTTAAATAATGGATATTTTATTGGAATTAGATTACATTACTCTGAAAAAGATAGAGTTTGTATTCCCGTACCATTTTATCACTGTTTTGGAATGGTAATCGGCAATATATGTTGTACAACTCATGGCGCATGTATGGTAATTCCCAATGATAGCTTTGATCCCGAGCTCACTTTACAAGTTGTCTCTCAAGAAAAATGCACCTCTTTGTATGGAGTTCCCACTATGTTTATTGCCGAATTAGCCGTAAAAGATTTTGAAAGGTATGATTTCTCAAGTTTAAGAACAGGCGTAATGGCAGGCTCAGTCTGTCCACCTGAAATCATGAAAAAAGTGGAAAATCTTATGAATATCAAGGAAATGAGTATATGTTATGGAATGACCGAAACATCTCCCGTTTCTACTCAGACTTTAATTGGTACGCCTTTAGAAAAACAGGTGAGTACAGTAGGTACCGTTCACGATCATCTTGAAATTAAAATTATCGATGGAAACGGGAAAATTGTTCAACGTGGTGAGCAGGGTGAACTTTGTACAAGAGGATATTCTGTTATGTTAAAATATTGGAATGACCCAGTAAGCACAAAAAAAGTATTAGATAAAGCCAGATGGATGCATACCGGAGATCTTGCGGTAATGGATGAAGAAGGCTATATTACCATTTCAGGAAGAATCAAAGATTTAATCATAAGAGGAGGTGAAAATATCTCTCCAAAAGAAATTGAAGACTTTTTATATACCTATCCTAATATTCTTGACGTGCAAATTATTGGAGTCCCTAGTGATAGATTTGGCGAAGAAGTAATGGCATGGGTAAAAGTACGAGAAGGATTTGATGTAACTGATCAAGAGCTTTTAAATTATTGCAAAGGAAGAATTTCCCATTATAAGATTCCAAAATATTGGAAGTTTGTGGATGAGTTTCCAATGACAATCTCAGGGAAAATAAGAAAGGTAGAAATGCGTGAAATCTCAATGAAAGAACTTGGTTTGGAAAAAGTAAAATACAATTATTGATCCCCTCCAATAAATCGTAAACATTCTGCAAATAGTACAATTATCATATACAAAAAAAGCATTTCTATTTTGAAATGCTTTTTTATATGGTGTAATTTTATTTAAAATTTCGTTATGAGTTGAAAAGTGTATGTTATAATTCTTTTCTTAATCTAGCCACTGGAATATTAAGTTGTTCACGATACTTTGCAATTGTTCTCCGGGCTATATTATAACCTTGTTTTTTCAAAATTACAACTAATGCATCATCAGTAAGAGGTTTTCTCTTATTTTCCTTGTCAATAACCTCTTGAAGATATGTTTTAATTTCTTTAGTCGATACTTCTTCCCCATCATCATTAGTCAAACTATCAGAAAATAAATCCTTCAAATATACAATCCCGTTTGGAGTATCGGCATATTTACTTTTAACCACCCTGGAAATAGTAGAAATATCAAATCCTGTAATATCCGCAACATCTTTTAAAATCATAGGTTTTAAGGACTTCTCGTCTCCAGAAATAAAATAATCTTTTTGAAATTTAACAATAGCATTAATTGTTTGTAAAAGTGTATTTTGACGTTGATTTATAGCATCAATATACCATTTTGCAGCATCTAACTTCTGTTTGATAAATAATGCGGCTTGCTTATGCTCAGCAGAATTTTTATCGTGAGAATAAGTAGTTAAAATATCTTTATATTCTTCTGAAACTCTTAAAGTAGGAGCGTTTTTACTGTTCAGCATAGGAATAACCTGACCTTCTTTAACTTGAATCACAAAGTCCGGAATAATCTCCTGATTAATGGTAATCGTTTGTGTGTCAAAATTCCCCCCTACTTTAGGAGATAATCTTGATATTTCATCCAACGCATCTTTAAGGTCATCCTCTTCAATATCATATTTTTGAATAATTTTATTATAATGCTTATTCGTTAAGGCATCAAACTGATGTCGTAAAATATTTGCTGCCAATGATACTGCTTTATCTGAACTTACTTTTTTCTCAATTTGTAATAAAAGGCATTCCTGTAAACCACGAGCTCCTACTCCTGGTGGATCTAGCTTTTGAACATAATTCTCTAAAATATCATCAACCCTTTCTTTGGTTGTATAAATCCCTTGAGAAAATGCTAAATCATCTACAAGAGATTTCACTTCTCTTCTAAGATATCCATCAGTATCTAGATTTCCTATGATATATTCAGCAATTTTCAAGTCTTCTTCAATAATATTTACCAAATGGATTTGCTCCATCAAATAATCATACAAAGATTGTCCTTCGGTTAAAAGACTTTCATTATCATATTCTTCGTCGTCCGGAGAATAATTACTTGATGCTGTTTTATAGCTTGGTTCATCATCGTAAAGATATTGATCAACATCAAAATCAGTTTCAATACTTTCTGTACCTTCATCTTCATATGAATCCTCTAACGAAGAATACTCATCTTCTTTAGATTCATCTTTTGCTATCTCTAGAGCAGGATTTTCCTCTAACTCTCTCTCTAATTCCTCTTCAAATTCTAGCGTATGAAGCTGTATCAACTTCATTAATTGAATTTGTTGAGGGGCCAATTTCTGGCCTAATTTGAGTTGTAAGTGTTGCTTAAGCATACTGCTATTTTAGATTTTAACTTAACTTATTCTACGAATTTAATGATTTTTTTAATACGAAACATATTTTAGCACGATATTTGCAGTGAATAACACATAATAAGCTATTAGATAAACAAAAAGCCTTACATTGCAATGTAAGGCTTTTTGTTTATCTAGAATTCAGCATTTTTAGGCGTTCTTGGAAATGGAATTACGTCTCTGATATTAGTCATTCCGGTTATAAAAAGTACTAATCTTTCTAACCCTAAACCAAATCCTGCATGAGGTACAGATCCAAATTTCCTCGTATCCAGATACCACCAAAGCTCATGTTCATCCACATGCATATCTGCCATTTTTTGTTTTAAAACGTCTAATCGTGCTTCTCTTTCAGAACCTCCTATTATTTCTCCAATTCCAGGAAAAAGAACATCCATTGCTGCAACCGTTTTATTATCCTCATTCAATTTCATATAAAACGCCTTGATTTCTTTGGGATAATCAAATAAAACAACCGGACTTTCAAAATGTTTTTCAACAAGATATCTTTCATGCTCAGATTGAAGATCTGTTCCCCATTTTTCAACAGGATAAACAAATTTCCCTTTTTTATTTTCTTTAGAATTCAATAAGATTTCTATTGCTTCTGTATAGCTTACTCTCTTAAAACGTTTAGCCACCACATTTTGAAGCTTTTCGATAAGACCTTCTTTAGCTCTTTCCTTTTCTGGTTTTGTTTTTTGTTCTTCTACAAAACGTTTATCCAAAAATTCAAGATCATCTTTACAATTATCCAGAACATAGGTAATAACATACTTCAAAAAGTCCTCTGCCAAATCAATATTATCTTCTAAATTATTAAAAGCAACTTCGGGTTCAATCATCCAAAACTCTGCTAAATGCCTAGTAGTATTTGAATTTTCTGCACGGAAAGTAGGTCCAAAAGTATAGATCCTACCTAATCCCATTGCAGCAGTTTCTCCTTCTAATTGACCAGAAACGGTTAAGTTGGTCTTTTTTCCAAAAAAATCCTGTTCAAAATCAATCTGTCCCTCCTCTGTCCTTGGAATATTATTTAAATCAAAATTTGTTACACCAAACATCTCTCCTGCGCCTTCCGCATCAGCACCTGTGATAACCGGTGTATTAATATAGAAAAATTGATTTTTATTAAAGAAAGAATGCACTGCAAAACTAATAGCATGACGTACTCTAAAAACAGCTCCAAACAAATTAGTTCGGAATCTTAAATGAGCTTGCTCACGAAGCTTTTCCAAGCTATGCTTTTTAGGTTGAAGAATCGTATTTTGAAGCTCTTCTGTGAAATTATCACCTAAAATGGTAATTTTTTTAGCAAGAATTTCAACGGTTTGCCCTGCCCCTTGGCTTTCCACTACCTCACCCACTATTTTTAGAGAAGATGCAGTGTTAATTTTATTGATAATCTCTTCATCAAAATTTTCGAAATCAACAACAATTTGCAAATTATTAATCGTAGAACCATCATTAAGCGCTATAAAACGATTTGAACGGAACGCTCTTACCCAACCGTAAACCGTAATGTCATGATGTAATACTTTCTTGTAATCCTGTAGGATTTCCTTAATTGTCTGCTTTTTCATTTGTTGATTAAAATTTTTATATAAAAATTAACGTCTGCAAAGGTACAAAAAAACAACACAACTTGATGATTACACTTCCTAATTAAAAAGGGATTTATTAATTATGTAAAGGAAAAAACCTATTTTAAATATTAATTAAAGAAAATAGACTTTTTACGCTGTTTCCCTTTTCGAATTTTCCAGGCATGATAAGAACTAGGATAACAATTTAATTAAAAATTCAAAATCTTTAGAAACATCCGGAAATCGCGATAGGAAAATCTTCTTCAATAAGATGTATGAGCAGATTGAAAGTGTAAAAAATAAATTAATCTTTTAAAAAAGGATTATGGAGAGCTAAATAGAGAAATTAAATTGTCTTATTTACAACTTTTACTCGTCTTTTTTAGAAGGAATTAAAAAGACATCAATAAGACCTTCAGGAAGTTCCATTTTAATGAATCTTTCGTCTCTGTTTACTTCAAGAATCCAGTCTTTAATCATAGGAACTACCACTTCTTTTCCATCAAGATTTGTAATGAAATATACCTGTGCAGTCTGATCATTTACAGATCTTATCACGCCACAGTCATTTCCATTTTCATCAAAAATACTATATCCAATAATTTCATGATAGTAGAATTGCTTTCCTGAAAGTTTTGGTAATGAAGATAATGGTAAATATACGCTTTTACCTAAAGATTGATCTACCAAAGCTTCTGTAGAGTTTTTAAAAGCAATATTAAGAGCATCAGATTTGCTCCAAGATGATTTTATAATAAAAAAAGGAACCAATAATCCGTTGATTTCAACGAATATTGATTCCAGTTTATTATAAAGCTCGGGTTGGTCGGTATCCAATTTAAGGATAACATTTCCCGCAAGTCCATGTCTGCGTGTGATTTTTCCTAATAAGTAACAATCCTCTTTACGCATACACGTCTTTTCTTACGCTTCAGTGTTTTCTTCAGTTTCAGCAGCAGGCGCTTCTCCTTCGGTTGTTGCTTCAGTAGCTTCCTCAGCAGGTACATTTGCAGCTTCCTCAGCAGCTTTTGCATCAGCTTGAGCTTGAGCAGCAGCATTAATTCTTGCTTCGTTTACTTTAGCTTCTGCCTCTAAAGCTGCTTTTTTAGCATCATCTTTAGATTTAGCTAAACCTTCAACTTTACCTTGTACTTTTGCTTCTTTAGTCTCTAACCAAGAGTTGAATCTTTTTTCTGCTTCCGCTTGATCAAAAGCTCCTTTAGCTACACCACCTTGTAAGTGCTTTTTGTAAAGTGCACCTTTGTAAGAGAGGATTGCTCTCGCAGTATCAGTTGGCTGAGCACCATTATTTAACCATTTAACAGCTGAATCTACATTTAGGTCGATTGTTGCTGGGTTAGTAATTGGGTTGTAAGTTCCTAATTTTTCGATGAATTTACCATCTCTTCTAGCTCTAGAATCTGCAACCACGATGTGGAAAAAAGGTTTTCCTTTTTTACCGTGTCTTTGTAATCTGATTTTTACTGACATAATGTTTGAATTTTACGGGAACTCGTCCCAGTTAAATATTTAAGAGTGCAAAGATAAACAAAATTTCTAATGTAGCAATCCAAAAACTTAAGAATTTAATGATATCGCAGATCTCTTATCTGTTAATTGAGAATTATCTCCTTTTTTACATGTTAATCCAATTTTCCCAAGTAAAATAGCCCCAAACACTTTTGATTTTCTTCAATGATCAAAGAACTTTTCAGGTAATCTACAAGCTTGGGAGAACTCCAATAACAACCAATATTGTTTGCAGTACAAGTGAGATACATGTTTTGAACTGCCATAGAAACAGCTGCAATTTCTTCCCATTCCGGAGTCATTCCACTAAAGTTGACAACAATAGAAATCACTACATTGGCTTTATTAATTTTAAAACCAATATCTTGATATTTTTTCTCCAAAAAAAGTGGTTCAGGTTGTGTGGCTTTGTAAATAGTCTGCATTTCTGAAGCGAGTTTTGTTTTATTCTCCCCTTTAAATACAGTAAAACGCCAAGGTTTTGTACGTTTGTGATTAGGAGCTAATATAGCAGAATGCAGAATTTCATCAATAACTTCCTGCGGAATCTCTGCATCAGTATAGTCTTTTGGAAAAATGCTTCTTCTTTGTTCTATGATAGTCTTTAAAACTTCCCGTTTATTCATAGATACAAAATTACGATACGTAATTTAATATCTTACATTTTAAAATAAATTTTTAGAAAAATGTCTATTTTCAAGAATCGCAAATTCAGCTCCCTAACCCCTTGTATTGAGCATTTAAATAACCTCAATAATTTTTTGATGGATATTATTTAACGTAAACGCATCCCCAGATCTCATCCCCATCATTTTTTTTGCCATTGGACTTTCAGGAGAGATGGCATAAAATCGATCTCCTTCAAAAAAGAATTCCCCCAATGAAACTGAAATGTAAAATCGTGCTTTATTGGTAAGCACTAAGGATCCTAATTGCACTTTTTCCGTGGGATTATTTAGTACTTTAGCCATATTTCTTTGAAGATCACTCAAAGCACCAAGTTGTTTTTGCATTTGATAGATTTCCTCCTGCATTTCTTCACGCATACTATCATATTTAGGTGTTTTTTTTATATCTCGACTGGCTTCTAAAGTAAATTCAATAAAATTTTTCAACTTTTCGATCTTTCCTGAGATCAATGCTTTTACATAGTTTCTAATATCGTTTTTCTCAAATATTATCTTCTCCATAAATCGAATCTTTAACATAAAGATAATATTTTATTTTGAGTTTGTCCTAAAAGATCAAAATTTCTATTGATAATACTCCTTTTCACATGATAATTATCTATATAAAAATTCAACCATAGCCATTTATATCTTGCTATGGTTGAATTAACTTATTTTATTCTATAATTCTAACTCTATTTTTACGTACGAAATTATTATTCTATCATTTTCTTCAAATTATCCAAACCTTGCCCAAACATTTTATCCATTTGTCCATTCATCATAGGTTTCATCATTTTCATCATTGGCGTTAATTCATTATCCATTGTCCAAGTTACTTTAGTCCCATTACTTTCAGGCGCTAGAATAAAGCTTGCTTTAGCTTCACCTTCCCATGGGCTTATAAAATGAAGTTTACTAGTGATTCTTTCATTTGGAATAACTCCTATTACGGTTTGTTCACCCTCACCTACTTGATCATTTCCTTTCCAATGATAAGAATCTCCTATTTGTCCACTTGTTCCGGAATAGGTAATTTGAATATTTTTATCTGCCTTTGCAAAAGGATTCCAAGCATTAAATGCTTTAGTAGACCCTACATATTGCCATACTTTTTCTTTCGGAGCATTAATTACCACTGATTTCTCAAAATGATAATCTTTACTAAATGCCAGCATCGCAATTACTGCATACACAATAATGAGAAGAATAATTATCCCAAGAATCTTAAAGATTGTTTTCATAATATTAGTATTTAGGTTTTAATTTTTTAATAGTCATGTTACCATATCAAAATTAGTCCTTCTCCCAAAATTACAGCTTTACATATGACAAGATTATTAAAGATAGACATTTTTGGCAGAACTTCCTATTCGGGCATTATTTTTGAGATTACAACCGACAGATCCCTATGATTAATTACATTTACAATAATTAAAAGAACAAAAAATGAATATTTTAACAGAGAATTTTAATACCCCATATCATTCAGCACCATTCAATATCATTAAAAATGAAGATTTTCTTCCCGCTTTTAAAGAGTTAATCAAAAAATCCGAAGAAGAAATTGAGTCTATTGTCAATAACTCTGAAGCACCCACTTTTGAAAATGTAATTGAAATTTTAGCCTATTCCGGTGAACAACTTGATATGGTATCTCATATTTTTTTCAATTTAAACTCTGCAGAAACCAATGACGAATTACAACAAATTGCACAAGAAGTTTCTCCTATTTTAACTGAATATTCATCAAAAATTTCTCAAAATGAAGCTTTATTTAATAAAATTAAAAAAGTATATGATGAAAAAGAGAAATACAATTACAATGAAGAGCAGCAAATGCTACTGAATGAAACCTACAAAGGCTTTGTAAGAAGTGGCGCTCTATTAAACGAAAAAGACAAAGAGACATTAAAGAAAATCAGTATGGATTTATCTGTAAAGTCTCTTCAATTCGGACAAAATGTACTAGCTTCTACCAACGCATATTTCAAACATATTACCCATAAAGATGATTTGGCAGGAATTCCAAATGCTATTCTTGAGCAATATGCGGAAGAAGCCAAAGAAAGAAATCTTGAAGGATGGGTAGTAACATTACAATACCCTAGTTATATTCCTTTTATGACCTATGCTGAAAACCGTGAACTGAGAAAAGAAATGGCTTTAGCAAATGGAAAAAAATCTTTTAGCGGTGATGAGTTTGACAATCAAAATCTGATCAAAGAACTTCTCCAACTAAAGCAGCAAAAAGCAGCATTATTAGGCTATAAAGATTATGCTCATTACGTCTTAGAAGAAAGAATGGCAAAATCTCCGACAAAAGTTTTAGACTTTTTAAATGAACTTTTAATAAAAGCAAAGCCCTATGCTAATAAAGAAATTGATGAATTAAAAGCTTTAGCTAAAATTGATGGAATTGAAACAATGCAAATCTATGATCATGCATTCTATGCTGAAAAGCTACGTAAAGCGAAATTTGATTTGAATGATGAAGAATTGAAACCATACTTTCCTCTACATCAAGTTCAAGAGGCTGTTTTCGGATTAGCGAATGAACTTTTTGGATTGACATTTGAAGAAAGAAACGATATTTCAAAATACCATGAAGATGTAAAAGTGTATGAAGTAAAAGAAAATGGTGAATATAAATCTCTTCTGTACGTTGACTATTTTCCAAGAAAAGGCAAAAGAGCCGGAGCTTGGATGACAAGCTACAAAAATCAATATAAAAGAGAGGGGATCAATTCTCGTCCTCATATTTCTATTGTTTGTAATTTCAGTAAGCCGACAAAGGATACTACTCCTAGTCTATTAACCTTTCAAGAAGTAACGACATTATTTCACGAATTTGGTCATGCAATTCATGGGATGCTCGCCAACACCCAATATCCAAGTCTTTCAGGGACTTCTGTGAAATGGGATTTTGTAGAACTTCCTTCTCAATTTTTAGAAAACTTTTGTTACGAACCTGAATTTTTAAGAACTTTTGCTAAACATTATATAACAAGTGAAATTCTTCCAGATGATAAAATTGAAAAAATAGAGCAGTCTAAAAACTTTATGGAAGGTTATCAGACATTAAGACAGTTAGGTTTTGGAATTTTAGATATGAACTACCATACAAAAGGAGAAGACCTAGAAAAATTAAGTATAAAAGAGTTTGAAGATAAGTATACCTCTGTAACACAACTTTATCCTGTAAATCAAGAGACGGCAATGAGCCCGAGTTTCTCCCATATTTTCCAGGGCGGTTATTCTGCAGGATATTATTCTTATAAATGGGCGGAAGTTCTCGACGCAGATGCTTTCCAATATTTTAAAGAAAATGGAATTTTCAATTCTGAAATTGCAGCCAAGTACAAAATCCTTCTTTCCTCAGGTGGAACAAAAGATCCCATGGAATTATATAAAAACTTTCGAGGCAGCGAACCTAAAGTAGAAAGCCTATTAAAAAGGGCTTTTGGATAAAATCATAAAGAGCTTTTGATAATTTGTCAAAAGCTTTTTTATTTTTCATCTATAAATCAATTAAAAAATACTCTTTATTGCTGTTTTATTTACAATCATTGAAATTAAAATCTTATTAAAATTTTTACTTTTCTTTCTTATACATAGCTAATTATCGTGTTTTTTTTCTAAATTGAACAATCTAAAAAGTTATTGGCCGGGTAGGTTTTAAAACTGAACTTTATTTCTTCTTTTTAATCTCCCCTTGTCAAAACTTTTTTATACAATCTTAATTAAAAAAAACACACAACTATCAGAAATGAAAAAACTAAAAAAAATTAATTTTCTTGCCTTTGCATTATTAGTACTTACCACACTAACCTCCTGTAAAGTTGGAAGATTTATTGTTTACAACTTTGCCGATATTAAAGATTATGAAAAATTTCCGGCAAGAAAAATTGAAACCGGACCTACTAAATTCCATTTCTCTACTACCACAAAAGGAAAAGTTCCAGAAGAACTTACCGTAAAAGATAAAAAATATCCGTTTGAGAAATATTTAGCTGATCATAAAACAGTCGCTTTTATGATTATTCAAAATGATACTATTCAATACGAAAGATATTGGCAAAAGTATAATGAAGCATCGATTGTACCGTCTTTTTCAATGGCCAAATCAATTACTTCAATTTTGATTGGATGTGCAATTGATGACAAGTTAATTAAATCTGTAAACGAACCCATCACAAACTACATTCCTGAACTTAAAAAAAGTGGTTTTGATAAGGTTACTATAGAACATGTATTGCAAATGACTTCCGGAATCAAATTTAATGAAGGGTATAAAAATCCTTTTGGGGATGTGGCCACTTTCTATTATGGAACCAATTTAAGAAAAGCAGTAAGCAAAATGACCTTAAAGGTTGAACCAGGGAAACAATTTGAATATGTGAGTGGAAATACCCAACTTTTAGGAATGGTTTTAGCGAAAGCATTAAAAGATAAGACCGTATCATCTTATTTAGAAGAAAAAATTTGGAAGCCTTTAGGTATGGAATTCGACGCTAGCTGGAGCCTAGACAGAAAGAAAGACGGTATGGAAAAAACATTCTGCTGCGTCAATGCAAGAGCAAGGGATTTTGCTAAAATAGGAAGACTTTACCTAAACAAAGGAAAATGGGAAGGAAAACAAATTGTTTCCGAAGATTGGGTAACTCAATCCACAAAAATTGACACTTCAAATGGAAGCGCTTGGTATTATCAATATCAATGGTGGCTTCCTACAAAAACCGGAGACTTTATGGCTAAAGGAATTTTAGGACAATACATTTATGTTAATCCCAAAAAAAATCTGATTATCGTAAGACTTGGAAAAAGCAAGGATAAAGTAGATTGGCCAGAGCTCTTAGCCAATTTAGGACAAACCTATTAAAATAAAAAAATCGCATATCTCACCATATGCGATTTTTATTTTGTAAAGAATCTAGAAAAAATACTCTTTTGAAAAAAATACATGCTCTATATTTCTTGTAACATCAGAAAAATAAATTTCACACAAAATCCCCAATAAAAATAAATTAAACATAAATATATATTGTGTTCATTTTTTATTTACCTTAGTCCATAATATTGCTTATTATTTTTAATAAAAAAAATTATAAGACCATGGCCGAAGAACTCTATTTTATAAAAACAAATCCGATTATTGCCAAAATTAATTTGTACAATAAGCTTTGCCGTGAAGAAAAAAATATTACCGCCTTTTTGGATGATGATAAAATAACGAGTCTTGAAATTATTAAAAACAAGGTAAAGGATTCAGAGATTGAAAAGCTTACAAAAGAAGAGCTTCTTCACATTTTTTCTTGGTTTAATAGCGAATACCCATCTGATAATGATGAAATGAAAACCCAACTTTTCATCAATGGGATTGACCTTTTTTATGAAATCCCTTCCTTAAGTCATATAAAAAATTTTCAACAAATTCTTTCCGATTACGAGAACCTTTCTGAAGAAAAAATTAAATATATTTTAAATTCAGATACTTTCAACCAGTTTATTATTTATGGGATTTTCTTTACTGGCATGATCCAAAAAGAGAAAAAAGGCAATGAACAGATTCTCTCTGATTTTCTTAAACCCGATCATAAAAGTTTATATTCGATGGCCGAATCACAATTCAATTCTCAAAGTCCCAGTCTTGAAGTCGATGATATTATTTTTCAAAACTTTACTGATCTGTATGATCTTACCAAATTTTATAAAGGCAAAATTATTCAACTTCACGATCATTAATACATTTTCCACAAGATCATCTTTTCTTTTTTTTAAAGGAAAATTATATTTCATGATTTTTAGAATATTATCATAACTCCCTTTATATACTCCTCTCATTTTTAACGTATCCATAACTTCCTTATAACCAATTGAGGAAGACACCCAATATTGATTAAATAAAAAAAATTACCAAAATTATGTAACATCTCTTAACAATGAATTGTCTAATGAGTAAATACTAATACTATGGATCGAAAAATTATTTTTGTTTTGAGTCTCATTTCCTCATCTTTTATATACGCACAAAGCATTGAGGGAATTGTTACAGACAGAGATAATAAGCCGGCAGTAGAAACCGAAATTCTTCTCACCAAGAATGACGGGAAATTTTCGGCTATTACTGATGAAAAAGGAATGTTTAAAATTCAGTTAAAAGAAAATGGGGAGTACCTTCTTGAAATTATTAAAGACGGAATAAAAGGCAATAGCGAAAAAATAGCTGTAAAAGGCAATATAAAAAAAGACCTTAAAATAAGTGAACAGCCAATCACCAAAGATCAAAATATAGAAGGAGTAACGGTTACTGTAAAGAAAAAGCTTTTTGAAAGAAAAGTTGATAGACTTGTTTTTAATGTAGAAAATTCTGTTGCATCTCAAGGAATTGATGTGGTAGAAGCACTCGCAAAAACGCCGATGGTCCGTGCAACAGATGATGCCATAAGCATTGCCGGCAAAAGCAATGTGGGTATCATGGTCAATGATAGACTTCTTAATCTTTCCGGCCAAGAACTTATTAATTATTTGAAAACATTACGTTCCGATGATGTTGCCAAAATAGAAGTCATTACTACTCCACCTGCAAAATATGAGGCGGAAGGAAAAAGTGGACTTATTAATATTATCCTAAAGAAAAACACCAATAAAGGATGGAATGCCTCTCTTCAAACTTCAGGAAGTTATTATTGGAATAGACCCACTGTATCAACCAGAAGTGGTGCAGGATTCAATTATCAAGGGGATAAACTGTCTCTTTCAGTTAATTTATCCGCCGGTGATAACTTTTGGGAGAATAGATCTTACAATTACCTCACCGGAATTAATGGAAATACTAACTATTGGAATACGGATACAAACAACTCAAACAACTATAAATATAAGGGCGGAAATGTAAAAGGAGAATATAAGATCAACGATAAAAATCTTATTGGAATTAACTACAATTACTCCTACAGTAATCCTACTGAAAAAGGCGAAAGCAATTCAGCCATCTTTAATGAAGACGGTCTCATGGATGTTGCTTCCAATTATACAAACAAAAACAAAAGAAATGTTCATAATGCCACTGCATTTTATGATCTAAAATTAGATTCATTAGGAAATAAACTAAGTATCTCTGCCAATCTAATGCTAAATGATTCTAATGCAAGAAACTTTTATAATACCATTACATCAAATACCATTTCCACATTTGCAAACCCTATCAGTAATTACAAAATATATTCAGGGCAAGCCGATCTTGAAAAAACATTCGGTAAAATAAAAACAGAATCGGGTATAAAATATACTAAAATCAAAAATAACTCTGAATTTAATTTCTTCAATATTGAAGATAATCAGTTTATCTTGAATACAGACCGTACCAATACTTTTTTCTACAACGAAGAAAATTATGCTGCTTACGTTTCTACTAATTTTAAAATTAATGAAAAATGGGACGCTAAAGCAGGTCTACGTTATGAATACACTACACTAGAAGGAATTTCCATGAATGATGATACTTCCGCAAAAATCAAGTATGGAAAACTTTTCCCTACCGCCTATATAAGTTACAAAGCTAATGATAACAATACATTTTCATTAAATTACTCCAGAAGGATTACACGCCCTTATTTTGGTAATTTAAATCCATTCAAGTTTTATACCTCCGAATTTGAATACAGTACTGGAAACCCTTATTTGTTACCTTCTTTTTCCGATAACTTTGAGTTTGGATATGTATTAAAAAATAACTTTAATGTTACTTTATATTACAATTATAACAAAGATAATTGGGATCGAATTCAAGTGATAGAAGGAAATCTAAAATACAGTATCGTAAAAAACTTTTACAATGAGAACCAAGCAGGAATTAATATAAGTTATAATTATAATAAACTAAAATGGTTAGAATCTAATATTTTCGTGAATGGTTTTTATGCTAAATCCAACTCATATGCACCTGAAGCAGTTGCTGCACCTGCCGGGTACGGAGCCAACTTTAATCTTGATAATAATTTCTTTCTAAACAAAGACAAAACCGTTACCTTAATGTTAGGTTTATGGAGTAGCATTCCCAATAGAAGCGGAAATACCTACTTCAATGGAAATGCTTCTTTTTATACCGGAATGAAACTGAGTCTATTGAATAAAAATCTCATGATCAATCTTTATATGAATGATTTTTTAAATATTAACCGCTCAAAAGGGACAGAATATTATCCTAATTACAATGTTGAATATTATTATAAAGGTATTACCAGAAATATGTACCTATCCGTAACGTACAAGTTCGGAAATAATAATATAAAAGGAGCAACCAAACAAGTGAAATTTGAGGAATCCAACAGAGCAGGTGGACAATAATAAAAAAGAAAACAGCAATTTTAATTGTTGTTTTCTTTTTTTATTTAACTTCGATAGAGCAACTTTTTTAAATCAACCCATGGAGATATCATCAGAGTATAACCAAACTAGGATTGCAGTTCCTATAGAATTTGAAAATGTATTTACTCATTTCTACTTTGCTGAAAATAATTCAGACAAAGCAATCATTAAAACACTTCTACCCACTTATCAGACGATTCTATTATTCTGCTTTGGAGAAAGTGCTTATTTGACAACTAAAGAAAAAAACATTTTGAAAGTTGATAAATGCATTGTTTTCGGCCCCATTAGACAGTCTTTTGAATACACTTTACCCTCCAAAACATCTATTCTTGTTGCCAATTTTAAAGATGACGCTTTTTACCGTTTTTTTGGAAAAATTCACCAAAATACGATGATGAATGCTGATGATTTACTTGCGGAAAATTGCTTCACCACATTATGGAAAGAAATTTCTACAATCACTCCCCCAGAAAAACAGGTAGATCATATTCTTTCATTTTGCTTACCCTATCTAAAGAAGCAAAATGCTACAAGTCTACTACTAAGTCAATTTAAAAATAAAAATAAAAACCCAATCAAAACCATTGCTGAGCAAACCAATCAAAGTGAAAGAAACATCCAGCTTAAACACAAAGCACAATTTGGCTATTCTTCCAAAGAAATTAACCGTTATAACCGTTTTTTACATGCCATAAAAACCATCGAAAAGGAAATTGAAAACAAACATACAATTGAATGGTTTCACATTATCGATGAATGTAATTATTATGACCAGAGCCAACTCATTCATGATTTCAAATATTTCATAGGTATTTCCCCCTCTCAATATCTCAAATTTCAAGAAGATATTTGTAACCCAAGATCCGAATAATCTAAATAGACATTTCGTTTTCTTACAATTTTTATAAAACCCTCTCCTCTATCTTTGTCTTATAAATTTAAAAACAGTAAAAAAATGAGACACTTAATTATCTATGCGCACCCAAATGAAAACAGTTTAAATCATCATTTATTACAAACTGTTATTGAAAGTCTTCAATCCGAAGGTCATGAAATCGAAATAAGAGACCTGAATCAAATTAATTTCAACCCTGTTCTTTCTTTACAGGATATGCAGGAACAAAGGTTAGGAAAAGTTGCTGAGGATATCACCATAGAGCAAGACTTTATTTCTTGGGCTGAACATATTACCTTTATTTATCCAATATGGTGGACAGGAATGCCGGCTATTATGAAAGGCTATATTGATAGAGTTTTCAGCTACGGATTTGCTTACCGATATGATCAGGGAATTCAAAAAGGTTTATTAAAAGAAAAACAAACTGTTATTATCAATACACATGGAAAATCTCATGAAGAGTATGCAAGTTTAGGAATGGATAAAGCACTCTCTCTTACCTCAGACAAAGGCATTTTCTCCTATTGTGGACTTGAGATCACCCAACATCTATTTTTTGATAAAGCTGATAAAGCAACATCCGAACAAATTGAAATATGGAAAGATCAAATCAAAAATACATATCTACAGCTAGTTTAAAGTACATGTTAAATATATAAATCTTCCTTCAACCATTATGATTACAAATGTAGTATATAATAAAAAATCTGGACTATATTATCCAGATTTTTCAATAAAAATATTAATTAAAAGAAAATAGGTCTAAAAATTGAACTGTAATAACCAGCCATATACTTCCACAAACAGCATGAATTTAAAATTAGAATACAAAAAAGCAACAAAAAATGATGTAGATTTTCTCCTCAAACTAAGAATGAAAACGATGAATGAACATTATAACAATGCCAATCTTCCCACCTCAAGAGAAGCTACCCTTCAAAGAGTATTATATAATTATGACAAAGCGAATATTATTATATTAAATGATAAACCTATCGGTTTATTAAAAATAGATTATAGTAAAGATAAAATTGAGATCCTACAATTACAAATCGATCCGAATCAACAAGGAAAAGGAATTGGTAAAACAATCTTAAGTAAAATACTTGAGGAAGCCGTATCAATACAAAAACCAGCTATTTTAAGTGTATTAAAAGTGAATCAAGCTCAAGATCTTTATATAAATTTAGGCTTTAAAATTGTTGATGAAAATGAACATTCTTACATTATGGAATTTTCAAAATAATAAAACATGAATTTTTAACCCACTTATTTATTCATAAACTTGAGTTATTTCCTATTTTTTTAAAACTCTACTCTATGTATATATACATTTCATCAAACTTTTAATGTCTAATGTTCTTCCTGTTTACTAAAGCGTACTTTTCATCACCTGAGACTACAAAAAAAAATCTGTTCATAAAGAACAGATTTATATTATTACAATAATAATGATTATTTTAACCGTTAATCTCTTGATGAGCAACTAATTTATTCCTGGCTTTTGCTAGCATCGGAATTGATATTAAGCCCATAATAAGCATAATAACAATTTGTAAAGGGAGAGATATAAAAGAATAAGTCAATCCCATTTCTGCACCCAACTCACCACTCTTTCCCATTGAAATAAACAATGCCATAAAGCCATACTTTAATGCTAAATTATAAGCTCCTATCCCTCCACTTGCAGGAATAATCATACCTAATGTTCCTACTACAATGATAAAAAAACCGTCAGCAAAGGAAAAATTAGAAGTTTCAGGAAGCGCAAAGCACACTAAATAAGCCGCAAAATAATAAGAGATCCAAATGGCAGCAGTATAAAGAATAAATTTAAATTTTTCTTTTAATTTAATAATAGACATCAAGCCTTGAAAAATACCATCTATAAAGCCCACGATCTTCCCTAAAAAAGGAACATGTACAAACTTATTTTTGAATATAAAAAAAAGAGCTCCACCTGTTATTAATATCAAAAAAACAATACTAATTTTAAGGGGATTTACCTGAATTCCTGAATTTGTATAGAACGATAAAATAGCTTCATACTTAAACACCAATGTTAATCCTAAAAAGATAAACATACAAATCAGATCTACTATCCTTTCTAAAATAATGGTTCCAAAAGATTTATCCACCGGAATTTTTTCAACTCCATACAAAGCAGTAGCTCTTGCTACTTCGCCACTTCGTGGAATGGTTAAATTCATTAAATACCCAAAAGAGATAGACCAAAGTGCATTGGAATTAGAAATATGATATCCCATAGGCTCCAACATAAGATTCCAACGAATAGCGCGAAACCAATAGGCTAATCCTCCAAAAAATGCTGCACCAAGCACCCACAGATAATTAGCTTTAGTAAGAGCCTGCTGTATGATTTTGAAATCTAATCCTTTTAAGGCCAACCATAAGAAAAAGGCGGCAAAAGCAAGCGAAATTACTATTGTGAGAATTGGTTTTAAAGAATTGGTTATTTTTTTCTCCATCGATTATGTAAGAAGGTTTGTTTTTTCATCAGGAAAAACAATTTTTGGCTGGAATGTTTTTGCTTCTTCAGGAGTCATTTGTGCATATGCAATGATGATGATGATATCATCTTTCTGTACTTTCCTGGCCGCCGGTCCATTTAAACAGACCTCACCTGATTTTCTTTTCCCTTTAATTACATAAGTATCAAAGCGCTCACCATTATTCACATTAACAATATAAACTCTTTCTCCTACTACCAATCCAGCAGCTTCAATAAGATCTTCATCGATGGTTATACTTCCTATATAATTAAGGTCGGAAGCAGTAACTCTTACCCTATGAATTTTAGACTTAAAAACTTCTATTAACATGGTGCAAATTTATTAATAAAAATTCATAAAATAAGCGTTCAAAGTTATTTTAAAACCACCACATATACAGCAGGTTAATTTTATTATACACACTAATTTCGAATATTAGTTATAGAATTTACAATTATAACATAAAAACAATTAATACTTTTTATAAAATTTAGGATTTAATAAATACAAGAAACAATTTTGCTTTTTTGCTAAAGTCAATAAACATAAGCATTTGGCATGATTTTAGTACCGTGTAACGCAGATTTTTCGTAAAAAGTTGAATTATCATATTTTGATCTTTTTCACGCAAAATCAAAAAAATTATGCATTTTTTAATAAAAAAATTGCACATTTATAAAATAGTATTATATTTGCTATAATTACGAACTAACTTTAATATTAAAAATTATGAACAAGTCTGAATTAATCGACGCAATTGCAAAAGACGCAGGGATCACTAAAGTTTCAGCAAAAGCAGCTTTAGAATCATTCATTTCGAATGTTACTTCTACTCTTAAGAAAAAAGAGGGAAAAGTTTCTTTAGTAGGATTTGGTACATTCTCAGTTGCTGAAAGAGCAGCTAGACAAGGAATCAATCCAGCTACTAAAAAACCGATTAAAATTGCTGCTAAAAAAGTTGCTAAATTTAAAGCTGGGGCAGATCTTGCCAATGCAGTTTCTGGAGCAAAGAAAAAATAATCATCAGATTATAAGAAACATAAAACCTCATCATTTGATGAGGTTTTTTCATATTATATTTATTCCAATAGAATAGGTACTTTATTATGTATTCGTTACCAAATTATTTAAAATAAATTAAGGCGCTAACCGAGAAACAATCCAATCCAATTCATTCAAAGTATATACAATTCTATCATGAAGCCGATTAGGCCGTCCTTGCCAAAATTCTACTTCATAGGGCTTTGCGAGATATCCACCCCAATTTTCAGGTCTAGGAATTTCGTCATTTTGATATTGCTTTTCTAATTCTAATAATTTGTCTTCTAAAAATTCCCTATTAGGAATCACCTGACTTTGTGGAGATACCACTGCTCCCAACTGACTTCCTTTAGGTCTTGAATGAAAATAACCATCACTTAGATTTTCGGAAATCCTACTTAGATTGGTTTTAATGATAACCTGCCGCTCCAAACTTGGCCAGAAAAAATGTAGACATGCTTTATGATTTTTTTCAATTGCTTTCCCTTTTTTACTATCATAGTTGGTATAAAAAATAAATCCTTCATATGTATAAGCTTTGAGAAGAACCATTCTCGTTCGAGGACATCCATCATCTTCTACTGTTGAAATAGCCATTGCATTGGCTTCGGAAATATTTGGACTTTCGGAAGCCTCTAAAAACCAATCTCTGAATTGTTCAATTGGATTTTGTTTTATCTCACTTTCAATAAGTTGAGATTTCTCATACACTTTTCTTTTATCATGCAGGTTTTCCATAAATAATTTTTTATTAAATTTGAGTATGAATTACTCATACAAAGGTAAAATATTAATTTCCACACCTGATATTTCCGGCGATATTTTTTCTAGATCGGTAGTTTTAGTTATTGAACATAACGAAAAAGGTGCTTTTGGTTTAATATTGAACAAAAGAAATAAACAAATGAGTAATAAATTCAAAGATTTTTTTGAATTTAAAATTGAAGTATATGACGGAGGGCCAATAGAAAATGATAAAGTTTTCTTTATCGTAAAAGGCAAAAAGGTTACTGAAAATTACACTGAAATTACTGACGAATTTTACTTAACAGAAGATATAGAAAATATTATAAGTAACATCCTAAGTGGTGAACTCACCATTAATCAAGTCAAAATTTTTTCTGGATATTCCGGATGGTCATCCATGCAATTAGATAATGAAATACAAAGAAAACTTTGGACAGTCGTTGATGTATATAATTTAGATTATACTTTACCTAACGATCAAACACTTTGGAAATCAATTATGCAAAATCTGGGAGGCGAATATCTACTCTGGGCCAATTCTCCTGAAGATATTTCTTTAAATTGAATATTTTGATTAATAAAATTCAAATAACAACAAAAATAGTTATAAACAATTAACAAAAATTAGGATTGAATTAACTAATTTTTAGGAAATAATTTACGTTATTTGATGAATCAAAATCATTAAAAATGAAAGAAATTAAACTATTAGCATTAGCTTTTTTCTCAGTAGCATTTTTATCTTTCACCCCCACTAAAAAAGAATATATTATTATAGATGCAGGTCATGGTGGAAATGATTTGGGTGCTAGCTTTAATGGCATTTCGGAAAAAGAAATTGTATTAAATATAGCAAAGCAGATCAAGGAAATTAATAAGAGCCAAGAAAAGTACGAAATCCTTCTTACAAGAAATGACGATGAGTATACAACTCTTGTGAATAGAACTGATAAAATTAATGAACTAAATCCTGCTATGGTTATTTCTCTTCATATTAATCGTACCACTGAAAAGGAAACCACAAAACAGGGCCAAGAAATCTTTGTTCAAGACAATGAAAAGTCAAAGAAAATTGCTGAACAAATTATTAAAAAGTTTGGAACTTGCCCTATTACCACAGGCAATCTCCATATTCTAAAAGAATCCAAATCTCCTACCGTACTAGTTGAGTTAGGATACATAAACAATCAAAAAGATAGGGATTATTTAACAAATAAAGATGGGCAAAAAGAAATAGCTCAAAAATTTGTTGATCTTTTCAACGAAAACTAATAAAAAAAACAAATTCTGTTTTATTCAGAATAAAACCCGGTAAAGGACTTTTGCAGTTTTGTTGTTTACCGGGTTTGCCAATTTCTAGAAACTATCCTTCCAATTTTGTACCATTTCTGAAAAACGGGAATTAGTAAACGTTTTATTTCTTATCTTTCCTACAGAAAATACACCTTTCTCATCAGAAATTAATAAAATCTCTTCAGCTTTCTGAGATTCGAATGCAATAATTTCATTTTCTTGAATATCTATAATGTTACCTTTATGCAAAAAAGTAACAAAATTTTCCATTAATGGAGAAATGTAAGCTCCCTCAGATTGTTTAGGAATTTTTATGGTATCCTTTTCTAAAAAAAGAAGATTACCCATTGTAGAACGTGCTATTCTTTTATTGGGGTTAAGCAAAATTACATCATCTAAATCATTTTCCTGAGCATAAATTTTGCCATAAATATTTTCTGGGCAATGAACCCGGATATTACTTAATAGATTATTATTTACATTTATTTCCTTAATAAGATCTAGCTCTAAAAACCTTGAAGGAATACTCAATATATCTTCTATTTCTTCAACTTCATAATAATAATCTACTGAGGATCTCGCTAACATCGACTCATCGGAGTTTCTAAAAACCTGAAAATGAACAATTCCGTTTTTCACTCCTCTTTCCTCAATAATTTCTCGTTGAAAAAGACCCTGAAAAAACTCTAACGTATACGTTAAAGGAATATTCATTCTCATTTTTCTCATAGAAGCCATTAAAAAGAAATAGCATTCCTCATCCATAATAAGTGACGCATTTCTTATAAAGAAAGAAACCTTTATAGCATCTCCAAAGAAAAACGCTCTATTACTATTTAATTTATCCGATGTATAATATTGATTTTCCAATTTTAAATATCATTTATTTATAAAAAAATAATGAACGATAAATCGTTCATCAGTTTCTATCTTCAGTACAGCATAGATTAAGCAGCACCTAATTTTATTCTAAGGTTTTCAATAAGGTTTTCCCAATACATTGCGTTTTCACTTTCGTCTCCTTCTTCACAGAAATCTGTAATATTCAAAGATAAATCTTCCGTAATATCATCTATTACTATAGTCATTTCAAAAAAGTGTTTTGTCCCTTCATCTTCCTCCCATCTAAAACGCACGAAACCTTCAGGCTTATATCTAATTAAAGTAGCTTTTTCAGCAGGACCTCCTCCCCAACTGAAAAAGAAATCATCACCTTTCTCTATTACATCATCCGCAAACCATTCAGACAATCCCTCCGCAGTTGCCAGATATTCGTAGAGAATCTCTGATAAACAGTGCATTGGAAATTCGTAATGGACTTTATGTTTCGCCATATAATCTTTGTTTTTAACGTCCCGCAATATATAAATTAATTTTTTTATTACACAAAAATGTATTTATTTTTTTATACGATCTGCATGATATTTATCAGAGTCTTTTAAATCACCATATCATTAAAAATTTCGTCCAAATACTATATATAACATATAAAAATTCTTTCATATTTTGAATAATTTTCACTTAATTATCGTTTAAAACATCTAGAATAATTTTACAACCTTCTCGAATTTCCTCTAAAGAAATTGTTAATGGTGGAGAAATTCTTAGATATTCATTTCTATATAACTGCCAAAATACGATAAGACCTTTTTCCATACATTTTTTAGCCACTTCTAATGTATATTCAGGGGAGCCCAAATTCACCGCCAGCATCAATCCTTTTCCATTAATATTTTGAACCTTAGGATGATCCAACAACTTTCTAAACAAGCATTCTTTTTCTTCAATTTCATCCATCAGTCCACTTTCTAGTACTTCTTTTAGCGTGGCATAACTGGATGCTGCTATTAAAGGATTTCCCCCAAAAGTAGTAATATGCCCTAACTTTGGAGAATAAGATAATGTTTCCATTATTTCTTTTGAACTCATAAAAGCTCCTACCGGAACTCCTCCTCCCATACCTTTACCCATCACCAAAATATCAGGAACAATTCCAAAATGTTCAAATGAAAAAAGCTTACCTGTTCTTCCAAAGCCCGGCTGAATTTCATCAAGAATTAACAAAGCCCCTACCTCTTCACATCTCTTTTTCAGATTAAATAGATAATTGGGATCAGGTACTAAAAAACCAGCCGCCCCTTGGATTGTTTCCATAATAACACAAGCCGTCTTCTCTGTAATTTTATAAAATTCATTTTCATCATTAAACTCTATAAAATCAATCATTGGTAATAAGGGGCGAAATTCTCTTTTATGGAATTCATTTCCTGAAACACTTAACGCACCATGAGTATTTCCATGGTAAGAATTTTTAAAAGAAATAATCTCTTCCCTTCCCGTATATCTTTTTGCTAATTTCAAACTCCCATCGATAGCTTCTGCTCCACTGTTCACCAAATAGGTAATTTCCAAAGGAGCAGGAGTGGATTCTGCCAATAGTTTACATAATGCTACAGGCATTTCTTGAGCATATTCACCGTATACCATTACATGTAGATATTTAGTAGCCTGTTCTACAATAGCATTAACTATTTTCGGATGTGAATGCCCTAATGTATTAGCAGAGACCCCTGCTACAAAATCCAAATATCTCCTCCCATCTTTACCTACAATATAACTTCCTTCAGCTTTTTCCACTTCAAAACCTGCCGCAAATTTTGTTGTTTGAGCCTGATATAAAAAAAAATCTTTTTGAATATTCATTTTAATGAAATTTTCAGCAAATCTATAAAACATTCAGTAAACAGAGCAAACGATATAAAAAGAATAAAAAAAATCGCTCTCAAAAAAAATGAGAGCGATATCCACCAAATCACAAAATATTAATATAGTTTCACTTTACCATGTGATAAATGTACAAAAAATATCAATTGAAACAATAAAATTCTCAATAAAATATTAATTTAAATGCAAATAATATAATTTCAAGCCGATGTGAAATAAAGAATCGTTAAAAGTAAGCTCCCATATGACTTATCCCTTCACTTATTTTGGAATAATTTTTCACTATTCCCAAAATAAACATTCAAAAACATGAGATTTCATAGCGCTTTTATATACTTTTTAAAAAATTAATTCACCATTTCCATAGATGAAATGGTGAATTTGATTTTTTACATAGAAAAATGGAGTTATTTTCTTGTCCGTTTTGGTTTTTTAGCTTCTTCCTTAGCCTTCTCTTTATCAATTTCTTCTTGTGCACGATCATAAAGAGAAGTATTTGCAGAATATATTATTTCATCATAATCAGGAGTATCTACAAGTATATCCTGCCATTTTCGTATACGATCTTTTGTATTCCAATTAAAATCAGCAAATTTTCTTTTAGAAGGTTCTATCTTACTCATTGGATATGTATCTGATGTTGCTCCAATACTACAAGAAACAACCTGTAACGCCTTTTCTTCAAAAAGAGCTCCTAAAATTCCACAGGATGTAAGAGAAATTCCAATCCTTTCTTTTTCTTGTGTATTTTCATTCACATCATCAGAATAGCTAATTGATTGTGCATTTCCAATTACCTTAGCTTCTTTCAGATTATTATTCTGATAATATACGGTCATTAACTTTCCTTTTACCTGATTAAATTCATCTTTCAGATCTAAGGAGTCTACTTTGCTTATTGCAAAAGCATCATCAATAACTTTTAAAGAATCTATATTCTCTTCTTTTGTATTAAAGTATGCCTCAATTTTTTTACCTGTTACCTGCTTTTCACCACTCCATAATATGGGTGCTGTAAACATGTGCATCACTCCATCAGTTTCATTAAAAGCAATAGAATCTGCCCTACCTTGAGCATTAGATTTATAAAACCTAGCTTTCTTAAATGCTCTTAAAAAACTTTTTTTAGTCGTTGGATTCAGAGAATCCGGTTTCTGTAAGGAAATAATCTTTTCAGCAGCAAAGTACATGGAATCTTTCTCAAAAGCTTTTACAGCGTACGGATTTTTAGTCATAACGGCAGAATCTTTCTTTTCATAAATTTCGCCATAACCCCCTTTTATCCACCGCCTTTCTTTTGGATCATCTAATGTTACATTTCCCGTAGCGGTACCAAAACCTGTGAATTGATTAAAATACATATCATCGCCCGTCAGGATTTTATCATTATAATGTATCCTTGAATTCTTATTAAGATATGCTTCTTTAGAATTCATACTATAAGTTCCTTTTTCAGTGTACAAATAATTTTTAGGATTATCCTTTCTTGTGATAGTAGTAGGTCCAAAAAATTCAGCTACTTTAGTAAGCTGATTTTGTTTTATATTTTTTCCTTCTACAGTATAATCAGGATTATCTATTTTTACATTTCCTACAAAATCTATCAATTTTGTATCTAAAAAATAGGTTGCTGAATTGGTATACATCACATTTTGACCATCAGAAATAGTCCCTCCTGTATTAAAATATGCTTGTCTTGAAAGCCTATCGTAATACATCGTTTCAGTTTTTATCGTTTGCTGAGGATCAACAAGTATTACATTTTTTCGGGCTACACCTTTTTGAGTATTCCCATCATATTCCATTTCACCTGCTGTAATCACTGAACCATCAGTATTTTGCAATTTTACATTTCCAATTGCTTTTACAAAGTTTTCCTCTTCATACATCACTACCTCATCAGCAGTCAGAATTGATCCCTGATGCTCAATTTTCACATTCCCTTTCATATAACGGTTCCCGTCATACATTTTCTGATCTTTTATGATTTCGTCAGCATTGAGAATCTTTACCTTATTTTCGGGTTTTATTTGTTGTGGTTGTGCATTTATTACAGGATTCTGTAAATAGGGTTCTCGTTGCGCAGGCTTTTGTTTATCTTGCGCAAAAGTAAGTACTGATACAAAAAACAAGAATGCAAAAAATAGTTTCATTAATTAATCATTCTTAGTACCATAAAAATACAGCGAATGAGAATCAATTCTTACCCCAAATGCTTCTTCAATTGCTTCTTTAATTCCTTGGATCCTTGGATCGCAAAACTCAATAATCTCTTCAATTTCCTTATCAGAATCTTTTTTATAAATTACAAGATGATCATGTTGTTTGTCAAAATAAGATTTCTCATAAGATGAAGACGTAAGTGTCTTTTCACCAAATTGGTGCTTGCGGATTAACCCAGCATCAAGAAAGATCTCGATTGTATTATAAATAGTAGCCTTAGAAACGTGATATTTTTTCTGCATCATTAAAAGATATAGATCATCCACGTTAAAGTGATGATCCATATTATATATTTCCTCTAATATAGTATATCGTTCAGGAGTATTTCTAAAACCTTTTTCTAATAAATAGTTTCTTAAAACATCTTTAATTAAGGCTATATTTTTTTCTTTTTGTATTGTATCCATCAAAAAAATTATCTACAAATTTATTGATTTTTATTTAAATAAAGGGTAGACTATTTTGTTAAAGGATCTTAACTATTATGCCTTAGAAATCCTGCTTGCTCAATTTTATTATCATATACCGTTAGTTCTGTTATAGGTGCCGATTCTACTTCCACGTTATGAGAACTAACTCCCCAAGATTTAAAATCATCACTTCCAATATATTTCACAAAATTGTAAATATTGAGCGTAATTTTTTGTTTAACCGTTAATAATATATCATTGATATAAGTATTGTCTATAATTACATATTTAAGATCTGGCGGAATATCATGGGCTCTTAAAGACGGATGACTACTTCTTGAAGGAATCGTTCCATCAGCCATTAAATCTTTTAACACCATATTAAAATAATCATTGATTCTGCGATCAACCTTAAATCCTAATAGAAAATTCACTTTATAAACTGTCCCTGGTAAGATTTCATCAACTGTATATTTAAATGTATACGGATCTTCCTGATTAACAATACTTAAAATAAAATAATGATCCGCTCTTTTAGGTTGTTTTTTAATAATTGAATAAATAATTTTTGATTCAACTTCATCATTCTTTTTTGCTCTGCTTAAGTAAGCAAGGTTTGTAGCATATTTAGGAATAGTTTCATCTAGTTTCATATCCTTTATGATAGAAACATATTTATCAATTTTAACAAATTGAATAAAATTAGCTTTAATCAATCTACCGTTATACCAAGCATACATACAAACGGCTATATAGCCTCCAAGCACCATTGTCAACCAACCTCCATCTATAAATTTAATCACATTTGCGTAGAAAAAGCCAGATTCTAGGAAGAGATAAACTGAAGCAAATCCGATAAGAAAAAATTTACTCACTCGAGTTCTACTTAACCAGAATAACAACAAAATGGTCGTCATTAACATCGTTATAGTGATGGTTAAACCATATGCAGCTTCCATACGTTCAGATTTCTGGAAAAATATCACTACTACAAAACAAAATATCATTAATCCCCAATTAATTCTAGGGATATACATTTGTCCTTTAACTCCCGAAGGATATTCAATATGTTGATTGGGCCAGAAAGAGATAGACATGGCTTCCGAAAACATAGTAAACGATCCGGTAATTACCGCCTGGCTTGCAATAATTGCTGCAGCTGTTGCCAAAATAACACCTGGCAAAACTGCCCATTCAGGCATAATCCCAAAAAATGGATTTACTCCGGCACTGTGTACCTGGTGATAATTATCCAAGAGCCAAGCTCCTTGTCCTAGATAGTTTAAGATAAGCATTATTTTCACAAACGCCCAACTTACTCTGATATTTTTGGCACCACAATGTCCAAGATCAGAATACAATGCTTCCGCCCCTGTGGTACATAAAAACACAGCCCCCATAATCACAATTGCACTTGAAGAATGGGTAATAAGATTGTAAGCATATATTGGATTGAATGCTTTAAAAATTTCAATATGATCAAAAATATGAACAGATCCGAATATTCCTAACACTAAAAACCAAATTACCATAATAGGGCCAAAAAATTTACCTATAGATGCGGTTCCAAATTGCTGTACCACAAATACGATAAATAATATTCCCAGAGTAATAAATACAACCGGAGTTTCAGGGTTATAAATTTTAAGACCTTCAATCGCAGACATTACAGTAAGTGAAGGAGTAATCACACTATCTGCAACCAATGTGGAAGCCCCAATGATCGCCACCACGTATAACCATTTTTTCTTGAGTTTCTTTACTAATGAATAAAGTGCAAGAATTCCACCTTCTCCTTTGTTATCAGCCCTTAAAGCTATAATTACATACTTAAATGTCGTTTGAAGGGTAAGGGTCCAGATAATACAGGAAAGTGCCCCTTCAATATATTCATCAAAAGGCATTGTTGCTCCATCTTTACGGGCATTCACAATCGCCTTCATTACGTACAGTGGTGATGTACCTATATCTCCAAAAACGATTCCTAGAGAAACTATAACTCCTACAAATGAAAGCTTTTTCAAGTCAAAATGATGACCACCTTCTGTAACTTCTGCCATATTAGAGCAAATTTTAAATTTTAGAAGCGCAAATTTAAATTAAATTTATAACCTTAAGAATTTTTATCCATGAATATAATAAATGAAAAAACTTCCTTTCGGAAGTTTTTTTCTATTACTATTTAACGTACATCGCTTTCTTAATTTCTTCTTTAACTTTCTCAAGTTTAGGAAACCATTCTGCAAATAAAGCAGCTGAATACGGTGCAGGAGCATCTGGAGTAGTAACTCTCTTTATGGGTGCATCCAAATAATCAAATGCTTTTTGCTGTACCATATAGGTAATTTCAGAAGAAATTGAAGCAAATGGCCATGCTTCTTCTAAAATAACTAATCTATTTGTTTTCTTTACTGATTCTAATATCGTATCATAATCTAAAGGACGAACCGTTCTCAAGTCAATAACTTCTACCGAGATTCCTTCTTTAGCTAAATCTTCAGCAGCTTGAATAGCCAGTTTCATAATCTTACCAAATGAAACCAATGTGACATCTTTTCCTTCTTTCTTAATTTCAGCTTTTCCTATTGGTAAATAATATTCTTCTTCAGGAATTTCCATTTTATCTCCATACATCTGCTCAGATTCCATAAAAATTACAGGATCATTATCCTGAATGGCTGTTTTCAATAATCCTTTTGCATCGTAAGGGTTTGAAGGCACCACCACTTTCAATCCAGGACAGTTGGCATACCAACTTTCAAAAGCCTGCGAGTGAGTAGCTCCTAACTGACCTGCAGAAGCAGTAGGACCACGAAAAACGATTGGGCAATTCCATTGTCCCCCACTCATTTGACGGATTTTTGCAGCATTATTAATAATTTGATCTATTCCTACCAAAGAGAAATTGAATGTCATAAATTCCACAATGGGTCTATTACCATTCATTGCTGCTCCCACAGAAATTCCTGCAAAACCAAGCTCAGCAATAGGTGTATCAATTATTCTTTTAGGGCCAAATTCATCCAGCATTCCTTTTGAAGCTTTATATGCACCATTATATTCTGCTACTTCTTCCCCCATTAAATAAATGGATTCGTCTTTGCGCATTTCCTCGCTCATTGCCTGCGCAATTACTTCACGAAAAGTATATTCTGCCATATTTCTTTGAAAAATTTAGAGTACAAAAATAGTGATTTTTTATTACATACATAATAAAAAAGGCATCTCACAACTTGAGACACCTATATTCCTTTATTTAACATAAAATTAATCAACTTTATGCCATACTTGTGTTCGTCCTAATAAAGAAAGACCTACATATCCTCTTACATTGAGTTGGTCTCCACTTCTTGTAATCGTACATTTATACGTTTTACCTGTTTTAGGATCTGTAATAGTTCCTCCTGTAAATTCATCTCCATCCTTTTTCAATCCCCTGATTATTTCCAATCCTAAAATGGGTTTTCCTTTTCTATCATCTTTACAAACTGTACAATTTGGATCTGCCGGTTTGATAAGTAACTGAGAAACTTTTCCGTAAAATTTACCATCTGATTTCTTATAAATCTCAACAATAGATTTGGCTTGTTTAGTTTCATCGTCTATTGTCTTCCATTTTCCCTCAATTTGTGCAAAAGACATTACTCCAAAAAGCGAAAGCACAAATGTTAATAATAATTTTTTCATATTTCGTATCTATAATTAATTCTAAGTTAAGATATTTTCGTTAACTACGATCTGCTAAAAGTAAAAATTAATTTCAAACCAGCAAAAATAAAATTTAGTGTTTCAGCATTCTGTTAGGCTAATATAAAAATAATTATCCTTAAAACAGGGATGTTTCTTCTCAACATCCTCAATAATTTAGAAATAATTTTTTAGGAACATTTATTGCAATAGAAATCATATCATCACAAGTTATCTCATTTTTACACGACTAATAAAGTTTCCTATTCATAATCTTGTCCATATAATCTTGATACCAAGCTTTTGCTATCTGGATACCTTTTTCTGTTTCGGGAGTTTTAAGTTGAGGCATACGATTTTTTTCTAGCCCTAAATCTGTTTTATCATAAATTCCTACCACTTCATTACCATCAAAACGATAGATGTAATTTCCGATAATAAACTGCTCCACCGCACCATCTGAATTTGCAATAATGGTAGGATATTTTTTATCACTCACTAGACTTCTTCCCCAGCTTCTTATTTTTTTATTATAACCTATTAAATCTGCTAATGTAGGATAGATATCAATCTGTTGGGCATCTTCAACATTAACTCCTTTTAAATTATATTCAGGATTAGGAGAAAAGAAAATCAAAGGCACCGCAAATCTGTTCATAATTTTGTCATATTCAGAGTAATATATTTCATTCGTATGGTCTCCCGTAAAAACAAAGATGGTGTTATTATACCAAGGTTGTTTTTTTGCTGTTTCAAAATACTTTTTTATAGAATAATCAGTATACTGAATGGGCTCATGCATATTATTTTTCCCTTTTTTAAATTTACCTATATATTGTTCTGGGATTTTAAAAGGATGATGCGAAGAGGCCGTAAATACCGTTGCCATAAAAGGTTGCGTCCTTCCCACATTTTTCGCAAAATATTGTAAAAACGGTTCATCCCATATAGCCCACATTCCATCAAAGTCTTGATCATGATTATATTCTGTTTTCCCAAAATAATGCTTAAACCCAAGAATGTTTCCAAAACCTAAAAAGCCCATTGATCCATTAGGTGCTCCATGATAAAAAGACGTATCATATCCCAACTCATTGCACACAGAAACAATAGACTGGATCTTTTGATTGGAATAAGGTGAACTTGTAAAAGCATCCGTGAGACTAGGAATACCTGCTAATACACTACTCATTCCATGAATAGATTGCCTTCCGTTAGCAAAGGTGTTAGGAAAAATTAAACTTTCATTGGCTAAACTATCCATGAATGGAGTATAAGAAACATAATCCTTTATCTCCTTATTTCTATTAAAAGCTCCGGAATATTCTCTCCCAAAAGATTCTACAATAAAAATAACAATATTAGGTCGACTGGTTATTTTTCTATCATACATTTTGTATGATTGGATATTATCATCAATGAATTTTTCAGAGACGAAATGAACCTCTTTAAAATTATTTGTCCCTAATGTTCTAAAAAATGAAAAGGTGCTATTCAATACCATATTTCCTTGTGATGGAATCTTTACAAAGCGATTCGCATCCACTAAATTAATTGGCCTTGTACTATGTTTAAAATCACCTCGAATACCACCTACTGTCAATACAGCTACTGCACACAACGTAAGGATTGAAAAAATAAAATAAGGCAATAACTTTACAGGTTTTCTTTCAGTAATTTTTATTTTTTTATAAAGGAAAACCCAAACCCACATCAAGACTACAAACCACAGTAGGATGTAAGGATTTTGTACAATAGAAGTTGTAAATACTTTAAATATATTCGATTCATGTTTGGCTACCTGAAACGCCGCTGAAGTTAAACGCGTTTGCGAAAATTTAAAATACACTACATCGCCAAAATTCATCGCATAAGCAATTCCATTAGTTATAAAATACAGCCAGAGAAGAAATGTTTGATATCCTTTCTTGGTATTAACTATAATTGGAATCAAGCTTAGAAGTATGAATAATGCATTTACATAAAGAATCGCTGTTGTATCAAATGCAATCCCATGATATGATAAACTGAAATAATCAGAAAAAGAATCAACTTTTACTAATTCCCTATTAAAATACCAGAATAAAAATCTTGCAATCTGATAAAAAAAATATGCTAAAAAAATTCGATATAATAATATCAGAACTTCCTGTTTTCTAAATTCTTTAAAAAATTTCATTCCGCAAATTTACAGCAAATTCACATTAATGCATTTTTTAGTTCAGAATATTTTGAGTCATAATTCTTAAAAACAGTAATTTTGTGACTATAAACTTTATTGGATAACTATGGACTTTATTAAAAATAACATTGCAAATATCATCACACTGGGAAATTTATTTTCGGGATGTGTGGGTGCTATTCATCTCATTTTAGGAGATTATCAAACCACAGCGATCTGTATTATCTTTTCATTGATTTTAGATTTTTTTGATGGTTTCATTGCAAGGGCGTTGAAGTCTAATTCTAATTTGGGAGTACAGTTGGATTCCTTGGCTGATATGGTAAGTTTTGGATTAATTCCCGGCCTCACTCTTTATGTTGCTTTAGAACCTTTTGAAAATCTATTTTTAGGAATAGAACTGCCTTTTAAGATACAATATTTAGGATTATTTGTTACTCTTTTTTCCTGTCTGAGACTCGCTATTTTCAATTTAGATGAAGAACAGAAATATTATTTTAAAGGCTTAAATACTCCATCAAATACGATTTTAATTTTCGGTTTATATTATGCATGGAAAGAAAGTGGAAATTTTCAATTTTTATTTGAAAGCGCTTTATTTCTCTTACTACTTACTGCTATTTTATCATGGCTTTTAGTCAGTCCTATTAAAATGATTGCCATGAAATTTAAATCTATGAAATTGCAAGATAACTATCCTAAATTAGCTTTATTGATAGGTGCAATTATCATTATAAGTATTTTCAAAATAGTTGGAATCCCCATCATAATTATTTATTATATTTTTATATCTATAATTTTTCAAAAACAACTCAACTAAATGGTATGAATATATCATATTACTCTAATTTATAACTAAAAAATGAATTTAAAATTACATAAACCCTTGTGTGTTTTTGACCTAGAAACAACAGGAACCAATATCGGAAAAGATAGAATAGTTGAAATATGCATATTGAAAATAAATCCGGATGCTTCCCGAGAGAGTAAAACATGGAGAGTAAATCCGGAGATGCCTATTCCAAAACAATGTAGTGAGATCCATGGTATTTATGATGAAGATGTAAAAGATGCTCCCACTTTCCGGGATATTGCTTCTAAAATAATGGAATTACTTGCAGGAAGTGATCTTGGAGGTTTTAATTCCAACCGTTTCGATGTTCCTCTTTTGGCTGAAGAATTATTGAGGGTTGGTGTCGATTTTGATTTGAGCAAATTCAAATTAGTAGACGCTCAAACTGTTTTCCATAAAAAAGAGCCTAGAAACTTAGGGGCTGCCTACCAGTTTTATTGTGGTAAGACGCTTGAAAACGCTCACTCTGCAGAAGCTGATGTGATGGCTACTTTTGAAGTATTGGATGCCCAGGTTGGCAAATATGATGATATTCCTAATGAAATTGCAGGATTAAGCGAATATTCTTTCCATAATAAGAATGCAGATTTAGCAGGTTTCATAGGATATAATGATCAGCAAGAAGAAATTTTCAACTTTGGAAAATACAAAGGACAAGTAGTAAAAACGGTTTTCCAAAAAGATTTAGGATATTTCGGATGGCTTCAGAATGCAGAGTTTCCTTTGTACACAAAGAAAATATTCACTAAAATTCAATTATCAAAATTATCAGGTAAATTTTAATTATGTCTCAACTTATTACATTTCAATTCTATGAAACTGCACTTCAGGCAAACCGTGAAAAACAAATTTTAGCTGAGAATGGTATTAATAGCTATATTGCTAACGAACAATTGATACAATCTGATTGGCTTCTTTCTCAAGCAGTCGGAGGAATCCAATTACAGGTTTTTGAAGAAGAGGTAGAAAAAGCTAAACAAATTTTACAAGAATATAAAGACAACAATGAGTTTTCTTTAGAAGTAGAACATACTATTGAAAACCCTGAATTTGATTTTGTCTGTCCTCAATGCAAATCAAATCACATCTATAGAGATGATAGTGCAACTAGTTTTTTTGGAATTTCAATTTTAACAAGTCATACATTTATTTGTTATTATTGCGGTAATAATTTCACTCATTAAAATAGTACTCAACACTCTATTTTACAAATATTTATTGCATTTGTATAAAAATAAAAAATGTACATTATAAAAAATTATGAAAATTATCTGCATAGGAAGAAACTACAGTGAGCATGCAAAAGAATTGGGAAATGAAGTTCCTGAAAATCCAGTTATATTTATAAAACCAGATACAGCAGTCTTAAAAGGTAATGATTTTTACCTTCCCGATTTTTCTAATGATATTCATTATGAGCTAGAAGTTGTATTAAAAATTTCTAAAGGAGGAAAATACATTCGAAAAGAATCTGCCCACAAACATTTTGAAGAAATTACATTGGGAATTGATTTTACCGCAAGAGACCTTCAAAGTGAGCTTAAATCTAAAGGACTACCTTGGGAACTTTCAAAAGGTTTTGATGGTTCTGCAGTGGTTGGAAACTTTTTTAAAAAAGAAGATTTTAATCTTGAAGCACTTCCTTTTTCTTTGCTACAAAATAATAAAGAAGTTCAGAATGGAAATACAAAAGATATGCTTTTTTCATTTGACGAGATCATTTCTTTTGCTTCACGATATTTCACCTTAAAAACAGGTGATCTTATTTTCACAGGGACTCCAAAAGGTGTTGGAAAAGTGGAAGAGAATGACATTCTTGATGTACATCTTGAAGATAAAAAAATTCTTAGCATACGAATATTATAGCTAAATTAATACCATATATCGCATTTTTTTCTTATCTTTAAACAACAAAATTAAAGGTAAAATTAAAAATTATGATAAATATTGTATTACCCGTAGATTTTGGGGATAGATCAGAACAACTTGTGGACGCGGCAGTAAAATTTGCAAAACAAGTTAATGGTAAAATTTTTCTAATTCATGTAGCCCCTTCAGATATTGGCTTTGCGATCGGTGATATGGGATTTCAATATTTTCCTGAGGTAGAGGAAAATGAAATAAAAGAAGAATTGGTTCAACTCAATAAAATCGAACAAAGAATTATTGCTCAGGATATAGATTGCGAACATCTTCTAAAGCAAGGTATTGCCAAGGATATTATTTTAGAATATTCACAATCTAAAAATGCAGATTTTATTGTCATGGGTTCTCATGGTAGAAGTGGTATTTATGATGTTTTTGTAGGAAGTTTAACAAAAGGGCTTACAAAAGATTCGAGTATTCCTGTTTTAGTAATTCCCATACACGATTGATAAACAAACAGAATAGATTTAATCAATTATTAAATTAAAAAAGCCGATCAAACAAGTTTGATCGGCTTTTTACTATATAACCAATTAATTAACCTTCTTTTTTATATATATTCGGATCATAGTAAGGAAACTTACCTTCCGTTGGAGAATGATAGTCTTTATCTTTATCACCGCCTAATGTTACTACTAAAACGTAGCACCAATATGTAAATAATATACAACAAACGATAAATAGGATCCAGTTTAACACATTTCCAAATGCATCAAAAAAACCGAAAGACCATTTGAAAACTTTGCTTAAGAATAACCAGAAAGACGTCATTATTTTCCTTTTTTAAATTAACTTTGTACAAATTTATAAAAAATGTTTAAATTACTTTCAAAAGAAAGCAATATTTTTTCAATTCCTGTTTATATTGGTTTTCTTCTTTTAATAGTAATCATATTTAACATACTGAATTTCAACACATATGAAGCTATTATAGCAGGAATTACATTCTTGGGAATTGCTTTGGGATATTTCTGTTTTCATAGTATTGCACTGAATTATCAAACGCATCTCCCTTTATTTTTATATACATTTTTTATTTTCGGATTGTATCCCGGCAGTTTAGATATAGGTATATCTATTTCATTACTTACCAACTCTTTTCTTTTATTACTTCTCACGAGCACCAATGAAGAGATTAGAAAAAAATCATATGTTTTGGTAGGGTCTATTGTATGTCTAAATTTTATTTTCCTTCCAACCACTTGGCCCATGGCTGTTTTT
This sequence comes from Chryseobacterium potabilaquae, assembly GCF_902728265.1. GTDB lineage: Bacteria > Bacteroidota > Bacteroidia > Flavobacteriales > Weeksellaceae > Chryseobacterium > Chryseobacterium potabilaquae. Next base: position 176,627 of record NZ_CACVBR010000002.1, read on the forward strand.
GTGATTATCCATGTCATTGCAACTTCCGAAAAAGTAGGGTTAAATCTTTTTAGATTTTTGCTAGGGATTATTTTGATTGCATTTAGCTATTTTTCTATCATGTTTTTCCTTAGATTTACTTCATGGGATACTGATTATTTTCCTTTTGGAAAAATGCGTCCGCTTACTTTATCCGAATATATAGCTTTATTACCTTTAGCCCCCACTATACTAATGCTACTGTATGCTCTTTATGATCATTTTAGCAATTACAATAGGAAGAGTCCTATAACTCGTTATAAGTATACTTTTTTATTGGTATTTTCTATGGCCCAGCTTGCTATTATTATAATGTATATGAATACAAGTTATGAATATTTATTACTTCTAGCATTCCCTTCTAGCATTATATTAAGCCGAATGCTTAAGTTTTTACCTAAATATTGGATTCAAGAATTAAGTTTATGGTTGATTATTTTCAGTTTAATCACCTTTAAAGCAACTACTTATTTTGATTTATTTTAAAGATTATGATTCAAATAGACGATAAATTGATTTCTGAGGAGATATTCTCCGAAGAGTTTGTTTGCAATCTTACAAAATGTAAGGGTGCATGCTGTGTAGAAGGAGATGTGGGTGCCCCACTAGATAAAGATGAGCTTGAAATTTTAGATACGATCTTTGATAAAATTAAACCTTATCTTACCGCAGAAGGCATCAAAGCGCTTGAAGAGCAAGGAACATGGACTACAGATCCTCTTGATGGGATGTATGTAACTCCTATGGTTGAAAACAGAGAATGTGCCTATGTAACTTTTGATGAGAAAGGCATCACAAAGTGTGGGATTGAAAAGGCTTACGAAGATGGTGCTGTAGAATGGCAAAAACCAATATCTTGCCATCTTTATCCTATTCGCATTACGGAATATTCCACTTTCACCGCATTGAATTATCATGAATGGAGTGTTTGCAGCGATGCTTGTACATTAGGAAAAGAACTGCAAGTGCCTGTATATAAGTTTTTAAAAACACCTTTAATCAGAAAGTATGGCGAAGAGTTTTATACTATTCTGAGTGGGGCAGCAGAAGAATGGAAAAAAGAATATGGCTCTTAATACAAAAAACCACAGATTAATCTGTGGTTTCTCAGTTAGTTATAAATAAATGATTAATTAATTACTCCAGTACTTACTGTTGTAGAAGATTTCGCTTCTTGATTTTTATCTTTTTCCCATCCATCTTCAGGCATTAATGTCGCTATTATTTTCCCTTTTGTAAGGTATTTTTTAGCCACATCTTGCAGATCTTTTATTGTAAGAGCCTTTACTTTGGCTTCATAATTTAAGATTTCATACTTATCAGTTCCATCTAATTGATTCTTAGCTATAGAAGTTAGCCAGAACATATTATCTTTCAGGCTTGTTTTATGATCATTGTACTCTCCTTCTTTATATTTATCAAGATCTTTTTGCTCAGGGCCTTTATCAATAAGTTTTTGAACCTCAGCTAACGCACTTTTAGTTAGTTTTGCTGAATTTTCAGGACCACAAGGGAAGCTTATGCTAAAATTATAGGTATTATAAGGTACTTTATTCATATTTCCTCTAGCTCCTCCTCCATAAATTCCACTTTCCTCTTCCCTTAATTTTTCAATTACTTTAATGGTAGCCACCTCTCCTAGAGCTTCTAATGCCAACGCTTCTTTTTCATTATATGGAACTTCACCACTGTAAGCGATGGTTACCATACTTTTAGGATCTTTTCCTTTCTTATACACTTTTGAATAATCACCTGTTACTTGTCTATATCCAGTATCTTTAAATGTAGCAGCGACACCTGTAGAAGGAAGACTTGCAATATATTGTAAAACATCATTTTTAAAGGTAGCTTCATCAATGTTACCTACAAAATAGAAATGAAAGTTTCCTGCATTGGCAAATTTTTCTTTATAAATGTCATATGCTTTTTTATAGTCTGTATTGGCCCATTCTTTTTCCATAGGAACTACCCCAATAAATCTAGGATTTTTCTGATTCAGGAATTTAGCATGCTCATTGGCAAAATAAAACTGAGGATTAGATAAAAGATTATCCAACATCGCTGATTGTTTCATTTTATAAGCATTGAAAGCATCTGTGCTATAATTAAGACCTGTGAAATAAGAATACAATAGCTCCATTGCCGTATTTAAATCCTTCCGTGTTGTTTTTCCCGAAACTCCTTCCGTTAAACTACCTATTGATGGATTTACACTTACTTGTTTTCCAGCGAGATAATTGGTAAGTTCTGATTTTGAATATCCGTTCACTCCAGCCTCTGTCAATGCAGAAAATGCAAACTGAACTTTATTATAGTCAACATCAGGAATTAAAGAACTTCCCCCCAAACTTCTTGCGGAAAATACAATTTCATCATCCTTATAATCTGTTTTTTTGAAAGTAACTTTCGCTCCATTGCTTAGTGTCCAGGTTGTTGTTCCTAATTTAGCATCTGTTTCTGTTTTAGCAATTTTACCTTCAGACTTAAATGGTTTTACTAGGTTTTTGATAGCAGCCTTTTCCTCATATGGCTTAAGATCCGCCATTTTAATACTTTCAAAAGTATTAAGAACCATTGCTTCCGTAGGCATTATTACCTTGTCTTTCTTAGGACCTGTTATCACGATTACTCTACTATCATCTTTTACCATTTGTTTGATAATAGCATTTGTTTGATCCAATGTCACAGATGGTAAGAACTTCTTAGTATCCTCGTATTCCCATGCTATTCCAGGTATCGGTTCTTGCTCTAGAAAATTTCTTACGTATTCTCCTACCAATCTATCACTTTCTGTTTTATCCCTGTTATTATAGGATTTTTCAAGATTGGATAAAATTTGTGATTTTGCACGATCTAATTCTGTTTGGGTAAAACCAAATCTTTTTGCTCTTTCCACTTCTTCCAAAAGAACTTTAAGCCCATTCAATTGATCTCCTTCTTTCGTCATAGCAAATCCCTGAAAAGCTTCTTTACTTCTTGCATAAGTACCACCATGATAAACGGATCCAAAAGTAAACGGAGGGTTATTCGAATTGATTAACTCTCGCAGCCTATTATTTAACATCGTTGTTGTAAGGCTTTCTATCTGGCTTTGGTTATATTGTTCAATAGTAACATCCGGCTGATAGGCTTCAGCATCTTTCATAATAAACTGTACCATTGAGCTCGTTGCGTCCGGGTCTGTTTCAATAGACACAAGAGTTTCTTTATGATTAGGAAGGTCAAAGTTTTTTCTCTCCCTTGGTTTTGATGGGTTTTTATATTTACTAAAGTTACTTTTAATTTTCTTTTCTATCTCATCTACATTGATATCTCCTACTACTACGATTGCCATTAAATCCGGTCTATACCAATCTTTATGGAACTGTCTAATTACATCAGGTTTAAAATTCTGCAAAACATCTTTTGTTCCAATAGGCAATCTATTTGCATATTGAGAATTATACAACATTTTTGGAAGGTATTTCTCCATCATTCTTTTATCTGCTCCTAACCCTAATCTTAGCTCCTCCAATACCACTCCTCTTTCTTTATTGATTTGCTCATCAGAAAGTGTTGCGTTAAATGCCCAATCTTCCATTACTTTTAAACCAGCATCCAAATTTCCAGGCTTATCCAATGGTACCGGTAACATATATACCGTTTCATCAAAACTTGTATATGCATTAAGGTGTTGGCCAAATTTCACTCCAATAGATTGAAGAAAATCAACAAGTTTATTATCTGGGAAGTTTTTAGTTCCATTAAAGTTCATATGCTCCATAAAGTGAGCTAATCCTCTTTGATTTTCGTCTTCAAGAATTGACCCAGCATTGATTGCCAGACGAAAATCCACTTTCTTTTCAGGTAATGTATTTTTCTTGATATAATACTTCATCCCATTTGAAAGGGTGCCTATTCTCACTGATGGGTCCACAGGAATATTCTGCGCAAATACATTTGATGACATCAAAAAGATAACAGCAAATGATGATAGAATTTTCTTCATAATATGTTATTAATTTCTTTACGGCGTTAAAATTATTAATTAAAAACAACCTAAAAAAACACAAAACACCATATTAAAGTTAAATTTGAGTTAAAATTATAAACATAAATAAAAAAAGACCGGAAATTCCGGTCTTTTTTTATTTATGTTTATTAAATTCTATTTAAAGTCAGCATCAGTAACATCAGCATTGATTACTACTTTCGTTGTTTTGATTACCACTTTCTGCCCGTTTCCTTCTGCTTCAATTTCTGAAGGGAACTTAACTCCGTCTACTGTTAAATACCCTTTAATAGTAGCGTTTCCTTCTGCAGAAGTTGATTTGTATAACAATCCTGTAGAAGCGTCAAAATAATGTTTACCTTTATCAGAAGTTAATACATTATAGTCTTTTCCATCTATTTTTTCAACATTTACAGTAGGAAAATTAGCAGGATTATAACTTAAAGCATCAATAGTTTGACTTTTCTTTAATTCCGGGATTTTATCTGCAGGAATATCCATTTTCTGACCCATCTGATCGAAATATCCTTTTTCTCCATCAAACACCTGAATCATTTTTTGTCCCATTACACTTTGTTCGGACTTGAACTTATTTCCCATTTTTTTAGTGGTCATACTCACTTCCATACCTTGAAGGGAAAGGGTGTTATCGGTAACGGTAGTTTTTATAGCTTCTAATTTATCTTTACCTCCTAAAGCTTTAAGGTAATTATCTATAACTTCTTTAGCAGTTAGTTTTGATTGTACAGCTTCAATTTTCTCAGGAGCAGCTGACTGCTGTGCATATATAGATGTTGAGCCAAGCATCAAACAAAAAAACGGAATGATAATCTTTTTCATATATTAAGTTTAAGGCCGTAAATATATGAATATTGGCCGAAATAAAATAAAAAACTACATTTAATAAAAAAACCGCCAAATTTGGCGGTTTTACCTATTTATATCAAAATATAATTACTTTTTAAGCTCAGCTAGAAACTCATCATGAGAAATTTTAGTTTCTTTTTTACTTGCTTTATCAAGAATAGCATCTTTCAATTTAGCCATAGCTACTTCAGAAGAAATCTGTCTTACTTGCTCTTGATCTTTCAACATCTCAACTGCATATTTCTGAATTTCTTCATCTCCTAAATGATGAATTCCATAAATAGCCAATTGATTTCTTACTAACTGTTCAGCTTGTGCCAAAACATCTGTATAATCTAATTGGATATCATTATCAGTCATCAATTTACCTTCGATAATTTGATTTTTCAATTGATTTTTCTCTGCCGCAAGAATTTCTTTAGCCTGCTCTTCTGTTTGGATATTCTGATTAGAGAATAACAACCATTTTACCAAAAATGCTTCTGGAAGTACGACTTCTTCTTTTTCTGAAACCTGCTCCAATACTTTATTTACAAAATGAACATCTGCATTTTGTTGGAAATATTCATCTAGTTCAGACTTTACCTTTTCTTTAAGCTCATCTTCAGACTTAATATTTCCTTCTCCGTATACTTTATCAAAAAGACTCTGATCTAGTTCAGCAAGATTTAGAGAGTAAAAATCTTTTACTTTTACTTCTACCTCATTATGGTGTAGATGCTCAACTTCTTCTTTACTGAATCCTAATTCTTTTGCTAATTCTTCGTCACCCGCAAGAGTTTCTTTAGAAACTTTTACAGCTCCATCCATTTTCAAAGACTTTACTAATTTAAAAGCTTCTTTGTTTTCAGCCGTAATCGTAACATTCTTTGGATGGTGGTGGTGCTCTCCTTCAGCATCTTCTTCTACAACTTGAGAAACCTCTAACGCAATATAAGAGTCTTTGGTAATTTTATCTTGAGGAACCTGCTCAGCGAAACGCTTTTGCATGTTTTCAATACTCTTGTTAATTTCTTTTTCAGAAGCTTCTACTTTATAATGAGGAGCTTCATATTTAGCTAAATCTATCGTGAATGCAGGCTCATATCCTACTTCAAAAGCAACTTCTAACTGATCAGCATTGTAATCAAGTTCGTTTACTGGTTGAGGAACAGGCTGCCCAACTAATCTTAATTTGTTTTCATTAACATAGTTGTTGAGGGCATCTGAAACCTGCTTGTTGATTTCTTCAAACGCAATTCCTGCCTCGTATTGCTTTCTAACCATACTTAAAGGCACTTTCCCTTTTCTGAAACCAGGAACTTGCGCATTTTTAGCATAATTAATCAATTGCTTTTCTACTTTTTCTTTATAGTCAGATTTTTCCAATGTTACTGTAAGTAATGCACTTACATCATCATGGTTTTGTGCGGTAACCTTCATTATCGATTAAAATTTTAGGTTGCAAAAGTATGAAATTTTTATGAAAATAACTCATTTCAAATAAATTCTTAATAGACAAAATATTATAAATAAAAAACCATTGAATTCTTCAATGGTTTTTTTAACAAGATTAAAAGGTATATTAGTTTATAATATTATAACTTGCCTGGGCATCAGTTTCTCCTCCCACCTGCGTTCCGAAAATGATTCCATTTCCATTTGTTTGAGAGTCTTCAGTAACACTTGCCGGCTCATGATATAAAGTGAAGATCAATTGACTTGTTGCTGAAGGATTCTTTTTCGCTTTGTTCACCACCCATTCTGTTCTCAATCCTACGCGCTTTTCATCACCCCTTGTAGAGTTAGCATCATCTGTACGAGTTAAAGAAATATCAGAATTTGGGAAATTAAAAATTAAAAAATGTTCATTTTTCGCATCTATGATTTCCTGAGTTACATCTTCATTTCCATTTTTAAACTCTGCAATTACTTCATATGTTTTTCCGTCTTGTAGCTGAATTGTCGGAGCTCCCCCTGCTCCCATACTATAATTATATGGAATTGCCGGAGCCGTGCTCCCTGGAGAAATATCTCTTACTTTTAAAATAATATTGGTAAGCTCCTCCTGCGGAAGGTCATCTTCTGCCACTGAACCATTTCTCTGACAAGAAACGATAGTAATTGCGATCATTAAAACAGCTAATACATTGATTATATTTTTAGTATTGAATAATTTCATTTTTTTTTAATTTTTAAGGTTGTAAATTGTATTGTAATAATTTTTTTGAAGTCTTTAGAACCTGTATCTAAAGTTTAAAATAAAATTTCTACCTGCCTCATCCGCAAAGAATCTCATTCGATTCAAATAGTCTCTATATGAAACATTGAAAAGATTATTTACAATAAGACCTGCAGAAAGATTTTTGCTAATATTGATCCCCATTTGGATATTCCAAAGAGAATAGCCTGCTGGTGGAGTACTCAAATCAACTTCTTTTTGTTCTTCTTCCCCGTTTATATAAATAGGAATAGTTGCATTATAAACCGGAAATCTGTCTTGCTTTAAAAACGTCTGATTTTCTACTATACAATAGAAATGATTCCAGTTTTCTTTATTGAATTGCAATGCATTTGAAAAATTCGGAGGCATCATCAAAATCAATGGAACACCGTGTGTCTCGTCTTGTCCATACACATAACTTCCTTTTCCTATATACGAAAAATGATTGGTAAGTTTAAAGTTAATATCTAAGTCTATACCATACATTTTGGCATCAATTTGCTGATACGACCAAACAGGAAATACTCCTCTGATTGTATTTTGGACTCCTGTCGGAACTTCATTAATGAAATTTTTAGTAATAAAAAGATAAGGATTCACAGAGATATTTAATCCTTTCAATACATTGAATTTTGAATCCACCGTTAGATTAAATTGATGCCCTTGTTCATTTTTCAATCCCATATCTCCAATTTCAATTACGGAAGCAGAATGATGCAGTCCGTCTGAAAACAATTCAGCAATATTGGGGGTTCTTCCCACTTTCGCATAATTAAATTTCACATCCAAGATTGAATTTGGGCGATATTCTAAGCCTGCATTGAATGAAAAATTCTGATAATTCAATTGAGGACGTGTAAGAATTCTGTTTTGATTCGTTTTTACATAAAACTGAGGATAAGAATCTGCATACCGTTTTTCCCAATCACTTTTGTCATACCATTTCGTCACATCATAGCGAGTGAAATCATATCTTACTCCTGCCTCTACATTAAAATCATGCGAAATTTTATATTTGAAAATAGAATACATTCCGGCAGCATATTTGTCATAATTTGGAATCAAGCGTCTCGCCTCTGTTGCAGGATCTGAATAATTATTTTGAAAACTCGCATCTAATCCTGTTTCCAAAGAAAACTTACCTCTCTCCAATAAATCATTAAGATTGAATTGATGCGTCATTAATTCCAAATCTAAAGATGGCGTATCTGCTAAATCTCCTCTTCTGATATCATATTCTTGTCTATGATTATACTGATAGCTGTAAGTTGCAGAAATTTTTCCGATATTTTCAAACCTTTTGAACGCTGAAACTTTTGCAATATGATGCTCAATCACTTGTCTCGGATTATCGATATCATAACTGAAATTTCCCGTATATACCGGAATTTTTGAAGTAGCTGCATTATAGAAATCTTCATTATTACCAACATGAGAGCCTCTATAAATTCCTATATTTTGGTTGGTTAAATAATAATCAAATGAAATTCCCCTTTCATAGGTATTATTTTGAACGGTAAAATTGAAGGAAGAAAAATCCATTCCCGTATTCATCAAATTATAATCGGGAGCATGTTGATCTCCTAATTTTTTGATACCTCCACCCGATTTCACTGCCCATCCGTTTTTCCATACTTTTGCTACGTCTACTTCCAGTCCAAGACCTCTTCCATTAGAAATTCCGGATAGATTTACAGAACCTTTTATGGTATCTTTTTTAGGGAAAACTTCAGGTTCCATAACGACCACTCCACCAATCGCATCACTTCCATACTTCAACGCAGAAGCTCCTTTGATCACGTCGATATGTTGAAAATTATTAATATCAACACTCGGTGCATGCTCAACTCCCCACTCTTGTTCCGCAAGCTTTACTCCATTATTCAGAATAGAAATCCTACTTCCATATAACCCATGAATAATAGGTTTAGAAATATTATTTCCCGTTTTCAATGCACTAACACCCGAAATTTTCGAGAGCAAATTCCCCAGATTATCCGTAGAATTCCTTTCAATTTCAGATTTATCGAGTATTTTAATAGATAAAGAACCATTCCTTTTGTGACTTCCGTGAATGGTTACCGTTTCAATATCTTGAACATGGTGCTCAAGGGTAATATTCAAATGCATGTCCTGACTAACTCCTATATTTTCAGTATAATCATTACAATCAGGGTGATTTACCATAAGTACATATTGTCCTGCAGGTATTTTACTAAAAGAAAATTTCCCTTTTTTATCTGTTTTTGTAGAAAACTCTCCAATTTTTACCACCGCACTTTCCAACATTGTTTTGTCATGGAAATCTTGGACAATTCCTTCTACCCTATAAGTTTGTTGTGCGTTTGTAAATGCCAACCCGCAAAGGATTAACATTAAGCTATATATCAATTTCATTGTTAAATAGATTGATTAGGTACTTTTTATAAAGTACATTTTTTCGAAAAATAGATCGGATATATTATATAACAATTTATAACATACACTGTATGAAGTATATTATAATGTCCTCTATCTCTTAAAATCATTAAGCCATTTAATAGCTAAAATTTTACTAATAAAAAACTTAAGAAATAGGATAAATCCAATAAGAAAATCTATAATTATGAAATAGCGGGAGGTCCCCGAAGCTGAAATGTAAATTTAGTCTGAGACCATATTTTCTCCTGAACGAGTATAATTTCTTCTACTTCATGGGTGTACGCTTCAAAAGAAAAGGTAAATTCTTCAGGAACTAAAGTATGTCCATTAGCAAGAAAATGACAAGCCAAACATTCTCCGGCTTTTTCCTTTGCTATATTTTTGGAGATGGAATGTTCTGCTTTTTTAAGATTTAAATTCTTGAAATAATCCACAGAATCATGATGATGAAAACTTTGAAAAAATAACGCAATAAAGTATATTCCAAACAAGAGCTTGGAAATAAAACCTTTACAATTTTCGTTTTTTTCAAAAATCATACTTCAAAATTATAAAAATAATTTAATTTTTAAATCAAATATTAATTAAAATTCCATTAACACTATAATATTAATCAAGTTGTGATCCCAAATACTCCCATTCTTGTAGAGCCAATTCCAGCTCTTCTTTAGCTTTATTATACGTTTCTAATGTTTCCTCAGAAGGGTTTTCTTTGGTAAAAGAACTTTCCATTTCTTGCACTTTAATTTCAAGCTCAGAAATTTTCTCTTCAATCTTTTTTAATTTATTTTGAATATTTTTTTGTTCTTTACTTATAATTGTTGAAGACTTTTCCTCAACAATTGTTTCTTTAGGAGATTGTTTTACCTCAACTTTAGGTTCATCACTATGAAGTTTGGCCTTTTCAGCAGAAATCTCTCTTATCGTTTCTTTTTGTCTGTACTCTAGATATTCATTAATACTTCCTAAAAACTCTTTCATTTTTCCTTCACGGAATTCGAAGATTTTATCACAAAGACCTTGTAAAAATTCTCTGTCGTGAGAGATGACAATCAGTGTACCTTCAAATTTTTGAAGCGCCAGTTTGATGATTTCCTTAGATTGAATGTCCAAGTGATTGGTAGGCTCATCCATTATCAAGGTATTGAAGGGGCGTAATAGCAATTTACAAAGTGCTAAACGATTTCTTTCTCCTCCGGAAAGTACTTTTGTTTTTTTTGTTACGGCCTCACCCTGAAATAAGAAAGATCCTAGTAAATCTCTTACTCTTGGTCTTGTTTCTTCTGTTGCAGCATCTTCTGCTTCTTCCAACACTGTTTTATTGGGAGTTAAAACTTCTTCCTGATTTTGGGCAAAATACCCAATATTGACATTATGTCCTAAATTCCACATTCCGGAATACTCTTTAATATCTCCGGCAAGAATTTTAGCTAAGGTAGTTTTCCCTTGTCCATTTTGGCCTAACAGAGCAATTCTATCTCCTCTCTGGACAAAAAAGTCTACCTCATCAAAAATTTGTTTCTGCCCATAGGCTTTACCTAGGTTTTCTGCTTCAAAAATTACTTTCCCGGGAACAACAGATTGAACGAAACGGATATTAAATTTCGAAACATCTTCATTATCGACCTCTATTCGTTCAATTTTATCTAATTTTTTAATAAGTGATTGTGCAAAAGATGCTTTTGTCGCACTCGCACGGAACTTATTAATATTATCCTCCATTTGTTTGATTTCCGCATCTTGATTCTTCTTAGCCTGAATAAGCTTTTCACGACGCTCTTCACGCATCACCAAATATTTTGAATAATTGGCTTTGTAATCATCCACTTTTTTATTGTTGATATCAAACGTTCGGTTACAAACCGCTGTCATAAATTGTTTATCGTGACTCACTAACACAATAGCTCCCGGATAATCTTTAAGAAAATTTTCTAACCAGATAATGGATTCCATATCCAAGTGATTAGTCGGTTCATCAAGAAGCATGATATCATTTTTCTGAAGTAAAAGCTTTGCCAGCTCTATTCTCATTCTCCAACCTCCGGAAAATTCATCTGTGATCTTTTGGAAATCTTCTGCTTTAAACCCTAAACCAAATAATACTTTTTCCATATCACCTTCCAAATTGTAGGCATCATGGTTCATGAGTAGATCATTGAGATCTGTCATTTTATTGATTAAGTCGGTATAAGAGTCACTTTCATAATCCGTTCGAGTTGCCATCTGGTGATTGACTTCATCAAGTTCATTTTTCCAGCTATTAATCTGTTCAAATGCTTGCATTGTTTCATTCCACACAGTTCTTCCTTTTACAAAATCAAGATCTTGCTTTAGGAAGCCAATCGTAATATTTCCTTCAGGAACTACATTTCCTTCATAGAAGTTAATTTCTCCTGAAAGCATTTTTAATAACGTGGATTTCCCGGCTCCATTTTTACCTACTAAACCTACTTTATCATCTTTTTTAATTGTGAAATTCACATTTTGAAACAAATAGTTTCCCGAATGATGTAACCCTAAACCTTGAACAGAAAGCATGTTATTTTAATGATTATAAATGAATAATGAATTTTCGGGTGCAAAAATACGGAAAAAGAAATGAATGAACTACAAATAAAAAAACTCCTTTTACAAGGAGTTTCATATTATCGTTAAATAATCAATAATTTCTAACCGTAATGTGATAACAACTTTGTTGTTTTTCTTTGATATAATAAATCTTTCCTGTATTTGCAAAATATTGCAAGACCTTTTCCAACGCTTGTTCCATTTTGGGATTGTATTTTAAAACATCATTAAATCTTATATAAGAAATATCAAAGGAATTTCCATAATTATGTGAGCTTAATCCTAAAGAAGCATTAGAATTAATATGTCTTAATTTACACTGATCTTCCAAAGTTCGTGTAATGGACGTTACTGTAAAGGTATGTCCTTTTGTTTCTTTAGTAAACCTCATCCCTATTTTTTCTAAGATTAAGGAAGCCTTTGAAACCATCCAAGCACTGCTATAATTCAATTTTTGTACACGATATCCTTTTCCTTTCTTTTTGATTGCATGGAACTTTCCGTTAGAAATATACTTCCGAATAGTTTTGGTGTCTTTAAGTAATTTTACTCCAAAGCTCTTTGATGCATCAAGATGAAGTTTATAAAGAGGAGTTGGTTCAACCTTTAATACATCCATCAAATCATAACAGGATGTTTTTTTACTAGGGTTTTGGGAATAATGAAGATTAAAAATAAAAGTTACATAAATCATGCATAACAACCTTTTCATTAAATAGCCTTTTAAGTTTGCTCGAAAATAGTCATTTTTACAATATGATTCAATACCAAGAAAGAAATTGTGTAAATAACCTTTAAAAATACAAAACCCTCATCTTTTATTTCAGAGTATCCTTAATGTAGATCATTATATATTAGAAAAATTTCTATCGTATTTTCCACATCTAGTTTTTCATATATTCTTTTTTTATAAGTTCCTACGGTAGGGGGTTCTAAATTTAAAATACTTGCAATTTCAAGATTTCCATTTCCTTTTGCCAATAACTCGAAAACTTCATACTCTCTTTTTGATAATATCGTTCTGGGATCATTATTTTCTGAATTATTTCTCATTTTTTTTATAATTTGACGCGAATAATAAAATCCATCCTTAAATACATTATTTACGGCATCAACTAAACTTTCCTCATCACTTAACTTGTTTAGGAAGCCATCTGCTCCCTCATGAATATATTGAATCGCTATATGTTCCTTATAATTTGAAAATATGATAATCAACACATCCTCTTGAATAGTTTTTAATTCTTTAACCATTCCCTTACGAATACTTCCAGGCATATCAATATCCAGAAATATAAGGTCAAATCTATCGATTTTTAATTTTTCTTTAACCTCCGGATAGTTGATGGCATATTCAATGGAGTAATCCGGGAACGTCTTATTAAGAACGAGGGCAGTTCCTACTCGAACCACATGGTGGTCATCTGCAATTAATATTTTTTTACTCATAGTGTGATAATATTTATATTGTGTTATAATTGTGGGTCTAAAATTATACTTACAATGGTTCCATGGGGAACATTGGCCTGAAAACGCATTTGTGTATTAGTTTTTTTAACTAATTGAACAACCATATGTAAACCTAATCCATAATCCTTAAACTCGTCCCTTCCCTGGAGAACCTCAGTATAATAATCCATTTGTTCTTGAGACATTCCTATCCCTTTATCAGCTATTTTAATTTCAACATACTTATCATTTATTTCTGTAGAAATTATAATTTCACTTTTTACCGTATGCTTTACTGCATTATCAATAAGATTATGTAATATTGCCCCCATCACATCTCTATTTATATTGATTTTCAATTTTTGATCACAAGAATTCTTGATAAAGGTCCCGTTCTGCTTGGCAATATTTTGGAATATTAATATTTTTTCTTGTACTAAGGGATAAAGCACATATTCCTCACTCTTAATATCAATTTTTTCTTTATACAATTGAGTATAGGATTTTAACCCGAGAGTAAATTTGTATAATTGCTCGGCCGATTCATAAATGCTCTCAAAATATTCTTTTTGAACAGAAGGACTGTCTATTTCACGAAGCTGTTGTGATAGTAAAGAGATAAATCTTAAAGGACTGGTAATGTCATGACTTATTGATTCTACCAACTGTTGTTGATATTGGGACTCATTTTTCAGTTTGATTTTGGTTATCGTAAGATTATGACTTGTTTTTTTCAGCTTTTTATTCAAAGAATATGTTCTTATTCTTATAAGAAAAACAATGATTGTAAGTCCTAAAGCAATAACTAAAATCCGAAATAAAAAGGTTTCATAAAATCGCGGAAGAATCTCAACACCTACTTTTTTATAAGCAAAAGTCCCGTTTTCTGAAGTTATAAATCGAACCAATAAGTTATATTTTCCGGGTGGCATCTTATTGATCGTATATTTTCTATCATTATTAATCACTTTCCATTCTCCCCTATTATCTTTTTCCAGCTTGGCTTCCATATAAGTATTTTCTATGTCCTTATAATAATAAGGAATGTCTATATATATATCGGTCACTTTATAGGTTCCGTCAATCGAAAGATTATTTTTAAAAGCTATTGGTTTATTATCAATAGATGCTCTTTCAATAAAGATATGATCCTGCTTTGGAAAATATGTTTTTATTTCATCAGGGTTAAAAAAAACAAATCCTTCCATGGAAGGAAAAACAAAGTCTCCATCTTCCAATATATTAGCAGCTGGAGTAGAACTTCCATTAAATTCATTATTTAAAAAACCATGTTCAGTAGTATATCTATAATAATTTACTTGAGTTTTTTTATCCTTGACATAGTTGAGTAATTTTTTTTTAGCAATCTTAAATAATCCGTTATTGGAACTGATCCAAAAATCATTTTTATGATCTTCCAAAATCATATGTGCTTCTGCTAAATAATTATTTCTATCATTAGGCAGCTTAAAAAGTGTATTATTTTTAAAGAAAAAAAATCCATTCCCATGTGTAGTAACCCAAAGATTTCCATCTTTAGTTTTTATAATATTCTTAATGGAGATATTGGCAGCAAGTTTTTTTTCTATTTTATTTTTTTTAACAGAGACTAAATACAATCCATCATCACATCCTACATATAACAAATCATCATTTAAGCTCAATATAACATTCACACCGGAAGGAAATAATATTTTATTTCTAATACAACTAAAACTTTCATCAGTAAAAAAATACAAGAAGCGTGGAGCCATTTTGGTATCGAAAACCGTCATCATATGTTCTTTTCCACTTTTAAAAACGGCTTTCATTCTCCTGAAATAATTAATAGAATCTTCTTTAATAAAATTTGACTTTTTACTACGTATCCGAATCTTAGAGAAATACTCATAAATCAAATTATGAGAACTATCATACAAAATAGCCCTAGGATCCATTCCTCTTTTATAGGGAAATATAAGTCTAGTTTTATCTCTATAATATTCAATCCCCTCTTGAGTAATAACAGAATTTTTACTGTATGGTAAAGCTGCATATATAGACTCCTGGGCATAAGGAATTTTTTTTTGAGAAGTGTAAAATTTTGTAAGAGTCAAAATATTAAGTCCTTTTGTAAGAGTCCCCATATATAATTTCCCAAATTCTTCATCGTAAAACATAGATGTTGAGAATTCTCTTTCAAGATTATCATATTTAACTAGATGCACTAACACCAATTTATTATTAATCAACTTACTTATATAAATATTCCCGCCATTAAGAATAAAAACTTGGTTGGTTATCGAGTGCCAATAAATGTTAGATTTAGGATCATTATATAATGTCGGAGTATTATCATAATATGCTTTTCCTTCATGAAAAAATACTGTTCTTCTTCGTTCTGGCTCCGCTATAAATAAATAGTCATTATGGGAGAAAATACTTCTTAAATTTTTGGAAGTATATCTAAAATTTATATTTTCTTTTTTTAATTTATCTTTATTTTCAAACTCAATATCCCCGTCATTATTTAAATAATATATTCCTGAACCTATCTTAATAAAAAAAGAATCAATACTATTATCATTTAATAAACTATTTTTTACTAGCCTATAGTATTTATTTTTAATAAAAGAACTGTCATCTTTTTTCTTGGACCACATTGGATTTCTTTTAGATATAATGACACTCCGATCATCATGAAGAACTGGAACACTTATACTATCCTTATCCACATTTCCGAAAAAATTACCCCCATATATTCTATCAAAATTCTTATAGATTAGAAACTTTTTTCCATCGTATTTTAGTAACCCAGATTTTGTAGAAAACCATATAAAGCCATACTTATCTTTAATGATATCAATAATGCTATTTTGTGGCAACTCTTCCCCATTACCACTTCCATACCCGTTTCCATACCATTTATAACTGTAATTTTGAGTATGTGCCTGTATAAAAAATAAGAGAAAAAGTAAACAATATAGCCTCATTTGTGATATTCCCATCGTGTTTTCGTGACAAATATAGCGAACTACACCTATATAAATGTAATAATAAATCTACAAAAAAAACACCACATAATGACAATTTCAATTGAAAATATTAAAAATACTTATAAGGAATTTTTATGAAAAGTATATTTCCCGGAAGGTATATTGATCTAAAAAACAAAATTCCGGAGAAGATTATCTCCGGAACAAAAATACATTAAGGATGATGAATGATGTATCTACACTAATTTATAATTTTTATATAATGTATTTTTTATATTATATTAAATTAAAATAAATACTATTCATTTATTCTTGGATACAACGAACCGGTTGACCATTGGTTTTTTTATCCGAACGTGCAGGAAATATCTCACCTGATAAAAGATTAAAGTTATGGCCATAGGCATTAGTATTATCAATAGCTGTACTACTTGAGTAACCACCTCCTAATCCTCGGTTTTCCAAGGATCCATTATTGATAGAGCGTCCTCCAGTAGCCGGTAGTGTTATTTTATTATTTCCGCAAGTATAAATAAGAGCAGATCCAAAATTGGAAGCACTATTGGTGAAGGAACCTGTTTTACTAACAGTACTATTATTTCTTAGAGCACCCCATTCGTTTCTTGTTGGGACACGGAATCCTGAAGGGCATGGATCATTTGCTGTTTTCATAGGAGCATTTTCATTTCCACTTCCATTCCAAGACAAATCAGGAGCATAAAACGCAGCATCCCATCCACTTATAGCACCTGCTGGCGTATCAGCGTCCGCTACAATCGTACTACTTCCCCACTGGTAATAATTTCCATGAATTTGCTTTATAGGAATATCCGGATCAAGACTTGTATCTGCTCCTAAATTATGTGCCATCCAGACTTTCGTCGTATTATTCCCCATACACATCGTCACTACACTTCCGCCTCCCGCTGTGGTCACTACTGTACTTACATTACATGAGACATTGCCAAAACTAATAGGAATAGACATCGTCAAGGCACTGGTTGGAATACCCGAGATAGTATATATAAAATTCCCATTTCCGGTGGCTAATGTTCCCGCAGGCAGTGTAAAGGTTAAACCATTTTGGCTAAACTGTTGCTGAGGATAAGAGTCACCATTTCCTCCTGTGTAAGGAATAGTAAGAGTGCCCGTATAAGACTGCCCTTGAATGATAGATGCCGGAGAGAATACACCGTTACCACAATCTATTGAAGTAACACTTGCAGTAAAATCATCTACATCCACCGTAAATGTACACGTTTTTTCTCCTACCGTAATGTTAAAACTAGCCGTACCCGCACCTGAAGGTATACCAGTAATCTCAAATACCAAAGAACCATTCCCATCAGAGATAAATCCATCATTTATATGGGCAACTAACCCGGTTACTCCCGTAGAATTAAAGTTCCCCGCAAAGTGCGTTCCATTATGGCCTCCCGAATAAGGGATAGTGGTAGTTACTCCACTTACTATAATTCCGGAATGTAAAGCGCCTGAAGTAGTTGCGTTTGCGCATTGAAGATCATCAATAATTCCGGTAGCAACATTTGTCGAGCATAACGAGCCCCAATTAGGGGTAGTAGGAGCAACAGAATCATTGATCATTAAGCATCCTTTATTCGCACCAAAACAATCTGTACAAAAAACAACAAGGCCATACAAAGGATTCTGTATCGCATCCATCTGAACTTTAGTCATTCGCGGAGGCAAAAGTCCAAGGGTAGTACTGGTAAGATCCAATATGGCTGAAGGATCGGGAGAGCTTGTCCCCATCCCAATTCTTCCACCGGTAAAACCTAAATTATTTCCATCCATTATAACATGACGTGTACTAGATAAAGTTCCATCTGAGTTATAGATATTACTACTACTCCCCAATTTTTTCCACCGATTTTGACCAGCATCAAAATAATAGAATCCGACCTCATCAATTTGAACCGTCTGTCCTATCTGATTGGCATTACTGGCAGGTTGCGTAACAAATACTATAACACCATTCTGATTTGATCCATACGTTCCTAAGGTGGAAGCAGTAAAAAGAACATCTCCCGTGAGTTTAGGAACAAGAATCCCTTCGGGTAAACTACCATCGGTATTTTTTGCCACAATATCTACAGTGGCCTTCGGAGAAGGGGTGTTTATCCCAACCTGTCCCGAAGTCATTATACCAATAAAAACTAAAGGTAATAATTTTCTCTTTTTCATTGTTTTCAAGTGTATTATGAGTTATTAGTGAAGCACAACATATTTGTGCTTTCTTCAAAAAATTCATTTTGTTTTTGAAAACCCAAAGAATAAAACTCCCAATGATTATTTATTGTTGAACTATTTAGTAAAATCCCAGAGGTACGATTTCCTTTTGGATCTCGTGTATCACATTACAATGAAAACATTTTATTTATAGTGTATATACAATCATTCATACATCTCAATGTGATCTGAATTAGAAAATAGAATAAATATTTCCGGTTATTTTTTCCTTTGTTTTTTATATTTAACAAAAGTCGTTTTTATTTGAGCTAAAATACAGACCATTCCATTTTAAGAATGAATGGATTCAATGATACGATTGTAGAATTACGATGACACGAAAACTTTTTGGCAACTCCAGCTTTATTTCTATATTCCTATAAATAAGGCGTTCTGCCTCTTCCATTAAAATCTGACAGAAACGCCTTAATAAAATAGTAATAATATAATCCTTCTTTAAAAACGATTTATTTTTGGAACTCAACAAAAATATACCCCAAAGCCCCAAAACCTAAACTATCTCCGTCAGCAATATGCACATTCACTCTATAATAAGTTCTATCTACATAAGAGAAAAAAGAAAATTGAGCATGCCCATCCTGTATACAGTTCATAGGAGCCATTGTAATATCCATAAATGTAGGAGAAATAGTGGTTGGCAAAGTATTCACAAAGCCCGTAGTGTTTTGGGCAGACAGATAAGCGCCATGAATCATTCCTATATTATTTGAACCCGAAGTAGAACGTATTTGCATATAAGAATTAGCTCCCGAACAGTTCGTATTAGCATACCTGAATTCAAGAGTTCCAATAGTAATTAAAGAATTAGAAGCCACATTCTGATCAATACTAAATGATTTAAATGCGGTTAATATAGGAGCTGTACTTTGAACTCCTACATTACCATTACTATCAATTCCTAGACTTGCTATATTACTGTTGGGAAGTGTAGAACTATTAATATTATTAAACTTCAAACCTGAAATTCCATTCGTTCCCGAAGTAATTTCCAATTTTGCCGTAGGGTTTGTTACTCCTATTCCTATATTTCCCTCCGGTGTTACCACCACATCATTGGCTTGTTGTGCAACAGAAGGCATACCTATTGTTGGATTATCTTTTCCTCCATCAATATTAAAAGTCCCTTGAGGATTAATTGTATTAATACCGACTTGCCCTGATACAATACAACTACTCACTAATAAAAATAATGAAAATTTTTTCTTCATGGTTAATAAAGTTTTAAATGTTTTAATATTATCATTTTTATCTATCATTATAGATAAATGTTCTATTTTTATAATTCTCTTTGTATTTTAATGAGTACTGAGAAATATCATAAAGTATTTATTGAAACTAGCTATCTAATAAAAGAATTTGAGGAAAAAACCTTGCTATCTCTTACACAAGATATCTCTTTTTCCATTTCCTAAGAGTGTATCGGCTCAACTTAAAATGTTTGGCCACTTGAGAATTATTAAGCCTATTTTGTTTTTGATAATCCAATATATATAAAACACTAGACTGATTATAAGCTTTGTGGTTTTGGTTAAAAGATTCTGTTTTTTCATCAACAGTATCAAAAATTCTTTTATTCAAATCTATAATATCTATTGTCGATAATATTTCTTTATTGAGAAGATCTTTACATATCTCCTTTTTTTCCGGGTATTTTTGGTCCAAAATATCCGAAAAAATGCGTTTATAATTAATCGTGGATTTCATTCTAATTAACAGTTTATTTACATTGTTTTTTTAATATTCTTACTTAAAAAGGGAATATTTTAATTAAGGGGTGTAGAATAAGAGACATTTCTTTCTCCATTATTCTATAGTCTGTCCATATTTTATGAGCCATGTATGCAACGTGCTGGAAGGGACTCCATAATCTTCCATAATTTTTTGAGGGGTCTTCTTTCCTTTATTGATAAGATCCAAAATAAAATCAATAATCCCTTTGGAATAAATATTCTTCCGAAACTCTAAAGGTTTACTACTCTTTTTTGGACTCTTTGCCCAAGAGGTTGAATACCGCGTATAAAGAATAAGATGTTGAGAATAAATTCTGAAAAAATCATACTTTAGGAGTTTACTCCAGGCTAGCAAAATATCCAAATCCAGACTGTTAGAAGCATACATTTTTTCCAGTTCCTCTTCTTCACAATTAAAAAGACTACAGATATCGAAGGAATCTATTCTATCTTCCAACACTTTAAGATGAATCAATTCCCCTATATGAAAATTCTTAAACGTAAAGGGTTTCCTTTTCATACTTACATTGAATTAAAAAGTAAAATATTATTCAAATTCATTTCCGTGGCTCATATATACTTTATGTTTATTATGGAAATTGATAAGCTCAGCCAAAGAATTGATTTGAAGTTTCTCAAAAATGTGTTTTTTATAAATGCTGGCAGTTGATTGATGAATTTGCAGTAGATTAGCAATTTCCAACATTCCATTTCCTTCCACTAAATAATAGAAAACCTCTCTTTCTCTCTCTGACAATCTCTCTAGGGAAGTATAAGGATGCATATTTCCTCCTTTCATCTTATGGATTAAATCATGGAATAATTCCTGTTGATAATAAAACCCCATACTAAAAATAGATTGTAAAGCTTCCCGTAATTGTTCCTTTGTAGCTGATTTATAAAGATAAGCTTGCGCTCCTCCACACAAATAAGGAATGATCAAATCCTCATTACTCTCTGTAAAAACCATGATTTTAAGATCGGGATTAAGCCCTTTTAATTCGCGTATAATAGGAGCAAAAATATTTGAGAATATTTTAATCTCCAAAATCAGAAGGTCATATTGATTATATGTGATTTTTTCTAAAAGACTTTCTTTGTCTATAACGTGCTCAACAGCAATATCCGGATTAATACATTTTAATATAGATGTGATTCCTTTTACTGTTACATAATGATGATCAGCAATAAGTATTTTATTCATGCTTCATACCCTTTTTAAGTTTATATTGATGCTTATTTACTTCTTAGTATTATAAGATATCTTCTGCTTTCGCATAAGTATTCATGATATTGAATACATTCCAGATACTGATCCTAGAGCAGAAGCTCTATTGGTGAATAGCTGCTAATGCTTTACTATCATTAATGAATGTTGGAGATAGACGGGAGAATGATCTACCGAGAGAAATCCGAGGATATACCATTTCTTTTCCCATATTAGCTGATGAATTAAAGATCGGATTAGAAGAGGTATCTATGAAGTAGAACTATTGATTACTACTTGATTTAATACTATTGGTAATTCTTATTTAGCCATTATAGTACCTTACTGACAGTATAAAAACGACAGTAAGTACATTTTTTTATAGATAAATTTATTTTTCATATTTTTTATGTTTGGGATTATTTACTACAAAATAGCAGAGATCAATCATCCTATATCCAATTCATATAGCTACCTGAATATGTATTTGTACTATTGAAAACCATATTTGGTTATTTTATAACAATAAAATTTTATTTAGTAGAGAGAATGAAGAATGAATAAAGATGGGCTCACCCGTTACTATAATAAGTTATGAGATCGTAAATATCTTAACCTGCCTGAGCTACTTTTCCCTATTACGACCTGCCCATATGCAATGATCCAAAAAGCGTAAGAGGTAATGCATTATTGTTTTTTTCATTGCTATGAAATATAATAAGATAAAAGAGATCCAAGGACTAAGGGTCGTCATATAGCCCTTGGAAAACTCAATTACGATGAAAATTTACTTTTCTATCTTTTGATTTTTAACAAATAATTTTTATTCTGCTATACAGCGGATGGCGGTTCCATTAGATTTGAAAGCTGCTGCACTACTTAAGGTACTATTAGTAAAGCTAAGCGAAATAGCAGCAGTATCATTATTGGGTGTACTACTAAAATAGAAGCCCCCATACCCAAACTCATAAACTGCCCCATCGAAAGAAGTTCTTCCACGGACTCCACTCGCCGGCAAAGTTAGTTTATTAGACGAACAAGTAAGCACCAAGGCCGAACCTTCGTATGTATAAGTATTTAGATTAGTCGCCCATGTTCCTATACGACTTGGTGTATTGTTGTTAATTAAGGTACTCCATTCTGTATTTGTTGGCACACGGAATCCTGAAGGGCAAGGATCATTGGCTGTATTTTTAATAGGAGAAAATTCTGTTCCCAAATTCCATGAAGTAGCAGCTATAGAATTATTACTATCCCAACCAGGCTGGGCACCTAAACTTGTACCTGTACCTCTTACTGTATTTCTTCCCCACTGATAATAATTACCTATACTATTTATAGTAGGTGTGTCAGGATTATTTGTATCCGCTCCGATATTAGATCTTTTCCAAGCTTTACTAGAACCACACATTACGACTGTATCAGGATTAGAAGGATCAGGACCTCCACCCCCAACAACAGTTCTCGTAAAAGAACAAACTTGCTCTTGAAAAGTAAAAACAAAAATTGCTGTTCCTGAATTAATAGTTTGGCCGCTAATATCAAATATTAATTGATGATCACTCATTTGACCTGCTCTCAAAGTAGCAACTAACCCCAATACTTGACCATCCGAAGGAATTGTTTGACTCCCGTAAGTTCCAGTTCCTCCGGTAAATGGAATAGTAGTATAATACGTACCTGGGTATAAAGGAGGATTCAAACTTTGAGGAATATTGGGATTTGCCAGAGGATAATGTATAGCTCCACTACAGTTTAGCACAACCGGAGATGATGCCGGCGCAACCGTCACTTGTAAATCACAACTTTGTCCTCCGAATAAAATCGCAAAATGTGCTGTACCCGAATTCGCAGGCGTACCCGAAATGGTATAAGTTAACGTACCATTTCCATTCGCCAAAGTACCCGCTTGTAAAGTAGCAGTAAGCCCCGTTACATCTGTAGATGGAATAGCTGTTCCTGCGGAATAAGCTTCTCCATTACCTCCGGTATAAGGAACTTGTACACTTACACTGGAAGCAGCGACCCCTTGCGTAAGGGTTCCTGTAGTGGTAGGTTGTAAACAATTAAGTGCCGTAATCACCGGAGGGTTTGTTTGGGAACACAAATTATCTCTCAGAGGTCTCCATGTTCCTCCTTCAATATTCTCAGATGGATTGTCATAATACCAAAACCCTCTACATAATTGTCCTTCTGTATTCCCTACTAAAGCCTTCTCACCATTAGCAGTATTAAAAACTATAAAGCCGTCATAGTAATATGGATAATTGTTTGCCAAACCGTTAAATGGTCCTTGGGAAAAAGCATTAAACTTAGTTAAATCTGTTCTTGGAAATAATAACCCTTTACCTATATTAGGGGTCAAATTAGTTTCAGGGTTGGAAGAAGCATCAATAAATGCTGAACTATTAAATGCTACCGGAAGTTGATTACTATTCACAACTCTCACTTGTCCATAACAATAACTTACCAGCAGTAAAAGAACCAACGGAAGTATTTTTTTTATATTAATAAATTTATTTTTCATTTTTTGGTATTCTTATGTGTTAATATATTTTTAAATTCTTACTAATATCCTGTCACCCAGTCCCATGACCCTGTACCAGTTCCTCCTATATACAGCAGTATACCTGATGCTCCGGCCTGCACTTGCATTGTTGAAGTATTGTTAGGTACAGGATAAATATCGATGTTACTCGATCCGGTATTGGATACATAGATCTTTTTACCTACCGCAATTCCGGATGTAGGAAGGGTTAAAGTGTGTCCGGAAGTAGTAATTCTCAACTTAATATAATCATCAGTTGCTAAAACTGTATAATCTGAAGTCTGCTCCGCTGTTACATTAAAAGAGGCTGAAGCTGAATTTCCTCCTACAATTTTCCACTTGGAAACAGAATTGTCATAGTAATAAAACCCCGATCCGATAATATCAGAGGTTTTCCCTGAGGATCCCGTGCCTGAGGTAACAAATACGAGTACTCCATCTTGAGAAGCACCATAAGCAGCGTCTTTAGCTGCAAGCTGTGCTACCGTGAAGCGAGGAACCAATACTCCGTCAGGGGAATTTGCAGAAGAAGTTCCTACAATATCTAATGTAGACTGGGGAGTCTCTGTATTTATTCCCACTTGTCCTAACGCAAATGCGCTCATTAATACTGTCATCGCTGTAATAAATTGTTTTTTCATTTTTTAAGTATTTTTTATTGTGTTTTTAATTAAGCCATATACTCGAATTTCCTTCTCTACCTTTTTAAGGCTAGAGCAAATTCCTTTCAATATTAATTAGGTTTTGATTCCATCTACTCTAGATGACGAAGAGTAGTAATAGGAGGAAAATAATCATCGTTTATTAACATTAATTTTATACCAAGGACTCAATAAAAGCCCTTGGATAAAAAATCAATTACGAGGAAAATCTATTTATTTTGTACTATTTATTTCATAAACAGCGCTAGAAATACCCTACAAACAAACCTAATTTTAAAATTCAACTTGTAATAGACTTTACAATCTATTATATTCAAATGATTATTTCCATCATCATAATCAATCCCTATTTATCCTACACCATTCAACTATTACCCTCAAATTTTCCGGGTTATTTTCTAAATAATTTAAAAATCGTATCCTTATTTTTTGGCATTCATTTCCTATGAGTAATAGAAAAGCAGTGAGTAAGGGATATTTATTTTATGTAAAACACATTTACAATCTTTTTTTTCACACCGCTAAGGTATAGTGTATTTCAAATTCAAAATGAATGGATGCGATGAAGTGATTGTAAAATTACAATGACATCTAATATTTGATTACAAAATATGTGGTGTCTTATTCTTAATAAGAAGAAAAAATAGAACGTATCGACTGTATAAATAAAAAATCTGGCATACCCTTTTATACATCAACTCCCCTAACAGTTGCCTGCTAGGGGAGTTTTGCATTATGTTGATAGAAAATAGTCACTATAACTATCTTTTAAATGGTAAAGTTCAGTAAATTTTACTCTCCTTTTCATTTTACCATTCCATTTATATCAGCCTTTACTATTTTCTTTTTATTTCCACGACAAGAGCATTATTTCTTATATCTTTTGTGGCATTCAGTATGGCTGCGCCTCCTCCATTAATACCGTCTTTATCTTCCGCAGGTTTTGCAATAGTTGTTTGGATGTCTTTATAATTATCAAACAGTTTAGAGCGAACCCCATATCCCATGTTTTGACTTCTATAGCTTATATAAGGATATCTATTATCACGCGTATGATCTTTTTCTTCAAATTTAATATCATCCGCCGCATTCCCTTTATTAAGGTCAATTTCTTTTATCGGACTATTTTTATAGGTAAACTGCCTTAAATTATTATTGTAAGGAAGTTCAATTTTTTCTCCGCTTCCAAGATAATATACACTATGGTTAGAATTGCTTTCTGTTCTAAAAATAATAGGAAGTGTGGCATAATCTACATTTTTTAAAACAAATTTGTAAGTATTGTCCACACAGTTTCTATAGCTTACCGGCGCTGTTACTTTTACAGTAACTGGTAGATTGGATGCAATATTGATGGCAGTATACTCAATAGGGTATCCAGGATTTGTTTTTGAAGTTTCTGCACCGGTCACTATAAAGTTTCTTACCGCATCAAAACTTCCTGCTAACGTACTCATTGAAGATTCTAGTCCTGCTGTAGCACTTCCTCCCAATTGTTTTACATATACTCTGGCATTTTGTAATGTAGAGGCAAAAGCTGCTTTTTGAGAAGCGCTAATAGAAGCTGCCGGATTTTTATAGGCAAAATTGAGCGCTTGTTCAATTTTTGTAGCACTTTCTTCCGATTCATAAACAAGAGTATAAAGTCGTCCATACGTTACCGTTGAAATATACGTTGGTGGATTATCTTGTTTGATATAAGGGGTCAATTGCGCTTGCGGATAACTGCTTTTGATCCATCCGTCATTCCCTTTTAACCCTGTTTTTGCATGAACAGAAACTTGGAAAAATTTTTGCTTAAGAGTAACAGCATAGTATGTTTTATTTTTATTGAAATTAAAGCCAAAATTAGTCCCTCCATCAAGACCTGCCGTGCCTGTATACCCTATATTAAGAGCTAATTGTAGCTGCTTACTACTAAATGTTCTTTGTATATCAATACTATAGTTAGCCGGAAAGCTGGTTCCTGAATCATAATAACTATTGATAATTTGTCCCAGAGCATTTTGTACTTTTCCCGGAGTAGGATTGTCTATAACTCTGGAGCTACGAACACGAGAGTTTGAAGAAAATGCATCTACTTTTACTTCAATAGGATTTCTTCCTTGGTCACTAATAGGAATAGTGGCCAATTGACCTGTTTTAATCGTTTTTCCTTGGATAATATTGCCGGGCCACATCAATTCAGCACCCGTCCCAAGTCTTGTAAAACTATCAAAAGTTTTTTGTTGATTTTCAGTGATTTCCTCACAATTCGAAGCATTTTTACCGGAATAGCTCGACGAATTATTATTTATTTTTGTTTTGATTAATTGAGTAGCCGGTCCATCATAGATACTCCCTGGTTTTGACGAGTTTTGATCAGGGCTATTTTCTTCTAAAATGTGCTCATCCTTGCAACTACATAATAAAACGACAATTATAATTCCTACCGAAAAATTGAATTTCATTTTTTTAATGTTTTAAATTATTACTATTCTAATATTCTTTATTGTATTATTTAGCTTAATAAATGTTTTAAATAAGACATGATGATCAATAGAAGTCTCCTAGATTTGATTTTACAAAATATAGGAGACTGATTTTTAATTTTAATCTCTCCTATGTCTATAACTATTTAAGGTAGCTGTTGTTTTTTCATAGCAGTTATCATAAGATTGAGTATATCTACCCCCCCTAACCTTGTGTAGTAGATAAGATTTACTTGAGGTAGTAAAGGCCGAGGCTATCTTATAAGGCATTCTCTCATTATAATTCATACCACTTTTATTAAGACACTTATCCTCCCACTCTTTCACAGACATAGGTGTATCTTGAAAAGCAGGATCTATTACCATTTTATAACCATTTGTAAGCTTTACCGCTATAGTTACATGCCACCCCCATCTAATTGTTTTATTACCACTTTTTGCTCTTAGATTACCAAATAACCAAATTTTCTCACATTTGTAACCATAGTTTTTTAATATCTGTCTCATTCTATGAGCTCTCGCATAACATCCATCTGTCCTATACTCAAAGTTGGGAATTCCCCATGAATAAGCAGTAAAACCGTTATTACGTTGAACCGGAGTTCGCTTATAGCTGCCTGCCTTCGACAGTAAACTCGCAAAGTTTTTTATTTGGCCCAAGTTACTAAAATCTTTAAGGCCCTTATAATCAGCCTCAGGACAATCATATGAACGACGAGGATAGGAAGAGTGTGCTACCTTCGCACTAGTAATCGAATTATTATTAATAGAAATTGAAAGCGAACTTTCATTTTCTATCGCTTTATCTATTATTTCTACATATTTTTTATTTTGTTCAGTATCTGATATTGTATAAACTGATGTCTCTTCATCAAACAATACATCATAAGCATTATTTACTTTATTAATACATATAGGAATCATTTTTTTGTTATGCTCCTGACTAACTTTGCTACTTAATACTGATTCCATATTAGGATTTGCATCAAAAGATTCATTCATATCCCTATCCTGGTTACAAGAAGTCACTGTTGCCATTACCAAACACATGGCTGCTAAAAAAATTGTTTTTTTCATTGTTTTAAAAAATTTTAAGTTATTTTATATTCTTACTATTTGGCTCAATTAGCCTCAGAAATCCGAAAATACTTTCCTTTCCCCGATTACAGGAAGTTATTTTATTCATTAGAAAGCATGTGAGCGCTAAAAAAGTCGTTTTTTAATTGTTTTATAATTTGTATTCCTCATAAGGTTCAAGGAGACAGATTCTTACTTTCTTAATCCATCCATTAATCCTTCTTACTATTATATTCCCTTAACAACTTCGTTGTTTCTGTATAACAATTATCATATTGTCGAGTAACATTAACACCATTCCCTCTTTTTGATACGTTTGCAAGTGTATAACAATTACTTTCTGTAGTAAAAGCTGAAGATATTTTATAAGGCGGTTTAAATCCTCTCGGTAGCCCAGTAGTATTTAAACATTTAGCTTCCCAATCCCCCACAGTCATCGATTTTTTTTGAAAAGCAGGATCTATTACTCTCTTCTGGCCATTTGGAAGCGTTAATGCTATAGCAACATGCCATCCCCAATTGATCGCTCTCCCATTCTCAGTGATAGCTCTTAATCTCCCAAACAACCAAATTTTCTCACATTTATATCCCTTATACATTAATAACTGTCTCATTCTATGCGCTCTTGCATGGCATCCGTTTATTCTATATTTAAAGTTGGGTAGTCCATTTGACACGAACTGGTTATTATTGATTGACTTCACTGCAATACTCACATATTCCGATCTTTTCGAAAGCATGTTCGCCAGCTGATCTACAGTAGCAAGACTAGATACACCCGACAGATTGTTATAGCCAACTTCATTACAAATAGGTTGAGCAACATATACAGCGTGTGAGTCTTGTACATTAGTAATTGAATAATTATTACTCGTAATTAAAAGCGCTTTCTCTCCAATTGCTCCTTTTATTTTATTGAGATATGCTGCATTTTGTGGAGTATCTAAAAGGGTGTAAAGAGAGTTATCATCATCAAACAAAATATGATACTCATTATCCACTTTATTAATATTGATAGGAATTAGACTCCTACTTTCTTCCGTATCAGCTCTATTACTCAACGCAGATCCTATATTAGAATCCATATGAGCTGGTTCATTCAGGTCTCTATCCTGATTACAGGAAGTTGTTGTTGTGATCACTAAGCACGTTAGTGCTAAAAAAATTGTTTTTTTCATTGTTTTAAAAATTTTAAGTTATTTTATATTCTTACTATTAGCCCCCAACTACTTCCAGAAATTCGAAAATACTTTCCTGCCCCCGATTACAGGAAGTTATTTTGTTCATTACAAAGCATGTGAGTACTAAAAAAGCCTTTTTAATTGTTTTATAATTTGTATTCCTACATAAGACTCTATTAGTTTCAGAAATTTGAAAATACTTTCCCTCTCCTGCGATGGATTATGATCACAGGAGAATCTAAGATTCAATACATATAATGATTAAAGTTTAGAATGGGGGAAGTATTTTACGTGTACTTCTACCCTATAACATTCATTAAAAGAAGCTGGTACAAGGGAGTAGATTCTCTTTTGGAGTAACTCATTGGTAGAATTTCCAAAAAAAACGTCATCAAATCTCCTCCTTAAAAGTTCATTACTTGGAATACTATTGTATTATACATACAGAATAAGAATTCTAACGGGCTGTAAATCCTCCCATACAATGGGTTACATTAACAGGGATACCATTCCTAACACTATTTACAATAGTATTTATCACACAATCAGTTGCCGTATAATTATTATCCGTAGTATACTGACCTGTTCTTCCAATTTTATGAATATCTCCTGAAGGAGCATATCGAGAAGCATCCGTAGTCTCCATAACCACTACTTGATTATTATATGCTTTGCAAGCTTGCACCCACTCTTCCTGAGTAATGGGCTTCTCGTATAGTGAAGGATCTAGAACATAATTATCTATCTTTAGAGCAACATGATATGACCAACCATTTTTTAATTGCCTACCTCCTCTTTCCTTATAAACCCAAACTTTTGCCATATTCCTTACTCCCTTTTTTTCCAATAACTGCTTCATTTTATGGGCTCGTGCGAAGCAACCCTCAGCAGTATATCCAAAAGGAATATTGCTACTTGTTACCGTACGATAGTTATCCCATGCCACGTGATTGTTTGAAGGATGATAAGCACTATAAGCACTACGGGAAGTCAGATTGGAAGAAATAGTTGTATTTACATTTGAACTTGCGCTTATGGCATCATCTCTATCCTGATTACAAGAGGTGAATGTGGTCATTAAAAGCCCCATGATGGCTAAAAAAACTGTCTTTTTCATTGTGTTAAATTTTAAATTGTTTTTATTATATATTTAGTTTTATTGTTGTATAAATTTGAAAATACTTTCCCTCTCCTGCGATGGATTATGATCACAGGAGAATCTACGATTCAATACATTATAATGATTAAAGTTTAGAATGGGGGAAGTATTTTTACATGTACTTTTACCCTATAACATTCATTAAAAGAAGCTGGTACAAGGGAGTAGATTCTCTTTTGGGATAACTCATTGGTAGCATTTCCAAAAAACGTCATCAAATCTACTCCTTAAAAGTTCATTACTTGGAATACTATTGTATTATACATACAGAATAAGAATTCTAACGGGCTGTAAACCCTCCCGGACAACCGCTTATATTAACAGGGATACGATTCGCTAAACTATATAGAATAGTATTTATCACACAATCAGTTGACTTATAACTATGATCATAAGAATACCGACCTGTTTTTCCAAACTTATGAATATCATCTGCAGGAGCATAGCGAGAAGCATCCGTAGTCTCCGTATCCACTACTTGATCCTTATATGCTTTGCAAGCTTGCACCCACTCTTCCTGAGTAATGGGCTGCTCATATAGTGAAGGATCTAGAACATAATTATCTATCTTTAGAGCAACATGATATGACCAACCATTTTTTAATTGACCTCCTCCTCGTTGCTTATAAACCCAAACTTTTGCCATATTCCTTACTCCCTTTTTTTCTAATAGCTGCTTCATTTTATGGGCTCGTGCGAAGCAACCCTCAGCAGTATATCCAAAAGGAATATTGCTACTTGTTACCGTACGATAGTTATCCCATGCCACGCTATTGTTTGAGGGATGATAAGCACTACGGGAAGTCAGATTGGAGGAAATAGTTGTACTTACATTTGAACTTGCGCTTATGGCATCATCTCTATCCTGGTTACAAGAGGTGAATGTGGCCATTAAAAGCCCCGTGATGGCTAAAAAAATTGTCTTTTTCATTGCGTTAAATTTTAAATTGTTTTTATTATATATTTAGTTTTATTGTTGTATAAATTTGAAAATACTTTCCCTCTCCTGCGATGGATTATGATCACAGGAGAATCTAAGATTCAATATATCACAAGGATAAGAGTCTAAAAGGTAGGAAGTGTCCCGTCCTTTACTTCTGCCGTATAGCACTCATTAACAGGGGAACCTTGTCCTAGAGAGCTTCTTCTTTGGGTAAATAAATCATAGCTTATCCAGAAAAAGCCATTATCAGCAAAATTATTACCAAAGGAGTTCATCACTTTAAACGCTCTTCTATTATCATCATATCCTACTACACAAACTGCATGCATAGGGGTAGCGAAAGCATTAAAGGACTCACAAGATGTTACAGCCCAACCTGTTGAAGCACTGATAAGACCAAAGGAAGAATTCATTGGCACACTTATAATAAGTGGAAAGTTATTTGCCAAAAGTGTTTTAACCTGTTGAAGATTCGTATTATCTACTGTTGCCCACTTTGTCAATTTATGAGAGCTTGCTAGATTTCTTTGAAATTGAGAAGGAGCAAAAGAACATTGTCCTTGAACATAAGGCATTTCCTCAATACTACAAGCCCCTGAGCTTACTAATGTATTTAATCCATTGATGATTCCCGGAGTAGTAGTACAAGATCCATTATTTATTTGGTTGTATACATATCTAGGGCTTCTAGGTGACGCATTAGAATTGATGAAGTTACGTTCAAGAATCGTTGCAGCAGCATATGTGGTAGACCAAGCTACGCAAGATTGATCTGTCCCTTGATTACCAGCTGATGGGAGATAAGGAATAGTATAATTTGCGCGAGTAGGAGAACCATATTGTCTTAATAAAGCATTGCCATCTACACTATTACTAGCACCTCTAGAAGTGCTTTCATTATATTGTTTACCTGGATTCATTGACAAAGAACCTTGGCTTTCATCCCTATCTTGATTACAAGAAGTTACCGTTGCCATTACAAGACCTGTGATTGCTAAAAAAATTGTTTTTTTCATTGTGTTAAATTTTAAATTGTTTTTATTATATATTTAGTTTTATTGTTGTATAAATTTGAAAATACTTTCCCTCTCCTGCGATGGATTATGATCACAGGAGAATCTAAGATTCAATATCATAAGGATGAAAGTCTAAAAGGTAGGAAGCGTTCCGGCTTTTACTTCTGCCGTATAACATTCATTAACAGGCGAACCTTGTCCTAGAGAGCTTCTTTTTTGGGTAAATAAATCATAGCTTATCCAGAAAAAGCCATTATCAGCAAAATTATTACCAAAGGAGTTCATCACTTTAAACGCTCTTCTATTATCATCATATCCTACTACACAAACTGCATGCATAGGGGTAGCGAAAGCATTAAAGGACTCACAAGATGTTACAGCCCAACCTGTTGAAGCACTGATAAGACCAAAGGATGAATTCATTGGCACACTTATAATAAGTGGAAAGTTATTTGCCAAAAGTGTTTTAACCTGTTGAAGATTCGTATTATCTACTGTTGCCCACTTTGTCAATTTATGAGAGCTTGCTAGATTTCTTTGAAATTGAGAAGGAGCAAAAGAACATTGTCCTTGAACATAAGGCATTTCCTCAATACTACAAGCCCCTGAGCTTACTAATGTATTTAATCCATTGATGATTCCCGGAGTAGTAGTACAAGATCCATTATTTATTTGGTTGTATACATATCTAGGGCTTCTAGGTGACGCATTAGAATTGATGAAGTTACGTTCAAGAATCGTTGCAGCAGCATATGTGGTAGACCAAGCTACGCAAGATTGATCTGTCCCTTGATTACCAGCTGATGGGAGATAAGGAATAGTATAATTTGCGCGAGTAGGAGAACCATATTGTCTTAATAAAGCATTGCCATCTACACTATTACTAGCGCCTCTAGAAGTGCTTTCATTATATTGTTTACCTGGATTCATGGGCAAAGAACCTTGGCTTTCATCCCTATCCTGATTACAAGAAGTTAATGTTACCATTACAAGACCTGTGATTGCTAAAAAAATTGTTTTTTTCATTGTGTTAAATTTTAAATTGTTTTTTATTAATTATATGTTTACTATTATTTCTAATTAGACTAAATTAATTTTATAAATTAGAAAATACTTTCCCCCTCCTGCGATCACCTGTGATCACAAGAACATTTAAGATTCGATAAGTTGTAAGGATTGGAGATGAATATGTTGGAAGTGTTCCGGATATTACTTCTACTCTATAGCATTCCTTAACCAGGATATCCTCTCATAGGAATCTCTTGGAATAAGTGTATTATAGTCTATCCCCAAAGCCATTATTATGACATGACGTAGGAGCTCCCTACTTCATAATAATGCGTATTAATAATGTACAATATGGTTATTTATACTCCAGAAATGAGTCGATGATAATGCTTACCTTCATGGATTGTTAATGAATCGAAGCTTACACTATTTTCTTGATTGTTACAAGAATTGAAAAATACTGCTAAAAATAATTTTTTCCCCATTGTTATTTTTTTTAATATTATGATAATTGTTAAACCTTTTTTTAAGTTCTTAATAATATAAGATAACTCTATACTTAATTTATTATATTGAACTACTCATTCCTTAGGATTTGTAATTCAATTAAAAATTTATTGTATTTAATATCTAATAAATTCCAGAACTAAAATAAAATGATAATGAAATATAGGAATACTATATCTTGTAATTATATATTTCTAATGAACTAAAAATCATTTAGAAAATAATATATAAGAAGAGCATGATATCTTTGATAAAAAATTACTATTGCTCTTATTCTTTTTCTCTATCATTTGTATTGCAAAGTAACAACAATAATCCAACCCACCCAACATAAAATTGAATTAAAACCATAAAAATGACAAATGTCATAAACTATTCTCAAAGATTTTAAGATAAAAATGAATTAAATTCACTTTTACGTGGAAAAAAATGTAATACACACATTACAAAAACAGAAAACATTAAATGACAGGAATACAAGTACAATATTTACAAGAAATGAAAATACTCTATTACAAAGTTAAAAAGTAAAAACAAGAGATAACTACGAAAGATTTTATACTTTCAAAGGATAGAAATTGAGAAGAAATATACGCAAAAGCGCTTGATATCTACAAAGATATCATATCAAAAATGTATTGTTGTAATTCTAATTACAACGTCCTCACTTATCAACAAATTTTATACCAAACTCAACATTTCGAAACTGTTGAATTTTATAAAAATAACTTAACTACAAAAAAACAACACTTTGAGAAATAAGAAATTTGAAGCGATGTTCTACCATCAGAAAAAATTCGAAATTTGATCTCATTCTTTATTATTTTCCAGAAAAAAGTATAAATATAAAAATTGAAGGACTCCTTTAGAGTGAAAATTAAGAATATTGAATGTATATTTTTGAATGCTTATACATAAGAATTAAAACCTACGTTACTATTAAAGTTAAGTAAATATTAAACTTAAAACAAAACATACTGCTATAAAACGAAACCAATGCATCGAAAATACAGTTTAATTCCCCATACAACCCTGAAAGTAATATTGAAATCCGCTTTTATAGCTTTAATTGAAAAAGGCTCGGATTTTTTATAATCCCAGCCTAATTAATAGATAAAATGAAAACATCGAAATGATAGACAAAAGTCCAAAGAAAAATTCCTTTGGATTTTAATAGAAATAAAATCCCCTCTCAGATAACTGCTAGGGGAATTTTGGATTTTGTTTTATTAAAACTTCATATCAACAAATATGGAAAATAGTGCCTTTTATAATTTTGAATTATCCTTGATTTCAATCATAATAGCATTATTATTTTCATCTTTTGAATTTTTCAATAATGCTTCTGGCCCATTTCCATTATTATTAATACCGTCCTTATCTATGGCGTTTTCTACGTTGACATCTCTTATATTTTGATATCGTTTAAAAATTTGATGTAAACGATCACCTCCTGCACTCTTAGATACATATTCAATAGTAGGTTGACGATCATAGTATGGATACTTTTTGTGAAAAACAATATCATCCGCTTTACTATCACCATTTAGAGATATTTGTTCCACTACTTTCCCATCATACATAAACCCATCACGATTTTCATCGTACGGAAATTCAAGTAATTCTCCAAATCTCAAATTATACCTCAAACGATTATCATTATTAACCTTTAAAGGAAGCATAGCACTATAATTATTTTTCAATATAAGCCTATATGAAGGTTTGATATTTACACTTCCGTTTACCTTTTTAGTTACAGGCAAGCATACCTTACCCGGAGCTGTATTTATAGCTGTATATTCTATAATTGCCCCCATATTATCTTTTGAAACAACCGAACCTTCTAGTATATTATGCTTAACATTCTCAAAATCATTTCCAATCGCAGCCATCCCATGAATAGGACTCCCTCCAATTTGCTTTACATATACATTTGTATTTTTCAAAACATTTTGATGCTCCATACTAAGGTTTCCTTTTAATAATCCTCCTGTAGTAGGGTATAAAGCACTAAGAGTTGCACTTAGCGCAGATTCAGTAGCATCTGATTCATAGATCAAAACATAAAGTCGTCCATATGTGACCGTCTCAATAACAATAGGATTTTCGTTTACATGTGCATTGGGTTTAACCCAACCTCTATCTCCTTTAAAATAAGGTTTATCACAATCTACTGAATAACTAAAATATTTTTGTTTAAGAGTAACAGCAAAATATGTTTTATTCCTTTTAAATTTAAAACCCAATTTACTACTTAAACTCCCTAAGCCCGTATACCCGATATCTAATGCGGTATTCATTTGTGTATCATCATAGATAGCGTTCATTGTTATTTTATAATTCGCGGGAAAGGATGTTCCTGATCTAAAATATTTGTCTAATAAATTTCCGAGTGAATTTTGCACACTACCCTGATCCGGATTTTGTATTAATTCAGCTCCTCCACCATTTTCATTTACATTAACAGCATCAATTTTAACTTTTATACTATTTCTTTGTTCATTAGGCAAAGGAACTGCCGCCATATTACCAGAAAAAAATGTTCTGTTTTGAATAAAACTTCCTGGCCATAATAAATGCTGTCTTGAAAAACTGGTAAACGAACCAAATGTTTTGTTATAATCATATCTCTTAACACGACGTCCCATCATTCCCTTACCGTTTCTACCGAAGCGGGCATATGAAGTATCATCTAATAATGTTGTTGCTCTTAGCTCCGTAGCCGGTCCATCATAGATAAATTCATTTTTTGCGTCTAATGAAGACGAGCTGATGTCTTTGTTTTCTTCTGATATTATTTCATCGTTGCAACTAACAAGTGTCATTACTAACACGAGAGCCGCCGAAAAATTGAATTTCATTTTTTTAATGTTTTAAATTATTACTATTCTAATATTCTTTATTGTATTATTTAGCTTAATAAATGTTTTAAATAAGACATGATGATCAATAGAAGTCTCCTAGATTTGATTTTACAAAATATAGGAGACTGATTTTTAATTTTAATCTCTCCTATGTCTATAACTATTTAAGGTAGCTGTTGTTTTTTCATAGCAGTTATCATAAGATTGAGTATATCTACCCCCCCTAACCTTGTGTAGTAGATAAGATTTACTTGGGGTAGTAAAGGCCGAGGCTATCTTATAAGGCATTCGCTCATTATAATTCATACCACTTTTATCAAGACACTTATCCTCCCACTCTTTCACTGACATAGGTGTATCTTGAAAAGCAGGATCTATTACCCTTCTATCCCCATTTGGAAGCTTTACCGCTATAGTTACATGCCACCCCCATCTAATTGTTTTATTACCACTTTTTGCTCTTAGATTACCAAACAACCAAATTTTCTCACATTTGTAACCATAGTTTTTTAATATCTGTCTCATTCTATGAGCTCTCGCATAACATCCATCTGTCCTATACTCAAAGTTGGGAATTCCCCATGAATAAGCAGTAAAACCGTTATTACGTTGAACCGGAGTTCGCTTATAGCTGCCTGCCTTCGACAGTAAACTCGCAAATTTTTTTATTTGGCCCAAGTTACTAAAATCTTTAAGCCCCCTATAATCAGTCTCAGGACAATCATATGAACGACGAGGATAGGAAGAGTGTACTACCTTCGCACTAGTAATCGAATTATTATTAATAGTAATTGAAAGCGAACTTTCATTTTCTATCGCTTTATCTATTATTTCTACATATTTTTTATTTTGTTCAGTATCTGATATTGTATAAACTGATGTCTCTTCATCAAACAATACATCATAAGCATTATTTACTTTATTAATACATATAGGAATCATTTTTTTGTTATGCTCCTGACTAACTTTGCTACTGAATACTGATTCCATATTAGGATTTGCATCAAAAGATTCATTCATATCCCTATCCTGGTTACAAGAAGTCACTGTTGCCATTACAAAGCACATGGCTGCTAAAAAAAATGTTTTTTTCATTGTTTTAAAATTTTAAGTTGTTTTTATTAAATATTTATTTTTGTTGTTAATTTTTATTTTTAATTAGAATAAATTAATATTAAAACCAAAAGCAATTCTCCCTCACATGTTAATCTTATCAAATGTGCATCAAAGAATCGATACTTTAAAGATGTAATTGAATGTAGTATGGAAAGGAATTTTCAAAGATTCCAGCTTTTATTTTGTTGTATAACATTTGTTAACAAAAACTCTGTATGAAGGAGAAATTACCTTGGTAAATAAATGAATGAATTTTTATTTTATCCGCGATCACATTAACGAGCCATAAATCATCCTGTGCAACGAGCTATATCAATCGTACTATTAGGATCATGCCTCACTTTCCTCCTCCAATTTTCAAAATTATTTTTAATCGTGGTTAGTACGCAAGTAGTAACTCCATCAAAGTATGCCTTATTACTAATCGAATAAAAGCTATAATTATTAACTTTATCCTCCGCATTCCAAATTCTTTTCCCCGACTTATCTACCTTTATCTTAGGAGCATAATACTCAAGTTTAGAGACGGCAGATTTATTCGATGATCCATTATTACATTTATATGCCCATTCTTGGGGAGTTACAGGTCCGTCGGGAAACAATGCAGGGTCTATCACCATACCGTTCAGTGGATTTCCACCCGATCCCACTACAACCAAAGCCACATGATACTCCCATTTCTTAAGTAAATCACCACGACTATTACCAATCCATATTTTTTTCAGATGAGAAGGATGAATACCATACTTAGCTTGTAAGATCTCCCCCATTTTATGGGCTCTAGCAAAACATCCGTCCTTTTCGTACTTCCATGTAAAAGCTTCGTCAAGTTTGATTGTATTAAAATATTCAGTAAAATGAGTATATTCATTACGAGAAAGCACATGAGCTTCTGTTACGCTTGTGTTTACACTCATACTTACATCATCCAACGAATCATCTCTATCGTGGTGACATGAAGTCATTGTTGTCATGACAAAGCATATAACTGCTAGAGAAAAAATCTTTTTCATTGTGTAAATTTTAATTTGTTTTTATTAAATATTCATTTTTGATGACGATTTTTATTACTACTTAGAATAAATAAAAATAACAAGCGTAATGATACTTCCCTTCTCCTCGTATTGAACTCTATCAAAGGAGAGGCAAAAAATGGATAAGTCTTAATGATTAAAGTGTAGACGTCGGAAGCGTTCCGGCTTTTTACTATTTTTTACTATGGAGAATAGTATCTATTAAAAATACTTTTATGGAGATAAACTAAGCTATTTAACGAGCTGTAATTACACCTTTAGTAATTCTATAATTTATTTTATTAATTTTATCCGGTATCTTATTAATAAGAGAATTCCTAGAAGCATCTGTAGCGATATCAACAGCATCCCGATCAATAGATTTACAGGCCTCTATCCACATTTCTCTGGTCAAGGGCTTTTGAAATTTTTTCAGTGATGGATCTAGAACATTATTATCAATTGTTTCTTTTCCTTCACCATAACTTATAAATAGCTGTATCATCTTTATACTATTTTCAGGGAAAAAGCTCTATCTAGATTGGAACTCCTATTTTTATCCGTATTATATGAAGTTATCACTATTCTTACAAAGCGCATAGCTGCTAAAAAAATTGTTTTTTTCATTGTGTTAATTTTAATTGTTGATTAATTTATAATTTAGAATATAACCAAAGCAACTCTCCTCTCGGATGGTAATCTTATCAAATGGCTATCAAAAAATAGATGTTTTAAAGATTTATTTGAATGTAGAATAGAAGGGGAATTTTAGAAGGTTCCCACTTTTATTTTGTTGTATAACATTTGCTAACAAAAACTCATTGTGAAGGAGAAATTGCTTTGGTAAATGAATGAATTTTATTTTATCTGGATCGTATTAACGAGCTGTAAATCTTGTACATCCATTTATATTAATAGACTGATCAGGAAGTGATGGATTAAAACCATTAGAAATAGTATTTAATATACAGTTAGTAACCTTATCAAATTTTGATTTATGAGAATATGAAAAATTACCAGGAATATTAAGTGTATAATTGTTAAAATTAGTAATAATGTTAGTCGCTGTCCAATAGTTAACTCCATTCACCCTAGAAATATTTTTAGGAGTGTAACATCCAATATCAGTGGTTGTAACTTGATTATTTGAATCATTAAACCTATCCTTATCATCACGCTTATTACACTTATTTCTCCAGGTTTCCATATCTACTGGAGAGTCAAATAATGATGGATCCATAACCTTACGTTCCCCATCTTGCCCAACTACTACCAAAGCAACATGATACGTCCATTCATTAAGCAAACTACCGTTAGTATTACCAATCCATATCTTTTCAAGTTTAGAATAATCAATATCATATTGATTTTGCAATATCTCTGCCATTTTATGAGCCCTTGCAAAACATCCGTCTCTTTTGTACCGCCATTTAAAAATTGGAGTTTCTTTTATTGTTTTAAAATATCCATTATAGTCTGCATATACATAGCGTGAAACCATATTAGCATCTGCCTTATTTGCACTGACACTCACACTCGCCCCACTAAATGAATCATCTCTATCCTGATTACATGAACTTACTGATGCCATTACAAAAGCCATAGCTGCTAAAAAAATTGTCTTTTTCATTGTGTTAATTTTAAATTGTTTTTATTATATATTTATTTTTTTAAGTAATTTTTATTTCTAATTAGAATAAATAAAAATTATGTTTTGGGTAATATTTTCCCTCTCCTGCTATCGAGAATGTTAGCAGAAAATGTAAGAAATGTTAAATTGTAAGGATTGGAGACTAGATTAGTCCGTTGGAAGTGTATCGGGTTTTATTTCTGCTGTATAGCCTTCTAAAAGAAAAGCACCTGGTGATTTTTCTGTAGGTCCGTGAAAAACATCATATGATATCCAGAAAAAACCCTCATCTCCAAAATCTTTTCCATATGAATTCATTACTTTAAATGCCTTTTTATCATCATCATACCCCACCACACAAACTGCATGTCGAGTCGTACCAGTATTATATACAGGACAATATGTTACAGTCCAATCTGTGTTTTTATTGATACTACCAAAAGAATCAATCATAGGTACACTTATAATAATCGGAAAATTATTAGCCAAAAGCGTTTTCACCAATGCTTTATCTTTAAGATTTACTGTTGCCCACTTGGTAAGCTTATGTAACTTTGCTTGAGCTATTTTGTCTTTAGAAACTTCCTGACTACATTCTCCCGGATTATAAGGCATTTCATCGATACTACATGCTCCTAATTCAACTAACTTATCCAATCCCTCTTTAATCATTGGAGTAGCAGTACATATACCATTATTTATTTGATTATATATAAACCGGGGACTTCTAGCCGGCGCATTACGATCAAAAAAATTACGTTCAAGAATCGTTGTGGCCGCATATGCAGTAGCCCAAGCGACACAAGATTGTTCATTATATCCCTGATTACCAATTGAAGGAAGATGGCGAATAATATGATTAGGTTTAGTAGTAAGTCCATACCTACTTAACATCTTACGTTTAGACACAGGGCGATCAGAAAGTTCGGGACTTAATCGAGAATACATTCCACTTTGAGTTGTTGATAATGAACCTTGGCCTTCATCCCTATCTTGATTACAAGAGGTTATCGTTGTCATGACAAGTCCCGTGATTGCTAAAAAAACTGTTTTTTTCATGTGTGTTATTTTTGTTGTTATACTATTTATTAAATAATTTTTAATCTTTTTACCATTTAGGAACATATTAAAATCTATTTCTTCTATCTAGATCAATGATATATTCCAGAAATTTAAAAATGACAGCGAATTAAAAGAGAATACTATATAGTATAATGTGTATTACTACCTAATAAAAACATTCTGAAAACAATAGATATCAAGAGTTTATTTAATATAAAATTACTATTGTTATTATTTGTTTTCTCTATCATTTGTGGTGCAAAGAAACAAGAATATCATCATTCAGTCCAAATTTAAAATGAATAAAAATTAAAAAAATGACATGTATCATGAATTATCAATAATAAAATCAAGATAAAAAAAGAATAAAATTCATAATTTAAGGAAAAATTCAATAATATATATATTACAACCAATGAAACATTATATTACAAAATAAAAAGTTACTCTATCAATTGTTGACAAAGTATTTAGGACTATCCAAGATGGGGGAAATATACAATAAATCACTTTTCATTGAACCCATTTTAAAAGTAGTGAAATAATGACAAATTAAGTAAATAAAAGCCTTCAAAATAATATAGGAAAAAAAATAACAACTATTTTTGTAGTTTAAATAATACAATCTAAATACATATAGTTTATTATATTTAAGGCCTTACAGAAAAGAATACATTGTATTGTACTCAAATACAAAATGTATTACATATAATTATATTCAAATTTTATACCAAACTCAATTCTTGTGAATAAAAGATAAATTAAGGGAAATGGGTATCGAGAATATATTGAAGATAATAAAGAGATTCTTGGGAAAATCTTAGAATTACTCAATAGCCATTCCAAAAATTTCTTTAATCGGAAACGTAGATATTTATTAAAAAATAAAGCATTCAAAAAGGTTGGGGAATTCTTTTCTGTTTTTATAATTATAGCCTCATGCCGGAATTTTAAATAACACAACAAGCGAAAGAAGATTCTAAGAAAACAATAGAATTACGAATATTAAAAAAATTGAAAAGAAGAATCATTAAACAATTCTCTATTCTATAATTTATTTATAAAAGAAATTATTTCTTCTTAATGTCAAAGGGATTTTTAAAAATGAGCTCTTCATGTTTGCCTTTTATCTCCATTTTACGTTGAAGTAAATGCAAGGCCATTTTGCGCATAAAAAGATCTTTATCATTGAGCTTCCAATAGGAATCTCCATGTCTCCTGTGAGGAGATCGAATGAAGTAAAATTCAGTTTTCCAGTGATCCACATCATGATAAAATTCAATAATCCCACAATGTTCCGGAATCAAAGAATGATCAATCATTCCCATAGGAACAAGAAAACTAAATTCATTACACACATAATCTCCACAGGATATTTTATCATGTTTTAGGAATTTTTCACCGGTCATAGTATTGGTATAAGACTTTTTGAAATCATTCTTAAAATCACTTTTTGAAAGCTTAATCTCAATTTCATGGCTGAAACCTTCCGCATCAATAATCAATATATCCGCCTCCCAGTCTGCTTGAAAATGATGAGTTAAAACAATATCTTTTTCAAAATCACAATGCGTATGAATAAATGCATGAATAAGTTCGTCTATTTTTAACATGAATTTTGAATAATTAATGGAATCTTAGTAGGAATTGCTGTTATCACCTTTTAACTCACTAGCAAACTACATCCCCTAATATCAGAGTGATCAATCCTCCCCAAAACCTGAAATTTATTATTTTCTATTTTTCCTAAATCTTGAGTGGCAATAAAAGAACAGGAATGTATATTAGCCAAATCAATAATATTGATAGCTCCCGTTTTTCCTTCTTTTTCATATGTGAAAGGATCTTCCACATTTCTTATCAATACTTTCATCCATGCAGGACAATCATATTGATTATTCCCCAGAGAGTATGCTTGTGAAAGAAGCTCCGTCATGGAATATTCTGAATAAATTCTATGGGTTCTAAAACCATTCTGCAATATTTTCAACAACTCATCTTTGGTCATCTCTTCTTTTCTACCTTTCATCCCACCTGTTTCAATAATAATAAGATTTTCAAAGATATCCATTTCCTTATCTACCACCGAATCAAGAAAGTCTAAAAGAGCAAAAGACACCCCAAAAAGAATGACTTTTTGATCCCTCAACCTATGTAAAAGATGGAATAAATCTTCATGGTTATACAGAAAATATCCGTTTTCAGGTTTACCGGATTTTTTCATCAAGTAATCAACCATATAGATTAAAGAAGAATGTTGCTTTTCCAAATAACTAGGTAACAAACCTAAAAAAATGAATTCTTCCGGTTTTCCTATAAACTTTTCAAAACTTTTATAAATACTATTTTGATACAGATTTTCATCCGCAATAAAATGTTTAGATAAATTCATTTGTGTGGTTCCCGAACTTTGAAAAAACAAATCAGTAGACACATTTTTATCTAATATCACATGATTTTTAAACATTTCTATAGGAAGAAAAGGAATTTTACTAAGTTCTTTAACCTCCGTAGGGTTTATCTTCAAATAGTCGACAAACTTTCTATAGATCTCAATATTATCATATTGATAATGAAAAGTCTGTAATGATTTTTCTAAAAATTCGTCCTCATCAACGATGTTAAACCTATTTTTCAATGTATAATTTATTTAAATCTTTGTATATAAAAAAAACAAATCAACTATAAAGAGAAGCATACTTTTTAATGTTTTTTTAATTTATACAATTTGTTTTTGGTAAGCTTCTTGCTATATTATATTCGGAATATGGATTAAAAACAAGAATGGTTTTTTACCATTCGAAAGTTACCTCTTTTTTAGAGGTAA
This sequence comes from Chryseobacterium potabilaquae, assembly GCF_902728265.1. Taxonomy (GTDB): domain Bacteria; phylum Bacteroidota; class Bacteroidia; order Flavobacteriales; family Weeksellaceae; genus Chryseobacterium; species Chryseobacterium potabilaquae. The sequence goes on from NZ_CACVBR010000002.1 coordinate 221,411, forward strand.
TTTTTTTTATCTGTCCCAAAAGTTTTCAATTCAAAATCATTTTCGAATACGCCATAAGTGAAATAAGATATCCAATCTCCTAAGTTGATATACTTGGACTGATTACCCAGCTCTAATACCATGGGAAGGTGACGATGCCCATATATAAAATAGTCAATATGCTGTGTTTTTAATTTTTCTTTTGAATAGATAATCAAAAACTCTTTATCTTCTCCTAAAAATGCTTTATCCTCTTCTCCTGAAATCATTTTATTTTTTTGAGAAAGATATAAGGCTATTTTCATAGCAATATCCGGATGCAACCATTTAAAAAACCATTGAGCAATTGGGTTTGTAAATACCCTTTTCATTCTTTTATATCCTTTATCACCAGGTCCTAAACCATCTCCATGAGCTAATAAAAACTGTTTTCCTGCGATTTCAAAATATTGTTTTTTGTAAAAAACCGTACATCCAATCTCTTCTTCGAGATAGTCTTTCATCCAAAGATCATGATTCCCTACAAAAAAATACACATGTATTCCTCTATCCTTCAACTCTGCAATTTTCCCTAAAACACGTACATAACCTTTAGGAATGACATGCTTCCATTCATGCCAAAAATCAAATAGATCACCCATCAGAAATAAAACCTGTGCATCTTCTTTTATTTCATCCATCCAACGGATAAATTTCTCTTCCCTTATTTTACTTTCTTTGGGAGTAGGTGCACCAAAATGTTGATCTGAAGCAAAATAAACCTTCTTTCCAATTTCTAAATTGATGATTGTTTTTAACACGACTTTCAGTTTAAAGGATTTTATGAATTATCTTCTGCAAACCATTCTCCATAAGAATTCTCCGTCTCATGAAGTTTAAGATAAGCTAAAGAAACTTCAGCAGGAAGCTTGGATTTGATTTTAGCAGCAATAGCAGATAGCATATTTTCACAGGTAGGCTGAAAAGTACAGTAAATCACCTTATGTCCTTTATTTTCAAGATCCTCCCCCAATTCTTTATGAGGAGAAAGCCCATTAATAAGTACTGCATGATCCCAAACATCTACTATTTCAGATTTTACGATACTTTTAATATCTCCAAAATCCACTACCATTCCATTTTTAGGGTTATTCAAATCATTGATAGGCTTTCCTTTTACTGTTACAAACAATTTATAGGAATGTCCATGCATATTTTTACATTTCCCATCATAATTGTAAAGTACATGGGCAGTCTCAAATGTAAAAATCTTTGTAATACGTATCATAGTACAAAGATATAACAAAACAGATGAACATAGAAAGTTTGAATATCATCATTTACACGATTATATTCAACCAATCTTTTTCCAATCTTTTTATCTTTTGTGTCTCCATATCGACCAAAACCCATAACGTATGAGAATCAACCACAATCTGATCATTACAATAAAACTCCACTTTACGCGGCTGCTTTATTCCTTCAGGAGGCATCGGATATGTTTTAATCGTAATAATATCATTGAGGTATACTTGTTTTTTGTATTGAATATGATGATCAAAAAGCATCCATGCGTAGGTTGAAAATTCAGTTTTATATTTTACACTCTCCCAATGTTCCACAGCGATTTCTTCTACCCAATGAACATATTGTACATTATTAACATGATTATTTTGATCAATATGCCCCTCTGTTACTTGTATTTCTTTTTGATATATTAAACCCATTATAGCTCCAAAATTCCCTTTAATATACAAATATATAAACTTTTTGCCCTTAATTTTATTCATCATATAAGAAAAAAAGCCCTCTCAAAATGAGAAGGCTAGAGAAATCAAATTCTATTTATATATGGAGAGTCGTTCTTAATGAAATTGTGCAGTTTCTGTTGAATCTTTCATAGCTACCGTTGTAGAAGAACCATTTGTAACTACATTCTGAACCTCATCAAAATAACCCGTTCCTACAAAAGACTGATGCTTAACAGCTCTAAAACCTTTCTTTTGTAATGCAAACTCACGTTCTTGAAGCTCAGAATATCCGGCCATTCCTTTTTCTTTATATGCTAAAGCTAACTCGAACATCGCTGTATTCAATGCATGGAAACCGGCTAGTGTAATAAACTGGAATTTATATCCCATTTTAGCCAATTCTTCTCTAAAATTCAACATTTCTTCAACGGAAAGTTTTGCCGCCCAATTGAATGAAGGTGAACAGTTGTAAGCTAACATCTTACCTGGGAATTGCGCATGGATTCCTTCTGCAAATTGTCTTGCTTGTTCTAAATCAGGGTTAGAAGTTTCCATCCAAATCAAATCTGCATAAGGTGCATAAGACAACCCTCTATCAATTCCTTGTTCTACTCCATTTTTCACTACATAAAAACCTTCTGAAGTTCTTTCTCCCGTTACAAATTTCTTATCTCTATCATCAATGTCTGAAGTCAATAAGTCCGCTGCATCAGCATCTGTTCTTGCAATAATCACAGAAGGAACACCTAATACATCCGCAGCCAAACGAGCAGAGATCAATTTATTAATAGCTTCTTGAGTAGGCACTAAAACTTTTCCACCTAAGTGGCCACATTTTTTTGCAGAAGACAACTGATCTTCGAAATGTACCGCAGCAGCACCCGCTTCGATCATTTGCTTCATTAATTCAAATGCATTCAGATTTCCTCCAAATCCAGCTTCTGCATCTGCAATAATAGGAACTAAATAATTCTTATCTCCACCTCCGTTAACAGACTGAACTTGATCAGCTCTCAATAAAGCATTATTGATCTTTTTAACCACAGAAGGTACTGAATTAGCAGGATAAAGAGACTGGTCAGGATACATTTCTCCAGACAAATTAGCATCTGCTGCTACTTGCCATCCAGAAAGATAAATAGCTTCTAAACCAGCATCAACTTCCTGTACTGCTTGATTTCCTGTTAAAGCACCAAGACCTGCAACAAAATCTTGAGTCTGTAGCTTATCCCAGAATTTTTTAGACATTTCCGTTGCAATCGTATAGTCTATTTTATAAGAGCCACGAAGCTTCAAAACATCTTCTGCCGTATAAGGTCTTTTTACACCTTGCCAACGAGGATCAGTAAGCCAATTCTTCTCTAATTCTTGGATTTGTTCTTGTTTAGTTTTCATAAATATTTGGATTTTAAAATTTTAGAATTATAATAATGAGACAATCACCCATAAGTATGTAGTACTCAATTTTACATTTTTATATTAAATAAAAGGGTATAGTTTTAAGGTCAAGAACTCTTCAAATTCTTCAGCAAAAATTAACTCATTGAAAAGTTCTTTTGCAAGATTAAATTTTCCATTTTTAAAACGTTCTGCACCTACATATTCTTCAATATTTCGCATTTCTTCGCCTTCCCATTGAAGAACCATTTCTTTCGTTAAGGTTCTATCATCATTTAATACCACTTTATTCTTTAGCCATTGCCAAATTTGGGTTCTTGAAATTTCAGCTGTAGCAGCATCTTCCATAAGATTGTATAATGCAGCAGCACCTATTCCCATCAACCAGCTTTCAATATAAAGGATCCCTACGTTAATATTTTTTCTGATTCCTTTTTCTGTCACATCTCCTTTTGGAACCTGTAGTAAATCGTTTTCTTTAATATGATAAGCAAACTTTTTATCAATTTGATTTTGCAAAGGCATATATTGATCGAATATTTCTTTTGCAACGGACACCAATGCCGGATGTGCCACCCAAGTTCCATCGTGACCATTTTTTACTTCTCTTTCTTTGTCACATTTTACTTTTTCAAAAGCAATCCAATTTGCACTATCATTATCTTTCACGGGAATTTGCGCTGCCATTCCGCCTATTGCATGTACATTTCTTTTATGACAAATTTCAATCACTCTTTTTGAATAAGCACTCATAAATGGGGAGGTCATTTTCACTTGATCTCTATCCGGAAGGATAAATGCTGAAATATTCCTAAACTTCTTAATAAATGAAAAAATGTAATCCCAACGCCCACAATTCAATCCTGAGCTATGTTCTTTCAATTCATATAGTATTTCGTCAATCTGAAAAGAAGCGGTAATAGTTTCAATCAAAACAGTTGCTTTTATAGTTCCTTGAGGAATTCCTACATAATTTTGTGCGAAAATAAATACATCATTCCACCAACGTGCTTCTTTATAATGCTCTAGCTTTGGAAGATAAAAATAAGGACCACTTTCATTTTCTAAGAGTTGTTTAACATTTCTAAAGAAATACATCCCAAAATCAATTAATGAACCTGAAGCTTCCTCTCCGTTAATTTCAATATGCTTTTCTGATAAATGCAACCCTCTTGGACGAACTATCAAAACTGCTGTTTTTTCGTTCAGCTGATAAGATTTACCTTTTTCATTCGTAAAATCAATAGTACGATTAATAGCATCCGAAAGATTAATTTGTCCTTGAATACAATTATTCCATGTAGGAGAATTGCTATCTTCAAAATCAGCCATGAATGTAGATGCACCTGAATTCAATGCATTAATAATCATTTTTCGATCAACCGGGCCTGTAATCTCTACTCTCCTATCTAATAAATCTCCCGGAAGAGACGCACATATCCATTCTGTATTCCTTACTTCTTCTGTTTCTTTCAAGAATTTAGGTAAAATCCCTTTGTTAAATTCCTCCTGAGTTTTTTTTCTTTCACCTAAAAGCTCTAGCCTTTTCTGATTAAAGTTCTGATGAAGCTCAACCAAAAAATCCATTAATTCAGGAGTAAAAACTTCTTGAAATTGCGTTTGGCCCTTTAATTTTAATTGTGTTTTAGTTTCCATAACTTAATGTATTTAGTGATTTTATATTACAAACTTAAATAAAAATTTTCACAATTAGCGAACGTTCGCTAATTATTTTTAAAAATTATTATGCGAAAAATCGCAATCAATTTTTTATATTTGAATAATGAATGCGGAAAGTGACTTTATAAAAACGGTTTTTGGACTTAAAATAAAACAACAAAGGCAAAAGAAAAATTGGTCTTTACAAGATCTTGCCATAAAAACGGGGCTCTCGAAATCTTATTTAAATGAAATTGAAAATGGTAAAAAATATCCAAAACATGATAAAATCATCCAAATTTCCGATGCCTTAGAATGTACGTTTGATGATTTGGTTTCCACCAAACTAGATAAAAGCTTAACTCCTTTTAATACTATTCTCCAATCAGATTTTTTTAAAGAAATTCCATTAGATCTCTTCGGAATTAATAAAAATAATCTCATCAGTATCATCAGTGATGCTCCCAAGAAAGTAACCGCCTTCATCAATGCTTTAATTGAAATTTCACAAAATTATAATTTAGGAAAAGAACGTTTTTACTTCGCTGTACTCAGGTCTTTTCAGGAATTATATGACAATTACTTTCCGGAAATTGAAGAGAAAGTCATTCAATTTGCCCATGAAAATCAATTAGAACTCAATACCCATCTAGAAGCTGAAGCCTTAGAAAATATCTTATCAAAAAAATGGGGCTATACCATTCAATCTGAAAAGTTTGAAAAGTTTGAGACTCTGGATCATCTTCGGTCTTTATTTATTCCTGAGAAAAAACTACTTCTTCTTCATAAAAAACTTGAGAAAGACCAAAAAGTTTTTATTTTAGCTAAAGAGACAGGGTTCAATGTATTAGAATTAAAAAATCGGCCTAACACCTATTCATGGTTAGACTTTGGAAGTTTTGAAGAAATTTTGAATAATTTTTATGCCTCTTATTTTGCGGGTGCCCTATTAATTCCAAAACAAAAAATAATTGAGAAAACCAGCGAATTCTTTACACAAGATCATTGGAATCCTCAATCCTTTGAAAACCTTATCAAAAGTTTCACCCATTCTCCTGAAACATTTTATTATCGATTAACGAATATTCTTTCTTCAGAACTTGGAATTAAAGATTTGTTCTACCTTTGTTTGGTAAAAAAGAAAAACTCGGATAAAATTCAAATTCTGAAAGAGCTACACCTCAATCATCAACAAGCCCCTCACGCCAATGCTACTAACGAACATTATTGTAGAAAATGGATTGCGGTAAAAAACCTTCATCATTTAAAGGAAAATGAAACGTTGACAGACGCACAAATTTCACACTATAAAGATCATGGAGTAAGTTATCTCGTTATTTCCACATCCCAGAAAAATCCTTTTTCTGATGGGAGCAACCGAAGCTATTGTCTAGGCATTCTTTTAAATGCTCAAATGATCCGAAAAATCAATTTTATAAAATCATCCTCTTTAAAAACTATTAATGTAGGAGTTACTTGTGAGTCATGCAGTATTGCCGATTGTGAAGTAAGACAAGCTCCTCCCATTCGTATAGAAAAAGAACGCTTTAATTTAAATATGAAAAATGCTATTGAACGATTACGAAAAGATATTTTGTAATTTTCATAGAAAATAAGTAAAAAAGATTAAAAACACTTGTTTTCATCCCTATTCACATCAATTGGTTATATTCGCATCATAAAAACACTTATGATTTTAGATCTACTTTTCCCCAACCGTTGCATCCATTGCAACAGGATCATTGAAGGAGACTTACTTATTTGTAATCTATGCTTTGATCAAATCCATTTTACCCACTTCGATTATTTTGAAGAAAATCCATTAAAAGAAAAATGTAAATTACTTTTTCCTGTTCAAAACACCTACGCTTTAATGCATTTCGAAAAAGAAAATATAAGTAGAAAAATTATTCATGAACTCAAATACAGAAACAGAGAGAAGGTAGGAAAAGTGATTGGCGAATGGGTGAATGAACGCTTGGATTTTAGAGATAATAAACCTGATATATTGGCTTCAGTTCCTCTTCATCCTAAAAAACTAAAAGAAAGAAACTACAATCAACTTCATTTATTCACCGAAACCCTTTCTCAATTTCACCATATCCCTTTTGATCATACTCTCATTAAAAGAAACGAGTATTCAAAAGCTCAGGCTCTACAGGATAAAAAAAATCGACTGGAAAATCAAAACCTATTTTCCATTACTAAAGACACTTCAGGAAAACATATACTTCTGATCGACGACGTTTTCACAACAGGAAATACCCTCACAACAATTGCTTGGGAACTTCTAAACCAGGACAACAAAATCAGCATTTTAGTGATGGCAATGGATACATAAATAATGGATATAATATATAGATATTGATTCTTCAACTATTTTTCACTAATTTTCAAAAGAAACAAATTAATTATGCCACATTTACTTTTATTACATGGCGCTTTAGGTCATAGTGATATTTTTAACTCCATAAAAGATAAGCTTAATCCTTATTTTGATATTCATACTCCTTTATTTTCCGGGCATGGAAATACTGAATTACCAAAAAATGGAATTAGTATTGAACAATATACCCAGGAACTGAGTGCCTATTGTGAAAAAGAAGACTTGGAAAACGTTCATATTTTTGGACACAGTATGGGAGGGTATGTAGCTCTTTGCTATGCTTTGCAAAAACCTGAGAACATCCACTCTATAATGACATTAGGAACAAAGTTTAACTGGACAGAAGAAGGAGCTTTAAAAGAAAGTAAAATGCTAAACCCTGATACCATTTTAGAAAAAGTGCCTCACTATGCCAAGTTACTAGAATTACAACATGGCTCTAAATGGAAAGAACTTCTTCCTGCAATAGCCGAATTAATGATTTCTTTAGGAAAAAGACCTCCTTTACAAAATAATATAGAAAATATCCATAATTCTATCCAAATCATGGTTGGAGATCAAGACACTATGGTAACTATAGAAGAGTCTAAATCCATATATCATAGTCTTCCCAATTCAAAATTGGCCGTACTACCGGATACAAAACATCCCATGGATAAAGTACGACCTAATTTACTATTTGATTTAATGAAAGACTTTTGGAATCTTGCTTAAAATTTTATTGTTGTAATTTTCCACCATAACTTAGATCACCGGCATCCCCTAATCCTGGGGTGATGTACCCTTTAGAAGTAAGTTGTTCATCAATTGCTCCTACCCAAATCTTAGCATTTGGATACGCATTTGCAATCGTTTCAACTCCTTGTTTTGAAGCAATAGCCACCACAATATGTAATTGTGTAGGAGTTCCGTGAGTTAATAAATCTTTAATGGCTTCAATTAAAGATGCACCGGTTGCCAGCATGGGATCAGCAACAATTAATGGCCTATTATCAATATTCGGACAAGTCAAATAATCTTGCTTAATAGAGAAATAATCATTCGCGTCATGCTTTCTATAAGCAGCAACAAAACCACAATCAGCGTGATCAAAATAATTTAAAATCCCTTGAAATAAGGGAACTCCTGCCCTCAAAATAGTAGTAATAACAGGTTGAACAGCAATATCTATAACCTTAATAGTATCTAAAGGAGTCTGAATTTCAATTTCTTTTTGTTCCAATCCCTTACTAATCTCAAAAGCAGCTATTTCTCCGATTCTTTCCAAATTTCTACGAAATCTCATTCTGTCATTTTGAACTTCTACATTCCTCAATTCATTAATCCAAGAATTAACAAGTGAAAACTGTTGTGATAATACTGTTGTATTCATTACTTTGAAAAAGCTTTTATCTAAATTATTAATTATGAAGAAAATCCCTTTCAGAAAATCTAAAAGGGAAATATTTTTATTTTTGTCGGAAATATATTTCAATGGGAACTCCAGTAAACCCGAATTCTTTTCTCAGTTGATTTTCTGTAAATCTTTTATAAGGTTCTTTTACATATTGGGGCAAATTACAAAAGAAAACAAATTGAGGTGAAGGGGTAGGAAGTTGAACACAATATTTGATCTTAATATATTTACCTTTGTTGGCAGGTGGAGGTGTTCCTTCAAAAATCGGGAGCATAACTTCATTTAATTTTGAAGTTTTGATTTTCTTTTTACGATTTTCATATACCTCCATAGCGGTATCAACAGCTTTCAAAATTCTTTGTTTCGTCAATGCTGAAACGAATAAAACCGGAATATCATTAAACTGGCCTATTTTATCTTTGATTGCTTTTTCGAAATCACGCATCGTATTGGTTTTCTTATCCTCAATCAAATCCCATTTATTAACCAAAATGACCACTCCTTTTCTATTTTTCTGAGCAATTCCAAAGATATTCATATCTTGTGATTCCCATCCTTGAGTAGCATCTACCATAATGATTACTACATCAGAGTTTTCAATAGCACGAACAGAACGCATTACAGAATAAAATTCTAAATCCTCATTTACTTTAGACTTTTTACGCATTCCAGCCGTATCCACTAATACAAATTCATGCCCAAATTTATTATAAAGACTTTGAATACTATCCCTTGTTGTCCCTGCAATATCAGTTACAATATTTCTTTCATCATCCAAAAGTGCATTAGTCATCGTAGACTTTCCTACATTCGGACGTCCCGCAATCGTAATTTTAGGCAATCCTTCAAAAGGATCTTTATATTCTGTAGTAGGAAAATCTTTTACAATATCATCTAAAAGATCCCCAGTTCCAGAACCTGTTGCAGAAGAAAGTGTGTAATATTTATCTATTCCTAGTTGATAAAATTCTGTTGCAGGAAGTTCTTCTTTTGCTGAATCTACTTTATTGATAACAATATAAATGGGTTTATTTGATCTTCTTAAAAGACGATATATTTCATAATCCGTATCGGTAAGCCCCTCCTCTACATTCATCATAAAAATGATAGAGGTTGCCTCATCAACCGCCAATTGTACCTGTTTTCTAATTTCCTCTTCAAAGATATCATCTGTTCCTACGTCATATCCACCCGTATCAATTACTGTAAAATCTACTCCATTCCAGTCTGATTTTCCGTAATGACGGTCTCTCGTAACCCCTGCTGTAGAATCTACAATAGCTTCTCTTTTTTCTAATAATCGATTAAAAAGTGTGGATTTTCCTACGTTGGGACGCCCAACGATTGCAACAATATTTGACATAAAAAATGTTTAATAATCCTTTCACCTAAGTTCAGGACATGTTATTAATGGGTATCTCCAACTTTTGGAGCCCAATTTTTTTGCAAAGATAGGATTTTATTATTAAGCGTTAAAAAATTAATAGGTAAGAAAATTTTTCCAGCAAAATAAAAGTATGATTTTCAATCAATAAAGCAAATACAGCACATTTAGCTAAGAAATTGATTTTTATATTTGAAATAAATTCTATAATTTCGCGGCATTAATAAAGACTCATGGTGTAGCGGTAACACTACTGATTTTGGTTCAGTCATCTGGGGTTCGAATCCCTGTGAGTCTACAGTTTAAATCAAGCAATCTTCTGAATATCAGTTGATTGCTTTTTATTTTGGTTGTATATTTCCAATCCCTATTCCAGAAAAGGTAACAATATATTTTACACAAAATTGTTCATATTATTATTTTAGAAAGAATCTACAGCAACTTTGTGTGATTGTCCCCCAATCCATTACCATCAGAAAAACTGCCTCCTTCAACTTTATGTATTACTTCTTCCATCTATTTCATTTTTATAATTTTTAAACAGTCAAAATTAAATATATTACATGTCCATATATTACTACAAATAGATATATTTATGTTTTACATTGACTTTTTTATGAGCTAGGTATTGAAAGCTTTATTCATAAGAAGCTTTTTATTTTTCAGGACAAAATTCCTCAAATACTTATTAATAGTCTGACATTTTTTCTAATTTTATTAGGGAAATGCATACAAATCATTTCAACAACATTACTACTACTTACTTAAATTATACTTCTTTTTACACCCATTACCCCCATAGAGAGCACTTTAAAGCTTGACGTAGGTTTGCAGTATTACTCTTTCTATTCGATATCCAGATATTCGCAGTCACAAATTTACACCCTATATCGAATATAATTTACACTTATAAATAATTACATATACGAAATGTTTATTTATAATGTCATTTTAATAATAAATAATAGACATACTACATCTACAAAAAATGAAGATAGGTTTGTTTTTTATAGATGATAAAGGTATTAAAGTGTAATCCGTTTTCAACAGAGAAATTAACAAGTTTAATGATTTAAAAAGAAAAATATGTATTGGCAAAAACTTTCAAAAACTACTATACAACAAAAGGTATTTGATGAACTTCAAAAAAACATAGACTTTATTACTGAACCTGTTCTCGGTCTACCAGGCAGTTCTGTTGATCAGGAACAATTTCACAATCCTTCATCTTTAAAAGAGGATGCTTTTCTTTCCGTTTTAATAAATAATCCAAATCACATTGGTTGCCATACCCATAAGAACGGTGAAAGGTATTTCCCGGGTACAAAACAAATTGAAATAGATCTCATTAAGATTTGTGCTGAAGAAATCTTTGGTGCGGAGGAATCAGATTATGATGGATATGTTACACCTGGAGGAACTGAGGGAAATATTCAAGCACAATGGATGTATCGCAATTACTTTATGCAGAATGAGAAAGCTAAGCCGGAAGAAATAGGGGTTATATTTTCAGAGGACACTCATTATTCGGTATACAAAGCATCTAATCTATTGAATATACATCCTATTACAGTGAAGGTAAATCATGATGATCGGAAAATTTTGTTAGAAGACCTTAAAAAAAAGTTAGAGGAAGCTCAAGGTAATGGAATACGCTATTTAATTGTTCACCTTTCGATGGGAACAACTATGTTTGGTAGTATAGATTCACCAGAGCCATTACTGGAAGTTATTAAACAATATTTTAAACATTACTTTGTCCATGTAGATGCCGCATTTGGAGGATTTGTGTATCCATTTTCTCAAGAAAAAATTGATCTAAGCTTTAAAAACACAGAGATCAGTTCCATTGCAATTGATGGACATAAAATATTGAGATCCCCTTTTGGTACAGGAGTTTTTTTATGTAGAAAATCATTGATAGAACATGTACAGACTCCGGAAGCATCCTATGTATATGGCTCAGATTTCACTCTTTGTGGAAGTCGTTCAGGGGCTAATGCCGTATATATGTGGATGACACTTATGACCTATGGTTCTCATGGATGGACTGAGTTAATAAGACAGCTAATAGCTCGTACAGATTATTTATGTAAAGAGTTGGATGAAATTGGGGTTAAATATTATCGACATTCTGATATGAATATTGTGGCAATTGATCATCATGCAATTCCCGAAGACCTTGCTAAAAAGTATTACCTCGTGGCGGATAACTATTCCAATCCACAATGGTGGAAGATTGTTGTTATCACTCATGTTACTGATGATATGATTAAAGACTTTTTACTTGAGCTAAAAACAAGCAAAAGCGTGAATTAAATTATGAATACGGGTATTTCAATACTCAATTTCTATAATTTATAATGAGACCTGAGGTCACATTTTATTATATAATAAACCACAAAAATTAAATAGAATCTTTCACATCTAATAATTATTAAATTGAAATGGAATTAGAATTTAAACTTTTTCAAAAGGAAAAAAAGAAGAATATAGAATCACTTGATCAGGAATTACTTAATTTTTGTATAAAATTTAACGAAGATCATCATTTATATTGTTCTGAGAAAGAAGAAGCCTATAGTTTCATGAAAGCGCTCACTAGTTCAGTTTATGGTTTACATAAATTTAAAACTGTAAACTATAATCGATATATTGAAAATAATCTTCTTAATTGGTATTTTTCCAGTACCCATTCTGACGAAGACAATCTTAATAATGGAATTAATTTATTATACTATTTGTTTTTAAATATTCAAGTAAAGAATAAAGGATTTAATGAAAGAAGAGACTTATTACTTCAAGAGGCATTGAATTTTATTCTCTCAGAAAATAAAAACTTATTTGAGCTAGAACAAATAAATGAGGTAGATTCAAAAGATTTGAAGTTTTATACACATAATAAAATAAATGCCGTAGTTGATTTTTCTTTTTTCCCCATCTCAGATTTTAAGGAAGAGTTTATTTTCATCAGAATTGTTCAGGTAGGAGAGGTTTGTTTTAAATTAATTAATTCAAAAATCAAAAAAATTATTAGCGATATTAATAATGATATTTATAATAAGCAGTATTTAAAAGAAATTATTTTCTTAACCGATGTCCTCCATATTAGTGCTAGGATTTTAAAGACTATGTCTCCTGACCATTTTCTAGAGTTTAGAGCGCTCACCCTAAATGCTAGTGCTATACAGTCTTACATATATCAGGAAATGGATATATTGATGTTGGGAATGAATCCTTTAAAAATTCCTTTTTATGAGAAAATTCCTGAATTAAAAAAGTTATGTGAAATATATGATACCACTACAGTGAATTTAAAGAGTTTAGTGAAGAATGATAAGATTCTAGATGAATCTTTCTGTTCAATGTTGGGTGAATTTAATAAAAAAATGCTAAAATGGAAAGCTATTCATATCGGATTAGCCATGTCATATATTCCTAAAAAAGCTGAAGGGACAGGGACTAAAGAAGGAATTGACTATTTAAGTAAAGTTTTAAAGGACTCTATTTTTGAGTAATCTTTTTTAAACAAAAACCAGATAAATCTAAACATACTTCTTTTATAATCATTACTACAAATTAGTATTTATGAAACGTGATTAATCCCATAAATAATATGAAAATAAAAGAATATACATTTACAATTGATTTTTAATATTCACAACAAAAGAGACTATCTAAAATAAATTAAAGATAGTCTCTTCTATTACTATGCTATATTATTAATAGTAGTAAATACAGAACTGTTGATTGCTGCTTGGTTCGTGGCACTGTTTGTAATTCTTAGAAACATTAACAGTTATAAATAATAATATACCTCAATTTTCATCGTCTAAATAACGTTTGCTAAAATTAAAAAATGATCTATTAAATTAATATTAAAAAGCATTCTTTTACAAAGTCAAGATTAGATTTACAATCATTTCTTACCTACAAAATCTACTTTATAATTATTATCTTTGCCTCTATTCAAAATAAGATTATGAGTATTCACATCAGTGCACAAAAAGGAGAAATTGCAAAGGTTTTATTACAACCAGGAGATCCTCTTCGTGCCCAATACATTGCAGAAAATTTTTTAGAAGGAGCTAAGCTAGTAAGCAAAACCCGAGGTATTTTTTATTATACAGGTCTTTATCGTGGTAAGGAAATTTCTGTAGGAGCTAGTGGTATGGGGTTTCCAAGTATTGGTATTTATTCTTTTGAGCTTTTCACAGAATATGAAGTCGAGACTATTATCAGAATTGGAACTTGTGGAGCATATACTACAGATTTAAAACTTTTTGATATTTTAAATGTTGAAAATGCAGCAAGTGAAAGTACCTATGCAAAATATGCGTGGGAAATTGATGGGGATATACTTGCTCATCAGGGGGCTATTTTCAATACCATTAATGAAACTTCTGAAAAGTTATCATTAAATGCCAAATCCATCAATGTTCATAGTAGTGATATTTTTTACAGAAAAGATCCAAATATTCCTGCTATTGCAACAAAATACAATTGCCCAGCTGTCGAAATGGAGGCTTTTGGATTATTTGCTAATGCAAAACATTTAGGAAAAAATGCGGCTACTATACTTACAGTAACTGATATCATCCCTACTCATGAAAAAATTTCTGCTGACGAAAGAGAAAAAGCGCTCAAACCTATGATAGAGCTAGCTCTCGAAGCAGCTTGGAAAAGTATATAAGCAAAACTGCTCATGACATAATATAAAAGAGACTGTCTCAAAAGGACAGTCTCTTTTAATTCCTATACACTCATTTCTTTCATTATAAAAAATTTAAGCTTAATAAATATCAATATTATGCAATCGATTGCTCAAATTTCATTATTAAACCTCCATTTTGGTTAAAAAAATTCATGCAAATATATCAATGTTAAGGAAAATACAAATACTTAACAGAAGTATAATTGATTTAAAATCAATACATTAAACAATAAAAATATTAAAATTTAATATTTTAATAAAATTTTACCACGTATTACATAAAATTATTACATTTAGAGCTTTACAATTATTAATAATCCATGAAATTTATAGGATATGATGTAGGAAGTTCATCCATAAAGGCTTCCATTGTCGATAGTCAAGGTAAATTAATTGTTCATGCCAAATATCCGGAACATGAAATGCCTATTCATTCTCCTAAAGTGGGCTGGGCAGAACAAAATCCTGAAGAGTGGTGGCAAAACTTACGTATTCTTACTCAAAAAGTAATTGCCGAAAGTAAAATTAATAAAAATGAAATTAAGGGAATTGGGATCTCCTATCAAATGCATGGTTTGGTTCTCATTGGGAAAGATAAAAAAGTTCTTCGCCCTTCTATCATCTGGTGTGATAGCCGCGCAGTTCAAATTGGTAATTGGGCGTTCAATGAAATCGGAGAAGAGGTATGTATGAAAGAGTTACTTAATTCTCCCGGAAATTTTACGGCTTCAAAATTAAAATGGATAAAAGAAAATGAACCGGAAATCTATGAAAAAATCTGGAAGTTTATGCTACCCGGCGATTTTATAGCATTTAAATTAAGTGAGGAACTCACTACGTCTATAACAGGTCTTTCGGAGGCGATTCTTTGGGATTTTGAGAAGAATCAAGTTTCAGAAACGATGCTTAGTCATTTAGGTATTGATCAATCTCTTGTCTCCAATGTGGTTGAAAATTTTAGCGAACAATGTTATGTTTCCAAGCAAGGCGCAGAAGAAAGTGGTCTTCCCGAGGGAATTCCTATCTATTATCGTGCAGGTGACCAACCCAATAATGCCTTCTCATTGAATGTTATGAATCCCGGAGAAATTGCGGCTACGGGAGGAACTTCGGGAGTTGTATATGGTGTAACTAATCATAGTAGTTCAAAAGAATCTGTAAGGGTGAATAATTTTGCACATATCAATCATACCAAAGAGCAAGTACGAATCGGAAAAATGCTATGCTTAAATGGCGCAGGAATTCAGTATAGCTGGCTACGTCATCAGGTAGATCAAAAAAGGCATAGCTATCAGGAACTCAATGATCTCGCTTCAAAGATCCCCATAGGTTCTGATGGAATTATTGTACTTCCTTTTGGAAATGGAGCAGAAAGAGTATTAAATAATAAAGATATTGGTTCTTCTGTTTTTAATCTTAATTTTAATCGCCATACAAGTGAACATCTTTTCCGTGCAGGGTTAGAAGGTATTGCCTATTCTTTTGTGTATGGTACTGAAATTTTGATGGCCGATGGGCTTCAAAAAGGAGTTATAAAAGCCGGAGGTGATAATTTATTCCGTTCTTCCCTATTTACGCAATCCATCGCCACTCTTTTGGATACAGAAATAAGAATTATAGATTCTACAGGATCTACAGGTGCTGCAAGAGCCGCAGCCATGGGAGCAGGTGCATTTGAATCTCAAAACGAAATTCTTACAGA
This sequence comes from Chryseobacterium potabilaquae, assembly GCF_902728265.1. Classification (GTDB taxonomy): domain Bacteria; phylum Bacteroidota; class Bacteroidia; order Flavobacteriales; family Weeksellaceae; genus Chryseobacterium; species Chryseobacterium potabilaquae. Next base: position 237,759 of record NZ_CACVBR010000002.1, read on the forward strand.
AAAAGATATTTTAAAAAGCTATTATCCTGACACCCATGGTTATGATCAGTATAAAGAAAGCTATGAATATTGGAAATCTAAATTATTACAGATCATTAATAATTAAAATCATCCACAAGTATGCAATCGATTGCATTAAATTCTATACAAAAACATTAAGCATATGATATTAACCATTGGTAGTAAAGAGTATTTTAAAGGAATTGAAAAAATCCAATTTGAAGGAAAAGAATCTAATAATCCTTTAGCATTCAAATTTTATGATGAAAGCAAAATAGTTCGTGGAAAAACGATGAAAGAGTATTTCAAATTTGCAACTGCCTACTGGCACACATTCTGTGCTACAGGAAACGACCCTTTTGGAATCGGCACCCAACATTTTGATTGGTTGACTACTCAGGATGTGAAATTAAGAGCTACAGAAAAAATGGATGCCGCTTTCGAATTTTTCACTAAACTTGGCACTCCTTACTATTGTTTTCATGATTATGATTTAATTGACGAAGCAGATCACTTTGCAGAATCCACAAAAAGATTAGAATTCATCACAGATTATGCTAAAGAAAAACAAGCCGCTTCAGGAGTAAAATTACTTTGGGGAACTTCAAACTGTTTTTCGAATCCTCGATTCATGAATGGAGCAGCCACCAATCCATCTTTTGACGTATTAGCATATGCAGGTGGGCAAGTCAAAAACGCATTGGATGCTACTATAAAATTAGATGGAGAGAATTATGTTTTCTGGGGAGGCCGTGAAGGATATATGTCTTTGCTCAATACAAATATGAAACGTGAGCAGGAACATATGGCAAAATTCTTACATATGGCTAAAGATTATGCGCGAGCCCAAGGCTTCAAAGGAACATTTTTTATCGAGCCCAAACCCATGGAGCCCACCAAGCATCAGTATGATTTTGATGCTGCAACGTGTTTAAACTTTCTTCGTCAATATGATTTATTAAATGATTTTAAACTTAATCTTGAAGTTAATCATGCTACACTGGCACAGCATACTTTTGAACATGAGCTCCAAGTAGCAGCAGACAACCATGTTCTAGGGAGTATTGATGCCAATCGAGGAGATTATCAAAACGGATGGGATACAGATCAGTTTCCTGTCGACCTATATGAATTGACTCAAGCGATGTTAGTGATTATCCAAGCAGGAGGATTACAAGGAGGAGGGGTGAATTTTGATGCTAAAATCAGGAGAAATTCAACAGACTTGGAAGATATTTTCATTGCTCATATTAGTGGTATGGACAATTTCGCAAGAGCATTCCTTGCTGCAGATGCCATCTTAGAAAAATCAAAATATACAGAAATCAGAAGAAATAGATATTCTTCATTTGATTCCGGAAAAGGAAAAAATTTCGAAGAAGGAAAATTATCTCTTATCGATTTAGCTTATCATGCAGAAGGACTAGGAGAAGTGGGTAGAGAAAGTGGTAAACAAGAATTTCTTGAAAGCATCATCAACCAGTATTTGTAATATTTATATCTCTTTTTATAACAATCCAACTAAAACTATATGAAATTATGCAAATAGTAGATTCCGGACCAAAATATTCTTCTGAAACAAAAGCTGAAATCAATGTATTATATGTTACTATTCTTACTTTAGTAGCTACTTTAGGTGGACTTTTGTTTGGTTATGATACGGCCGTAATTTCCGGAGCTGAAAAATCAATACAAGAATACCTGATCATTCCATTAGGGTTAAGTTCTCTGGTGCATGGAGCAACCATTTCCAGTGCTTTAATAGGATGTATCTTAGGAGGGGCAATTTCAGGCTACTTTTCAACACGATTGGGAAGGAAAAAATCATTGATGCTTTCTGCATTTTTGTTTTTTATCAGTGCTTTAGGGGCTGCTTATCCCGAATTTTTATTTTTTACTCAAGGCGAACATTCAATGGGTGTTTTATTAGCATTCAATATATACAGAATTATTGGAGGAATAGGAGTTGGACTGGCTTCTGCTGTTTGCCCTATGTACATTGGTGAAATTGCTCCTGCGGAAATCCGTGGCAGGCTAGTTTCTTTAAACCAATTTGCTATTATCTTTGGTATGCTGGTTGTTTATTTCGTGAACTGGGGGATTGCAAACGGAAAATCGGTAGAATGGATTCATAATATAGGATGGCGTTATATGTTCTTATCACTCACTATTCCTGCCACCCTGTTTGGAGTTTTGTTATTCTTTGTTCCAGAAACTCCACGCTATCTTACTTTAATAAAAAAGGATGAAGAAGCTCTAAACATTTTAACCAAAATAAATGGTACAGAAAGAGCAAAAGAAATATTTGCCGAAATAAAAGCGACAGTAACCGAGCATACCAGTGAAATATTTGCTTTTGGAAAAACAGTACTCCTTATTGGAATTTTGCTTTCTGTTTTTCAGCAATTCGTTGGGATTAATGTGGCATTATATTATGCTCCAAGAATTTTTGAAAGTATGGGAGTCCATAAAGATGCTTCGATGCTTCAAACTGTAGTGATGGGATTAGTGAATGTGATTTTTACGATTGTGGCTATCTTCACTGTCGATAAATGGGGTAGAAAACCTTTATTGATTGTGGGCTCTATCGGTATGGCAATAGGAATGTTTGCCATTGCAATTTTCTCTTATTTGCATATTATTGGCATTACAACATTAATTTTCATCATCATTTATACTGCATCCTTTATGATGTCATGGGGGCCTATTTGTTGGGTATTAATCTCAGAAATTTTTCCGAATAAGATAAGAGGTACGGCCATTGCTATCGCGGTTGCGGCACAATGGGCTGCCAATTATTTAATTTCTTCAACCTATCCTTTCATGATGGAGTTGAGTGGTGCTTTTACTTACGGTTTTTATGGCGTAATGAGTGTTTTATCACTGTTTTTCGTATGGAAAATGGTTCCTGAAACAAAGGAAAAATCCTTGGAAGAAATTGAAAATATTTGGAAAAAATAAAGGGAACAAAAAACAATAAAAGCATGGAGGTTTAGGTGTTTTTATTGACCATCTGGCCTTTCCAATAGTAGGGAAAGTTTATATTTATAAAAAATGATCTAAGTAATGAAATAAGCTGTATCTTTTAACCCGATTTTAATTAAGTATAAAATCAAATTATTCCCTCTTTGATTGAGCATAATTTGATTAAATTTACATCACTAATGTATAGCATTGTATATACAAAAATATTCAAAAAATATATATGAATAAAAAAAGTGCCACGATATACGATATATCCAAAAAACTCAATGTAAGTGTGGCAACTGTTTCCAGAGCTTTAAATAACCACCCAAGAATAAGTCAAGCGACAAAAGATTTGGTTGTGAAAACAGCTAAAGAAATGAACTATAAGCAAAATAATCTTGCTAAAGCACTCAAAAGCGGAGAAACCAAAAATGTAGGAATTATTGTTCCCTACATTAATACCAACTTTTTCTCCTCAGTTATTAGAGGTATTGAAGAAGAGCTTTCCCCCCACGGTTATCATGTGATTATCTGTCAAAGTCATGAAGATATCAATATTGAAAAAAGACATTTAAATACATTACTTAATGCTCAAGTAGATGGAATATTTATGTCTGTTTCAAAAACGACAATAGACACTGAGCATATTCGAAATATTTTGGATACCAGCAATACACCTATTATATTTTTTGACCGTAAAAAAGACATTTCAGGAATAAGTACAGTCACAATCGACGATTACCGAGGTGGATATGTGGCCACAGAACATTTAATAAAAGAAGGCTATAAAAACATTTGTCATTTTGCCGGAGATCTTAATCTTGAAATTTATCAGAATCGCCTCAATGGATATAAACAAGCATTGATTGATAACAATCTAATGGTAAAGTCAGACAATATCATTTCTACAGGAAGTTCCATTGATGCCGGAATTGAAGCGATAAAAAAGCTTTGGGAAAAGAAGTCGGTTCCCGATGCTATTTTCTCATCTAGTGATTTTGCCGCTTTAGGAGCTTGTCAAGAGCTGAAAAAACGTAAAATAAAAATCCCCCAAGAAGTTGCTGTTATAGGCTTCTCCAACGAACCTTTTACCCAATTTATGGAACTTCCTATCAGCTCCGTAGATCAAACTCCTGTTACGATGGGAAAAATGGCAGGACAAGTATTCTTAGAAAATGTAAAAGAAAATGGTTCCGGTGTTTCTATTGAGAAAAAAGTCGTATTGGCACCCCAAATTTATATTAGAAAATCTTCAAAGCGGAAATAAAATCTGACTGTATATAGTAAAAAGAAAATGTTCCTTACTCATGTAAGAAACATTTTCAACCCTAATATTTATATAATTAAAACAATTATAAAGATACTCCTCGTCTCCAAGGAATAAAATCGTTCTGTTGTAAAACAGCTGCTTTTGTTTTTATATTTCCGCTTGCCACTTCAATAATAAATTCTAGCAACTCGTCTGCTTTTTCTTCGATTGTTTTCTCTCCTTTAATAACGTCTCCCGTATTAAAATCAATAATATCAGGCATTTTTTCATACAGAGCTGTATTCGAAGAAATTTTAACTACCGGAACAACAGGGTTTCCTGTCGGAGTTCCTAAACCCGTTGTAAATAAAACCATATTTGAACCTGACCCCACAAGAGCTGTGGTACATTCAACATCGTTTCCCGGTGTACACAACAAATTTAACCCTGGCTTTTTGATATACTCTGTAAAATCCAGTACATCATTTATGAGAGATGAGCCTCCTTTTTTAGCCGCCCCTGCAGATTTCATGGCATCCGTTATTAGCCCATCTTTAATATTCCCCGGTGACGGATTCATATCAAAGCCAGATCCTGCAGCAACGACTGATTTTTCAAAATCTTTCATTAATTGTAAGAATCGTTCCCCATCTTTCTCATTGACACAACGATTGACTAGCTCCTGCTCTACTCCACATAATTCCGGAAATTCAGAAAGAATAGTTGCACCTCCAATTCCGGCCATCAGATCCGATAACTGCCCTAATACGGGGTTAGCAGAAATTCCAGAAAATCCATCTGAACCACCACATTCCAACCCTAAAACGAGCTTTGAAATGGATGCTGGCTTTCTCTCTATTTCGTTGGCACGTTTGATTGCTTCATAAGAATCTTTGATAATTCCACTCAACATTTCATCCACTGTTCCAGACTTTTGCTGTTCATAAACAATAATCGGTTTTTTATGATCAGGGTTCATTTTTTCTAAAGCATCTTTAAAAATCTGAACCTGCAAATTCTGACAACCTAAACTCAATACCGTTGCTCCGGCTACATTCGGATTATTAACATATCCGGCCAATAATCTTCCCAACGATTCAGCATCCTGACGAATTCCCCCGCAACCTCCCTGGTGGGTAATAAATTTTACTTCAATATTTTTAAAAACACGAGACTCTTTTTCTTCCTCAGTAATCGTTTCGAATTCAGAACTATTATTAACCAAAGATCTTAGTAATAATTGATGTTTAGTCACTTTTTCAAATAAAAGCTCCTTCTCAAAAATATCTTTTAGAATCTCAACATTTCTGTTTTCACAAAATACCAGCGGAAAAAACAACCAAATATTTTCTGTACCCACTTGTCCATCCTCTCTATGATAGCCCATGAAAGTTCTATCTTTCCATTGAGCAACATCAGGTGCTATCCATGAAGCAGTTTCTGTCTTTCCTTTTACTTTTGTACTTTGATGCTTAACGTTTTCAGTTGTTATAACTTCTCCTTTTTGGATGGGTAAATTCGCTTTTCCCACCAAAACACCATACATAATGATAGGATCATCTATATTTAGATGTTCAATTACGAATTTATGTTTTGCTTTCGTATCTTTTATTATTTCATAAGTAAGATTATCTAAAATAACAGTTTCTCCCTCCTTCAAATCAACCAATGCCACTGCTACATTATCTTTGGGATTTACTTTTAGTACTTTCTTTTGCATGGTTTTTAAGAATAAAATTGTCTGAAATTATAATAGGCAGTTTCAACATTATGTTGATCGATTTCCCATAATGCCTTTGCTACTGCAGATTTCAATCCTTGTACCTTTGTAAGGTCCATCCCCCAAAAAGAGGTTTCACTCAAAGCCAGTTCAGCAACTATTTCATACTCTTCATTTTCCCAGATTTCTTTAAATTTAGTAATGATTGTATCTTCATCATTTAATGGTAAAAATTTATTACCAAAGCTTCCCTGATAGAATCGAATTAAACTTGCCAAAGAGAAAGTTAAATTTAGGGGCAATTTGTTGTTGATTTCAATATAACCTAATAAACTTGGAAGAATTCTTACTTTAAATTTTGACACAAAATATAATGCTATACTTGCTAAGTAATGCTTAATAAATGGATTTCTGAATCGATCGAACACCTCTTCTGAAAAATCTTTCAACTCCTTTTCATCCAACCCTAAAGTAGGATTCACTTCATTAAAAATAGTTTCATTTAAAAATCCACCAATAAACTCATTATCGATAGATTCTTTTACTGTTTCTTTCCCTGATAAAATAGCAGGAGCTAGCATAAGCGTATGGCCACCATTTAAAATCCTCACCTTTCTCAAACGGTAGGGTTCAATATCATCAACAACTAAAATCTGTTCATTGATTTCATCAAATGGAATTCTATCTTTTAAATTGCCACTCTCTTGGATGACCCAAAGTAAAAAGGCTTCTGCCACCACCATCATCTGATCTTCGTATTCCAATTGATCTTCATACGCTAGAACATCATCTTTCGGATATCCCGGAACAATTCTATCTACCAGGGTATTGTGAAAATAATTACTTTCTTCAACCCAGTTTATAAACTCTTCTTCTAAATTCCATAAAGCAGCATATTGCAAAATAATCTTCTTCAGAACTAAAGCATTATCTTCAATCAATTCGCAAGGTATAATTCTCAAACCTTTTTCAGGGACTCCTTTGAAATGTTTGAATCTTTCATATAACAAAACCGTAACCTTTGCAGGAAAATTTTTATGTGGACCCACATAGCTATTCTCCAATTCATCATAAGTAATCCCCGTTTCTGTTGTATTGGAAAAAATAAATTCAAGTTCTTCTTCTTTAGCAATAGCTAGAAATTCATCATAATGGGTATAAGGATTAATGGACTTTTGAATCGCCGAAATAACTTGTTTTTCATCGATAATTTCACCTTTTTTAATCCCTCTGGTAAAAAGAGTATATAAATTATCCTGTTCTTCCAATTTATGAACCGACCCCGCTGAAGTAGGCTGTATATTTACAATACCTGCCTTAAATGACGTTTCTGTATTGAGTCGGTCAATTACATAATCTGTAAACCCCCTCATAAAATTTCCTCCTCCAAACTGTACTATTTTAACGGGGAGTTTTTCCTGTGAACCGTTTAACTCGCGATTTAATTTTTGCTTTATCTGATTTTCCATCATTTATTTACTTATTATTTTATATTTTGGAACTAACGTTTTCATTACGCTCCACGCTATTAAGTAGGCCACAGCGCATACCGAAAAAATAATCATATATCCTTTATCTATACCATCTGAGATCACCGCTCCAGATTTTTCAAGTTGCTCAAGAAATCCCTCCGGTAAACGTTCATTAATATATTGAGGATATTTTTCTAATAAAGGAGTTCCATCAATGGTCGTCCAAGCTTTGTGTGAATAATCAAACAACATTCCGGAAGACTTATTAATCAAGAAAGAACCAATTCCTCCTGCCATTCCACCAATTCCTGTAATTGTTGCAATGGCTTTTTTAGGAAACATATCCCCTACGGTCGAGAATATATTGGCAGACCAAGCCTGATGAGCAGCACCTGCTACTCCAATAATCAGAACAGGAATCCAATAACTTATTTTACCTAAAGGCTGTGCTAACAATGCTAATAGTGGAAAAAATGCAAAAATCAACATCGCTTTCATCCTTCCTGAGTATGCATTCATTCCTTTTTTTTCTACAAAATATTTGGGGAGCCAACCTCCTATGATCGATAATAATGTTATCATGTAAAGAATAAATAGAGGAAATGCACTTTGTGTGGAATCCATTTTATATACTGAGCTCAGATAAGCCGGAGTCCAAAAAAGGAAAAACCACCATATCCCATCTGTCATAAATTTTCCAAAAGCAAATGCCCATGTCTGTTTATGGCTAAAACACTCTTTGAAAGAAAACTTTCTTTCTTGTAGGGATGAACCTTCCGTCGGAATATCTTCATGATCTTGTTGAATATAGTTAAGTTCATGTTCATTTACTTTATGGTGCTCGTGAGGTTTTTTATAATAAAATACCCAAAGTCCCATCCATACAAATCCTAAGGCTCCAATAATAATAAATGCCCATTCCCATCCCATTGATTTTGCAATAAACGGAATACTAACCGGGGCCGCTAGAGCGCCCACTGTTGCTCCTGCATTAAAAATACTTGTTGCTAAAGCTCTATCTTTTTTCGGAAAATATTCTGCTGTAGTTTTAATCGCTGCGGGAAAGTTTCCTGCTTCCCCAACCGCCAATACAAAACGAGCAAAAATAAACAGAGTAACACTTGTACTAATAATGGATCCTATATTATCTACTTTGCTAATAATATCTTTAGATTCTTCAAATCCAACCCACCAACTTCCTGTCAAAATTCCCGACGCTCCTATTCCACAGAAAGCATGAATCACAGCACCCACCGACCAAATTCCAATAGCCCAAAGAAACCCTTTTTTAGTATCCATCCAGTCCACGAATTTGCCTGCAAAAAGCATACTTCCTGCATAAAAAATAGAAAACAAAGCCGTAATATTACCATAATCGTTATTGTTCCAATGAAACTCCGGCGCAATGAAGTCCTTCCATGTGAGAGACAATACCTGTCGATCCATATAATTAATGGTTGTTGCAATGAAAAGAAGAACACAAATTGTCCATCTGAAGTGACTCGGTTTCGAGGATATTTCTTTTTTCATATCAATCTTTAAATAGTATTGATTTTTATCAATTTGAAATAATGAGAGTACAAACTCACCTTCTTATGCTGATATCAGCAAAGAAATTTTTATTTTCTCATCATTGTCTTAGTTAATTTTCGAATGTTTTTTAGCGCAAAGATTTATTTTTTGATGCTTATTTTGAATGAACAAAATGGTTAATTAATTCTTGGCTTTCATTATATTAGTTTCTTATATACTCTTGCTTCTATCCTTTACATCTAAAATGGATCATGTGACCGAATCTCTACGCTAAAAATTATCTTAATTTCTGAATGACTTGAATAGAATGCATCACAGTTTCTGTAATTTTTCTATAGTCATATTCTCCATTGTCATTTTTTACAAATAGTTGTGAACCTAAACCTACACAGTATGCTCCTGCAGCAATCCATTCTGAAATATTTTCCTCTGTGGGTAATACTCCCCCTGTAGGCATAATATGGGACCAAGGCATAGGACCTTTTACTGCTTTGATGAATTCCGGTCCTCCCACTTGAGTCGCAGGAAAGATTTTCACAATTTCAGCTCCTAATTCTTCCGCATAAGAAATTTCAGATACAGATCCACAACCGGGCATCCATGAAATTTTTCTTCTGTTACAAACTTTTGCTACCTCAGGATTGAGCATAGGAGCTACAATAAAATTGGTCCCTTTTTGAATGTATAAAGAAGCCGTGCCAGCATCAATAATAGAGCCAATTCCTAAAATCAATTCGGGCAATTCTTTTTCTGCATATTTTATCAATTCCGCAAATACTTCATGAGCAAAATCACCTCGATTAGTAAATTCAAAAACTCTAGCCCCCCCTTCGTAACAGGCTTTTAAAATTTTCTTTCCAATTTCTGTGTCAGAGTGGTAAAATACAGGAACAATACCTGTTTCTTTTATTTTCAATGCCACTTCTATGCGTGTAAATCTTGCCATAACTATCTTTTTATTCTTCCTCCTGAGTTTCCGTTCATCACTTCCAGAATATCTTCCACACTACAATAATTGATATCTCCAAGAATCGTATGTTTTATTGCGCATGCAGCATTCGCAAACTTTAATGCTTTCTCATCATCAAAATTCAATAATCCATAGATCAATCCTGCAGCAAAAGCATCTCCCGTTCCAATTCTGTCAACTACCGGATTTATCTCCAAAATTGTAGTCTCAAAATACTGACCTTTGATCACAGATCTTCCTTGCGTTTGTTGATCACTAGCAGTAACCCCAATTCTGATCTTATCGAAAACTTTATCAATAGAAGGAATTTGTTGTTTTAATTCTTTAGAAGCTGCTATAAAACCTTCTTTATCTGATGAAAACTGAGTTCCCAAGAGTTCATTGATTTCATTCACACCTCCAATAAAAATAGTAGAATAAGAAACCAATTCTTTTAAAATATCCTTCCCTTTTTTGCCGTATTTCCAAAGGTTTGAGCGGTAGGCAGGATCTGTAGTTACCTCAATCCCCATTTGCCGTGCTATTTCAAGTCCCTCTTTCAAATTGTTATATACACTTTCAGAAATTCCCGGACTAATACCTGTCCAATGAAAATATTTACAGCCTTCAAGTGCTTTTTTCCAATCAATCTGTCCGGAAGGGATATGGGCAAAAGAACCATTCAATCTATTGTATGCAATCCTGCTTGCCCTTACTGAAGAACCTACTTCAAGGAAATATAGTCCTAAAGGGTGGTCATTTTTGGTAATGAAAGTCGTGTCAATTCCAAAACTTTTGATGAAAGAAACTGCCGCTTCCCCGACAAAATCATTAGAAACGCTACTTATATGTCTTACGTCACAACCCATTGTTGCCAATGAAGAGGCTACATTCAATTCTGTCCCTCCGAAAAAGAATTCCATTTCGTGGCTTTGTTTCATCGTTCTGTTCCCCGGAGGTGAAAGTCTCATGATCACTTCACCAAATGTGATTATTTTGGTATTCATAACTTTTAATTAAAAATCAAAATAATCCTTCGCATTATGATAACAAATATCCGAAATTGTTTTACCAATTAACTCAATATCATCCGGTAATTCACCATTTTTCATTTCTTCACCGAAAAGATTACACAAGACTCGTCTGAAATATTCATGTCTCGGATAAGAAAGAAAGCTTCTGGAATCCGTTAACATTCCCACAAAACAACTGATAAGTCCCATGTTTGACAGAGCGTTCATTTGTTTGACCATTCCGTCTTTTTGGTCCAGAAACCACCATCCAGAACCAAACTGAACTTTCCCTTTGATACTTCCATCATTGAAATTTCCAATCATTGTTGCAAAAATTTCATTGTCAGCAGGGTTCAAATTATACAGAATCGTCTTCGTTAATTTATCTTTTCCATCTAACGTATTTAAAAATTTAGACAAAGTTTCAGTCTGAACAAAATCACCAATAGAATCCCAACCTGTATCCGGACCTAAAATCCTATGCATTCTTTCATTATTATTCCTTAATGCTCCCAGATGGAACTGCTGAACCCATCCATATCTATGATATGTTTCACCCAAGAATAATAAAATAGCGGTTTTAAATTGATTCACTTGCTTTTCTGCAATAACTTTTCCTGATAATTTATCCTTAAAAATGGAATTTAGTTCTGATTCTGTAGCTTCTTCAAAAGAAATATTGTTGAGCCCATGATCACATAATCGGCATCCCTTTTCGTGAAAATATTCAATTCTTTTGACCAAAGCATCACACAACGTTTGGTAAGAATTAATTTCAATTCCGGCTGAGTCACCTAATTTTAATAAGTAATCTGTAAAATTATGATTTTCAATCAAAATCGCTTTATCAGGACGAAAAGCAGTACTTACTCTAATATCAAAATTACTTTTTGCTAAATATTGATGATAATTCAAAATGTCTGTAGGATCTTCAGTAGTACACAGAGATTCTATATTCATCATTTTCAATAATCCTCTTGTTGATTTATTAGGAGTCTGAAGCTGAGCCGTAATATTATCATAGATATCCGATGCATTATCTTCACTTAACAGCTCATCAATTCCAAAATATCTTTTTAGTTCTAAATGTGTCCAATGATACAAAGGGTTTCTCAAGGTATAAGGCACGGTTTTTGCCCAAGCTTGAAATTTCTCTTTATCAGAAGCATTCCCTGTGATAAATTTTTCATTGATCCCCAATGTACGCATAGCTCTCCATTTGTAATGGTCACCGGCAATCCAAACCTTAGAAATATTTTCGAAAATAGTATCTTCTGCAATATCTTTAGGAATCAAATGATTATGATAATCTATGATGGGTTGCTTTTCTGCATATTTGAAATAAAGTTCCTCTGCGTATTTATTTTGTAATAAAAAATTATTTGTAATAAAAGGTTTCATTCTAAATGTAGTTCTGTTGTTATTCATTCACAGGTTTACCTATGGTTGCCAAAATACCTCCATCAACATAAATAATTTGACCGTTGATAAACCTGCTCGCTTCAGATGCTAAGAAAATAGCTGTCCCTGCAAGATCTTCAGGATTTCCCCACCTTCCTTCGGGTGTCCTGCTAATGATAAAATCATTGAACGGATTTCCCTCTACTCGGATAGGTTCTGTCTGAGAAGTTGCAAAATATCCCGGGCCAATCCCATTCACCTGAATATTATATTTTGCCCATTCTGTTGCTAGATTTTTCGTCAACATTTTAAGGCCTCCCTTCGCGGAAGCATATGCTACTACGTTGTCGCGACCCAGTTCACTCATCATTGAACAGATATTGATAATTTTCCCGGATTGTTTTTTTATCATATGTTTTCCCACTAATTGTGACATAATAAAAGGTCCGGTAAGGTCTACATCAATAACTTTTCTAAAGTCTTCTACTTCCATATCAATAGCAGGAACACGTTTTATAATTCCTGCATTATTAACTAGGATATCTATTTTTCCATGAGTAGCTTCCATAAGGGCTACTTTCTGAGCTGCTTCACGCTCATCCGTCACATCAAAAAGATATCCTGTAACTTTATATCCTTTTTCTTGATAAAAATGCAAAGCTTGGTCTAATTTTGAAGGGGTTGTGCTTGTAATAGCAAGTTCAGCACCTGCAGCAGCAAGGCCTTCTGCCATTGCCATTCCTAATCCGTGAGTACCGCCTGTAATGACGGCTACCTTTCCGGATAAATCAAATAAATTCATTAGAAAAATTACTTTAGTTCGTTTGTCTTGATCCCGTCCATATCACCGTAATCCATATTTTCTCCGGCCATACCCCATATAAAAGTATAATGAGAAGTCCCTACTCCTGAATGAATTGACCATTCGGGAGATAACACAGCTTGATTATTCTTCATGAAAATATGCCGTGTTTCATGAGGTTCTCCCATAAAATGACTTACGGTTTGACCTTCTTCCAGGTCAAAATAAAAATAAGCTTCCATTCTTCTACTGTGTGTATGTGCCGGCATTGTATTCCAAACACTGCCCACTTGAAGTTCCGTCATTCCCATCTGTAGTTGGCACGTTTCAAGAACACTATTCACAATAAGCTTATTGATAATACGTTTGTTCGCATATTTCGTTTCTCCCAACTCTACAATCTCAGCTTCATTTTTAGTAATTTTTTTCGTTGGATAAGCGTGATGTGCGGGTGCAGAATTCATGTAAAAATAAGGTTGCTCATGACCCACTTTTTCAAAAATTATATCTTTTGAACCTTTTCCAACATATAAAGCTTCTTTATTTCCAAGCTCATATATTTCTCCATCTATCGTTATTTTACCTTTCCCACCAATATTGATAATTCCCAGCTCTCTCCTATCAAGGAAATGGGTGGCTTTTAAATCATCTATTGTTTCCAATTTTAAGGCTTTTGAGAAAGGCATTATTCCTCCTACAATGAGCCTATCATACATAGAATAGACTAGTTTCACCTTATCCTCATTAAATAAATCATCTATTAGAAACTCCCTCCTAAGCTCTTCAGTTGTATATTTTTTGACATCTTCAGGATGGTGGGCGTAACGAAATTCAGATTGTATCATACTCTCTATTTTTGTCCTTTATTTTTTATGGTTTCCTCAAACCTATTAAACATTGTGTAATCGATTGCATAAAATTACACTGAAAATTATAGAAATACCTGTGGTTAAATATATAATTATTATTCAATTAGTTAACAAAAATTTAATTTTAATACATAATTAACTGATTTACAGTTAAATAATTTTTAAATAATGGAAAAAAATCAGGAAAAAATTTAAAATTAGAGGATTTATTTTACCCCAAAATAATGCTCTGGATTAATTAATAAATAAAATCGTGCCAAAATAGAAAGGAAAAAAACAATATTAATTCATCAAAAATAATCATTTTTCTATTCACATAATACATCATATATATACAATCATTAAAAATAGAAAAAATTCAGAGAAAATACTTCTTAGAAAATATGATAAAAATCAGAAAAAAAACTAAAATTTAACTCCTTGAATATCATTTTGGGGAAAATTTACACACAAAAAAACATCAAAATCAAGTAAAATATCAAGTATAAAAATATTAAGTATTAAAAAAAATACATTTTTTTCATAAGATTATATATTGTCAAATTACACACACAAACACATGAATATCAATTAAATAAAATAAACTAACCAACAATCGTTTAGTGAATTTTAACAACCTAAACAGTCAAATTAATAGAAAAATAATATTTTTTTCTTGGTGTATTGGAAAATAATATTAGTTTAGAAGCCAAGATAACTGGTTATGAATAATTACGCAATCGATTGCACTTTTAAAATGCGTAAAAATTTTAAAAATTTACCACTAGAACATATAGAATACTTGAAAAATCCAAAGAAGAAAAAAAACAACAATTGAAACCTTTTCAATAAAACTAAACTATAAGGATACAAAAATGGATAAAAGAGTACAATCAATAAAGTGGTTATATTTAACTGTCTTTCTAATTCCTGTCCTTAGTATGGCTCAAGAAAAAGAACCTAAAAAGGAAAAAGAAACCAAAATAGATGAAGTGGTTTTGGTAGGATACACGAAAGTTTCTAAAAAAGATGTTACGAATGCTGTTTCTTCCGTAAAAGGAGAAGCTCTTAAAGATATGCCTTCTACTAATGCTGCAGAGGCCATTCAAGGAAGATTAGCCGGTGTACAAGTTTCTCTAAGTGAAGGAGCTCCAGGAGCCGATGTTGATATTGTGGTTCGAGGAGGAAACTCTATTACACAAAGTAATGCTCCTTTGTATATTGTCGATGGTATTCAAATGGATAACGCATTAACAATTCTCTCTCCAAAAGAAATTGAATCAATTGAAGTATTAAAAGATGCATCCTCCACCTCAATTTTCGGTTCTAGGGGGGCCAATGGAGTGGTTTTAATTACAACCAAGGGTGGGCGGAAAAGAGCAAAAACTACCATCAATTATAACGGTTTTGTAGGAGTAAGAAAAATCCAGAACAAAATCAATGTGTTAGATCCTTATCAATATGCGCTTTATCAGTATGAACTCTATTACAAAAATGGAGTAGAATCTGATATGACTGCGTTTAATCTACGTTATGGAACATTTGACCAACTGAGCAAGTATCAGTCGGTAAAAAAAGTGGACTGGCAAGATAAAGTTTTCGGAAGAGAAGCTTTTAATTTCACTCACAACATATCTATTACGGGAGGATCCGATAACTCTGCATTTTCTTTAACCCTCAATAATGTTCAAGAAGATGGAGTAATGATAGGATCTTCCTTTAAAAGAAACATGGCCAATTTTCGATATGATTATGATGTATCTAAAAAATTAAATATTGGTCTTAATGCCCGTTACAGTAGACAAACCATTTATGGAGCAGGAACTTCAGCTTCTGGGTCTCAAAGTACCAACAGGTTAAGAAATGCAATAAGATATCAACCTTTTGAAGGAGGATCAACCGTCAATGTAGACGAATTTGATCCTTTATTTGCAGACCAAACCAATCTTGTAAATCCTGTTTTATTAGCTAATAATGAAATCAAAGAAAATGGTAGACAAGACTTAATGTTGAATGGGACCTTAGAATATAAAATCAGTAAAGATTTCACATTCCGAAGCGTAGTAGGATATGTACAGAGAGACCAAACGGTCAATCAGTTTTCTGGTACAGTTACCACTCTTGCAAGACAAAATAATGATCAGCCCGTTGTATTTTTAAGTAACACACAATCTAGAAAGATCACCAATACCAATACCTTAAATTATAAGAAAACATTTGGAGATCATAAATTAGATTTCTTAGTGGGACAAGAAACAGTAAGAACAGATGGAGAATCTACCTCCTTCAATATAAAGTGGTTTCCAGAATCGGTATCAGCACAAGAGGCGTTTGCCAACATCCAATTAGCTTCTCCTCCTGCAGGAATGGTTCAAGATGCTCCTAGAACCGCAAGAGAAGTAGATCGTTTAGCATCTTTCTTCGGAAGAGCTAATTATATTTATAAAAACAAATATATTGCCACTGTTTCGATGAGAACAGATGGTTCAAGTGTTTTCAAACCAGGTGCTAATCAATGGGGATATTTTCCTGCAGCATCTTTAGCTTGGAAAATTACAGAAGAAAATTTCTTGAAAGACAATAATTCAATTACAGAATTAAAGCTACGTGTAGGATTTGGACAGTCTGGAAATAATAGAATTGGATCTTTTTTATATGATACTTTCTTTACCTCATCTTCCGACTATGGTTATGCTTTTGGTACAAGTGTTACACCCGGTGCTACTACCGGAAATATTATGGCCAATCCTAATGTAAAATGGGAAACAGCCACCTCACAAAATGCAGGTTTAGATTTTGGTTTTTTCAAAGGGAGACTATATGGAACACTTGATGTTTATCAAACAGATACCAAAGACTTATTACTTTTAGCAAAGATCCCTCAAACAACCGGTTATGAATATCAATACCAAAATTCCGGGAGTAGTCAAAATAAAGGCATAGAGCTAGCGTTAGGAGGAACTATTATTAATAAAGAAAACTTTACTTGGAAAATAGATGGTAATATTTCTTCCAATAAAAATACCATCAAAAGTTTAGGAAATAATGCTTCATCAAGCTCAAACTTTTATTATTATCCTTCCGGCTGGCAAAACAACCTTTTTGATTTCTTAGTGCAAGTAGGCAAACCCGTAGGGACATATTGGGGCTATGTTACTGCAGGAAGATATGAAGTTAGCGATTTTGATTATAATTCTACTACTCAAGCTTATACATTAAAGTCCGGCATAGCAAGCTCTGCGGCAGTAGCTAATGGTGCTAAGCCTATTCAACCCGGCGATCTTAAACTACAAGATACTAATGGTGATGGAGTAATTGACTCCAATGACATGACAGATCTAGGAAGTGCTCAACCTAAATTCTATGGTGGCTTCAGTCAAACTTTCCGCTATAAAAATTGGGATATGAGCATGTTGTTCAATTTTTCCATAGGAAATAAAGTCTATAATGCCAATAAGATAGAATATACCACACAATATTTATATAAAGACAATAATATGCTTGCAGAAGTAGCAGACCGATGGAAATGGTTCGATGCGGCAGGAAATAAAGTTACAGATCCTACTGCTCTTGCTGCTCTTAATGCCAATACAACGATGTGGACTCCGCCAGCTGGAGCATATTTCCTTCACTCGTATGCTATTGAAGACGGATCTTTCTTAAGATTAAATAATCTTACTATAGGATATAGCCTTCCTAAGGGGTCACTAGATGCCATTGGTGTCAAAAATCTTAGGTTATATGCAACGGTTAATAATTTGTTTACAATTACAGGATACTCCGGGTTCGATCCTGAAGCCAATACAAGAAGAAACCCGCTGACTCCCGGGGTAGATTATTCAGCCTATCCAAGAAGCCGATTTATTTTATCAGGAATTGATATCACTTTCTAAAACTAAACTTATGAACAAAAATAAATTTTTAAGCATTTTCTTTTCTCTTGTTGGTATAGTTTCGTTTAATTCTTGTAGCGATTACTTAGATGTAGAAAATCTTTCCAATACAGCAGAAAAACAGCAATTCGACTCTGCCGCAGATACTTTCTCTGCATTAGTTGGTGTTTATAACAGTATCATGGGAGATAATACCTATGGCCAAAGAATGAACCTTATTCTTACTCAAGCAGGTGACGATTTAAGAACTTCAGGAGATTATAATGCCAATGATAGAAGAGGAATCAGTTGTTTTGGAGCTGTTCCCACTAATACAGAACTCTTAAGACCTTTCTTAGATACGTATGCCGGTATCGAAAGAGCTAATCTTGTAATTAAAAATATTCCGATCTCTCCTGTTTATCAGACGGGATCTGAAACAGATAAAAGATTAATGGACCGATATCTGGGTGAAGCCCTCACGTTAAGGGCTCAATTTTATTATGATTTGATTAAAAACTGGGGAGACGTACCTTTTCAAGAAATTCCATCTGCTGATCTTTCTTCAGTATATCTGCCTAAAACTGATAGGGATATTATTTATGATAAGATTCTTGATGATTTAGCAAAAGCGGCTACATTAGTTCCATGGAGATCCGAAGGAGGAACAACCGCTCAAAGGATTTCGAAAGCAGCAGTAAAAGGATTACGAGCAAGAATAGCTTTAGCAAGAGCGGGATATTCTCTTCGTAGAAATCCACAATTAATGATGCAAGGCTCAAATCCTCAAAAATATTATCAAATAGCATATGACGAGTGTAAAGATATTATCAACTCGGGGCAACACAGTCTGAATCCAAGCTATGAAGGACTTTTTAGAACATTACATACCAATTCTCAAGATACTTCTAATGAAATCATATTTGCGGTTGGTGCTTTCGGGGGAAATTCAAGAACGGACTCCAAAATAGGATATTACAATGGCTTAAGACATGATGATACAGATTGGAAATCATCCGGAGGAATTAATGCTATTCCCACTTATTTTTACGAATTCAGTAAATATGATCTAAGAAGAGATGTAAACATCGCTATATTTAGAGTAAGTACATCAAAACAAGAAGATCTTCAAACCTCTATCAACTG
The DNA here is from genome assembly GCF_902728265.1 of Chryseobacterium potabilaquae. Classification (GTDB taxonomy): domain Bacteria; phylum Bacteroidota; class Bacteroidia; order Flavobacteriales; family Weeksellaceae; genus Chryseobacterium; species Chryseobacterium potabilaquae. Next base: position 256,731 of record NZ_CACVBR010000002.1, read on the forward strand.
GAATGATGGTAAATTTAGAAAATCTTGGACAAGTATTACCGGAACTTCCCAAAATCTTGGAATTGATTGGCCTTTATTAAGATACTCCGACATTTTATTAATGTATGCAGAAGCTGATAACGAACTTCACAATGGAGCTTCACAAGATGCCATGAATGCTGTTCTAGCAGTGCGACAAAGAGCATATACAGGTAATTTAGGACAAGTTGGAACTATTCCTACAGATAAAATAGGCTTTTTTAATTATATCGTTAAAGAAAGAATGTTAGAATTTGGAGGTGAAGGGCTTAGAAAATATGATTTAATTCGTTGGAATCTCTTAGAGGCAAAAATTAATGAAACAAGGCAAAAGCTTACCAATTTCATGAACGGAACAGGAGCCTATGCAAATGTACCGGAATATATTTTTTATAAAAAGCCATCTTCAAGTGTTTCAAACTACACTCCATCTAAAACTGCACAACAAAATGTATTAGATATTGATTTTTATGTAAACGGTATTGCGAAAGCTGATGTTTTTTATAGTCCAAATCAAAGTGTTGCAACTCCTTCCGGATATACTAAAATAAACTGGAGGCTTGCTATGACACAAGCCTATATAAGTGGAGACCCTATCAAGAGTTATGCTTATTATTTTCAGCCGAACAAAAAAGAACTCCTACCCATTGCATTAGATGTAATCAACTCTAATTATAACCTTACTCAAGATTACGGTTACTAGACATAAAAAATACATTCATATCAAATTAAAATACAGGCTTATCCATGGTTAAGTCTGTGTTTTAAATCAAATGAAAACGTTATGAAGACTTCTGCTTTTACTACTCATTTTAATTTGTTTTCTATCTCTTCAATAGCATGGTTATGCCTTCTTTCCTTTAAAACTCATGATCCAATAATAGTAGTTTCAAAAGAAGGAAAAGGCAATTTTACAACAATACAACAAGCCATTAATGCCGTTAAAGATAACTCCATAACAAGAACAAAAATTATCATAAAAGCCGGAATTTATAAAGAAAAAATTGTTGTTCCAGAAACCAAAGGTCCTATTTTCCTAGAGGGAGAAAGTCCTGAAAATACCATTATCACTTATGATGATTATGCTTCAAAAAGGAATTCGGAAGGAAAAGAAATCGGAACAACAGGTTCTTCTACCATTTTTATTTATTCGAATGATTTTACCGCAAAAGATATTTCATTTGAAAACAGCTCAGGAAGAGTGGGACAAGCCGTAGCTGTTCTCACTTCCGGGGATCGAATAGCATTCAATAATTGTAAATTTTTAGGAAATCAGGACACTTTATATTTAAAAGGAGCCCAGGATTTACAGGATAAAACAAAACCATCACGAAATTACTTCAAAAACTGTTATATTGAAGGAACAACTGACTATATTTTCGGAGCCGGAACTGCCCTTTTTGAAAACTGTATCATTTACTCAAAAGAGACAGCCAGCTATATAACAGCTGCTTCTACTCCTCAAGAAAACAATTTTGGATTTGTCTTTATTAATTCAACAATGATAGGAAATGCTACTGCCCAATCCGTTTATTTAGGAAGACCTTGGAGACCATTCGCAAAAACGGTTTATATTGATTGTAAAATGAGCTCAATTATAAAACCGGAAGGGTGGCACAATTGGAACAAACCAGATGCTGAAAAGACCACTTTTTATGGGGAATTTAATTCCAAAGGTACAGGAGGAAATATTTCAAAAAGAGTCTCATGGTCACATCAATTAACCCAAGAAGAAAGAAAAAAATATACTACAGACAATATTTTTAAAGGAAAAGAACCTTGGAACGTAAGAAGAAGTTTTAAATAATCCAGGCCTATTCATTAAAGAATCTTCTATCATGAAACACTTTACAAAATTTTTAGCCGCAAGCATTATATGTAGTATTTCCGTATTTACAAATGCTCAGAATATTCTCAGTTTTCCCGGTGCAGAAGGGTTCGGAAGATATACTACCGGTGGACGTGGCGGAAAAGTGTATGTTGTGACAAAATTATCTGATGATGGCTCAGAAGGAACTTTAAGATATGCTTTAGATCAAAAAGGTCCGAGATATATCGTGTTTAAAACAGGAGGAACAATTTACTTAGAATCCCCTCTAAAAATACACGAAGGTAACGTTACTATTGCAGGGCAAACCGCTCCCGGAGAAGGAATCACGATTGCCAATTACGAAACCTTTGTAGGTGCAGATAACGTAATTATACGTTATATGAGATTCAGAATGGGAGATAACAAGCAGGTTGAAGGCGACGCATTAGGAGCCAGGTTTATAAAAAATTTAATCGTAGATCATTGTTCAATGAGCTGGTCAACGGATGAAACGGTTTCTATTTATGTGAATAAAAATACAACACTTCAATGGTGCATAATAGCAGAAAGTCTTCGAAATTCAGCACATCAGAAAGGTGCTCATGGCTATGGAGGAATTGCAGGAGGAAAAGGGGCTTCATTTCATCACAATATATATGCACACCATGACAGCAGAAATCCAAGATTAGGAGAATATGCCGGAAGTAAATTTGCATTGACTGATCTTACTGATTTCCGAAATAATGTGATTTACAATTGGGGCCACAATAATATCTACGGTGGAGAAGGAATGAATGTAAACATTATTAATAATTATTACAAACCCGGCCCTGCGACATTGACCAGAAATCGAATAGTCGCTATCGATAAAAATGAAAACCCTAAAACCGAGGTTTACAACATCTGGGGAAAATATTACATCGATGGAAATATCTTAGAAGGAAATCCGGAAATCACAAAAGATAATTGGACAAAAGGTGTTTTTGGACAAATGAAACCTTCTTATAAATCAACAGATCAAGATAAAAACTCAATTAAAATCAATCATCCACACGATATTCAGAAGAATGTAAAAACCCATTCTGCAAAAGAAGCTTATAAAAAAATATTAAATATCGGAGGTGCAAGCCTAGTGAGAGACGCGATTGATTTGCATGTTTTAAAAGATGTAAAAAACGGAAACTTTACCTATAAAGGCTCCAAAGGAAGTACCAATGGAATTATTGATTCTCAAAAAGATGTTGGAGGATTTCCGAATTTGAAACAAGGAGTACCTCTACTCGATTCAGATAATGATGGAATGCCTGATAAATGGGAAATTAAATATCAATTAAATCCGAAAGTTGCTAATCCTAATGGAAGAGATTTAGACAAAAATTACGATAATATCGAAGTTTATTTTAATGATATTGTTAAAAAAATAACCGAAAAACAATAGAAATAACCATGAAAACTCTTTGTCAAATTCGGCTATCTAATGAAAAGCATTATGAAATTCAATTTATTTAAAATAGTATTTGTAGGGACGTTTATCAGTTCTCATTTTGCAGCACAAACTTCTGTAATTAGTGAGATTAAAAAGCATCCAAACGCTCCTTTTTCTTATGCAGAACTTTCTGTCAAAGAAGGGGGAAAATGGGACGGGAATCAATACATCGGTGGAAGTTTTAAAAACATCCAAGAATTGACCATTCCCGAATCTCATACAGATCATTCTACTTATATTCGATACGAAGGTATTGGTTTGGAAAACAATCAAATCGGATATCGATTGTATCTGGATTGGAGAAATGCGACAGATATTTTCGGTAAAAAAACAACAGCTTTATCTTTACCTGAAGTCGGCCAAGATGGGTTTGAGTCTTATCATCATGATGCTCCTTGGGGGCAAGATATATTAAAATCCGGACATACTATTGGAATTGGTTCCTATGGAAGATATGATGAACAGAATGATTATGTTGAAACTTTCAAAATAGTAAAAAGTACAACAGCCAAAGTGACTAATACAAAAGAGCTGTCTTTTGCAACTATTGATTATGAAGGTTGGAAAACCTGGGGTGATGCCATAGATTTACATTCTAAACTTACTATTTTTCCCAAAGATCGTTTTGTAAAAGTAGATTTAGCATTAAGTAATACCATTTCAGGATTATGTACGGGCATTGTTGCCATTAAAAACATCCCACTAAAACAAGGCATCAGTAAAAATAAAAAATGGGGTTATATTGCGACTTACGGAAATCAAACGGAAACAAAAAAAGATGATAATTTAGGAATGGTCGTATTCTATCCTTTGGAAAACTTTGATAAATATGTAAAAACAAAATCTACCCACACGATAATTTTCAAAAAAACAAAAAATGTCTCGTACTACTTTATGGGGGCATGGTCATTAGAGCCTAATGGTCTCACTACAGAAGATTCGTTTTACCAGGATTTGGCGAAAAAACTGGACATATTAGATCAAAATAATCATCTTTAAAGTTTAAAACCATGAACTTTATTAAAAATAACCTTACAATCTACGCATTAGCAGCTTTATGCTTAAGTCCATTTTCTTCTTTTGCACAAAAACCTTCAGATACTTTTCCAAAAGAAATAAGCCTCGTAGTAAAAGAAAAAATTTCAAGTCAATTACCTTGGTCACAAAGAATGCTGCTTTCTGAAATGAAACGTTTTCCTGAAGCATGGATGCTAGACTATAATAAAAATCCAAAATGGAGCTACCCAACAGCAATTGTTTTGGAAGGAGCGGAAAGAATTTACGAAAAAACAGGAGACAAAAAATATTACAATTACATTACAAAGTTTGGCGATACTATGGTGAAAGAAGATGGGAGCATTGTTTCTTATGATCTTTCAAAATACAATCTCGATATGTTGAATTGCGGAAATGTATTACTATACCTTTATCAAAAAGAAAAAAAGGAAAAATATTTAAAAGCTTTACAAACCCTACGCTCACAAATCGATGGGCAACCAAGAACTTCGGAAGGAGGTTTCTGGCACAAGAAAATTTATCCTCATCAAATGTGGTTGGATGGTCTTTATATGGGAGAACCATTTTATGCCCATTATACCCAATATTTTTCAAAAGGTACAGATACTGAAAAAGCGTACAATGATATTATTAATCAATTTGATGTAATTCAGAAACATCTTATAGATAAAAAAACGGGTTTACTCTACCACGCATGGGACGAAAGCAGAGAGCAAGCTTGGGCCAATAAAGAAACAGGACTTTCACCCAACTTTTGGTCCAGAGCGATGGGATGGTACGGAATGGCAATAGTTGACGTGTTAGATTATTTACCACAAAATCATCCAGGAAGGATAAAACTACTCTCCTATTTACAATCTTACTGTGATGCCATTATTAAAGTTCAGGATAAAGAAACCGGACTATGGTATCAAGTACTGGATAAAGGTGGGGAAAAAGAAAATTATCTCGAAGCGACAGGTTCATCGATGTTTGTATACACGATGATAAAATCTGTTAACAAAGGCTATTTATCAAAATCGTATAAAAGCTATGCTAAAAAAGGATATAAGGGAATCCTTAAAAATCTAATCACCGTTGATAAAAATGGAATAGTCAATTTAAATAAATGCTGTGCCGTAGCAGGTCTCGGTGGAAATCCTTACAGAAGTGGCTCTTATGAATATTATGTAAATGAAGAAATTCGTTCCAATGATCCAAAAGGAACAGGACCTTTCATTTTAGCATGTTTAGAATTTGAAAAATAAATGAATCTGATTTTTTATGAAGACTATAAATATTTTACATATAACCGCAATCACAGCTCTTTCAATCGCTTCTCCCTATCTGAATGCACAGGAAAAAAACTACGTTTCTGAAGTATGGATTGCCGATGAGGGAAAAACCTATAAAAATCCGATTCTGTATGCAGATTACTCAGACCCCGACGCTATTCGTGTTGGAGAAGATTATTATATGACAGCATCAAGTTTCAATGAAGCTCCCGGATTGCCTATTCTTCATTCAAAAGACATGGTGAACTGGAAATTGGTGAACTATGCTATTCAGGATGTTCTACCCAATGAACACTTTTCTACACCAAAACGAGGAGACGGAGTTTGGGCTCCTAGTATCAGATTCCACAAAGATGAATTTTATATTTATTGGGGTGATCCTGATTTTGGAATTTATATGGTAAAAACCAAAGATCCCCTCGGAGTATGGGAAAAACCTGTTTTAGTAATGGAAGGAAAAGGTTTGATCGATTCCTGTCCATTTTGGGATGAAGATGGAAATCCTTACTTAGTTCATGGCTGGGCAGGAAGTCGTGCCGGAGTAAAAAGTATTTTAACCCTTAATAAAATGAATCCTGAAGGAACAAAAGTCCTGGATAAAGGAGTTCATGTTTTTGATGGACATGATGCACATCCCACCGTTGAAGGTCCAAAAATGTATAAAAGAAATGGCTACTATTATATTTTTGCACCAGCAGGTGGGGTGGCTACAGGATGGCAATTAGTGCTAAGATCAAAAAATATTTATGGGCCTTATGAAGAAAAAATAGTGCTTGAACAAGGAGCCACAAAAATCAATGGACCTCATCAGGGAGCCTGGGTAGATACTCCTTCCGGAGAAGATTGGTTTTATCATTTTCAGGATGCTGATACCTATGGCCGAATTGTTCATCTTCAACCGATGAGATGGGAAAAAGACTGGCCTATGATGGGAATTGATAACAATAAAAATGGAATCGGCGAACCTGTTTTAGCCTATAAAAAACCAAATGTTGGTCAATCCTACCCTATTGTTACTCCTTCTGAAACAGATGAATTTGATGGTGATAAATTAGGATTGCAATGGCAATGGAGCGCCAATGAAAATATCGTTTGGTCATCCAAACTTCCCGGACAAAAATTTTTAAGATTATTTTCTATTAAGATTCCTGAAGGTGAAAAAAATCTATGGAATATTCCAAATTTATTAACCCAAAAATTTCCCGCTCCCCATTTTGTCGCTTCAACAAAAGTGAAATTAACTCCCGAAGACGCCAAAGAAGGAAAAGTTGCAGGATTATTAGTAATGGGTTTAGACCATGAATCCATTGTAATTACTAATAAACCGGATGGTTTTTATCTCCAAGTAAGAAAAGCGGAAAAAGCAGATAAAGGTGGTGAGGAAAAAGTTTTATTCGAAACAAAATTAAAAGAGAATGAAGCCTATTTAAAAGTACATGTTAGCGAACCTAATGGACTATGTCAATTCAGTTACAGTGAAAATGGAAAAAATTTCACAAAAGTAGATCACGTTTTTCAGGCAAAACCCGGAAAATGGATTGGCGCTAAAGTCGGTTTATATAGTATAAGTACAACGAAAGTCCCTCGTGGAGGATATGCAGATTTTGATTGGTTTAGAATTACCAAAAATTAAATCATGAATATAAAAACATTTAATATAGTTTCATTTTTATTCGGAGTTTTGCTGTTGTCTGCATGCCAATCCCAAAACAATGCTCAAACGGCAGCAGCAAAACAGAATAAAAAAATCACTCATATTTATCTTATCGGAGACTCTACTATGGCAGATTATACCGGTGATTATGAACCCGGTAAAGATTATATGAAAGTCCGTTATCCGATTACAGGTTGGGGACAAGTTTTCCAACCCTTTTTTGTAAAAGATAGTTTAATGATATTAAAATCTGCGATCACTACAGATTCCGTAGCCATTATTGATAGAGCTCACGGTGGCAGAAGTACCCGAACTTTTTTCCAGGAAGGCCGATGGAGATATGTGTATGAACACTTACAACCTAACGATTATGTACTGATGCAGTTTGGTCACAATGATGGTTCAGAAAAACATATGGAACGTTATGTAAACATTCAAGGATATAAAGAGTTTTTAAGATTATTTGTAACCCAAACAAGACAAAAAGGAGGAAATCCAATTATCTTGACACCAGTGGCAAGAAATTATCCTTGGAAAAACGGAAAATTGGAAAATGTACATGGAGAATATGGACAAGCTCCCATTGATATTGCCAAAGAAATGAATGTACCCTATATTGATTTAAACCAATTATCAATGGAATACTTTACCCGGAAAGGACAAGAATTCACAACCAATCATTATTTCATGAATCTACCTGATAATGTGTATGAAGCCTATCCAAAAGGTCAGAAAGACAACACTCATTTTCAACCGGAAGGTGCTAAAGTGGTAGCATCAATTGTTTATCAAGAATTTAAAAAAGTAATTAAAACTCAAAAAAAATAAAATGAAGAAGTCTCTTACCATTATCAGTTTAGTAACAGCCATGATGTTTTCAGGGCAAATGAATGCTCAGAATCTGAATATTTATCAAAACATTGAGTTTAAAATGCCTCAGGTTGCAGAAGCTTCTTTTCTTCCAAACACTGTTTCAATTACTCAATTTGGTGGAATTTCAGGTGGAAATGTAAAGAATACAGAAGCTTTCAAAAAAGCAATAGAAGCTCTTAGCAAAAAAGGTGGAGGAAAATTGATCATTCCCCGTGGAATGTGGCTAACCGGTCCCATCGAATTAAAAAGCAATATCAATCTTCATGTGGAAGAAGGTGCATTTATTATTTTTAGTAAAGATAAAAAGGATTATCCTTTAGTGGACGTTAGCTTTGAAGGATTAAATACTATTCGTTGTCAATCGCCTATTTCCGCAAGAAATGCTACTAATATTGCCATCACCGGAAAAGGCGTAATCGATGGAAGTGGAGATGCATGGAGAGCCATCAAAAAAAGTAAAGTCTCAGAATCTGAGTGGAAGGAAATTATAAAATCCGGAGGAATTGTGTCTTCAGACGGTAAAAATTGGTATCCTTCAGAAAGTTATAAAAAGGGATTTGAAAGCAGTTCAAGCTTCAATGTTCCAGACAAAATTTCTAAGGAAGAACTCATAACAGTTAAAGACTTTTTACGTCCGGTAATGGTAAGTTTAGTAGGTTGTGATAAGGTTTTATTAGATGGACCTACCTTTCAAAATTCTCCGGCTTGGAATCTTCATCCATTGATGTGTTCGAATGTTATCTTAAGAAACCTTACCATTAGAAATCCTTGGTTTTCTCAAAATGGTGATGGTGTAGATCTAGAATCATGTAAAAACGTTTTGATTCACGATAATACATTCGATGTAGGTGATGATGCTATTTGTATTAAATCAGGGAAAAATGAAGACGGAAGAAAAAGAGGAATGCCTACTGAGAATGTGATCATTAAAAACAATGTCGTATATCATGGTCATGGAGGGTTTGTTGTAGGAAGTGAAATGTCTGGCGGGGCAAGAAATATTCACGTTTCCGATTGTACCTTTATTGGAACGGATATTGGTCTTCGCTTTAAAACAACACGAGGAAGAGGAGGAATTGTTGAAAACATTTATATCAAAAATATTGATATGATTAATATTCCCACTCAGACAATAGGATTCAATATGTTCTATGAAGGTTCTTCTCCTGTATTGGAAGACGGACAGAAAAAAGAAGGTAATACAACTCCTGAAAAAATATATCCGGTAACAGAAGAGACTCCGATTTTCAGAAATATTTTCTTTAAAAACATCAATGCCGTTAATTCTGATGAAGCAATTACTTTATTCGGTTTGGCAGAAATGAACCTTAAAAACATTGTGATTGAAGATTCTCAATTCGATACGAAAAAAGCATTAACCATTGTAGATGCAGATGGGATTCAATTAAAAAATGTAAAACTGAAATATACCGAAGGGACCGGAGCAACCATTTACAATAGTAAAAACATTAATCTTTCAACAGTAAAATTTGAATCTCAAAATAAGCCATACATTAAGGTTTTAGGAAATAAAACGGGAGCAGTATTACTACCAAAAGAAGTAACATCTGATAAAAACTTACTTTCCATCGGTACAGATGTAGCAAAAAACGCAGTTAAATAAAAATTCCATAAACGAATGATTTTTAACAAAAGACATACTTATATTTCTATTTTTTTTGTAGGGACAATAGCATTCGGACAAGTAAATCGACCGAATGCTACTCCTTACACCAATGAAGGAACGTTTGAAAAATTCAAGAAAAAATACCCTTTTACTACTCCAATAGACCGCTCTGTTCCTCAAAATATTGGCATCGATAAAGATATAGAATATACTCACATCCACGGACTTTCTCTAAAAGCTGATGTATATTATCCTCTTGATACATCGAAGAAATATCCGGGAATAGCAATGGTTCATGGCGGTGGTTGGATTTCAGGAAGCAAAGAAAATGAAAAATTTATGGCCATGGAACTGGCTTCAAAAGGGTATGTCGTAATAGCTATCGGATATCGATTGGCAGATGTAGCTAAATATCCCGCCGGAGTTGAAGATATTGAAACAGGCATTCGATGGCTAAAGAAAAGTCACAAAAAATATTCTCTAAACAAAAATAAAATGGTGATTTTGGGAGAATCCGCAGGTGCACAGATGGCGACATTGGTGGGAGTGAAGAAAAAGAATAAGCTTCAGGCTATTGTAAATGTGGATGGCGTTGTATCCTTTGTTCATGAGGAATCAGGTAAAGAAGGAACTTACGATGCCTATTGGTTGGGATACTCACAAAAAGACAATCCTAAAATCTGGAAAGAAGCTTCTCCGTTAGAGTATGTAGATAAAGATACCCCTCCTACTCTTTTTATCAATAGCTCACAGCCCCGATTTCATGCAGGAAGAGATGATATGATGAAAAAACTAAAAAGCTATGCTATTCCGACTGAGTTTCATGAAATTAAAGATTCGCCCCATTCATTCTGGTCAGCAGAGCCTTGGTTCACAGAAACATTGAATTATACCATCGACTTTTTAGATAAGGTTTTAAAGTAAATTTTATGAAAAAATTATTTTTAATTTTGTTTATCCTGATCACTCAATTTCTCTTAGCGGGAAATGATCCCTACATAAAAATTACAGTAGCGAAAGACGGAAGTGGAGACTTTACATCCATTCAGAAAGCAATTAATTCCATAAGAGATTTAGGCCCGTCAGAAGCACTAGTCCTTATTAAATCCGGAACCTATAATGAAAAAGTTATTATCCCCTCTTCAAAGCATAAAATTATCTTGGAAGGCGAAAATAAAAACAATACCATTATCACCAACAATGATTTTTCTGGAAAGCCAGATTCATTTAATGAAAAGATGACAACCTTTAATTCCTATACGCTATTGGTGATGGGTGATGATATTAATATAAGTAATTTGACCATTCAAAATAGTTCGTGCAATCAAGGTCAAGCTGTTTCTCTCCACGTGGAAGGAGATCGTTTTATCATTAAAAATTCTATTATTTTGGGCTGTCAGGATACGATCTATTCTGCGACTAATCACAGCAGACAATATTTTGAAAACTGTGATATTGAAGGAACTACCGATTTTATTTTTGGACAAGCTACGGTTGTCTTTAAAAACTGTACGATTAAAAGTTTAGCCGATTCTTATATTACTGCCGCCGCAACAGAAGCAGACAGAGCCTATGGTTTTGTTTTTCTCAATTGTAAATTAATTGCTAAAGAAGGCATCACCAAAGTCTATCTTGGAAGACCTTGGCGGCCCTATGCTAAAACCGTTTTCATCCATACTGAAATGGGAAAACATATTGTCCCTGAAGGGTGGAATCCTTGGAAAGGAGATAAAATGTTTCCTGATAAAGAGAAAACAGCATATTATGCAGAATTTGGGAGTAAGGGTGAAGGCGGAAATACTTCTCATCGTGTAAGCTGGTCAAAGCAATTAGCTAAAAAAGACTTGAAAAATTATACGCTAGAAAAAATATTTAATGGCTGGAACCCCCATAAATAATAGATCATCTTGAGAGTAATTGAAAAAATTTAAAATGAAAAAACTTTTTTTAATATTATACATTTTCTTCGCAGTATTTTTATACGCACAACAAAAGCCGACTCTATTTCTCATTGGTGACTCTACCATGGCCAATAAGGAAAATCCTGACAAAAACCCTGAACATGGTTGGGGACAAATACTTCCACAACTTCTAACTACAGAGATAGCAATTCAAAATCATGCGACAAATGGCAGAAGTTCAAAAAGTTTCAGAGCAGAAGGAAGATGGGATAAAGTAATGAAGCAACTTAAAAAAGGGGATTTTGTTATCATCCAATTTGGGCATAATGATCAAAAAGTGAATGACTCTACCCGTTTTACTAATCCCTACACCCAGTACAGAACAAATTTAGAAAGGTATGTCAATGAAACGAGAGCAAAAGGCGCAACACCTATTCTAATGTCCTCCATTGTAAGAAGAAATTTCAATGAAAATGGAGTATTACTTGATACCCACAAAGAGTATCCTTTAGTCGTAAGAATGGTAACGAATGATTTGAAAGTTCCTTTTGTAGATATGCAGCTACTCACTGAACAATTGGAAATTTCTTATGGTCCTGAAAATTCAAAAAAACTGCATTTACATTACAAAAAAGATGAAAATCCCTATTATCCACAAGGAAAAGATGATGATACTCATTTATCCCAATTAGGAGCTGAAACGATTGCAAAATTAGCAGTAAATTCTTTAAAGAATATGAAAACAGGATTGGAAAGGTTTATTAAATAATCCCCCTTTGTATAATCTTTTAATAATTAACAGGTATGAAATTCAAGAAAGAGCCATTCTTTGACGGTAATTCCGAATGGGAAGATATAGGAAATGGCATTTCAAGGCAATTCATAGGATATAATTCTCAAATCATGATGGCCAGTATAAAATTTGAAAAAGATGCAATTGGAACTTTACACCAGCATTTCCATTCACAAATTACGTATGTTGCTTCAGGAAAATTCGAGGTAACTATTGACAACAAAACAAAAATCTTACAACAAGGGGATGGATTTTTTGCTCAGCCCAATATTTTTCATGGAGTAAGATGCATAGAAGTAGGAAAATTGATTGATGCTTTTGCCCCGTTTAGAGAAGATTTTTTTGAAGACTAAATACCACGTCCCTATTACAAAATACTATTTCAGTATCCACTAACCCACAGAGGAATAAATATAATTTCGAGGTGAAAAAGTGAAACAATAACTGGACTATATCGATAACTTTTTCTTTTATTGAGAAATTTTATTTTTCTCAATCCATTTTGGGTATTCTTTGGAAATGAGCTTTTCCGCAAAATCACCAAACCAACTATATCCATTTCGCCGCTCTTCCGAAACTTCATTATAATTATATTTCACACTTCCATCACGATCTCCAAAAAGAGGCTTATTACTATTAATATCATAAAACCTTGCCCAAATCACGGAATTTTTATCCTCAGCTAATACTCTTATTGTCTTACCATTCTGCTTGACAACATTATAACTATAACCTTCAATTTTATTCTCCACAAACCATTGAATTGCTGATTGTATTGATTTTTCAATTACAGGAGTAATAGGTTGCATCATTAAAAATCTTACAATTCCCACCGATTCTCCTGTCGCAAGTGAAATAGGCTCAAACGCTCGGGCTTTATCGGGTTGTAATGATACTTCATTATACTGGTCTGCCCAGATTGTTGGTCTTCCATTTTGTAAAACTTGAGTCTGTAGAATACATTCAATTCCCTTTTGTACAGCCTTTTTTGATTTTGTTTTTAACTTTATATCAACCCCCTCAAAATCATTTTTCCCTTCTGCCACATTATATAAAACCGTCAATGCATTAATCATTGCATTATCATTATATGTAATTTGCTTTCTATACAAGCCTGTGTTGGGATAATACTGAGGAAAGCCACCATTATCATACTGCATTAAAAGAAGATATTGTATCCCTCTTTCCGCTGCTTTAAGATAATCAGTATTTTGTGTAGCTTTATATGCTTTCATTAAACCGTTAATTTCTCTAGAAGTGGCATTATTATCAATCGTTGCATGATCATTTCCGGTTGCCTTTATTATTTTTAAAAGATTTTTGTCAATTTGTAAAGAATAATTCACAACAGATTTATCTTTCAATTGTTTTCCCCAACCTCCATTGGGCAGTTGATACATTACCATTTTTTCTGCTAATGTATCTTTTACTTGAGCAAATGAATTAAAAGCAATAACAATAAAGAACGGTATATAGATTTTTAATTTCATCTTTACAACTATTTTATTTTAACAACTAAAGGATGAGCTATTATTTGGGCTTGTTTTTGGAGCATGTTTTCCCAGTCTTTCTGAGTTTGAACCTGCCCACTTTTTTGCCATGCAAATCCGGCATAATAAGTCAGCTTTTTCTGAGGTTGAGTCACAATCAATATATTACTTTGATCTGGTATTTCTGATGTATAAGCAATTGACTTTTCAACAATATTAGGATGTACCACTACTCCTTCTCCTACAAAAGCATCATCAATTTTCTCCCAATGAAGATAGTATCCACTTTTATCATTGAGTTTTACCTTACCTTCATTTTTGTGTAATGTAATCCCGATCGTATAATTGGGAACCGAAGCTTTTACATCAAAGGAGGATTCAAATTTAGAAAAGTTTGAACCTAAATCTAAAGAAATCCTTTTTGTTTCACGAATTCCATATTCACTCCACGGATTATAAGTCAATTCAAAAATGGTACGTAAAGGACCTTCAGCAATGGTTTTTGAAGTTACAAAATTTTCTGAGACCTGTAAACTATCTTTATTCCATATCCCTATACCTCCCGTTCCTCGACTATTTCCTACATGATAAGGATCATATCCCTCTCCTCTTGTATCTTTATGATAATACATAGGATCAGTCAAATATCCTTTATACCATTTATTAATAATAGATTTATCGGTTCTTTTTAACCAAATATCTACTCCACTCGATAAAGTACTTCCTTGTATCCCTTTCAAAGCTTCCTGCTGTCCTTTGGGACCATATACTCTGAATGCAACTTTGTCATTTTCCCAAGTATAATCATCTACCCGCTCCGGAACTAATCTTGAATATGTTGTCAATTGACTGATAGGAGGAGGAGTTTTCGCATCTATTATTAGTATATAATTTTCTGTTTTTTTAGCTTCAATATTTACTTGGAAAAGTAATTCATCATTTTTACCATCTCCATCATAATCAATCCATTGAATAGGTGTATTTTGATTTTTGTCTGTTTTTATTCTGACGTTCACTTCCTCATTTTCATTTATAAAATGACGTAACTCTGAAACCGAAATGGCAACGACTTCCTTTCTTGAAAAATCTAGTGTATTTCTGATCTCAATAGAAGTTTGCGCATAGAACATAGAAATTGAGCAATCGATTGCGCAAATAAGTATAAATAGAAGAAAATTAGTTTTATTCATAAAGTAGTCCAATGAAATGATATCCAAAAATATAAAATTTTTCTAATAATTATTTAAAATATAAAAAATAATTTGTATCTTGAAAATTAGAAATACTCTACTTCTCCGGATTGAAAACAACTCGATCCAATTCATCTATATATACCTAAACATTAGTATTTAAGATAAATCTTTACTTAAATAGGTACTTTACGTCAAAAAAGAGAGGAAAAAGTAAATATATAAAATATAATTATAATGCTAATCTATAAAATTAACATATCATAATTGAATTTTTATTACACTTTAAACAAAATATTAAATTAAATATTAAATTATTTTGACAAAGAAAAAGAACAGCTGTATTTGTAAATAAAAAACTATTTTTATGTAGAGAAAATTCTATATAACCTACTGTGAAATTTTAAAGTTATTATCCATAGATTATGATTATGAAAAGACTGTTATTATCTTTTTGCTTATGTCATTTTTTACTTTTTTTCGGACAACAATATTCATCATTCTGGTACAACACAGATAATGGATTACCGCAAAATAGTATCAAAGACATTATAAAAGATAAATATGGGTTTATTTGGCTATCTACAGATGGAGGAATCGTAAGATATGATGGAAAAAACTTCCTTACTTATAAAAACCTCAAGCTTTCAAATTTTAATTTTTTATATTTTTCGGGAAACGTAAAAAAAGATAGTCTTGTAATCTCCAATGCAAGAGGATCAGAATACTTACTTATCACAAAAAGAAAAATTACGATACATCGGGAAAATTCACCTTCTATAAAAGACGAAACTTATAACTTTAAATATAAGAATAAAGAATACATTCTTTTCAATAAAAATAATTCACAGTCCATCATCACTTATCCTTTCAAGGCATTTATAAGATGTAAATCAGGAATATATTTAATGGAGGAAGGTAAAAATATAATCTATTTAGATCATACTTTTAAAACGGAAAAAACCATTCCAATACCATTTTATTTAAAAAACTTAGTTAACCTCTTCGGTTTTGGAGACACCTTATTTTTACGAGATCATAGTAAAAAAAGCATTATTAAGATTGAGAATGGAGAAGTTTCCCATTTTATTTCAGACGACCCTCTCTATACTGATCCATTGAGTCGTATATATTGGCTACCAACTCTTAACCAAAATTTCATTATTAATAAAGGAAAAATTTACCTGTCAGAATTAAAAGATGGGAAATTAAAAGCAAGTTTCATTATTAAAATTAAAAGCTCTGATATTGACATGTCTTCGATATCTAGTATCTATTTTGACAAAGAAAATAATTTAATTTATATAGGTACTGTCAATAAAGGCTTAGATATTATTAAGCTGGCCAACTTTAGTACTCCGGAACTCAGCCCAGCTGTAGAATATAGAGTCCAATACTCTATGCTTCCATTTTCAAAAGATCAAATCATTAATCTTCAAGGTCGTATCTATGATAAAAAATCTTTAGTCAAGGATTATCATTTCAATACCTTGGATGAAAGTAGTATGGTATATGACCATGACCAGAATATTTTATTTTCGAATAATAATGGGAGGATATACAGACGATACGCCAATTCCTGTTATCAAAAATATGATTATTTAAAACTGACGCAATTTCCATACCTTATTTTTAAAGATCGTGGATACTATATGCTAACCCTCTCCGATGAAAACCTTTCTAGCTACTTTTTAAACATTTACGAGAATGATTGTTTTGAAAAGGTGGATCATACTTTTATGTTTAAAAATTATATTAATAGTGTAAAACATATTGATTCTGATAAAATTCTTGTAGGATGTACTGATGGTTTATATCTAGTATCTAAATCACAACAACGTATAAAAAAAATTAGCACGGGTATATTAGATATAAAAAAGATCACCTCTACAAATGACGGTAATATTTGGATAATTACTCGAGGTAAAGGATTTTATTTACTCAAATCTAATCGGCTCATCAAAATGCCTTATGACGAAAATAGTTATCTATCATATCCGCATGAAGTATTAAAAGATAAAAAAGGATTTTTATGGATCCCTAGTAATAACGGTTTATTTAAAGTTCCGGAAAAAAAATTACTAGAATATGCCATTAACAATAAGACCAAAGTTTTTTATTATCGCTTTACAAAAGACGATGGTTTTAAAATTAATGAATTCAATGGATCAGGAGCTTCATCTTCTTTTGTAGAACTACAAAATGGAGACTTTGTTCTACCCTCGATGGATGGATATGTATTTTTTAATCCTCTCAAGGTTAATACTTATTATCCCAAAAAAAATGACATTTATATTGAGAGAATAAAAGATAAAACAAATGGATCCGATTTCACTCCCATTAATGACACTCTACACTTAAAAAACGATCTTGAAGAAACATTCATTTACATCGACATCCCGTACTTTTCAAATAATGATAATCTTCATATAGATGCAAAATTGCAAGATGGGGACGAAATAACCACCAATTGGGAACCTGTAAAAGATAGAATATATAACCTTAACCCTCTTCCTCCCGGAGATTACACATTAAATATAAGAGCTCTTATCTCTCCGAATAACCACTTTGCTTATAAAAAAATTTTCATCCATATCCCTCCTCTTTTTTATCAAACCCTATGGTTTAGAATTTTTATAATTGTAATTCTCATATCTATTATCACTTTAATTATCATTTCAAGAACAAGATTTTTGAAAACAGAAAATGATGAATTAAAAAAAATTGTTGAGGAAAAGAATAGTGAGCTCAAAGAAACCCAAAATATGCTAAAGAGTGAATCAGAATATCAAAAAAATTTGATTCAGACGATCAATCATGATATTACCACTCCTATTAGGTACCTTTCAATGATGTCACAAAAACTAGTAGAAACCAATAGTCCTAAGCTCCAGAAACAATACTTTAATATGATTCATAAATCTTCTGAGGAACTTTATAAATTTACCTTGAACTTAAAAAATTATACCGAATTATTTAATAGCCAAACTCCTACATTTCAAGAAGAAGAATATTATATTTTTAATCTTATTGAAGAGAAGAAATCACTATTTAAAGAAATTGCCTTACAAAATCAAACGGTAATCTACAACAATTCAGAAAAAAACATCAAATTACAAGTCAATAAAACCATTCTCATGGTAATTATTCATAATCTTATAGATAATGCCGTAAAAAACACCTATGAAGGAGAGATTATGATTTCGACAAGTACAAAAGACTCCTTAATACTTATCCATATAATAGATAATGGTATAGGAATGAAAGAACCATTTTTAGATTATTATAACAAGCTAAACAATAATCATCTAGACAGTATTTCATCATTTAAGACCAAAGGATTAGGACTTCACCTTGTTATTCAACTCTTGAAAAAACTAAATGGAAATATATCTTTTGAAAAAAATCAGCCAAAAGGAACCCAAGTAGAAATATCCATTCCTACATTCTCACAATAATGTAAAAATTTAATTTTTAAGTATATAACTTTTATACCTATACTAATCCTTAGATAAGGTCGCATTTCATAGGATTATAAAACTTAATTTTATAAGTCTTTGGCATGCTTAGCTCCTTTATTTTTTAATATATTATATATTTTTTCATATTCATCAATTTTTGCCTGATCAATTGGAGGTTGCTTGAGCATTACTTCTTGTCTGTCTTTGATATAATCCATTATGGTTTTATTATCTGCAGGATCTTTAAAATTCATATCTAAATTATACCGTTTAATAGCTTCTAATATAAATCCTGGGACACCCGATTCTAAACTGAATTTAGTTATATTTTTATCTGTGGCAATTGAGTTCGGAAAATTAAAACAACGAAAGTTTTCACGATTTTTCAACCACATCTTTTGTATTTTCGCTTTGGCTATTTCAAATGAATCTACGCTAGGCTTTGCACAAGCAATTTCCCATATTTTTTCTTGATAAGTATATCCAAAACCAGCCGTTGTAGCATAAGAGGTATTCCAAATAGCATTACAAACGCCCAAAAACTGAGATGGATTTGGTGAAGGGCAATCTTCAGGATTTTGTTGAGAAGTTTCTTCTTTGCCTACCCTATTTTGAGCATAACTAATACTACCATTTAGTAATAGAAAAATAAAAATTAGTTTCATATTTTGAATATCATTTTTCATATTAATAATTGACAAAAATATTTCTCCTCCATAGAATTTTGGTACCTACCTACACAAATCCGATTATACTCAACAAGCCCATAGGATAGAAATAAATATTAAATTATAGTAAATTAAAATAAATATTTATACTTAAAGTTAAAAATACAGAAAAATATTTATTGAAATTAAAAAATTAGTTCATAGCTTTATGTAGAATTAAAAGCGCAGACACCATGAAAAAATTTCATTTTTTACTCGTATTATTAAGTACTGTATTGTGTTTTGGGCAATCTTCTGGAACAATATGTAGTGAGTTTGGACTAACGATATCATATTCGTACCAAAAAACAGGTAATACCATTGTCAATCCTCAAACAGAAACAAAATTTGATGAGTATATTATTACCTGTACTGCAAATAATACTTCAAGTAAATGCGTAGGCTTCAAAGACCCCATTGTTGAACTTAATCTTCTTGGTATTGATTTCGGTGTTGAAGATAATCGTTTTACAGCAGAAAGAGCAGCCCATATGTCGGGACACTTAAATCATAATTATAACCATGACAAATGCAGTTGCACGGACAGCCGGGGATACAATTTTGGGATTCTTGCCACTCCATGTCCAGGTACTAAGTCGGAAACTCATTATACATTTGTTTACCCTAAAGGTGAAACTCCCCGCATTAAATGGTATGAATGTTATTTAGAACAAGTCGGAGATGTACAGGCAACCACTAAAGACACAGAAATAACTGAAAATAAAGAAGATACAGAAAATAGAGGAATTATTGTTGAGGAACCGCAAATACCGGATGAGATTATTGCTATTGTAGCAAAAAGATCTGCTCTATGTGATGAATTAGAATCCTTAGTAAATCAAAAAAATATTACCAATTCAACATATGATATATATTGCCCTAAGAGTGCTAGTGAAAAAGTTATTTATGCTTCCACAGATGATTATACTCTTGAAGATCTCGGATGGCTACAAAAACAAGTTCAAAGCATGGAAGAAGCTATAGAAGAGATCAACAACCCTACAAATACAGATAATGAAGCCACTAATAATGAAACAGAAGATAGTGAAGATGAAATAATACAAGAACCTGAATTTCCTAATGGTGCAGCAGCCTTTGCCCAATTAATCATGGATGGTTTGAATATGAATAATATTACAAATAAAGGAAAAATAAGGTCCATACTCAAGTTTGTCGTGTTGACAGATGGTAGTATTACTAATATTGAAGCAAGTGGCGAAAACGAATCATTAAACAACGAAGCGGTAAAAGCAGCAAGATCTATTACTACACTATGGACACCCGCAATGAAAAAAAGTGGAGTTGTACAATACCAATTAACTCTACCTATTGTATTTGTAATTCAATAGCAAAAATATATTGTTTTCTTAATACTGAAAATAAAAACCCTTTTTAGATTGGTAATGGTCGGAAGAAAAACTTCCGACCATTTTTCCCCCTTACAAAACACCCATCATACAACTATCATTCCCAAATCACACACCTCTTTATAGTCATACTAATTACCGTATTCCTTTTATTAAAACCCTACTCATTCGGATTATTTTTTCACATAACAGAGTATAAGAGCTCCATTATAAACAACAGTAAATCAATCATAATTTGTGATTTTAGAATATTTAATATTACTATACATTTTTCAAAAGATTAGTTCAAGTTTATTTTTTGTTTTTCCCACATAGATCTATAAACAGAGTCTTTGGATATAAGTTCATTGTGATCTCCTTTCTCTATAATTTGTCCTTCTTTCATAACCAAAATAGTATCAGCATTTGCAATTGTACTCAATCGATGTGCTATCACAATCATCGTTTTTCCTTGATTTCTAAATTCCTGTAAGGTATTTTGAATAGCCATTTCTGATTCAGAATCTAATGAAGACGTCGCTTCATCTAAAATTAATATTTCTGGACTTTTATATAAAGCTCTGGCAATAGCAATTCTTCGTTTTTGCCCCCCAGATAATAGCGCTCCATTTTCACCTAAATAAGTTTGAAAACCATTGGGTAATTTTTCAACAAAACTCAGGATGCCCAATTTTTTAGTGATGAAGTTGTTTAAATTTATTTTTTAACATTGAAAAAAATGATTTTACACTAAACAGGTTAAAATAGGATATAGAAGGAGACGATTAAAACTATGTTTATGAACATATTGGCCATAACAAATGAAACGATAAAAAATCATTCGATTTTCAAACTAACTAAATTGGGCTATTTCAGGTGAAACAACCCAAAATTTAACTAACTCATAAAGTATTAGTTGTTTTATTGAATGTTAACTGAGAAAGAACCCAATAGCTGTTATAGCATATTTTCCATATTTTACTATTTTTGCAGCTGTTTGGACTGCTTCATATGCCATACCATTATGTCCCCCATTACATTCATTTAGTTCTTCAATTGTTAATAATTTTAAATTCTCCATATTGATTATTTAAAGATAAATATTGATTAAATTTATTAAACAATGTAATAATATTCCCCATATAAATCCTAGTTTCATACGTATGTTAGTAATAAAGTATCCTAGTATTATTTGAGGAATAATAAATACGGGATAAAATATAATCAAAGGTAGATGAAAAGGCTTAATATTTGAGATATGTGCCAAACCAAATAGAATTATAGAAAATATAACAAAAAATTTATTGTGATTATTTATAAACGAAATAACATATTTATCTTTCCAATAAACTATCATAGCTATTGAAATTGCTATTCCAAATTTTAGATAAAAAGCAAAATCGGTAAATTCTACTTTTGTAAAGTTTCCATTTAATATATAAAATGAAAAGAATAAAAAAAATATACTTATATAAAATGTATTAGGCTTTAAAATTAACCTGAATAAAATTTCTTCAATTATAGGAACTATAATTGCAACTTTTAAAATATTTTCATTACTAATCTCATTCGTTGATTCCGATATAAGATTAATTATAGATTCATAATTTAATATATTAACTATAAAATAATCTACCGGCGCTATAAGTAATAAACTGAATAGAGTACAAATACATATAAAAATATACGAACCCAATACTAATAAAACTTTCTTAAAAATGTGTATTTCTAAAAAGTTGGCTTTTGAGAAAATATTATAAAACATTATTTTGAAAATAGGAGTTCCAAGCTAAAATCGGAACTCCATTTAAATTTAATTTCCTAATTCTAATTGATTTTTGACTAGATAATAATAATCTGCCTTATTATCTACTAACTCTTTATGGTCCCCTTGCTCTACTATTTTCCCATTTTTAAGCACAATAATTTGATCCGCACTTTTTACTGTAGATAATCTATGCGCTATTACAATAACAGTTTTTCCTTTAAAAAAGCTTTGTAAATTATCATGAATAATTTTCTCATTTTCAGCATCTAGAGCACTTGTTGCTTCATCTAAGAAAATATAATGAGGGTCTTTGTATACTGCTCTTGCAATTAATATCCTTTGCTTTTGTCCTCCAGAAATACCATTTCCGGTTGCTCCTATTTTTGTATTAAATTTCAAAGGTAAGGAATCGATAAACTCTTCTATATTAGATATTTTAGTAGCTTTTTGAAGTCTATCGACACTAATATTTTCATCTCCTGTAGCAATATTTCTTTCAATAGTATCAGAAAAAATGAATCCATCTTGCATAACAACCCCACAATTTTCTCTTAGGCTTTTTGCAGATAACCTGCTTATTTGCATCGAATTATATAATATCTCTCCTTCTGAAGGTTCATAAAATTTCAGCAATAACTTCATTAATGTTGTTTTTCCACTTCCGCTTGCCCCCACAATCGCAGTTATTTTTCCTTTAGGAATAGATAAATTAATATCTTTTAGTACGTATGGAGATTTTGGTCCTTCATATTGGAAATTCACATTTCTAAGTTCAATGTCATTGGTAACTCCATTAATTGTAGAGGAATTTAAATCTAACTTTATTTGTTCTGAATTTTCTTCCACAGCATGATTTTGGACCTCACTCAATCTTTCTAAACTTAACTTTGCATCCTGTAAAGAACGAAAAAACACTACTAATTGATTAATAGGAGAATTCATTTGTCCTATAATATAGGAAATACTTAAAAGTTCTCCCAAAGTCATTTTTCCATGTACTACAAAAGTAGCAGCTAAGAATGTTACCAATATATTTTTAACTTGATTGAGAAAATCAAAACCTGAAATTTGTATTTGGTTAAGCTTTAAAATCCTGATATTGATATTAAAAAGTTTTTGTTGGATATTTTCCCACTCTTTACGCTTATAGTCTTCAAATTGATTTAATTTAATTTCTGTAACCCCATTAATAATTTCATAAATTGACTCTTGATTTCTACTCCTTTCTTGAAATTTGTAATAATCTAAAATTTTCTGTTTCTTTAGCCAATAAAAAGACCATGAAATAGAGATGAAGGTAAGTGATATATAAGCCAATAAAATGTTACCATCATAATGCCATAATACACCAAAGAAAACGAGAAAAGTAATCATGGAAAAAAAAGTCAATAAACTTTGTGAAGTTAAAAACTGCTCTATTCTTTCATTATCTTGTATCCTTTGATTAAAATCTCCAATCATCTTCGTATCAAAAAATTTAATGGGAAGTTGAAGCAATTTTTTCAGAAAATCTGAAATAATGGTTATGCTTAGCTTTGTTCCCATATAAAGCATCAACCAGTTTCTTATAACCTCAATAATTATAGATCCTAAAAATAATCCCAATTGTGCCAACAAAATGACTGTGATGAGATTTAGATTTTTTGCATTAACCCCCTTATCAATTAAGTTTTGAGTGAGAAAAGGAAATATTAAAGTAATTCCACTTCCTACCAATAACATCAAAAACATTAAAAAAAGTTGTTTCTGATATGATTTAAGATACTTTAACAAAAAACCTAAGCCAATTTCTTCTTCTTTTGGGAGCTGTAATTTATAAAAATATTCTGTAGGTGTAAGAAATAAGGCAACCCCTTTTTCTTTATCTGAAAGCCAAGATCTTTTAAAATTTTCTTCAGAAATAGAAATAAAACCATATCCTGGGTCTGCTATCTTATAAATAATTTTGCTAGATAACCAATTCTTTTTTATCCTGTATAGAACAACAAAATGATTTTGATTCCAATGGAGGATGCAAGGAAAGAGTTCTTCTTTAAAGTCTTCAGATTTCAGTTTCGCCGACAAAGTTTTAAAACCGATTTTTTCTGCTGCGTCACTAATTCCCAACAAAGAGACTCCTTCTTTTGTTATATGACTTTTATCGTGAAGATATTGGATATCAATTTTTTTTCCATAATGCATACTGATCATAGCAAGACAGGCCGGCCCACAGCCCATTTGGTCATGTTGGGGGATAATCTTCATAAATTGTAATCTTTTCGTTTTTATTTAAGGAGAAAAAGACGGAGTAAATCAATTGAATGTATTTATAAACCTGAATTAAAAACAATTATTTTACAGATTGACTGTTTCTACGATTCTAGAATAAAATTTCTGCCTAATTAGTTCTAACTTACTATTTTCATCAAAATTATGAACACAATACTCCTTACCCTCATTCACCATTCTATGTTGAGAACATCCTCCATTGCAAATAGGTAATATTTTACATTTTAAACAAGGAGGGTTTTTAAAACGGGTATCATATATTCTCTTTTGAAACTTATCATTCCATACAATGCGGCCATTATCTTTTAAATCACCTTCTTTCGATGCGGTATCAAAATCTCTTGCGGTACATTTAAATACTTCTCCATTATAATTTATAGTGGCTTGATTCAATTTATCAGCATAACATGAGGACTTTATTGAGGCTGTTTGCTCTCCTTTATAAGTACATCTAAATTTATTTTCTCGAAATATATCTACTATATTAGAAATATCACATGTTAAATTTTTTTCTTCTTGCCAAACCTCATGAAAAGAAAATGTTAAAAAGTCTCTATCAGCTAAGTTAACATCATCAAAATCTTCAATTATTTTTATTAGATCAGAAATAGTTTCTTCAGATATATTTATTCTGATATTTATATTAAATTTATTTTTTACAGAAAGTTTAATATTGTTAACAATTTCATCGTAACTACCTCGAGTTTTAGAAATAAATCTTACTTTATTATGTCTTTCTCTATGACCATCTAAGGTTATTTGAAAAAAATTCACACCATAATTTTTACATTCCTCTAAAATATTTTGATTGATTAATAATCCATTCGTAGTGAAACCAGATTTAAAACTAATATTATTTTTAATTATTTTAGGATAGATATTTTTAAGCAATGGCAAAACCGTTTTATCAAAATATAACAATGGTTCCCCCCCAAACCAACTAAGAGTAAACTGTTCCAAAATATTTTTTTTATCCTCTAAAATATGGTCAATATGAGTAACTATTTTCTGAAGAGTTTCTTCAGACATTTTTGAATCCTTAATATGAGTTTCATAACAATACCAACATTTGAAATTGCAATTCATTGTCGGATTAATTATTAAATGATACTCTTTTTCATCAAAATCATGATCAAAGCTTATCCTTTTGATTTCTTCGAGTTCATCAAATTCATCGTTTATAATAAAGCCATTTGATACAAGAATAGTATATAAATCCTCATGCACTAATTGCAAATCCTCAATAATATTTTCATTTAAACTTGCTTCGAATAAATCAAATAGTATTGGTTCTAATATAATGAAACTGTTGCTCAAAGAATTATATCCTACTTTTTTATTCTCATAATCAAAAAAACTATTATAATAGCTACTTTTCATTCTTTATCATTTTATTATAAAACCTGTTAGATCAATGACCTAACAGGCTGCTTTATTAAACTAGCAAACAGAGTTATGACACTGATTATTATTCCCGTCAAGTCCACCAGACTTTATAGGCTGAATTGCCTTTATCCCTCCTTTCAGTTTACCTTTTTCATTTTCGCTTAATATTTCCATTTTTGCTATTATAGCTTTGAAATTTAAATTTTTCATTTTTGATTAAGTTTATTATTAATTATTGTGAGTAATAGTTTTCTTACATTAACTCGTTCGGTAATTGCTTGCAAGCTTTATATTGTTACCTTCATTTGAATTGGCCATTTCAAAATATTAGGCTATACAATTAGTTATTTCTATTCTTTTCCTCTTGATTTCCTGTAGCTCTTTTATTAATATTTATGTTCTTATTTCCGAAATTATAATTCAACGCAAATCTTATAAACCTTGTATCATAATATTGTGTGAAATTTTGTCTAATTCCCGAAGTTCCATTCGCAGAAGTTCCATAATCTGTCTTCAGGATATCATTAAAGTTGAGTGCTAACGTCATTTTTTTATCAAGTAGTAAATATTTAAGTCCTATATTAAGACTTGAAGATGCAGTAAAACTATTCATTCCCGTAGAAGGAAAATTGTATTCGTAATAAATAGTTGCCAAAAAGGTTTTATTTGCATTTAAGATAAAATTATTAGCCATATTACTATATCCATACCACCCTGAATAATGAGTAGCAAGAATATCTATATAAGGATTTGATTCGTAGTATCCCGATCCAATTTCAGTAGAAAAATTCCACCAGCTTAATGGTTTATGATTGACAGAGAGAGTTCCCCCTATAAACTTTTCATGGGCAAAGTTTAACCTTTTAAAAGTTTGCTGCTCATTTTGAGTATCATGAAAAGTTAGCTGTCCAAAATTATTAATAGCATTACTATAATATAAATTCAGATTAAGTAGCGTTTTATATGCATAATTCACTTCAATGTTATATATAAAAGAAGGTTGTAAAAAAGGATTCCCTTCCGCGTAAGAATTTGGATTTTGATACCATCTTGCAGGATTTAGCTCCCAAAAACTAGGACGTCGTATCCTTCTTCCGAAACTTGCGAACATCATATTATTTTCATTAGCTTTATAAGAAAGATACATTGTGGGAAACAACTTAAAATATTTATTTTTGTTCATTTGATTATTGGAGATAGAATTAGAAATTGTTTGTGTATATTCACCTCTTAGTCCTATTTTTGCTTCCCATTTCTTATTAAAAGTTTTATTTATCGAGAAATAAAGGGACTGTATATTCTCAGTATATTTGAAATTATCACTTTGTGAACTGATAGGAATATAATCTACGATATTGTATAAATTAGCATCAACACTGTTTCTTGTATTGGTCGTAACTACTTTTGCACCAAAAGATAAATGAGCAAATCGATATGGTAAATCAAAATCTGTTTTGAGAGAGTAATTTTTAACATTCTGGTTAGAGGTATTAATAGCATGCACCTTTTCTACCGAAGCATCCCCAATATCATTCATTACACTATTAAACTGATTGTTTTTTGGCGATTGGGTATCGAAATAATCTAAATCAACAGAAACTTTTTTACCAAGAGAATCTATTTTGTATGTGTAATTTGTATTAAAGGAAAGATTTTGGGGTCTTGTAAAGGATCTACCATTAGTTTCATAATCTTTTGATAAAGAATTAATGCCATTATAACTTTTATTGAAATTGAATTCGTCTGTAGAATTATCTGAAAAAGTCCCCGAATATTGAAAACCTAATACACTCTTTTTTGACAGTTCATATTGAAAATTGATAGAACTTCCCACATTATTGATATGTTTTCTATTAAATATATAATTTTTCCAATGTTCTAAAGGATAATAATAGTTAATATCATTAGTATAAAGCTCTTTTCCATACCTATAAGACAAATCTGTTAAAATAGAAAGTTTGTTTTTTTGATAAGAAAATCCTACTCCGTGGGTCAAGCTTGTATAATTTGCCTGTTGGTAAGTTGAGCGAAGACCTACGCTCCAAGCATTTTGTTTTGATGTTTTCAGTTGAATATTTATTAAACCACTGCTTCCCTCAGCATCATATTTTGCGGGTGGATTAGTGATAACTTCAATTTTTTTAATAGTTTCAGCAGGGATATTTTTCAAGTAATTCATCAAATCTTCCCCAGAAAGTTGAGTAAGTCTATCGTTGATCATTACTTTTACTGAATTTTTTCCTGTTAATAATATATTCTCACTTTGAATCCTAATACTTGGTGTAATTTTCAAAATTTCTAATGCATTACCTCCTATTCCGGATATAGAATTTTCCACATTGAAAACAATCCTATCTATTTTTCTTTCAACAAGTTTTTTATTAGCCTTTATTTCGACTTCTTGTATTTCTTTTTCTACTATCTTACCCAGAGAATCATTTTTTTTCTCTTGTGAGAAAGTAATTATAGGAAAGGTAATACAGAATATGGAGATTATATTTTTCATCTATGATTTCATTTTGTGTACTTGACACGGTACACATTTATCGGTGGCAAAGATGCTGTAAGATCAACTGATTATGCAAGCGGTTGGCTCATAAATTCATAAATCCATGAAAGCAAATTCATGAATTTAAAAATAATAATTCATTAAAAACCAGAAATTTAAATAATTTCAACGTCCCATTTTTTCAATTTCTTTTAAATAAATAGAAAGTGGGGTTCCTGTTCGTTTTTTAAATGCTAAAGTAAATGCTTGTTCTGTATTATAACCTAATTCATCTGCAATAGACGATATTTTATACGAGCGGAATTTTTTACTCTCAGCAAGTTTGTTTATAGCATAATCAATCCGAAGGTCATTTAAATAAGCAGCGAAATTTTTACCTTTATGAGTATTAATTATTTCCGATAAGTATTTAGAATTTGTTTTTATTTTTTTTGCAAGATTTCCTAAAGTAATTCCTTTATTTAAAAATTGCTTTTTTATTTCAAAGATTTCCAATTCTTTCAGAACAGCTTGAACTACATTTTTTGAAATAACACTAGTGTTTTTATCTTTTATGTTTTCTTGTTCTATTGTATTAAAAGAATTTTGTTGTTGAGATTCTATTGGAAGATGAATCCTATTATCTGCCTGAACTTTTTGGATTAAATCTTGAGCAATCTTTCTATATTGCTTTTCAGATTTTTTAGATTTATTGTATAGAAATATTAATATTAATAGGATCAATAATAAAATTACAAGAGAAAAGTAAAATATTTTTTTTTTATTTTTTAGTT
The DNA here is from genome assembly GCF_902728265.1 of Chryseobacterium potabilaquae. Classification (GTDB taxonomy): domain Bacteria; phylum Bacteroidota; class Bacteroidia; order Flavobacteriales; family Weeksellaceae; genus Chryseobacterium; species Chryseobacterium potabilaquae. Next base: position 286,082 of record NZ_CACVBR010000002.1, read on the forward strand.
CATTAATGATAGTTTCTTTTTCATGTATAAGTTTTGGGGTGTCATATCGTCTGGGCAATTCGCGAGATACATATTTGAATTGAGAATCCAACATTTGATTTATTTTTAAAAATCTTTCGATGTAATACAACTGCTTTTCTTTATCTTTCTTTTCTTTATAATAATCTATCAGATAAGTATAAGCTTCTCCAAGCTCAAGGAATACATAATTATTCTTATGAACCATAGAGTCAATTTTAACAAAACTCTCTGCAGCCTTTTCATTTTCATTTAATCCTGTATAGGATTTTCCTAAATATAAAAGAGTATAATTTTTATTTCTTATATCATCTGTTGCAAGAAAATATCTTTTGCATAATAATAAATCATTAATAGCAAGCTGATATTTTTTAAGTCTTAAATTATAGAAACCTGCTAAAGTCAAATACTGATAATATCTATAAGTCTTCTTATTTTTAAAAGCACCCAGCCCTCTGCTAATTAAAATTTTAGCCGAATCTAAATTGTTAATTTCAATATAACAATCTGCGAGATTTAGTCGAATTTTTTCTAACTCATTTTCAGTTAGATAGAATGCGTTATCTAGATAATACCTTAACACTTTAGCCGCTTCAGAATCTTTTCCGATATAACTATTTAAATAAGCAATATTAGTTTCCGCTAATGCGATTTGCCTTTTATTATTATTTTGTTTTGCATATTTTAATCCTATTATATAATTATTTAATGCTTTTTTTTGATCATTAAATTTAAAATATATATTCGCCCTTAATAAGTAAATACGTGTAGGGTATATATTTTCTTTTGAGTTTTTAGTTAATTCCGCCAAACTGTCTATGTATTTTAATGCATCCCTTTCATTTTCATTAACACACATAAAAGCATATCCTTCGGCTATTTGGAGATTGTTTTTTTCTTGTTTGGATTTTGCTATATAGTATTGTGCAATCATCCTAGATTGCTCAGGTTGCCCATCATAGTTATAATCATAAAATTTTTCCTGCAGTTCCTTATAAGAATACTTCTTTAATGAATCTATTGATCTATTTTGTGAACAAAGTAAATTATAGGATAAGATTATTAAAATACAATAGGTAAGCTTCATCGTTTGTATCATTATGCAAAAATATCATATTTAAATCATTTGATTAAGATAACAATTTCATTAATAAAAGCCCCTTCCAATACTCTTTGATTTTCAACAAATTAAACCACTTTCAATACTTATAAATTCATGAATTTATGAACTTATTTGATTATGAATTAAAAAAATATCATTTACTTTGTTCTCTTAAATTTAATATTTAACTTGGTCAAAATGAAAAAACAAATCAAAAAGGAAAAAAAATTATCTCTAGAAAAATTACAATTAGTAAAAATTAATAATCCTAAGAAAATCTTTGGTGGAACAAAACAATTTATTGAGGGTTGTGGTGACCCAAACAACGCAAGTGGTAACAATGGAGGTATTGATACTGGCAAATAACTTTTAAGCTTGTGAAAAATATTATATTTATCATTACTATTTTATTTACAGTGAATTTCCATTCACAAAAAATTAATTTAGCACCAAATTTCCCTGCCACAAACCAATATTTTGGAACTAAAATAATCGATGAATATAGAAATCTTGAAGATTTAAAAGATCTTCAAGTGGATAATTGGATGAAATCCCAAACAGATTATGCTAATTTGATATTAGATAAAATTCCAAACCGAAATTATTATGTAGAAAAAAGACTAGAACTAGATAAAAGGCAAGGATATTCTATATCTGATTTAAAAATAACGAGTAATGATAAATATTTTTATTTAAAAAGAAATGCTGAAGAAAAAGCATCTAAATTATATTTTAAAGCAGGGTTTAATGAAAGAGAAGAACTACTTTATGATCCATATAATTTCAAATCTAAAAGTGGAAATAATTTTATAATTAATTTAATCAGCCCCAGTTGGGATGGGAATAAAATAGCCATTTCTTTAACTGAAAAAGGGAAAGAATTGTCTGAAGTTATTATTATGGATGTAGAAACCAAATATATACATCCTGAAATAATTACCAATACGAATCCTTCAAATATTGGTGGAATCAAATGGTTAGAAGATAATTCCGGTTTTTTCTATGTATATTACCCCGTGATTGAAAATAATTCTGAGCAATTTGGCAAAAATACTCAATCAATTTTATATAAAATAGGCACAGATCCTAAAAAATTAAATGATGTCTTTTCAAATGTAAATAATCCCGAGTTAAAAATTGGTAAGGATGAACTTCCTGCTATCCTAGTTTTTAATCCTAAAGACAAATACTATATTGGAATGCCAGTAGGTGCCGAAAATTTCAGAAATGCATTTATTATTGACAAAAAAGATCTACTCAATGGTGAAAAAAATTGGAAAGTTTTATACCATAAAGATTCGAAAGTCTTTTTTATAAGATTATCAGAAGATAATATTTATTTTTTATCTGGTTACAATTCCCCTAATTTTAAGTTATGCAGAACCAGCATCCATAATCCTAATTTTAAAAATCCAGAGGTATTAGTATCACAAAAAAAAGATGAAGTTATTACTCAATATGCTCTTACAAAAGATGGGATTTATTATACCACATCTAAAAATGGAGTAGAAGCTAAGTTATACCTATATAAAAATAAAAAAGAAACATATATTAAACTTCCTTTTATTGCAGGTAATATCAATTTACAATCCAAAGGAAAGAATTTTTCTGATATATGGGTGAATTGTTCAGGGTGGGCAAATGAAGAACAACGCTTCCGTTATAATTTGATCACAAATACCTTTAAACCAGAAAATCTCACTCCAGTTGCTGAATATCCTGAATTCAAAAACATTGTAGTTGAAGAAACTACAGCAAAGTCTCATGATGGAGTTGAAATACCACTATCTTTAATTTACAATAAAAATATTAAAAAAAATAGCACAGCTTCTGTTTTAATAGATTGCTATGGAGCATATGGAATATCTAGAAATCCTTTTTTTGCTAAAAGTTTTTTATTATGGGCTAGTCAAGGTGGAATAATGGCAATTGCTCATGTAAGAGGAGGAGGAGAAAAAGGTGAAGAATGGCGTTTGGGAGGATATAAAGAAAAGAAACCTAATTCTTGGAAAGATCTAATTGCATGTACTGAGTATTTGATAAAGAAAAAATTTACTTCAAAAAAAAAGATTGCCATTTGGGGAGGAAGTGCAGGTGGTATTACTGTTGGGAGAGCAATGACCAAACGTCCAGATTTATTTGGAGCTGTAATTGTAGAAGCTGGTGTTTTAAATACCATAAGATCTGAAAAAAATGGAATAGGTGGAACCGATGTGTCTGAATATGGAAGCATAAAGGATCCGAAAGAATTTAAAGGAATATTAGAAATGGATGCCTATCTCCATATAAAAAAGGGAATAAAATATCCCGCAACTCTAATTTCTACAGGAATTAATGACCCTAGAATTGCCCCTTGGCAATCAACAAAATTTGCAGCTAAATTGATGGCAGATGATGCTTCTTCTCATCCTATACTTTTGAAAATAGATTATGAAGGCGGCCATGGAGGGGGATCTATTCCTATCTTTCAGCGATATTCTGATTTAAGTGACATATTTGCATTTGCATTTTGGCAGCTAGGTCATCCTGATTACCAACCAAAAGAAAATCTAGACAAGTAATACTCCTATTCACATACCCCTTAAAATATATGAGGAAAATATATTTATTCTTCTGATTAATTTAATTTAACATCATAAAAGCAGACTACAGATTTCTAAAAAAATAAATAGTGTCTCATTAATTGTATAAGTGAGACACTACCAAAACTTTAAACAAAGTCATGTTTTTATTTTATCTGTGAAATTTTTCAAAAAAACTTATTAACATAACAACTCCAGATACTACCATCGTAGAAAAACCAAGAGTATAAAACCATTTTATACTAATTCGTGGTATAATTTTCTTCATAATATAAGAAGATAATATGGCAGCACATCCTACAACAATTCCTATTTTAAGAGAGGTCATTGTAAATAATCCAAGGTATATATATATGATAAGTTTTACAATATTCAGTACAATCTCATTCGCAGCCCTGGTAGCAACGATTTGTTGATTGGTCATTCCGATTTTCATGTAAAATTTATTAAAAAGAATTCCTCCTGCACTGATAAAACCCGAAGTAAGACCTGCAAAAAAACCTATGGTAAGTAAATTTGACATTCCTAATTCTTTTTCTTCGGTTTTATAATCTTTACCTTTAAATACTTGTGGTAAATTTCCAATAAGGAAAAGTGCCATGATCAATTCAACCCATAAAGAATTAACATACGTAAGCATCCAACTTCCCAATAATACACCCGGTAACGCTGTCGGTAAAAAGAACTGGACAATCTTCCAGTTAATGTCCCGATAAAAAATAATAACACGGGAAAAAGAGCTACTGGAAGTCCCAATTGACAAAACAGCAGGAACCTGAATTACGGGTAAAAATCGATTAAGAACAGATAACAATATTAGGCCCGCGCCACCACCACAGATCACACTTATCCCAAATGCAATAAAACTGCATACAAAAATTACAACGTAAAGCATATCAATGAATTAATGAATGAGATGGGAACTGTGTAGAAAATCATCTGTCGGAATCATAAAGACCAAACCGACAAGAGGTCGTTGTGTAGTTGGAATAAGAACGTGAAAAGGAATTACACTTCCTATATAATCCTGAAAACCAAATAGGCAATCAATTGAACTTTTTATTTCAGCTTTAAAATAAAACTGAATATTATTACACCTGGAATAAAGTTTTTTCCAAGTTAAGGGAATTTTTATCATTGCGTTTTAATTGTGTTTTTCTAAATACTAAAATTATAATCCATATTTAATTTATTTTTTGCATAATTAAATAAGTATTTCTTTATTTACTAAAGATGTAATACTCTATGGATTAATTTTCCACAAAAGTAGAGTATCTATTTTTCGAAATACTATTTTTATTAAAAAAAAATAAATTATACAAATAGATACTAACAATTAAGCCCCATATTAAGGCTCTCATTCCCCATCTGCGAGAAAAAACGTTTTCAAAAATTGACTGTAATTACTTCTTACATTTTCAGGGAAACAAAATAACCATAAAAGTAGGCCCTTTTGAACACCTAAATGATCATTGGGCCTCTTCTTCTTTATTCCATAGTTGAGAAAATTAAAAATTGGATTGTTAAATCAATAAAAATATCTCAATGTAACAAGTCATTTTATCTTTGAATATGTAGAATCAATTTTTTCAAAATATTGTATTCATAATTTCCTTATACTTTGTTTAGCTTAAAAATATTTTAATCTAATGTTCTTTTTATAATGTCTATTATTTGCTGTTCTTCTTGCATTATATAATGATGTGCCACATTAAGAGGATAAACTGTTACTAAATTTTGTTTTTCAAGTAATGTATCCACGTTATTACATGGCAACTGATGTATATAGCCTGCAAGTAATGGATTTTTATACTCTTCTTCAATCATTGCTTTTAATAATATGGTCTTTGTATACTTCAGATTTGTAGAAATTTTTTGATTTGCAATAGCATATTCACTCACCAATATTTTTTTAATTTCTATAAAATGATCACTATTGATAGAGACATGGTGTTTTTCATTTATATCTTCATCGGAAGGTAATGAAATTAATTTCATCAATTCTGGATCTGTAGCACGAATAATGGTATCCAATAAGAATACAGTAATTTTTACATGTCCTCTCCTTTCTAACTCGGAAGCTATTTCCAGTGCTATCTGTCCCCCTAAAGACCACCCCAATAATATATATTCCTCTTGTTGGCTTTCATGCTGTATCTTTTCAATATAATTCAAATAATAGGTGGCTAATTGATGAAGATTATCAATCTTTTTCTCATTATATAAATTGTAAGAATCTAATCCATAGCAATGATAATCAGATATTAATTGATCAGAAAGTGATTGATAAACCTCACATCCTGCAGATGCGGGATGGATCATAAACATGTTTGGTTTACCTTTAGCATCATTAAGAGAAACTATTGCTTTATAATCTCCCTCATCAAATTCTATTTCATTGTTCTTCGTATTCATATCTAATTTCTCCATAGAAGAAAGTGTATCCACTATTTCTATCATGCGCTTCTTAAATAATTCTGTAAAATATTCCACTTGGGTCTCAGGCAAATAACCCAAAATGGAAAAATGTAGCTCTCCTTCGGTAATTGCTCCATTAATCGTAATGATTGAAGTACTTCGGTTATCATTTCCAAAAGAGAGACCACTGCTCTCTGAGGAGATATGCCACGCCCCTTCTCTATCTGAATTTTCCTGATCTAATTGCCCTAAATAATTAAAGCTTATATGAGGAAGAGCCTGATCTACATATCCCATAAGGCTTCCATAGCCAATACCATTATTAGGGACTGCTCTTAATGACTGCTTAGTTATCATTAGTGTTTCCAAAAGACTTGAAGAACTATGAAGCCCAAATGGATACATATTGGTAAACCAACCCACTGTTTCTGTAATATCTAAATCATCAAAGATATCTTCTCTTCCATGACTCTCCAATAAAATCGTATGCGAAAAAGAACCCGTAAAATCCGTGAGAGCCAAAGATAGCGCAGAGAGCAAAATATCATTAATCTGAGTATGATACACCTGATGACATTCACGAAGTAGCTTCTCCGTATAAGTTACATCCAATACAACATGGCCATAATAAGAATTCTGAACGGATAAGCCACTCAGGAAATGATTACTATTATTACTTTCAACAACTACATCATTCCAATAAGCAATTTCCGTTTCTCGGTCTACAGGTGATTCTTTTTTATAACCAGCTATAGCTTCTGACCATTGACGATAACTACTTCCTTTGGAATCAGCAGATATTTCTTCTGACAACCCTTTTTCAAAAGACTGATAAATCGTTTTAAGATCTTCAGTTATAATCCTCCAGCTTACAACATCGATAATAAGGTGATGAAATGCAAAAAATATTCTAGCCCTTCCATCTTCATAACCCGTTATATAGCCTATATGCAATAAAGGACCTTCACTGATATTAAACCCACTCTGCCAATCTGTAAAAATATCAATAAGCTGTGTTTCTGTAATACCAGAACAATCTAGAAGACTTACAGGAGGTACAAATAAACCACCGTAATGTTGAACATATGTACCATCTATATTCGGATAAGACATACGTAAAACATCATGCTTCTCTATAAGTACACCTAAACTCTTTTTTAATACTTCCAAGTCTAACTTAGGGACATTAATTAAAAATGATTGATTCCAATGATTAAAATCAGGAAATACGCCATCTTTAACCTGTTCAAAGAACCATTCTTGAATAGGTAGAAGTGGAACAACACCCTGTAAAACACCCTGTTCTGAACGAACAACTCTCACTTTATTTTTCAAATTCCTTTCAATAAAAGCTGAAAGCTTTTCTACTGAACGATAAGTAAAGATATCTTTCACAGTGATATAAAAATCCAATCTCTTTCGTAAACGACTCACCAACTGAATACTGATAATACTATCTCCTCCTAATCTGAAAAAATCATCATGAATACTGATACTGGAAGATTCCAAGCCTAAGACCTCTCCATATAACTCCGCTAATTGTTTTTCCAGAACCGTTGTTGGTGCGATATATTCCTTATCTCCTGTGAAGTTAGGTTCAGGTAAAGCCTTGCGATCCAACTTACCATTAAGCGTAACAGGAAGCTCTTCCAAATGAACATACACAGAAGGGACCATATAATCAGGAAGAAGACCTGATAAGTGCATAGATAAGTCTTCATGATTAACTACATCATCAGACACATAATAACCTACTAAGTATTTTATCCCTGAACCTTGTTCCTTAGCCAAAACAACTCCCTGACGAATACCTGCATAACTCAATAAGGCGTTTTCTATCTCTCCCAATTCTATCCTATAACCTCGGATCTTTACCTGGAAGTCATTACGACCTATATATTGTAAATTACCATCTGGTAGAAAACGTACTAAATCTCCTGTCTTATACATCCGTCCATTATAACCTATTTCCTTCTCCTCTTCTCTCTGGAAAGGATTAACAACAAAACGCTCAGCCGTAAGCTCAGAAAGATTCAAATAGCCCCGCGAAACTCCTACTCCTCCGATATATAGCTCTCCTACTCCCCCCAAAGGAACATGACGTAAGTATTCATCTAATACATAAGTGGTGGTATTCACAAGAGGCTTACCTATCACATGAACCTCTCCTTCAACGATCTCCTTACAGGTAGCATATATCGTAGATTCAGTAGGACCATAAAGATTATACAACTTCTTATGCTCGCCCCAATATATTCCCGTTTCCTCATCACAAGGTTCACCAGCATAAAGAATAGCCTGTAAATGAGGATAAACATTACGGGGTAATAAAGATAATAATACCGGCGGAAGATAAGTATGCGTAATTTCTTGAGCAAGAAGATAATCACTGATCGAAGATGAATCCTTTCTTATAGTATCTGATAATAAATGCAATTCATTACCATACAATAAAGCACTAAAGATCTCCGAAACAGAAACATCAAAAACATAAGAGGTATAAGCGGTAAACTTGCCCCTTTCACTACAATCATAAACTACTCTTATACTTTCAACTAGATTTACAACACTTCTATGCTCTATCATCACTCCCTTGGGTTTACCAGTGGTGCCACTCGTATAAATAACATACGCCAGATCTGAAGAGCTCACAGAGGGAAGAGGATTTTCTATAGAACATATATTCAAGCTATCTTTCATATCTGAAGAATTCAGACTAAGAATACTTAGAGTTGATTCCTCTTCTCTATCTACTAATTCCTTATAGTCATATAAACGATCCTTCGTACTCTCTTCAACGATTACAACTCTAGCCTTGGTATCTCCCAAAATATGCTCTATTCTATCCATAGGATAACCAGGATCCATAGGAACATACGCTCCGCCTGATTTTAATACCCCTAAGATTCCAATCAACATCTGCTCAGATCTTTCCAAACATAGAGGAATCAATTCATCGGGCT